>NZ_KV817375.1:0-79475 GCF_001814655.1 Rothia sp. HMSC069C01
AGCAGCTTTTTACTATGGCTGATGATGATATAAGTGCATGTGTGAATATTCTTGAAGAGATGGAAGTATATTACGCCACTCGCCAATTACACGGCAGCGGGCTATATCAAGTCATGGTTGGGTATGGGTTTGATATTTCACAGGAAAGCTTGCCGCGGGTGAAAGAGTTTTTCAACGATAGCATCGTGATTGCTGCTGACGGGGCCAAGTATCCTTGGTCAGGAATGGAAAAAAATAAGAAGTTTTTCTTCCCGAATGGTTTTCCGGATCCTCTGTATGAAGATGGAGATGACTGGATTGATGATCCTGATGAGTACCCTGAGAGCACATCCTACACCGGCGGTCATGAGGGAGAAAGTTCATCTGAGTAAACATAGTTAGGCTCCTTTGCCTGTCTGTGTTTTAGAGAGAAACATGCCTTATCAACAAGAACGGTCTGCCGTAGAATTTACTGCCCCTTTGTTCATCCGTGAAGACCAGTACTGGGAAAACCACATGCTGCCCTATCTAGAAACAGAGGGATGGAAGGTTATTATCGTTGACTGCACCGGGATAAAAACCACACTAGATTTTGCATACCGTCTGGTTGAGAGTATTGAGAGTGTCTATGCTATTCCGGATGATTTTAACCTGCGCTGGGCGTCCGAAGATGCCTGCCTGATCAACTGGTTCAATATGCGACAAGGACTCTTTGTCCTGTATAAAAACTTTGACGACCTCTTCGTGATGGAAGACGAGGACGTGAGCCTATGCGTAAATATTATTGAACAGATGGACACACGTTATACAGTACGTCCGATCCATGGTAGTGGTCTTTACCAAGTTCTTTTTGGGTGGGGATTCGAAATCTCGCAGGAAAGCTTGCCGCGGGTGAAAGAGTTTTTCGAGAATCATGTGGTAATCGCCGCCGATGGGGCCAAGTATCCTTGGAGCGGTGTGGAGAGGTTTAAGAAAGTGTTCTTCCCTAACGGTTTTCCTGACCCGCTGTATGAGGACGGTACGGAATGGATTGATGATCCTGACGAGTACCCCGAAAGCACTTCCTATACCGGCGGCAGTAATGGGTAAAGTACATCCGAACAAACCTCAGTATTCAATATTATGAGCTTGATGTTCGTGATTCTGGATACATTATCCGCAATGAACCAAGGATTAGAGGAAGACGAGACACAGAACGTTTAGTCGTTGGGAGTAATGGAGATATTTATTATACTCCTGATCATTACAGGACTTTTGTTCTTCTGAAAGGACTATAAATATGACTATTGATTTTAAAATGGATGAAAGGTATCCTATAACACCAAATATTTATCTAAAAGGAGAGCCTATTCTCCATAATAGGATAGATTCATTAGTTTCTTCTGGGTGGGAAATTATTGAAATTAGAGGAAATGTTATTATCGATTTTGATACCATGACATCTGAAATACTTCGTGCTATTAAATGTCCCTGGGATATTCCGGATTATGGTTCGCAATGGACATTAGATTATATTGAGGATATTGATCAATGGCTGGATATATCACATGGTTTTTTTGTGTATATATCTAATTTTGATGATATTATGCTCAAGAATTCTCGAATAGCAAGTTATCTTTGCCAGCATCTCCACCGGTTGCAAACCAGGTACCGTTGGGAGCTTTTGGAGGAAGGAGAAGCGAACCTTAAATTTGCCTACGGTTTTGAATGTTCTGAGAAGAATCTTTCGCTGGTGCGGGATTTTTTCCTAGGGCATGTGGTGGTTGTGGATAGGTTTGATCCTGAGCATCCTGAGCTTGGGAGTGCGGAGGCCCTGGTCCTTTCGTGGATGAGTATCCGCATTTGCCAGAGTAAAGGATTAGAATCAATAACCTATATATAAGAAAAGGCAGGGTTGTCTATGATCGATTGGTGTCGCTTGTGGGCAGCCCTGATGTTCTATATGTCGAACCATGATGAAACGTTTATTTTGATTAAGGAATAGAAAATGGGATTTTACACAGATAAATCGGATAAGACTTTTTTCCCGGTCGTTTATGTGCGGGAGGATGGTGTTTTAGAGCGGCAGTTAGAGCTGTTGCGGCAGGCGGGGTGGAAAATTATTGAGCTTTCCTGTGAAAAGTTTTTAAAGTCTTCAGGCTCCGAGGAAGACGCCATGATAGTTTTTGAAGCTATTGAGTTTCCTGATGAGATTCCTCGGATTCCAGAGGATTGGATTCATGAGTATCTTGAGGATTTGCATTGGTTGGATTTGAGTCAGGGGTTCTTCTTTGTTCTGAAGGATTATGATGTGTTCTTCCAAAATCAAGAAAAAACTGACTATTTTATGGCGAAGTGGACTGCAAAGTTGTTGCAGACAGTGGATAATGATTCGCGGTACAGGCATTCTTGGTCTGGGTATGCGGACTACGATCCACCGCATGTGCTCTATGGCATGGAGGTGTCTCGGAAACACCTTGATCAGGTGTTGGAGTTTTTTGAGGGTCGGGCGATTGTGGTGCCTGAGTTTGATGAAGAAGACCCTGGGTCCGAGTATCCAGTGTATGTTAAAAATAAGGAAGATACTATTAGAAGTTGGCGAGGGATGACGGTTGACCCAGAGGATACTGAGGGCTAATTGTATCTTCTGAATAGACGATGTGACGAAAAATCCAGATCTTCAATTTACTAAAGATGGTAAACGGTACTATGTTGAATGGGATCGTACTACTTCGGCACGTGAAATTGGGCATGCCGAACGTATCGCAGCTAATGATCCTAACCACGGCGGTATTGAGCTACGTATTGTTGACCCGTATAAAAAATAATTATGTTTGAAAGGGTAACCCCTATGGTTGAGGATGTTAACCGTTATCGTCTAGCTCGTGGTCGGTATGAGCCTACTACGTATAATTTGGTATTTTTTAGGGGTGATTACCATCGAATTGCTACGTATTACCAAGACTGGGCAAAAAATATAATATTTCCACAGTTTCTAACTAGTACTGAGGAAAATCTTGCTGGGGAAGCAATATTTGATGCCTTAAATCCTTTAACACGTGCAGAGTCAAAGATTATATTTGCTCAATGTCGTAATGGGTGGACTGTTATGTTAACTAATAGTCCTAAACCGGTGGATTATACAACAATAATGTGGAATATGAAAAAGAAATATTTATTAGATAGTGTTTTTCTGCGTTATATACCTAACATATACCCACCAAAAAATTATAAAGAACTTGAAAAATATCGAGAGTCTTATGGAAGTATTCGGCTTGCATATTATAATGGTTCTGGACAGAAAATCTGTGGGAATGACTGTGGCCGTTCATTGCACTTAGGGCGTGAAGGTGTAAGGAAATGGTTTTTTCAAAGTAGTGGTAATCCTTTTGAATTTGAGGATACAAATGTTTACAGTAAACATAAAGTAACTGACCGATTCTCTCCAGAACTATTGCTCCATTATGCACGGCAGCTGGGGATTGACCCATATAATCTGAGTTTCTACACTGGTCCTGCACTTGTATGCAATGTAGATGCACCTTGGATGCATGAAGACCCTGAGTCTTTGCGGCCTTTGAGCTTTACCCAAGCGCGCAAAGAATATAAGCTCGATCATCTTTACGATAGCTATGGTGATGATGAAGGCCCATTGAAACCATATCTTGATGATGTCCAGAAGAATGAATCTAAAAAATCTGATGAATTCGAGCCTTTAGATGAATATCAGGCTGATTCTCTACGTCTGAGTGAGCTACAGGCATTGTTGCCATTATCGGTTGAACAGGTTAGCGTGGGAGATTTGAATTTTTCTTTCACGGGTAATAAAGATAATTCTTCCTTTAAGGTCTATGTGGATTGTGACTGGCGTATCGCTCCAGCACTAGAGAAAAATCGCCTAGAGGAGTTTCCGAAGAATCAGCAAGAGCCTATTAAAGCTCTCCAAGGCGGCATGATAATTGCCGTTGAAGCGGATACACCAGATGCCTATGATCCGCTTATTACCGTTCGCGATATTCATGGTGAGGACTGGGTAATTCACATTCTGAGCGAAGACGAAAATGCTCCGTGGGGTGTCATACAAAATCGGGAACAGATTATCGAAGGCCCCAGTTGGCAGGCTCACGAAGCATGGAAAGAAGCACATCGACGGATCAGCGAATATTAGATTTAACCCCCTGTTTCCGAGAGATAAAAACAGTTCTCTGCCCAGAAGCAGTGTAATCTGTCTCTTTTTGCCCTTCACCGCATCGCCGGAAAGTGAACGGCGTTCCGGCTGGTAAACTGATGGTGCTATACGTGCGGTATAAAACCGCTCAGTCACCGTGTGAATGTGCCCCAGGCGTCTGCCGTAAGCACGTACCCTAAGAGAGGGTTTCTTATGATTATTGGATACGCCGCCGGCGCCTACGACCTGTTCCATTACGGGCACCTCGAAATCCTGCGCAAGGCGAAGGAAAACTGCGATTACCTTATCGCCGGTGTCGTGCACGACGACGTTCTTGAACAGACCAAGGGGCGCCGCCCCGTCATCCCCATTGATGAACGTGCCGCAATCGTCAGCCATATCGACTATGTGGACGAAGTCTACATCGAAACCACCCCCGATAAGATCGAAACATGGCGCCAGAAGCCCTTCAACGTCTTTTTCAAAGGCGACGACTGGAAGGGAACCCCGCAGGGCCTCGCCCTCGAAAAACGCTTCGCAGAGGTCGGTGTGAGTGTCCACTACTTCCCCTATACGGAGCACACCTCAAGCACCAAGCTCCGCAAAGTTGTTGATTTGTTAGAAGCTGAGCACGACTTGCGTGTAGAGATGCGCCGCTTCGCCGAACTTCTTGGTGACCGTGCCTACCATGAGGCGGTAGTCGCCGCTAAAGCAGAGACCCCCGTGGGAGCGGCAGAAGCCGAAGCATCCTAAAGCCCCATCGGTCGTTAGCATTCAGTACCCAACATAAGAAGGCTCTTTATTCGAATAAAGCGGGTTTTCCGCCGCTTCATTCACATAAAGAGCCTTTTTAGCAGGTAGACTAGCAGGTCAGTAATTAACCCTGCTGAGCGGTCCACTTCTCAGCCGAGGTACCAAGAACCTTGAGCACGCGACCAACCTGAGGTTCGGCAGCGGCAGCAATCTTCTTGCCCACCAGTGGAATCGAGCAGGAGACCTCACCATTGACGTCCACACGTGCCTGGCTGTCGCTCACAGGAGTGAGGGTCTGGGTAGCCTGTGCGCTTACAGGCATACCGCTAACCTTAACCTCGGTGTTCACGGTGCGGGTGCCGTCGGCAGCGGGTGCGCTCACCTTATCGGTCTGGGTCATACCCACACCGTTAGAGATGAACTTCTTCGCAATATCCGGCACGCGGTCTCCGGGGATGGTGCGCTCTGTGGTGATGGTGTACTCACCGGCGGGGTCACCGTCAAGGTTGAAGCTGACGAAATTAACACCAACCTCGTTGCATACAAAGCGTGCGAAATCTTCGCTGGCGTATGCTGCAGCGATCTGCTCAACCGACACGTTGACGTCGTTGGACTCTTGAACTGCCATATTTTCTCTTTTCCTTCCATGGCGCGTGCGAAGCCCCGGGCATCCTATCCGGAAGATAAGCGCTCCGAGGCTTTCGTACCTAACAGGTAACAGCCTTCGTAGCTGCACAACTTGAGTGGAACACCCGCGCATATGTGCGGTCTTCTGCCTCATATAGTGGCGAATGTTCCGGTGTAGCCTTACGTCTGAAAACTCGGCGGATACATGTGCACTATATCGTCGATAGCTACTTAGATTCTACTCGCTGGGTGTAATAGCGTTAATTCGAGCCATTTCTTGCTTACCCGCAGCGTGGGCACGTGCTGCCTGCTTGAAACGGGCTATATATCCCTCAGCACGGCGAGTCCTCCCCGAAAGCAGGTTATCGAGCCCCTGCGCCAGCTGTCCCGCTGCGATACTCGGGTTCGCCACATAGGGCTGTGCCGCATGAAAAAGTGAGGGATTTTCAAAGGCTAAAGTAAGCTTGTCGAACAGGTCTGCGCGGCTCTCAACGATAACGGCGCCGCCCTGCTTCTCCATCATGGTAACGAAAGGGACCTGGTGGTTATCGACAACTTCATCAAACTCAACGCGGCGCGGTACAACGAGGGGGATAGCACCGGTAGCACGCGCATCTTGAATAGACCCTGGGCCGCCCTGAACCAGTACAACCTGCGCCTTGGCATATAGGCGTTTGAGGGTTCCTGCGGGCAGAAGTTTAACGTTGTCTGCTCCTTCAACGGGGGAAGTATGGCCGTGTTGAATGAGGCATCGTACCTGAGGATTCTCCGCCAAATAAGCCTTGACCCACCGTAGCAGCCGATCAAAGGTGTGATAGTCGGTTCCGAGAGAAACCACAAGATCATAAGTATCCGCCGGAAGACGTGAGGGAGCCTGGGCGAGAGTGAAGCTCGCCGGATCGAGAATAATGCTATGCCCTGCAGTATGGGGCACGTTCTGAATAGACATATATGTCTGATCCTAACTCTAATCGGTGAGTGCGGAATCGGTCAGCCTAAAGAGTGGAAGTAGGCCAGCTAACCCCGAGTGGTTGGTAAATCGGAAGAGTTTCTGCGATTGACTCCGGTGGTTAGTCGAAGGTAATGCTCGCCCGCAGATGTTGTTATCAGTTTGTTATGTATTAAGTATATACGCGCAGACGCAGGATTAAAGTAAAACTTCACGGTCATGAAAGCGGTGAAAATTATTAATCCCACGCCCGCGCATATAATGCGGTACTGCGCCCTAGAAAATCGGGTGCAGAATCGTCGAATCCGGAAAATTCTTCTGCTGTTCCTCATTCTGAACGTTAAAGCTATCGGCCAGAATATAGAGCATTTTTCCCGTCATCGTTGGCAGTGTTGGGCGGTCATAACACTCAATGTACATGGTCTTGACCCGAAACAGCTTTGCCGCCACGAAGAACGGAACCGCAACCCCGGCCCCCGCAGAAACTACGGCCTGCGGTTTCTCCTGAGGAATAACCTTCAGAGCCAAGAAGAAATTCCGAATAGCGTTCTTAATATTGCGGGTCGTAGGGTAGTAGGCCCAATGCACACGCTCGTTCTCAAGCGCCGCCTGAACATCGGGCTGTTTGAAACTCACCCACACTCGCTCGTAGTTTTCCCATGCAGAAGCGGTCTCGGTCAGATGTTTCAAATGCCCGCCGCTGCTAGAGACGAGAAGTAACTTTGCGGACTTATCCGACGAATTAGTCATCGCTTACCCCTCCTTCTGCGGTTCCATAAATACTGCGATGCTCACGGTATTTTCAAGAGTCTGCAGGTACGAGAAGAGCTCGCGCAGCTTTGCCCGGTTAGTATCTTTATTCACCGGAATCAGGCACAAACGAGTGGCATTGCTGAATCGCACAACCTGCGGAAGCGTAGCGGAATTTCCCAAATCAACCACAACGGGAATGGAATTACCCGCAACATACTTCTCGGGGTTCTGCAGCGAGTGACTGTCTTTGAGCGACTTGTAGTCGATAAAACGCACCTGATCGCTTGGCAGCGCAGTGTAGAGAGCCTGGTACATACGGTAAGCGAGTTTGCCGGATACAGAACTGAGGGTAATACCGGCATAACCGGCCTTCTTGAGGTCACCATCCGTAGCGCCTACACGGTGCAGCAGCAACAGTGCGCCTTCGGTGTCGTTCGGCTTGAGCTCATGCGAATCGATACCCATTTCCTTGAGACGACCAGCGTAGCCCAAGGTACGCATCGAACGGTCATAAATGTATGCCGCAGCAATACCCACCAGCAGACCGAAGGCACCGCCAACGACCGTCAGAACCACGGGGGAGAGACCCTTCTGGCTCTTTGGAACCTGAGCCGAGGATACAACACGACCGCCCTCCTGAGAAATCAACTCAAGCTGAGAACGGCGTTCACGAAGCTGAGTAAGTTCGGAGGCAGGGATAGTAGTGCTATTTTTTGCTTCGTCAATCTTCTCATCGAGCTTCTTGCGCTGGTCCTCCACATTAGCCTTGAGGCCTTCACTGCGCACCTCCAGATAGGCTTCAGCCACGGCATTTGCGTAGTCAGCCGCTTGCTGGGCGTTAGGCAGGGTCACTTCAATATCCAAAACGGCCGACTGCGAAGTACCCGTTACCTTTGTGGCAGCCATGAGCTTATCAACGTCCATCGCCTGGTAGTTGGGGCCTTCTTGGTTAGCCTGAGCCTTGGTGACGGCACGCACGGCAACCTGGCGGGAACTTGCCGCACGGGACTCGGTGTTAATATCGACCTTCAAGGAGTTCGCGCTGCCCGTTCCTGAAAGGTCGTTCACGAGCGGATAAACTACCACAGTTGATTTCGCGGCGTATGACGCAGGGGAAATCACTCCGTAGGTTCCTGCAAGAATCGCCATCACTACGATCGGAATAAGAATAATGAGCTTATGGCGCCATACTCGCTGAACCTGCTCAAGCAAGGATGCCGAAGGCTGTTTCTCGGAAGTGCTCGAATTTTCCATGGTGTTCTCTTTCTGAACGATAATCCTGGGTCGTTCGTGGTTCGTGATCGGTGTTGTGTTGTGAGAGTCTGTCGTATCTTCAGGAGATTTCGCCGGGGCTTCGGCATTTGTGCTTTCCGCTGGTGTCGCCTGAGTCTTAGCGGCGGGCTGCGCGGGTATCATGCCCGTGGGTGTATTCGGGGCACCATTCGCGGTAGCCTGTGCAATCGCAGGAAGCCTTGGCTTCTTCATGGCTTGCACGGGTTGAGCTGGCTCGGGAGATTTATCGGCTTCAGGCTGTGCAGAATCCTGCGGCAGAGCATTTCTGAGGGTACCAACTGCAGAATCGGGTGAACCCGGCTCATCACCAGCCGCCGCACCCAGGAATATTGGCACGGTTGGCGATTTTTCGATATGCGGTGTTTTCCCCGTCTGGGGGTTGCTGTGATCCTGCGACGATGCGTTAGCCTGCGGCGCAGACTCTTGTTCTCTCCCCATGCGCGGAGTTTGTCCCTTCTCGTGAAGTTGTTCGTGGTGAACCGCCGTTCCCTCGGCGGGAGGCGTAGCTGACAGATGTTTCTCAACTGCGGTATGTTGCTGAGTGGGCGCATCCGAAGACTGCGCCGGTGGTGTTTTGGAAAGCGCCGCAGTAACGGCGGAAGCAATGCTGGAGGAGCGCTGAGGATGCTGCGGGGAAACCCCGACGAGCTGAACCATCGTTGCCCCGTGGGCAAGCGCATCATTCAAGCGCTGTGCATCTGCACCGGAATCGGTGTACTGCGGGAACGCTTCACGTCGCCCCTGAGCAATGGCGGCACGCACCGCTGAAAACTTGCTGGGGGAGCGAACGATCGCCATCACCGTGGTAGGCGCGTTTTCCGGGGTCTGGGCTGCAACAACTTCTTCCGCGGTTGCGGGTTTCTTGCGTGCCGAGAGGAAACGTTCAACGCCCAACGGCTTGCGGAAGCGCTTCAGCAGGTAACCGTAGCTTGGAACCAGAAGAACCAGGTACAGCACCAGAGCTACTAGGCTTTGCCCCAGAACCGCAAGCGGAATAAGGGCGCATACGGTCGGTACCGCACCGCCAAGGATGAGCGCCGGAGCCATTTCCTTGACGGTAGCGCGAATACCCACCAGCTTGAAGACCTGGTAGCTTGCCAAGAATGTATCAATCAGCAGCGCCGCCGCCCAAGCGGTGACGGCACCATAGAGCCCCCATAACGGGACCAAGGTAAGGTTCAGGATAATCGCCAGAACCAGAGCCGAGAGCTTATTGAGAAGCTGCCAACGGCTTTTACCGCTCATGAGTAGAACTGACTGCACGCCGCCCGCACTCATTGCGAGCATTGCCGCCGGGCAGATAACCCAGAGAATACCGGCGCCAGACTCGAAACCTTTACCAAAGAAACGCAGCAAAACCGGGCCGAAGAAAGCAAGTGAAAGGTAGAAAGGCCAGGCTAGGGCGGTGAGCACGCGGGTGGTCGCAAGGAAGATTTCACGGGCACGAACCAAGTTTTGGGTTGCCAGAGCCGCGCTGATCGATGGTCCAGTCACGATGCGCCCGGTGTGTTCGACCATAGTGCCAACACGCACACACCGGTTTACCGCGCCGTAGACACCGCCCGCGGCCGGTCCGAGGAATGCTGCGATAACCAGCACATCAATCCATTCGAGTGCGGTCTCGACAATGGCGGCAACACCGCGGGCAGATGAGAACATCCAAAAGGAACGCAGCGTTTCTTCCGGGGCATCCTGATGCTCGTTCGTGGTGGGCGGCGCATCCTGGCTCATTTCTTCGGGAAGAGGGCGGTTGAGCAGGTATGCGGTGACCGCCGTGGTGATAATCACCGGAATAGTCCATGCCCACACTAAGCCCATCAGAGAACCCGCGAGAATCACCGCAAGAGCTACGCCAGCTAGGCGAAGAGTCGGGAGCACCACGTTCTGCAGGAGGGTGAATGTCACTACCTGGTTTAGACCGCGTAACGCGCCGAACCCCACCGTCATGGCGGCGGCAATTATCAGGAACGGAGCGCTCACCCGTAGAGCGGTGGCGTATTCGTCGCTTCCCGGCATGATCAAGCTGTACACCAGCGCTGCGAGGGCTACGACAACGGCAAGAAGTACCGAGGGGAAAAGAGCGAAGCGGATAAGCTGGGGGAGCGCAGAGTATCGTCCCAGGGCACGCTGTGCGGACATCGTGCGTACAAGCCCGGTATCCGCGCCGAAGACTGAGAGCGAGGTTCCGATCGCAAAGAGTGCCATTAGACGGAAGAATTCACCGGCACCGGCGGCGCCGATTCCGTTTGAGACCACGAGGGTTGTAACGAACGCAATACCGGCACCGTACATCACACAGAGAGAAGCCAGCGATCCACTGCGTGCTAAAGAAGCATGACGTGCCATTAAAGCTCCTCTCTGTAATATTGCGCACGAATGCAGGCCATGGCGCTGAGCAAAAGAACGCTCAGCTGTGCCACATCGAAGCTATAGAAAATAATGACAACACAGCTGCAGACCGGAATGGAATGCAGCCAGAATCCGGCGGGTGTGCGCACCTTCAACCCTTCACCCAAAATACTGAGAATAAAGAGGGCATATATAGCAAGACCCACAAATCCGAAACAGAACATTAGAGTCCATAGATACCCCTGAGTACCCATCGAAACACCCACGCTCAATTCCATGCGGGGAGTTCCATACCCCACAATGGGAGACTCTAAGGACGCTGCCCAGGTTGAGCGGTACAGCGCCGCGCGACCGCCGGTCGAGTCAGAATATTGCTGACGACCCAAAATAGCCGCCACCGTGCCGGAGGCAATTAACGCGGTCACCACCCCGACAACCATCACCCCGGCCGCCGTTACCAAGCCCCAGTAGCGACCAATAATCAGGCGAATAATGACGTATGCAGTCGCAAAACCCAGACCGATGAACATACCGCGGTTACTGGTCGCAACGAGCGGCACGACCGATGCTCCGAGGACGATCGCCAAAAAGATGCGCAGAAGCCACGAGCGTGTGCGCGCAAAGAACGCGAACATCACGGGCGTAAGCACGGTAAAGGCAAGACCCCAGCTATTGGCGTAGGGGAAAGGAGCGGCGGGGCGCACGTAGGGTTCGGGCGCCCCCCAGGGGTTTTGAACCTCCGCGAAGGGTGGGAGCATATAGTCTTTCACCAAAGAGTTCGACATGAAACTCTGTGGCACGACGTAGCTCATTGGTGTTTGAACGCGCACTTCGGGGAAGAGCACGCCGCCCCATCCGAGTACGACAACCGTAACCCACAGGGCAGTTAAGCTGCCCAAGAGCTGATTGATCGAGATGCTTTCTTTAGCGTTGAAATAGTAGAGTGCATACACGCCCGCGTTGAGAATATTGACGAAGCGCAGCGTCCAGGCGATATAGTCTGTCACATCTTCTAACGAGACGGTACAGACAATCACCCAGAAGATGAACGCAGCCCATATCCAGAGCGAGCGGGGCACTCGCACGCCGCCGCGGATAGTCAAGTAAATGACCATCGTTACCGAAAGCACCAGCGGCACGATCTGAAGCAGCCCCAACGCCCAGAATGCCGGGAACCCATAGAACAGGGCGAGAAGAGGCCACGCAGGAAGACGTTTACGGGGTGCCTGTGCGGATGCACCGCCCGCCGCGGGCGTAGACGCGAGTTTCCTTGAAGCACCGAGGGTTGGAAGAGCTAGAGCAGTAGACATTACAGACCTCTTCCTGTCTTCTGAACGAGATCAAGAAGCAGCTGAGGTTTCACAATCCCCAGTGCTACCACGTATGCCGCCCAGGCACGTAATTGCTTTTTATCGCGTTTAAGGGCCGAGCGGGCGTAGGAACGAGCAAGATCACGGTGACCGAGCGCCGCATGCACAAAAGCTATCTGCCCGGCAATACGTGCCAGTCCACGCGGGCTACGCTCAAATTCGGGGAATTTTTGCAGTATATAGGTAAGCCCGTCCGCCATAGCCTGCCACTTACCGGCAAAAAATGAGGGACGATCCCACAGCACCAGAATAAGCGGTTTCTGCACTGAAAAAACGTCGCCGTAGCGGGTTGCTCGTAAGAGTAAATCGTAGTCTTCGCCGTAGGAAGCTGGCAGCTCCTCATCGACTAAACCGAGATGGTCGGTCACAAGGTCTTGCCTCGCATAGAGCATAGCGGAAGGATGAATTTCCGTAATGCGTGAGAGCAGAAAGTCATCGAAGGATGCACGCTTAGGCGCCAGCCGCTCAATGTCACGCCCACCCGAGCGAACGGTGATACCCGAAGAAACCGCGACCGCCTCCGGGTGAGCATTCCATAGTGCGAGTTGTTCGGTCAGCTTGGTGGGCATCCAATAATCGTCGTCGTCACAGAAGCCAATAACTTCTCCAGTGGCGGCAAGAATCCCGCTGTTACGACCACCCGCAAGACCGCCCGTGCGTGTGTTTGCTATCGTAATGAGCTTCCGATTTTCCGGAACCTGCACGTCTTCCAGTAGATCGGGCTCTACCCGGTCATACACCACGACAACCTCGATAAACCCCGCATAATCTTGATCGAGAATAGAGCGTACCGCAGTGCGCAGAGTTTCGGGACGTTTACCGTTAGTTGCGATCACGGCGCTTACGGCGGGAGCTGAAGATTCAAACTTCATGGTTATGCCTCCTGCGAGGGGGACGATGCGGGGGTTGCGAGCGTGACGTATTTACGGCGCATAGACAGCAAAACGGTCGCCGCGTTTGCCAAGAAAAGAAGCGCATAGACGAAGACGAAGATCACGCCAAAACCCCAAAAAATGTAGATCCAGCAGAGCGTACCGGCGTCCATATGCAGATTGATGAAGGAACGGAGGTTACCCCCGGTCGAAGGTGCCGCAGTTTTACGGTTTTTGCGCAGCTGCTCAGCGAGAATCTGACTCATAAAATGTCCGGCGGTGAGTACTGTGAACGCCATGGGCAGTGCCCAAAGAATCCAGCCACCGGGAAAACCATCGGTGGTATGTGATGCAGAGAAGTACTCGGGAAAACGGATGAAACCTACCAGCGTCGCTAGGTGTACGGTGGGCACTCGCATGGAATCTACTACATGGTCAAGCCATTCTCCGGCAGGTGAGGATGCGCCGGTCACGCGGGCTACCTGCCCGTCCGCCGAATCAAGCCCGTAACCGAGGGCAAACAGAAGCGCAACGATAACGCCTGTCAGGATTGTTGGGGGAGCGGTTAGAAGAACGATAACACCTGCCGCTGAGATAGCTGCGCTGACCGCCGTAACGCCGTTGGGCGTAATACCAAGAGAGACAGCGGCAGCAGCGAAATAGCGTGCAATCCTGCGGTTTACCCATCGGGTGTATGCGGGAACTCCAATACCTGGTTTTTGCGCTTGCTCAAGCGCTCTCAGAGTATCCGAAAAGCCGGGGCGTTCTGCTGTGCTTGGCGTAGTGATGTGACCCATGTGAAGAATCCTAATCGGTGATCAAAGTTTGAGGTGGTGCCGCGGGTGATGACGACGTTTGCTGTTACCTAAGCCCGCCGGAAGACATGCGATCTAAAACCGAGTGTCCGAGCAAAAAGTAAGTCATAAAGATTATAGAAATAAAATGCTCTAAAAAGTAGGACTTTGCCAGGCGCGCCTTATTTTGCTGACTCTTAGTCAAACATTGAAGACGGTATCGCGCTGAAAAACGCCCCCGTAGCCGAATACTAAATCCAGCTACAGGAGCGTTTATGCAGTCCCTACAAAGGGGCTAGGTGATTACCAACCGAATCCGTAGTCATAGAATGCACGACCGAAGAATCCGTGGGCATAACCGAAGCCACCCATGTAACCAAAACCACGGTTATCGTAGTTGTAGGCTACGCGTTGGTTACGGCGACCGTAGTAGTCACCGTTACCATAGTTGCCGTAGTACTCCGGGTAGTACCAGTACCAGACCTGAGGGCGGTGCTGCTGACCGTTATCCTCCTGATTCTGCGCTTCAGGAAGGGGGTTCTGGTGCTGCGCGGTGGAAATAACCTGCATATCGAAGCTGATGTTATTGCTCCAGTGCGAGTTAGCGTGAACCTCAACGGCGATTGCGTTGCGACCTTCGCGCAGGTACTCAGCAGGAACGTCAACTGAGAACAGCTGAGCGTTCTGGCTTTCCGGACGCTGGGTTGCGGGGGTGTTAGCCGAGATACGACCCTGCGGCATGTTCTTACGAGCAACTTCCTTGCCGTTGACATAAACCACAGTACCGTCATCTGCGTAGGTGGTGAGCTTCAGATACTGCTGAGCCTGTTCCTTCGTGAGGGTAACGTCCTTACGGGCGTAGATGCTCATCGGAGTACCAAAGAAGGTGTTCACCTCGGTCTCAACGTTCACCGAGCCAGCACCCAGGGGAGCCTTGCCGCGAGACCATGCACCGCCGAGCCATGAACGAGTTTTCCATTCGCTTTCGGCGCGGTCGCTGCCTACGCGGTAGACCCATGAAGAACCGCTATCGACGAGAACCTGATCGCCCTGGGGTTTCTGCTCCTGCTTCGGGTCCTCTTGTTTGGGCTGCTCCTGCTTGGGGTTGTCCTGTTTAGGATCTTCCTGCTTGGGCTGCTCCTGCTTCGGGTTCTCCTGCTGCTTAGGCTCGTTCGGCTTCAGATCATCGTTGGGATCAGCGGGCTGAACCTGGTCGTCTGTCGCAGGGTTTTCTGGCTGAGGCTGTTCATCCTGTTTAGGATCTTCCTGCTTCGGGTTGTCCTGCTTGGGCTGTTCCTGTTTAGGATCGTCCTGGATGGGGTTTTCCGGCTGAGGCTTGACGATATTCTTATTGTCATCCTGCTTGGGATCATCCTGTTTAGGCTGCTCTTGCTTAGGATCTTCCTGCTTGGGCTGCTCTTGCTTGGGGTTGTCCTGTTTAGGATCTTCCTGTTTAGGCTGCTCTTGTTTGGGCTGTTCCTGTTTAGGGTTGTCCTGCTTGGGATCCTCTTGTTTAGGATCTTCCTGCTTCGGGTTTTCCGGCTGAGGCTGCGGATTCTCCTGCTTGGGGTTCTCCTGCTTAGGCTGCTCAGCCTTCTTACCAGATACAGCAACCGAAGTAGAAGCAGAGTAGTTACCGTTTGCATCAGCCGCACGCACGAAGTAACGAGCGTTGTCGGTGTGCTTTACCCGGTAGCTGGTGCCGTTCACAGTAGCAATCACGCGATCGTTACGGAGCACATGGTAACGTGCACCCGCCTCGCCAGATGCGCTCCAGTTCAGCTGATCGTTATCACCGGATTGAGTAACGGTCAGGTTACTCGGAGCAGGCGGGGGAGTAACATCGCGTGGTGCGTAGCGTACGAAGCCAACAGATTCCTGCTGCACACCATTTTCACCTAGGGAGCGGTTCAAATCGCCGCCAACCCACAGTACACCATTGGAGTCCACGAAGGATTCCCAGATGCCGTGACCACTCTTACCCTTAAGAGTAGGAGCGAACTCGGGGAGAGTTTTACCGCTGTCCTTATCGAACGCAGCAACCAAACGGATGCTGTCGGTCACGGTAGAACCACGCCATGCGTAGTCGTGGGTGCCGCTGCCCTGGTACAGGAAGTCACCACAGTGGCAGGCGCCGTAGATGTTATTACCGTTGAGATGCAGATCCTGGAAATCACCGCCGTTGCGGGTAATACTAGAGCTCAAACGGGTCATTGGTTCGTTCTTAGTGTACTGAGAAATCATGTGCTCAGTACCGCCAAGCCATACGGAGCTGCCAGCATCCTGAACGTCAAAGTGGAAGCCCCACACCCTTTTCTCGCGGGTTTGTGGATCCGGAAGGTATGAGGGAGTGACCTCCCATGTTCCGACCTTCTTGGCGGAATCGAGGATACGTGCCACACGGAATGCGCGTTGGTCATTCATCTCGGTGAAGTAACCGGCGGCAAACACCTCGGAGTTATCTGCCGATGCACTCATACCATTTACTGTTCCGTTGAAACGCGGGGTCCACATGCGATCAACCTGGTTGGTGGAGATCTTCACGCGAGCAGCGTTACGGGAGTAAACCTTATTGGGGGTTCCTGAGCTCTTGAGATGGGTAAACGTACCGCCCAAGTACAGGTAATCTCCCTGAGCTTGCAGAGTCTTCACAGCAAGAGCTGAACCGGAAACATTGTTTTCAACCTGCAGGTTCAGTTCGCGGTCAAGCTGTCCGGTTGCGGGGTCAAGCACCGCAAAACCGGGCACCTTTTCGCCGTTAACCTCGGTGAATTCGCCGCCAACGGCCAACTTGTTGTTCGGCAGAGCCTCAAGAGACTTAATTTGACCATTGAACTTCGGCTTGAAGGTCTGTACCAGTTCACCAGTATTGACGTTGAAACCAGCAAGATAAGACTGATCCACATGAGCACCGGCTGCAGACTCCAGGTATGCAAAGTCACCACCGGTGAAGACAGTGTCGCCTACCTGAGTAATAGCCTGAACGTAGGTGTTCATTTCGTTGACATTACCGGTTCCGGACTTATCGCTTGTGCGCCACTTCCATGGCATAGAACCGCTCTTGGGCAGTGCGCGGCGGTTACTCGCCGCGGTACCGTTATCGCCAATAGCCTGCGCACCCATGTTCTGCTGGGTCAGCTTCGGGCGCAGGTACACCTGAGTGAAAGCGAAGGGAGTAGCGTTGGAACCGCTCGGGCGGTACAGATATGAGTTGCTTGCGCTCTCATTGCGATTTCCGTTAGCACGAACATCACGGCTGTAGCTAAAGCCGAGCTTCCATCCCTGCTCACGCTGCTCATCAAAGTTCAGCACCGAGTAGGTACCATTTTGCTGGATATGACCCTCGGTCTTGTCGAAGTGGGTACGATCCCTCTGCATGTACTGGGGGTTATCCGCGCTGACGTCAATATTGGACCAGATATTGTTGCTTCGCAGAGCCCAGGTCCAACGCTCGGTCTGATCACGGTGCGCCGTGATGTTCTGCCATTCCGTGCCGTCAGTATTCAGGGCGCGGCGGAAGCGCACGCCATCTTCAAGATCCTGCGGCTTCTGACCGTTCAGCAGCTCATCAACAGTGGTGGAGGGCAGCTGTACCGGAGTCATTGCGTCGTCACCCTCAGGGCTGGTGTACAGCTTAGATGCAGCACCTCGACCGTGGTAGTTCTCGGTCCAACCGTCACGGCCGCGACCAATCAGAACCCAACCGCCGCCGTTAGTCTCCTGGTCGCAGTAGAACTGCTGTGGAGCTGACATCGAAGGGGTGTACAGCCAGTACTTACCGGATTTTGCGTCCTTGTTGACTTGTTTAGCTTCATAACAGGAAGCGGCTGCCTTGTCGCTGGAGGAGCCGTCGTGAACGACCGCATCCTCAGCAGCGTAGGCTACGGGACCTACCGGGGCTAGCCCGGAAAGTCCAAGCGTCAGGGCAAGCCCTACCGCCGTAGTCGCTTTTCTAGCAAATTTCATGGTTTTATTGCACCTCCGTTGAATGCTGAATACGTATTGAAGGAATGGAATAAACACGGGCAGACACCGAAGGATAAAACGGCCTTATGATGCCTGTAGGTACGATGTACCATGTGCTTAGCAATCGGGATTGTTAGGGAAGTCGTGTTGGGCTATTTTCCACGTGCCGTCAGATTCGACCAGCGTATATATATTGAGAGCTCGTTTGCCTCCGCTCTGGAGTTCCCGACCCGAGCTGTCTTTGGTCTTGACTTGGGAGGAATCCAGGCACACCTCGACGAATCGTGCACGCTTGCCCTGGTAGGTTCCTTCGGCAACTTTGGGGCTGCCGACGACCGTGCTGGTGCCCTCGTAATGCCAACCGTTCTGGGCATACTCGGCAGCGGATGCCGCGTATTCTTCGGCGGCGTTGTCTACAGCTACCTTGTTGATGGAGTCCATGGTTGCCTCATCAACAAACTGCCGGGGTTGACCGGAATCTGATGAAGCAGTATCTGCTGAACCTTCAGGCGCGCTTGGAACAGAAGACATAGTCTGCTCATAGGAGTTTACGAGACCGTTGACTTCTTTAACCTCGGCCGCGTCAGTCGAGACAGTTTTAGCGTCTTTGAGTTGCTCTGCCTGGGGATAATTTTCGTCCTGCGCAGGAACTTCAGCTTGTGCAGATTCAGAGGAAGTAGCAGTTTCAGAAGAAGGGGCGGAAGAAGCGCTAGATGCGCTGGAAGCAGAAGATGACGAGCTTGCTGAAGCTGAGCTGCCAGGGCTCGCAGTCTGTTGATCTGATGGCTGAGAGCATGCCGCAAGGGGGACTATCAGAGACAAACTCAGAAGTAAGCCCGTTGCTGCCCGTCGCTGTTTCGGAAGTGAAGAAAACGTACGAAGCACGATCTTTCTCGTTCAGTTGTAAGGTGGTTGGTTATCGGTAAAGTGAAGGCACTTCTGCCAACAATAACGACAACCCACCCTTTGTGTAATTGTAAGTGAGTGAATTGCTATTGCCGACGGGAGTACCCGTTGGTTTCTATTATTTTCCATGGGGCTACACCGCGCCATGAAGGCACAGAACTTTCCGTGGATACCTATAGGCTAGCACAGCGAACGAGAGTTGTGACCGTGGTGAGGTCACAATACTCGCGGATAGTCCGAGGGGTGGACAAATATTATAAGAAAACCTAATAAATATTTTATGAACCCTTATCAAAAGAAAGGTGTAAATGGTTGTTTCGATACAAAGTTGATAGTTGTTCTCGTGTATAGAAATTTACTCATAAAATACCTATAAAACTTCTGAGGAGGTAGGTTTTGGTAGCTGAGTCTACTTGAAAGATACTTGAAGCTCTTAAATTTATAAATATGCACTCAATATACGTTCTGAGACTTGGCACATACTTTACCTATCAAATAAAAAATAATAGTATATACCCCCAGAAAACAGGTTCCCTGTGATAACAAGGGAGAAGGGAAGCGGGCAAGCCTTACTATAAATTTCCTAGCCACAGCCTTAAAGTCAGGATTTATAAGGGGATATACCTTAAGGACACTCTCATGAACAGTTAAAAATATGCATTTCGCATGCCATCCTCAAAAATATGAGCAGATAGTAACCGACGAACAATAGATTTTATCGTGAAGGCCCGCCCCACCGGCTGTAGTCGAGGAGATAGACAAAAAGCCTGAGCGAGATACCCCTACGGTATAAGATAGACGGGTACCCAAACGCATCAACGTGGCAATATAGAGCGCACGCGTTATTGGGAGGCGCCGCCTTGATAGCCACCGCATCCGGTAGAAGGAGTATCCGTGAAACTAACTGGACTGAGCCGTCTTCTGGCAGAACAGCCCTCCTACCGTCATATTCTTGAAGCCTGCGATGTTCCCGCTGCGGAACGTCCTGTCCAAACCCTGATTGGCGCCGTTGCCGGTGTACAGGCACCCCTTATAGCTGATCTTGCCGTTGCAGTACGGCGCCAGTCCAGAACCGGAAAAACTCCGCTGACGCTCATTATTACACCAACCGAGCGACAGGCTGAGGATACCGCGCATGCCCTGCACTCATATTTGCCTGATCACCATATCGAGAGCTTTCCCGCGTGGGAAACTCTGCCGCATGAACGGCTTTCGCCACGCAGCGATACCGTGGGAAAACGTTTGAATGTTCTGCGCTCTATAACTCATCTTGAAACGCCGACTCCACAGGTTGTTATAGCCCCGGTACGCGCGGTCATTCAGCCCCTCGTGGCTGGTATTGAGAACCTGGAACCGGTAAGCCTGGCACGCGGTGAAGAATACTCTTTCAAAGACGTTATTAAAGGTCTAACAGATGCCGCATACTCGCGTGTAGATCTCGTAGCAAAGCGTGGTGAATATGCGGTTCGAGGCGGTATTATCGACGTCTTTGCACCTACCGCACAGCATCCGGTTCGCTTGGAATTCTTCGGCGACGAACTTGACGAAATACGTTACTTCTCAACGGCAGACCAGCGCACTCTAGGGCAAGAAGCAGACCACCCAACGCACGTTACTTTACTCCCATGCCGTGAGCTTCTCATTACCCCGGAAGTTATGGGACGTGCTGCCCGACTCAAAACGGACTATCCGGCGGCATCGAGCATGCTTGAGAAAATTGCGGGAGGTATCTATGTCGAAGGCATGGAATCTCTAACCCCGCTTCTTGTCGATAAAATGCAGACTCTTGTGTCTCTGCTCCCCGAAGAATCACTCATTATTTCTCTGGAACCTGAGCGGGTGCGTGCCCGTGCCGAAGACCTTGTGGCAACCAATGAGGAGTTTTTAGCGGCCGCTTGGGATGCTTCCGCCGATGCGGGCTCGCGTGCGCCCATAGACTTGGGACAGCTTCGGGTCAGCGACATCGGGTTCCGCACGATTGCCGCGACCCAGCAGGAATCTTTGGACCGTAACCTATCCTGGTGGGAAATCACCGAGCTTGTCGATAGTGTAAACCTTCTCAACAATGCTCTCGGCGACGACATCCCAACTATGACGGTCGCGGCACAGGCTCCAGCGTCCTTCACCGGCTCGGTAGAACAAATGCTTCACGAGGTTGGTTCGCTGGTTCGTGACGGCTGGACGGTACTGGCGCTTACCAATGGGCGAGGATCCACCGACCGCCTCATCGAACTTTTCCGTGAGAGTATCTCAGGAGAAGACCCAATTCCGGCCATACGCCGGGAAACCCTCGACCGGGGAACGGAAGGCGCTCTACAGCCCGGAGTCGTCGAAGTTTGTGAGACCCCAGCCTCTGCCGGATTTTTAATTCCTGAGGCGCGCCTTGCTGTTTTGACTGAAGGTGAAATTTTGGGCAGGCGCGGCACCTATGCGCCACGTGGCGCGAGCGGCAAAAAACTCAAACCCCGTAAACGACGTAACGCCGTCGATCCTCTGGCGCTAACCCCTGGCGATTATGTGGTGCACGAACGCCACGGTATCGGTAAATTCATTGAAATGGTTTCGCGCCCAGTCGCTGGAGTGTCCTCAAAACATGGGGAAACCCCTTTGAAAGAATACCTGGTGATCGAGTATGCGCCTTCAAAACGCGGGGGAGCCCCTGACCGCCTCTTTGTACCCTCCGATCAGCTGGATCTCATTTCGCACTATGTGGGAAGCGAAACCCCGACCCTCTCTAAAATGGGCGGGAGCGACTGGGCTAAGACAAAGAACCGCGCACGTAAAGCAGTTAAAGAAATCGCCGCTGACTTGGTGAAACTCTACTCGGCGCGGCAAGCTTCGCGCGGTCATGCATTCTCAGAAGATACTCCCTGGCAACGGGAACTTGAGGAATCTTTTCCTTATAATGAGACTCCCGACCAGCTTACCGCTATTCACGAGGTTAAGGCGGATATGGAGAAGGAAATCCCCATGGATCGCCTGATCTCCGGGGACGTCGGCTTTGGTAAAACGGAGGTCGCTATTCGGGCGGCCTTCAAAGCCGTGCAGGATGGTAAACAGGTTGCCGTACTCGTACCCACAACCCTGCTGGCGCAGCAGCATTTTGAGACTTTTACCGAGCGTTTCTCGGGATTCCCCATCAAAATTAAGGTGCTATCGCGCTTCCAAAAAGCTAAAGAAACCCGCGCTATCGTGGAGGATATTGCCTCCGGGAGTATAGATGTGGTGATTGGTACCCACCGCATCCTCTCGGAAAACGTGAAGTTCAAAGATCTTGGACTCGTAGTTATTGATGAGGAACAGCGCTTTGGCGTGGAGCATAAGGAAAAGCTCAAGCAGATGCGCACTAATGTGGATGTGCTTGCCATGAGCGCCACCCCGATTCCGCGCACGCTCGAAATGTCGCTTACCGGTATTCGGGAGACCTCAACGTTGGCGACCGCGCCGGAAGAGAGGCATCCCGTGCTCACTTTTGTGGGGCCGCGTACCGATGCCCAGATTACTGCCGCTATTCGACGCGAACTTATGCGGGAAGGGCAGGTATTCTTCGTCCATAACAGGGTGGCGAATATTGATACTGTTGCCGCCGAAATCGGTAAGCTCGTGCCGGAGGCGCGCATCGCCACAGCACACGGGCGCATGAGCGAATCCCGGCTTGAGCAGATTATCGTGGACTTCTGGGAGCGACGCTTCGATGTTCTGGTGTGTACAACCATCGTGGAAACTGGATTGGATATTTCAAACGCCAACACCCTGATTGTCGATAACGCCCAGAATTATGGATTGAGTCAGCTGCACCAGCTGCGCGGGCGTGTGGGTCGCGGGCGTGAACGAGCTTATGCCTACTTCCTGTACCCGACGGATAAGAGCCTTGGTGAGGTCGCGCATGAACGCCTCAAAGCTGTAGCTACCCATAATGAGCTGGGTGCCGGTCTGCAGCTGGCGATGAAAGACCTTGAAATTCGCGGCGCCGGTAACCTGCTCGGCGGCGAACAGTCCGGGCATATCGCGGGTGTGGGCTTTGATCTGTATCTGCGTCTCGTGGGAGAAGCCGTGGCAAACTTCCGCGGCGAACAGGAGAACACCGAGGTCGAGGTTAAGGTTGATCTTCCCGTCAACGCCCATATTCCGCATGATTATATTGATGCGGAACGTCTACGCCTGCAGGCATACCGCCAGATAGCCTCCGCAGACACCGATCAGAAGATCGCGGAGGCACGCGAAGAGCTTCATGACCGTTACGGTGCCTTGCCCGAACCCGTAGAGAATCTGCTTCAGGTGGCGGTGCTGCGCCGCGAAGCACGGGGAGCAGGCATCCATGAGATTACTGCGCTGGGGCCGAAACTGCGCGTGGTCAGCGGTGAGCCGCTGCCGGAATCACGGCAGATGCGCCTCAAACGTGTGTATCCCGGCTCAACCCACACCCAACCGAAGGGTCTGAGCACGTGGCTGACTCTGGTTCCGCGTCCTAAGACTCTGCCGGTCGGTGGCGTGGACCTTATCGACGGTCCTATGCTGGAATGGTGCTCGAAGTTCATTAACTCTATCTACTCGGCAGACCCGAAAGCATTGGAGGAGTCATGATGTCATCGGCACCTACCCCGCGCACCCCGAAAGGCTGGGTGCGACTTCTGCTGAGTATCGTGGGATGGGCGGCGCTAGGCATTGTCACCTTAGGCACGATTGCTTGGGTCTTTTTCGGCACATACGGGTTAACGATGTACTTCATTGTAGTGGCGTACCTGCTGATCGCGGTTGCTTGTGGTGCACCTGCCCTCCTGTTTTATGTCGCCCATCGAGCTAAGGTTCGCAGCGGAGAATTTGGCACGAGCGGACCGGTAAAGTTTGGCAGCAAGGAATAGCGTGGGAGCAACATACTGCCGGATGGTGTCACAATTCTTATAGACTGTGACACCATCCGGCAGATAAGAAAAACTATAAAATGGGGTACTTCAGTTACTTCTGTACCTTGTTCTGATCCGTAATCTTACGGGTTGTCTTCGAGGGCAGCAGATGGAACACAACACCAAAGAAAATTCCAAACGCAACGAGGGCACCGGCATACAGAACCGGACCGCCTTCGGGGTAGGTGCCCAGCAAGTAGAGGGATAGAAGCAAAAATACGAAGCAGCCGATGAACAACACTGCGTTCTCAAGATGCCTGCCCTGCCCGGAGTAGGCGGGAGGTTTCGTCGTTTTAGCCATAATTTTCCTTCATCTGTAGCGACCTGCATTGGGTCAATGATGTGTGTGCTTCACCCCGGTTTCAGTGCCCTATAAACATTTATAAACCGAGAAATCCTTTCTCAAGTATAGTGTTTTTACCCGCACGAATGCACACTTATGACGCAGCGCAACTTCAAAATATGGTTCATGACGTTACCCAGCAAATATAAGACTCTCGTAGGCAGCAAGATGTATCCGTAGCGTTCTCGACGACTCTGTCGCTTCTGCAGGCCTCACGGTACCTACTCGGCACCAAAAGTCGGCATTTAATATCCTGGAGACGACGGCGGTTTCGGTTGAGTATTTCAGTGTGATAGCACACAATGAAAGTGTGACTTCAACAGTGAACTATGCATCCCAACGAATCGTGATACTAGGCGCTGGGCCCGGCGGCTATGAGGCTGCGCTTGTGGCAGCATCATCAAATGCTGATGTAACAATCATCGAACGTAATGCTCTAGGCGGATCCGCAGTCCTAACCGATGTGGTACCTTCGAAAACGCTTATCGCTACTGCAGATATGATGACTCGTTTCTCTGATGCTGGGCGATTGGGGATCGAAAATACCAAGGGCAAAGCGCCGCAGCTGCAAGTAGATATGAACCGGGTGAATAGCCGTGTTTTGGATCTAGCGCATCAACAATCCGCCGATATTAAACGGGCCCTTGCCTCCGCCGGGGTCAAAATTATCAGCGGCACCGGTAAGCTTACCGGCCCGCATACCGTCGCGGTTACCGATAATACCGGGCTGGAATATGACCTGCATGCAGACTTTATTCTGCTTTCAGTCGGGACACACCCACGTGAGATGGCGACCGGGCAGCCTGATGGGGAACGGATTCTCACCTGGACACAGCTCTATAATCTGCGTGAGGTACCTCGCGAACTCATCGTGATTGGTTCGGGTGTTACCGGTGCCGAATTCGCATCTGCCTATAACGGGCTTGGCTCCCAGGTGACCCTAATTTCCTCGCGAGATCGTGTGCTTCCGGGCGAAGACGAAGACGCCGCGCGTGTGCTGGAAGACGTCTTTGAGCGCCGTGGTGTTCGGGTAATGCCGCGGTCGCGTGCGAGCGCTGTGGAACGCACCGATGACGGCGTGGTGGTGACTCTCTCCGATGGACGCAAGGTTTCCGGCACGCATTGCTTGGTCGCAATTGGTTCTATTCCCAACACTGAAGGACTGGGTCTTGAGACCGCTGGTGTAGAGACCAATGAGTCGGGATATGTGGTTGTCGACGCTGTTTCACGCACGTCAGTACCGCATATTTACGCTGCGGGAGACTGCACGGGCGTGTACCCGTTGGCTTCCGTAGCCGCTATGCAGGGGCGCATAGCGATGGCGCATCTTTTGGGTGATACGGTGCATCCGCTTCGCACCGACCGAGTGGCAGCGAATATTTTCACCACCCCGGAGATTGCGACTGTGGGTATTAGTGAGAAAGATCTTGCCGCTGGGGTTTACCGAGGCGAGGCTGTCATGCTTCCGTTGACTACGAATCCGCGCGCCAAAATGATGGCGTTTCAAGATGGCTTTGTGAAGATTTTTGCCCGTAAGCACTCCGGTACTGTGATTGGCGGGGTTGTGGTCGGTCCGCGTGCATCCGAACTTATCTATCCTATTGCGCTGGCTATTGAGAAGAAGCTAACGGTGGATGATTTGGCCGCTACCTTTGCTGTATACCCGTCTCTGTCCGAGGCGATTTCTACGGCATCGCGGCAGCTTCACACCCGTGTTTAGTTTTTTGCATAGCTCTTGATATAGGTTTGAGGGGCGTGACTCATATAGAGTCACGCCCCTCAAATGCTTACAGTATTCAGGCTATTTAGTGTTGACTGCGTTCATATCGACGTCGCGGGTTTCATGGGTGAGTAGGATGAAGAGAACACTCAGCAAGGATGCACCTGCTAGGTAGTATCCGACGGCCCCAACACCAAACTTCGTATTTAGCCATACCGCCACGAACGGGGTCAAGGCTGCACCCAGAATAGATGCCATATTGTAGGCGATACCGCTGGCAGTGTACCGCACATTAGTGGGGTACAGCTCGGGCAGGTAGGCACTCATGGAGCCGAAAGAAAGCCCCATCAGGCACATTCCGATGAACATGAAGATGGTAACTGCGGTGGTATTGGCCTGTGCTCCGGTACCCACGACGGAGGGTGCAATAAATAGGGTGAAACTACCGCCGAAGACAGCCATAGCGATAGTGGTCCACAGCTGCTGTTTGCGGCGACCGTATTTGTCGGCTAACCATCCCGAGACGGGGATAAAGAACGCAAAACCAATGATAGAGATGAGCTGAATCTCCAAGAACTTGTGGTAGGGGATGCCCAAACCACCCGCATTAACCTTTCCAATACCGTAGGAAAGAATCCATGCAGTCATCAGGTAGAACAGCACGTAGCATGCCACCATGATAAAGGTACCCTGAATCATGGGCCACCAGGCAACTTTGAACGCCTCAACCAACGGGGTCTTGACCTTCTCATCGTTCTCGACGGCTTGAGCAAAGACAGGGGTTTCTTCGAGCTTGAAACGCACATACAGACCCACGGCAACCATGAGGATGGAGAGCAAGAACGGAACACGCCAGCCCCAGACGAGGAAGGGGTGATCGAGGTTCTTACCGTCTGTGGCGGAGTTGAAGGTAATCCAGCTGGTTAGGAACAGCATGAATCCGTTAGCAAAAACGAAGCCAATGGGCGCGCCCAGCTGGGGCCACATAGCGGAACGTGCACGCTTGCCTTCTTCGGCATATTCGCTGGCGAGCAGAGCCGCACCCGACCATTCGCCGCCCAGGCCTAGACCCTGGCAGAAACGCATAATGGTTAGCATTGCCGGTGCCCACAGACCAATCTGATGGTAGGTGGGCAATAAACCGATGAGGAAGGTCGCTAACCCCATAGTGAGTAGAGCGCCCACGAGTGTTGCTTTACGGCCGATCTTATCGCCGAAGTGACCGAAAACGATAGAACCCAAGGGGCGGGCGATAAAAGCAACGCCGAAGGATGCGAATGAAGCTAACAGCTCAGTGGTAGGGTCTTTGGACGCGAAGAACAGAACCGGGAAAACCGCTACAGCTGCAGTGGCGTAAATATAGAAGTCGTAGAATTCGATGGTGGTGCCCACCAGAGAGGCGATAATAACTCTGCTCTTGGGGGTCGTATTCTTAACCTGCGTGCTGTGCCCGGCGGAAACGTCGGGCGCGTGTGTGCTCATCGTGAACAGCTCCTGAAAAGGGATAGTAGCGACTACGCTCGATGCTGTGAGTGTAGATTTTCAACTTTTATATTCTACGCCTCGCGATGCGGTGCCAACATCCTGTATTCATCATCTGGACTATTCAGCTGTATTTCAGCGTTCGAGGATGAAAAACAGGAACACACGAAACAAACCGCCGGATGCGTATGAGAGAACGCATCCGGCGGTTATAGGGTATAGATCCCGTCAGAAGGCTATTTGATGGTGGCTAGAACGGCACCTGCGGTGACGGTATCGCCCGCCTTTAAGGACAGCCCGGAAATCTTACCGGCCTTATGCGCGTTGATAGGCTGTTCCATCTTCATAGCCTCTAGCACCAGGATCAGATCGCCCTCAGCGACCGTGTCTCCATCAGCAACGGAGACCTTCACAATCGTACCCTGCATGGGGCTTGTCAGATCGTCTCCGCTGACCGCATTTGAACCGCCGCGAGCACGGGACTTACGGGTCTTCGATGTGGGCTTTGAACTGCTCTTGGCAGGAGTACCGCCCAGCTCAGGCAGAACAACCTCAAGACGCTTACCATTAACCTCAACGACCACGGTTTGACGTTCGGCATCGTCATCATCCACACTGCCGGGAGCGCCGGAGTAGGGCGAAATGGTGTTCTTGTAATCGGTTTCGATCCACCGGGTGTGAACCTTGAAATCTGCTCCTGCAGCGGGGGCGAAATCGGGTTCGTCCAGAACTGCGCGGTGGAAAGGAACCACCGTCGGAAGACCGTCGAGTGTGAGCTCGTCTAGCGCTCGGCGAGCGCGTTCGATTGCCTGCTCGCGGGTAGCACCAGTCACGATGAGCTTGGCCAGCATCGAGTCGAAGTTGCCGCTGATAGCATCGCCTTCTACGAAGCCGGAATCCCAGCGCACACCGGGGCCGGAAGGAACACGAAGTTTTTCGATGGTACCCGGTGCTGGCATGAAGGAACGCCCTGCATCTTCGCCGTTGATACGGAACTCAAAGGAATGACCGCGCAGCTGGGGGCTCTGCGGATCGATTTTCTCGCCGCGGGCAATGCGGAACTGTTCACGCACCAGATCAATGCCCGATACTTCCTCGGAAACCGGGTGCTCAACCTGCAAGCGGGTGTTTACCTCCAGGAAGGAAATCGCTCCGTCGGGGGCAAGCAGGAACTCGCAGGTACCCGCACCCTGGTATCCGGCTTTCTGCAGAATCTTGCGGGATGCTTCATAGAGCCGGTCGCTTTGTTCTTCCGTAAGGTATGGGGCGGGGGCTTCCTCTACGAGCTTTTGGTTACGGCGTTGAAGAGAACAATCACGGGTCGAAACGACTTGCACATTACCGTGAGCATCGGCCAGGCACTGGGTTTCGATATGGCGCGGGGAATCTAGGAAGCGCTCAATAAAACATTCTCCGCGGCCGTAGGCTGCGACCGCTTCCCGTACGGCGGATTCGTAGAGCTCGATAATATCGCTGCGGTTGCGCACAACCTTGATGCCGCGACCGCCGCCACCGAACGCTGCCTTGATCGCGATGGGCAAACCATGCTCGTCGGCAAAGGCGAGTACTTCATCAGCAGATTCTACGGGGTCCTTGGTCCCAGGTACCAAGGGGGCACCCACTTTCTGGGCGATATGGCGCGCGGCGACTTTATCGCCCAACTGGGTAATAGATTCGGGGGAGGGACCAATCCAGGTTAACCCGGCATCAATGACTTTTTGGGCGAATTCGGCGTTTTCTGAAAGGAAACCGTAGCCGGGATGCACCGCATCCGCGCCGGAACGAATAGCTACCTCAATGAGCTTGTCCATCACCAGATATGACTGGGGCGCGGTCGCCCCTCCTAGAGCGTAAGCCTCGTCCGCGAGTTTAACGTGCTGGGCATCGCGATCCGGTTCTGCATAAACGGCGACGGTCTCTAAACCTTCGTCACGGGCTGCGCGAATAATACGTACCGCGATCTCGCCGCGGTTAGCAATAAGAATTTTACTGACCGGACCGGTATGGTGTCCGGGAACAGCTGTAAAGTTTTTGATGGCTTTTGCCGGGTTGTGAGTCACTGAGGCTCTCCTTTTTATCCTGCCGAAAGCATAGCGAGAAAAGCTGAGAATGGCGAATATATAGCGCCGAATGACGCGAAAAATATAAGAAAAGTGAGGATGCTTATACTAGGTTTGGCTTAGCGCTCGTTAGTCTGATGAGGACTTCCAGAAAAAGCTTATCGATATCCCATATTGTGAGAGCATTTCTTTGAGTGCATTCACCGACAGCCCAATTACCGTATGTGGTTCCCCGCAGATGCCCTGAATAAAGGCAGCACCATATCCGTCGAGGGTAAAGGAACCCGCTACATGAAGTGGCTCACCCGTGGCAACATAAGCATCAACCTCTGCGGCGCTCATCGGCGCAAAGTTTACGGTAGCGCTGCGTACCTGCTGAATAGCGGGAAGCTGTTTATCTTTGGTCTCACCGATCCCATCCCGTAAATCTATGAGGCAATGTCCGGTGTGGAGCACCCCGCTTCGACCACTCATCGCGGCGATGCGCTCGCGTGCTTTCTCAGGGGTGTGCGGTTTGCCGTAGGCAACCGATTCAAACTCAAAGACCGAATCGCATCCGAGCACGAAGGCATTTACTATACCCTGGGCGGCGAGAGAATCAGCAACCGCGCGTGCCTTTGCCTCCGCAAGAATACCGGAGACCTCCGCCGGGGTTAGGTCAGTGCGGCTCTCTTCGCGGGCGCGTTGGGCAGCGCTGGCGAGTACCCCATCCTCATCGACATCAGAGACGTGAATATCAAACATAATGCCGGAGTCTTCAAGGAGCTTTTTACGCGCGGGTGATGCGGAAGCCAGAATCAGGCGCGGTGCGGGCTTTGATGCCGAATGCGACGCACCGGATGGAACAGAAGATTGGGAAGTCATATCTTTATTTTAGAACGAGTATCAAGATTGGTCTTCATACGAGAGAACGAGCTCCGTACCATACCGATGCGCTGCATACCCTATGCCGTAGCCAAGAACCGCCTAGGACGCAGCGGTAACCTTGGCAGAACTAGGCGAGGTATCCTCGCCACGAATCAGCTTCGACTGGGCGGCTTCCACAAGATCCTGCGGCACAAACCCGTTAGCGCTGCGCGGTGCATTGTAGATCTCAGCGCTGAGGATACCCTCGCGCTTAGAGACAATCGTGGGAACCAAAGCTTGCCCGGCAACGTTCAAGGCGGTACGTCCCATATCAATAATCGGGTCAATCGCCAATAGAAGACCCACTCCATCAAGGGGAAGACCCACAGTCGAAAGGGTCAGAGTGAGCATCACGATAGCGCCCGTTGTACCTGCCGTAGCGGCAGAACCCAACACCGACACCAGAATAATCAGCAGATACTGCGAAATATCCAGGTGCACCCCGTAGAATTGCGCCACAAAAATAGCTGCCAGCGCGGGGTAGACGGAGGCGCATCCATCCATTTTGGTCGTAGAACCCAGCGGCACTGCAAAGGATGCGTATGCACGCGGCACGCCGAGATTACGTTCGGTAACGGCCTCAGTTATGGGCATAGTGCCCATCGAGGATCGTGATACGAAACCAAGCTGCACTGCAGGCCATACGCCCGAGAAGTACTGTTTCACAGAGAGCCCGTTGAGCTTCACGATCAGGGGATACACCACCAGGAACACGAGGAGCAGACCCGCATACAGTGCCGCAATGAACTTCACCAGCGAGCCCATGGATGTCCAGCCGTAGGCATAGACGGCGTGCCCGATCAGACCAATCGTGCCCAGCGGAGCGAGGCGAATAATCCACCACAGCACCTTCTGAATAATGGCGAGCGCGCTCTTGACGATATCGATAAAGGGCTTAGCCGCATCGCCCACCTTCAGAGCCGCAATACCGATAGCCCCCGAAATCACGAGCATTTGGAGCACGTTAAAGGAAACCGAAGAAGTTATACCGGAGTCGGTGGTTTTCGTGGTGACCTCAAGCCCTAAGAAATTGGAGGGGATAATCCTGGTCAGAAATGCTGTCCATGATCCCCGGGCGCTGGTGCTGCCCGAGGCGCTTACCTCGGCACCCACACCAGGCTGCACGAGCAGCCCCAGTACGATACCGATGGAGACCGCAAAAAATGCTGTAATAGCAAACCAGATAAGAGTCTTAACCGCTAAACGCGCCGCATTCGTTACCTGCGAGAGATTCGAGATTGAGGCAACGACGGCGGTAAACACCAGCGGGATCACCGCGGCCTTAAGGAGAGTCACATAGGACGTGCCGACAGCGTCTAGAGTGGCCATGAGCCAGTTGGGGTTATTTTTTGCATCGCCGCCGAGGGCGAGTGCAACGTACCCGAGCGCGATGCCCAGAATAAGGGAAGCTATAATTTGATGTCCGAAAGAAGTAGCCCAGCTGGGAAATCTAGATTTTTGCGGTGTTTCATGTGTAGTAGGCATGGCGTTACTGTAGACCCGTAAGAGAAAACAGCGGTAATTAGTGTGACGAACTATGACTGTATGACATAGCGTGACCGTGCAAGCGCCACCGAAAAAGACCCGAGGCACGTATTATTGCTAATTTTTATCGGCTCAGAAAAGCCTTTGTGCGAGGCGCGCTTGGTATCCTGAAAAGAGCCTGTTATCACCGAGACAGGATAGTGTGAAGGAGAAATGACCCGTGAGCGGGGCCGAACATCAAACCGCAGATGCCGCAGACATAGAGTATCCGGAGAACGCACAGGACAATCAAGACCTCAAGTCCCCTCCTGCACGCGGTACCGGTAAGAAAGTGCTCGCAGTGTTCGGTGCCGGTGCCCTTTTGGCAGGCGGCGGCATATTCGCCTATAACTCTTTGCACCAGAGCGAGGAAGCCTTCAGTGCGGACGGTGAAGAATACGCTCAGGTTTGTCAAGACTCCAACACCGGGCTGCGCGTTGAGGATGAGCAATGCGAGAAGGCAGAGAAAGAGGCTGGGAATACTTCTTCGGATTCCAGCTCTGGTTCTTCGGGCGATTCTCATTCCGGAACTCAGAATTCCGGTAATTCGGGCACGACACACCATTCCGGTGCAACCAACGCGTTCCTGTGGTACTACCTAGGGCGCCGCAGCGCCGGTACCACATCCATCCCCGCCGTGGGATCATCTCTGAGCGGCGGCAGCACCACACGCCCCAATTCGGGAACGGTATACAGCGGTCTTTCCCGCAGCGGCGGCGGATTTGAATCCTCCTATAAGAGTGCTAAAAAGACTTCCACCTATTCCTCGGGCAAGGTGACGGAATCGCGCAGCGGCGGCAAGACTACGACCTCTAAGGGAACGGGGCTGACAGGGAATAACTCGGGCGGTAAGGGTGGAAGCAGCTCGAATAATAAAGGCGGCTTCGGCGGAGGCTCGAAGTCCGGAGGCGGTACCTCCGGCGGATAGCCCGCTCCGCGTATTTTCTCAAGGGATACAAACACCCGGCCGACGTATCTATATCTGCGCCGGTTGCTCTATACGCCTCGCAGATGAGAATTCTCTACAAGTTCCTATACTGCACATCGTACTCAGCGGCGGTGTCTTATCACGAAAGATAATATGAAACGCGAAGAATTTCCGGTGGGACGCCCCGGCTGGGAACAAACCATTATTGATGAAGGCCTGACCTATAGCGTTGATGGTCCACACGATCTGCAGCATTACTGGAATGAGTATGCGGCCTATGTTTTTACACCCGCAGAAATGACCAATCTGCGGGACCAGGCGCGTGAGGTTCATCAAATGTGCCTGCACGCCATTGAGCGTATGGCATCTGGTGCCTACGGAACACTCGGTCTTCCCGAAGCCGCCTTTAACCTGGCTAAAGAATCGTGGAACCGCCACGAACCGGATTTCTACGGTCGCTTCGATTTCATCTACTCCGGCGTGCCCGGCGATCCTCTCAAACTCCTGGAATACAACGCCGATACCCCAACCGGCATCGTTGAGGCCACTATCAGCCAGAAGACATGGGCGAGCGATCAACGCCTCGACACCCGCGGTTACGTACACTGGGGTGAAATTGGTGAGGCTTTTACCGAACGCTGGCGGCAAATGTTTGCGCACGATCTCTCTCATGGGCGTTCGCCACGACTGCACTTAGCGAGTGTAACCGAAGAAATCGATGTTAACGATGAAGACTATAACAACCTCTGGCTTATAGCCCATGCCGCCAATCGTGCGGGACTGACCACGAAGCTTATCCGTATCGACGAGGTTATTTTCGATGAGACCCTAAAAATCTGGAAAGACCCTGAGGGAGAGCGCATCGAGAACCTTTTCAAGCTTTATCCCTGGGAAGATATGGTGACCGATAGCGAAAGCGGTTACGATAAGCTGCTCTTCGCCTACCACGATATGATGAACCGTTGGATTGAGCCCGCATGGAAGATGTTCCTGTCGAATAAGATTCTGCTCGCCGCGCTATGGGATTTATACCCCAACCATCCCAACCTCTTAGAAACCCATGTAGGTACGCGAGGCGGTCTGAAGAACTGGGTGCGTAAACCGATATTTGGTCGCGAAGGCGATGGCATTGAGATCAATGCTCCCGATTACGATGTCTTTGTGCGTGATGAGGACGATGACCACTTTATCAACGTACCTGAAAGCGAATTTGTGTATCAGGATTTTGTTGCCCCGCCGGTGTACTCGGGGATTATTAACCGCACTAACCTGCCGATGCTGGGCATCTGGATGGTCAATGGCGAGGCGGTCGGTATGGGCATTCGCGAATCGGACAGGCCTATTACCGACTACGAATGTCGTTTCGCCCCGCATCTCGTACAGGTCAAACCGAACCTTATTCCGTAGCCGGTGTATCGCGTTTGACCACACTAAAACCCGTACACTTTACTGTATATTCGTAGGTTTATGTACAATACGCAGCACAATATACGGGTTTTAGCGCCAGCTCTCTAGGGTCTAGCTTTATTCCCCGGTAAAGTGCAGGGATTTAATCATCGTCGTCGTCATCCTCATCATCACTATGGGGCATGACCTCATCGGTGAGGGCACGTCGTAACGTATCGAGCCCTACCGAACCGAGCATAAGAGCTTTCGTGTGGAACTCACGTAAAGACAGCCCGTCCCGAAGCGCATTGTCCCGAAGTTGAAGCCACAAACGTTCACCTACCTTATAGCTGGGCGCCTGCCCGGGCCACCCTAGATACCGCAAGAACTCAAAACGGATAACGCTCTCGGTACCCTCTAGATTGAGTTTCAAGAACTCGTACCCCAGCTCAGGAGTCCACAAGGTGCCTGGTTCAACCCCCAGCGGTTCAGTCCAAGCATCGGGGATCGGAAGCTCACAGTGCACGCCAATGTCGAAAACCACGCGGGCGGCGCGCATCCGCTGACCATCCAACATGCCCATACGGTCTCCAGGATCGGTCAAGAACCCGAATTCTTCCATCAGACGCTCAGCGTAGAGCGCCCAGCCTTCACCGTGCCCGGAAACCCAGATCAGCTGCGAACGCCATTTATTCATACTCTCACTCATGACCAGCGCAATAGCCGTCTGCAGATGATGCCCCGGAACGCCCTCGTGGTACACCGTCGAAGTCTCGCGCCACGTGCCAAATGTATCGTCGCCCTTAGGAACAGACCACCACATGCGCCCGGGGCGCGAAAAATCGGGGGAGGGGCCGGTGTAATAGATACCGCCCTCATGGGTAGGGGCGATGCGGCATTCTAGACGCAGCATTGGACCGTCAAGATCAAACTGGGTACCTGCGAGCTCGTGCACTGCGTGATCCGAGAGCGACTGCATCCACTCGCGGAGCGCATCGGTTCCGTGCAGGGTGCGTGACGGGTCGGCATCCAGGATCTCTTTGGCACGTTCAATCGATGCTCCGGGTTCGATCTCTTCGGCAACCTGCCGCTGTTGAGCGATAATGCGGTCAAGTTCCTGCACACCCCATGCATAGGTTTCATCAAGATCGACAGAAGCCCCCAAGGATGCCCGAGAGTGCAGGGCATAGAGTTTGCGGCCGACCGCATCCTGCTGGGGAGCTGCCGGGAGCAGCACCTCGTGCAAGTACGTCTTGAGCGTGGCGTACCCATCTTTTGCCGCTTTAGCACCCCGCCGCGCCTGCTCGGCAAGATCCGGTACCGCTTGAGTAATCTCGGCGGCAAGCTCGTCGAAGAAACCGTCCTCGGCGATATACTCGGCGATCTGCTCGATAACAATCTCTATCTGTCGACGCGGCGAGACATGGCCGGCAACCCGAGCCGTATGCAGAGTCTGAACAAACCCGGTGATCGCCTGCGGAACGTTGAACAGACGCCCGGCAATATTAGCCCAATCCTGCTCGGTATTTCGCGCCATCAGATCGAACCCGCCGCGAATCTCTTGAGGAACCGAAACAATGTTGTTTAACTGCCAGCCGCCCAGCCCCGCACGGTGGCTCTCAAGACTAAGCCCCAGACGCTCCTGCATGGCATCAAGAGTCACAAGATCAACATCATCTATGGGAATGACCTGATCAAGTTTCTTGAGGGTCGCGCGTACCAACTGGATATAGGCTTCCTCCCCGGCGGGGGAATAGTCGCGAAACTGAGTCGCGACACCCGTGCGCCCCTGCTCTGTCGCAATGACGGGGTCTAAATCTAGAACCGCTTCGTAGAATTCGTTGGCGATGTGATCGACGTCGGTCAGCGCTCGCTTGACGCGGTAAATCTCCGGAATTTCGTGGTGAATGCTCATACTTTTCATACTAACGTAGCGTGGCATACAGCACGGCATTATTGCGCTGTATGTCCAGTATCCAGTACGTGAAGCGCCGAAACTTGCGTGCACCGCATACGCCGCGACGGCGGCTGAGCAATCCTGAGATTATCAGCCACCGTCGCGTGAGGGGTACTTAAGATAATTACGATGCAGCGGAGCCAGAACCGCTGAAATACGCGTCATCGAGCTCTATAGTCCCGGGCACCCGACCGTCACGAATACCCAAACGATGGGCAATTAGACGGTTCATGAGCTCGTCGCCCGCGATAAGATCCACCAGAATATGCGGGTACTTGGTGGAGCATCGAATGTACTCATCGTATGCATCATCACCGAAAGTTCCATCCGTGATAAACGCACCCAGTTGACCGCCCAATTGTTCCAGAGAGAGGTACAGGTTGGTAATATCCTGTACGCTGACCGTACCGTCGGCTGAGCGCTGAGCCCGCACATAGAATGCGCGGTCGCGTTGCCCACCAGAGGGGTAAGCAATAACCTGAACACCCTGTGAAGCATCCGCACGTTCAGCCGTATATCCGCGTACTGAGAACAAGTCTGCCGCAATATCGGTGAAACGGTCCTTCGTCACCGCCTGCAGCTGGGGCTGAAGAAGCGCACGTTTGAAGATATCGCGGTAGCGCCTCTGCGCATCCTGCACGGCATTCCTTGCGGCTTCGACGGCGCTGAGAGCGTCCGAAGGTGCATCCGACGATTGCTCTACACCGGGTGTCTGAGACGGTACCGGCGCAGGTGCCTGGTAGGCGGGGGCAGGCTGGGTGAAAGACTGTGCAGAAGCGTAAGCTGCCGAAGAAATACCCGAACCACCCTGCGCCTGGGCAATGTTCTGCGGGGTCGCCTGAACGGGGGCACCATAGCCCGAGCGAGGACCCGACCCGTAATGCCCGCGCGAATTCTGGTAGGAATAGGAATCCTGAGAATGCTCTCGCTTCTCATAAGGTTTACGGCCAGTATTGAGCGCAGCCGCAATATCCTCGGGAAGTTTGTGCCGAAGTGCCTGCTTCTGAAGCGGTACGATACGCGCGGCAACAGTCTCCGGAATACCGTTGGGGAAGCGATCCAAAAGCTCTATGGCGCTCTGCGTAAGTGTGTACCGTTCGGGATCCTTGCGAGAAAGCCTACCGCTCTGTCCACCGTGAACCTGCAGATAGCCTTCCTGCTTCAAAACCTGAACCGCAACCGCGTACCGGTTGCGCACGCGAGGAGTCGTATTGGAGCGATGCGGCGCTAAACGAGCCTGCAGATACGGCAAATCCAGCGTGTCCTCAACCTTCGCGAACAGGTCGTAGAAATTGATATCCGGGTTGTCACGCACCAAGGCCAGAATATCGAAAAGCATATGATGCGGATGCGGAATCTGTTCCGCCGCCGCGGGATCGAGGAACGCACGGCGCATCAACTCGTCAATCGAGCCGTCCTCTACGCTACTAAGAGCATCGGCGTAGGCAGTCCCCACCATGAAGACCTCTTGCTCATCTTCATCTCCCTCTTCAAGGTAACGATGCGCCAACAGCACGTCATAAACATGTTCGCGTCCTTGCAAATACTCAGGAGAGTCTTCGTCTGCAAGCTGCTGAATCTCAGCATCCTGGGCAATAGCACGATCCACATCGGCCAGGGGCAGCTTCGCGTTCTCGCCTTTGGCGAGTACCGCATCCATGATGACGCGCCCCATACGAATGAGAAGTTTCTCATGGTGTTTAAGCTGATCCACCGTGAGCAGGGAGACGGGAGCATCATCGAAAATATCGCTGAGTGCTTGGGCAGGTACCCCGTGCGGGAAACTGTACCGCAGATTCTTACCCTCGGTCGTGAGCGCATATGCGATCTTATCGTGGTGCTCCTTAGGGCGCAGGTAGCCTGCATCAAGAAGTCCACGCACAGATTCGGCGCATGATGTCTCAAAAAGCTGCTGTTCCAGTTGGGTGAGACCGTACCATCCCTGCACAAAGCCACATTCGCGCATCACAAGCTCACGAAGTTTACTCTCTGTAACGCTCAGATGCAGCGGAATAACCGATAGGGCAATAGGAGCAATATTGCGCACATTAATTTGAGCCAGCAGTCGCGGATAGTAATCCTGCATATAGAACAAATGCGTGCCAATAATGGGATAGAAAAGATCCTCTAGAATTTCACGCTGTTCGTCCTCAGCGCGCTGAAGAAAATCAAGCCCACGTTCGCTCAAAGAATAGAGCAAATTTCCCGGATGCAGATTACTGAGCGATACATCAAGATAATCATGATTTACGAATGCGACAATAATTTTGTCAATCGCATCACGAAATAGCACGGATTTACCCACCGCAATATAGCGCTGGGTCATGGTGAAACCTATTTCAACCCCAACTGGAGTGTAAAGTTCGGGAAAAAGCAGTTTCTGTCCGTGCTCATGTGCTCGTTCAAATTGGCGCAAAAGCGCTAATGCCGCTCGAACCGCAATATCACGGCAATCATCGCGGTATTCCTCTGGAATATCATCCCAGGAAAGCGCTTTAAGAATGTTATCTACCGGTGTTTTCTCATGCCGAAGCATGTTCGTATTTACGATGGTCACAAGTACCCCTGTTGATATCTATATTTACTGTTCTACTAGTATAAACGGGAAAAAGGAATAAGTGTATTCATCCAAAAGGATGAATTATGGCAGGAAGGCGCGCAGAACTGCTGATCCAGCTTTGCGGTCTATTTATACAGGATTCTGCTGTCCTTCGAAGGTATCACTCATGAGAATCCTGCGGAATCCCGCGGGAGAAGTACTCTTCATCAATTCTGTAGGTGCATTCTCCCGGAGTATGAATGACCCCCACACGGTGTCGAATCATCAGTGAAACTAAACGGTCACGATCAACCAGAGCAATGCGGTTGCCCCCGGGAAGAGCTTCCATTTGTTGCGGAACCTGCGCAGCAAATTCTCCACAGGTAACAAAAACACCCTGTAACCCATTGTGTAAAAGAACTGCTCCAGCAAATTTTTGAATATCGCGGAGGGTTACTTTTGATGATCCGCAATAATGTTTTGCTTGAACATAGATAGGCGGAAAACAAAGTTCTTTAGGATAATGTACTAGAACATCAATCCCGTGATCGTTAGGACCGCCTGTAACTGCTGCATGAAAAGTCCCTAAAGAATTAAAGACATCTGCCACAATATATTCAAAATATGTCGGTGAAACAGCATAAATACGTTCGATAAGATCACCGGCAAAATCTGCCGCATATGCCGCCTGAGCCAAAATAAGATCGGGATGCGCATCCCGCAAAGACGCACCGGAGCTCAACGGGGTGGTCATCGGGGTATACGAACTATGTTCGTGTTTATCTTGGGCTGGGGTATCGTGGGAATCCAGTTTGTCTGGATCCTTAGGAGCGCTTGCATAAAGCGGAGTAAAAAGTTTTTGGAGCTCATATCGAGCGCTTTGGGGAATGACGCTGCCGCGGCGCCGAATCTGCGCCGTTAGAATGTCGGCACCGGAATCGCTGAGCAGATAGCGAGTTTTCGAGGTTGTGGTTTTGGGAACGACCAGCACATAGTCCAAGCGAGCCATCGCCTGGAGCGTAGCCTTGACCTGGTGCATAAAAGCATCGGATTTGAGATCCTGAAGTTCTTCTTTGGTGCCTAAAGCGTGTGTTTGTTCAGAGAGGGACTGCGATATATCCGCCACGGTGCGGGGGACTGCACGGCTAAGCCGCCGCAGAGCCGGCAGAAAAAGAATCTCAACGGCCTCAAGCGGCACAGCATAATTTTTGTATTCTTTAGACATACCTGAACCACCTTTCGGGCATTTTAGTGTGGTTCGCTATATATACCTAGTATATAGGGCATCTAAATATCTTCCAGAGAAGCCATACGTATTTCTCTTCATATACGTCGAGCCTCGTACGTTATAGCGCACGAGACTCGATATTTTGCCGCAGCGAAGGCAAGGTTACATCGGGCGAGCCCTACGCCACGATCCCGGACCGGGACGCAGCGAAGCCCCCAGCCGCTGACGCCGGTTAAGCAAACGAGAAGCCGCCGTCAGAATCGAATTGTGCTCCTGCTGAGCCTGCGAACTCTGATATGAAGCTACCAATACGGTGAGTGCGGCAATCTCCTCAACCGTCGGATTACCCTTGATAACACGCAGCAGAGGCTGCTCGGAAGATTGTGAATCATCCTGAATATCCGCAGGATCCACGGTATCAGCATGCGGGGCAGCCTCCGAAGTGCCGTCCTGCGGTAAAACCTGATCAGCGGACTCTTTGGGAGTCGTAGGAGCATCCTTCTTCTTCCCGAAGGAGAAATAATTCAGCGGATTGTAGCCTGCCACAGGCGCCTCCTGACAATAAATAACCGATAATGCAGTATCTTGGTTCGAACTCCGGTCAGTACTGCATCACAACGTGAACTAAGAGCAGTCAAGAACTACAGCGGAATATTCCCATGCTTCTTCGCTGGCATAGCGGCACGTTTATCATGCAGTGCGCGAAGAGAAGAGATAATACGCACACGGGTCTCATGCGGAGCGATAACCTCATCCACATACCCCAACTCGGCGGCCTGGTACGGGTTCAGAATCTCTTCCTCATACTGCTCAATCAGCTCAGAACGGCGTCCCTCAACATCTTCGCCAGCCTCCGCAGCTGCGGCAAGATCACGACGATAAAGAATATTGACCGCACCCTGACCATTAAGCACACCCACCTGGGCGGTAGGCCACGCCATGTTAATATCGGCTCCCAGAGTTTTTGACCCCATCGCAATATATGCGCCACCAAAAGCCTTGCGGGTAATGATCGTAATGAGCGGTACAGTCGCCTCCGCATAGGCGTAGAGCAGTTTAGCACCGCGGCGAATAATACCGTTGAACTCCTGATCCGTACCCGGCAAGAATCCGGGAACGTCCACAAACGTCAAAATCGGAATATTGAAAGCATCGCAATTACGCACAAAACGCGCAGCCTTCTCAGCGGCGGCAATATCGAGACATCCCGCAAACTGTGTAGGTTGATTTGCCACAATACCCACTGTGCGACCCTCCACACGGGCATAACCAATCATGACATTCGGGGCGAATAACGCCTGAAGCTCGAAGAAATGCCCATCATCAACCACGGACTCGATCACATTGCGCATATCATAAGGCTGATTCGCAGAATCGGGGATGAGAGTATCAAGATCCAGATCATCCACCACGACCTCAAACTCCTGATCATGATCCAACGGCAGCGACTCTGACAGGTTATTGGAGGGCAAGAATTCCAAAAGCTCCCGCACGAAATCGAAAGCGTCTTCTTCATCTTCGGCAAGGTAGGCACTCGTGCCGGTCATTGCATTATGCTGACGGGCGCCGCCCAAGGTTTCCATGTCGACCTGCTCACCGGTGACCGCCTTAATAACGTCCGGACCCGTGATAAACATATGTGAGGTTTTATCGACCATCACAATAAAATCAGTGAGCGCGGGGGAGTATGCGGCACCACCTGCGCAGGGACCCATAATAATTGAAATCTGTGGAATAACGCCCGAAGAACGCACATTCATCCGGAAAATATCGGCAAACAGCGCCAGAGAGGCCACCCCCTCCTGGATGCGAGCCCCGCCGCCATCGTTAATGCCGATCACCGGGCAGCCATTCTTGAGGGCAAACTTCTGCACCTTCACGATCTTCTCGCCGTTCACCTGCGAGAGCGAACCCCCGTACACCGTAAAATCTTGAGAATAGATAGCGACAAGACGCCCATCAATGGTGCCGTAGCCTGAGACTAAGCCGTCACCGAGTGGTTTTTTCTTATCCATACCGAAAGCCGTGGTACGGTGGCGAGCTAAGGCGTCAAACTCTACAAAAGAACCCTCATCGAGAACCATGTCGATGCGCTCGCGTGCCGTATTCTTACCGCGTGCATGCTGTTTATCTACAGCGGCCTGCCCGCCGGGGGCAAGGGTCTGCTCGCGACGAGCATAAAAATCGGCGAGTTTACCGGCGGTCGTACTCAAGTCGTATTCCTGAGCGTTCTCAGACATGTATTCCTCGATTCGTGCGGCACGCATCATGGGTAGAGGGTGTTTATGACGTGCGGTGTCGATACGGATAGTAGGTTTTCTCAGGCTAGAAAAGCTACCCTATCAACTATAGTGTGCGGGGCGGTCATGGTGCCAGGTACCCGCGTATTTTCGTCATATGTGTTGCCTCAGATTCCTATGCTCCATCGGGATAAACCCGCCGGTTCGTTGCCTGGTGAGGGCACAAAGCGGCGGGTCGAAAACGGTGCTGAGGGGTAAAACTAGCGGATGCTGCCCAGAACCGGGTTCCATTCGCCGATAGTGTAGGACTCGACGGCACCGCCAATTTTCATGGGGTCGTTCTTGACGATGGTCTCGGCGGCATCAAAAGAATCAACTTGAGCGATCAGGAGAGCACCTACGGACACCGAGTCTTTCAGAAGCGGACCGGAAACTACGATCGTACCTTCCTGAACGCGTGTAGAGAGGTATTCACGGTGCGCCGGACGATGTGCATCCTGAAGGGCTGGGTCTCCGTAGACGTAAGAAATGACATAGTATGCCATGACGGGTTCCTTTCCTGTGGTATTTACCGGTGGTTATCTGTCTCCAAGGGTACGCGCAGGGCGTAGACCCCAGTTACTCTACTATCTCACACCCGTATGAGAGCTCAGCATCACGAAGTACAGAGTGTACAAGGCTCCGAGCCACTATGATGGTACATATGTCGCTACCAGACCAGAGGCCTGCAATCCTTGATCCGTCCCGTATTCTCCCCGAAGCACGTGAGGCAGGGTACAGCTTCGTGCGTGTTTACGATGTTGTCGATACGACGAACACCGAAATTGTTCGGCGCCTTACACGCGGGGAACCGTGCGAACGTACCGAATTGGGGGAATTGTCGGTTTTTACCACCCTTTATATGACTGCCGGAAAAGGACGTATGGACCGCTCGTGGACAGCTCCTGCAGGTACTTGCTTAGCCACCAGCATTGTGGTGCGCCCCCATGCTGGTATTGGGCAGCAGCTGCCGATCACAAGCTACCATTGGCTGACCATGCTTGCCGGGCTGAGCGTGCTCGATGTCTGGCGTGAACTGGGGCTTGATGCCGCCTTAAAATGGCCCAATGATCTGGTCATTCAAGGTCGTAAGGCATGCGGTATTCTCGCCCTGCTCCTGAGCGAACCGACTCAAGCGCCGGGGGAGAAAGATCGCCTGAGCATTGTCGTGGGGATTGGGCAGAACCTGAATATGCGTGAAGACCAGGTGCCTGTACCGACCGCCACGAGCGCTCTTATCCAACGCGGTGAACCCGTTGATAACCATGTGGTTTTGAACCGTATGCTGACCATTTTTGCCCGTCGCTATCGTGAGTTTGTAAGTGTTGGGGGAGACCCCCAAAAAACTTTGTTGTGCGGACAGTCTCTGCTTGATCAGGCACGTGCCGCCACGGTGACGCTGGGAGCCGAGGTATCGGTGCACCTTCCTGATGGACGCATCGTCACCGGAGTTGCAACCGATCTTGATGCTCAAGGGCGCATCCTAATTCGTGATACAACCGGTGCCGTGCAGGCCTATTCCGTAGGAGACATTGAACATTTGCGTCCGGCAGATGGAAGCTACGGTAATTTTTATCCTGCCCTCAGACAGGAAGATTCTCCAACGCTAGCACCGTCTGAGATAACCCCTAATACTTCTGCAAAGGCATAAGCATGAAACTGCGTGGCAAACTCTACCCCGGCGAACAGACCATTATCCTAACGAGGGCTCATCCCGGCGCTCTTGTGGGAGCCTTCGTCTACCTGCTGGTGGCCTTTACCTCAGCAAGTTTTGCCTCGACCGCACGATCATCGGGGCTGCTCTTCTGGGCGGGCAGTGTGGTAGCTGCGGTTACCGCTCTGGTGGCTCTTCGTAAGATATGGCGCTGGTCTGTCACACGGTACGCTATCACTACGCATCGCATCATGATTATTAAGGGCCTGATGCGCCGTAAGGCTGACATATCCTTGCTGCTTGACGGCATGGGAAATCGTTGGGTTTCGCAGAGTAGCCTGGGCGCTTGGATGGGGTACGGATCTTTCCATGTTGATTATGCAGGAGGGTTTCGGCACCAGCTTATGCACCTTCCAAACCCCGAACGGTTCCGGAATATTGTCGAGCATGCCTGGCAGGACTACTATCCGTTACGTGTTAGTTATGTTTAGGGTCTAGCGGGCGAGATTTTTGCCTGGTAAGGGTAGAATAATGTGGGCAAGCATACTTTTTATGTCTGCCCGGAAGAGCACACGGGTATTCTTAATGTGAAATATTGCACCCGAATACAGTGTGCTGCATATATCCAGGGGACAAGGAAGGAGAACTCAACGCCTATGACTCATGAGAGCCTATCTGGCGATAGCGTTGAGGCTACCCCGTATAAGAATCCCCGAACGTTGGGTCCTGAAACCCAGATGTTGAATCTGCGTATTCTGCAGAACCTGGCGCAAAACAATATTTACCGTGACGAAACCTCAAAAGAAGGCGTACGCGTGCTTGAACGCGCCCTGCTGGGAGAGGGCCGCCGGTATAAACCTGGAGAAGCCGCTGCTGCCGCGCAGATGAGCCTTGAAGATGCTCGCCGGATCTGGCGCAATATGGGTTTTCCTGATATTCACGCCGCCGATCCCCATTTCACAGAACTCGACGTCAATATGCTCGAAGACCTGGAGAATCTCAACCGAACGAATCTTGTTGCGGAAGAGAGCATTGTCTCTTTGACACGTTCTGTAGGGCAGCTGACCGATCGCATTGTGGCGTGGCAGATTGAAACGCTGGTGCACGACATTATGGATCGTGATGGTGTAGACGATGCGCAGGCACGCCGTCAGCTTCTTTTCCGTCTTGCAGATCTCATGCCGGTTCTCGAAGAACTCGCGCTCTACGCTTACCGCCGTCAAATGTATACGGGTGTTCTTCGTCTCGCTCTGCGCGAGAATAAAAAGCTGGGGCCGGAACCGGCTCAGCTCCCCCTCGTGCGGGGTGTAGGTTTCGTTGATTTGGTGTCGTATACCTCCCTGGTTCGTAACCTGAGTGCCCCCGAATTAGCGCGTCTTATCAACCGTTTTGAGCAAAGCTGTCTCGATATTATTGCTCCGAGTGGCGGGCGCATCATTAAGACTCTAGGCGATGAAGTTTTCTTCCTCACGGAGGCTCCCGAGGCTATCGCCGAGATCAGTCTGAAACTGGCGGAGCAAATCGGAAAAGACCCTGAACTGCCAGAAGTGCGTGTAGCATTTATTTGGGGCGAGGTCCTGGCGAATCGTGGAGATGTTTATGGTTCGAGCGTAAACCTTGCTTCACGGCTGGTATCTCTCGCGGAACCTGGTTCTGTGCTGACCGATAGCGAGACCGCCGAAACGCTCAAAGAGTATGGCGACCGCTTTACTCTGACGTACCAAGGCACACGCAACGTGCGTAGCTTTGGTAATGTAGACCCTGTGGCGGTTACGCCCGGCGCTAGTTACATAACGGAGAACGATACATCATGGCAACTCCCTTGAACCTGACCCTGCGCACCGGTGGTGCGACTCATCGTGGGGCTCATCGTGACAACAACGAGGACTCGATGGCTGTAGCGGGGTCTCTATGCGTGGTGGCCGACGGTATGGGCGGTCACGAAGCGGGAGAGGTCGCATCGCGGTTGTGTGTACGTCAGCTGGCGTATTCGCATTTTTTTACTCGACCCGGCGGTATGAGCGAAGAAGAACAAGAAAACTACCGCCAGCGTGTCGAAAAGATTAAACAGGACTACCAAGATAAAAATTCAAAGCAACGTCATCGTCGTTTAACAAATGAACTGAACCATGAAATTGTGCGTGCCCTTGATCGCACACGTGAGATTTTGGGTGAAACGAACGACAGTATTAAAGATGCGCTCTCGCGTTCAGGCGGTACCACCGTAACCGGCGCGTGGCTTACCAATATAGGTCAGCAGTACCTGTGGGTTGTCTTTAATATTGGCGATTCTCGTACATACCGGTTGATGCGTGAAGACGATGGTATTCACCATGCTGAAATGGAACGCCTGCCGGGCAACGAGGGCAATGTATCTCTTGAGCAGGTCACTACTGATCACTCTGAGGTTCAATATCTGGTGGATGAAGGGCAGATTACTCAGCTTGAAGCCCTAACGCACCCGCGCAGAAATGTGATTACCCGTGCACTAGGTACAGGTAATTTTTGGGAACCCGATTTTTGGGTGCTTCCCGCACGAGCGGGCGACCGTCTGATGCTCTGCTCGGACGGTCTTTCTGGCGAGCTTTCCCATGAATATATGGCGCGTGTTCTTACTTCTATACGTCACCCGCAAGATGCCGCCGATGTGCTTCAGCATGAGGCGCTGCGCTCGGGCGGTCGCGATAATATTACCGTGATTGTTGCTGACGCCATAGAAGCGCAAGACTAGTCTTTCCCCGTGACATTAACCGGCGCATCGGGGAAAGCGAACGGTTAGACTAGTGGAGTGACTGAAAATCTTGCTGAAACTCCCGCATCCCTTGACCGTGCCCTCAAGGCGCTAGATTCGAGCGCTGAGCTGACCGATACTATTCGCGCCGAATATGCTGAGCTGACCGATACTATTCGCGCCGCCCGGCATGACTACTATCAGGAAGATGCCCCGACTCTCTCGGATGCCGAATACGATAAGCTCTACCGCAGGCTTGAGCAGATTGAGGCACAATATCCCGCGTTGATTGCTAACGATTCGCCTACCCAAGAGGTAGGTGGAGAAGTCAGCGAGGCTTTTTCGCCGGTAACCCATCTGGTACGCATGTACTCCCTTGAGGATGTTTTTTCTCTTGAGGAGCTTCGGGCATGGCTAACAAAGGCCGAGGAAAATACCCGTCTTCTCACCGGTGCCGCACCGCAGTGGCTTACGGAGCTGAAGATTGATGGTCTTGCGGTCAATCTGCTGTATCGTAACGGTGTGTTGGTGCGTGCGGCTACTCGTGGTGATGGCACTACGGGTGAGGATGTAACCCATAATGTGCGCACTATAGCCTCGATCCCGCAGAAATTAGCGGGGGAGAACCATCCGGCGGAGCTTGAAGTACGCGGTGAGGTTTTCATTTCATCGGCAGATTTCAAGAAACTTAACGAAAAAATGGTGTCTGAGGGGAAGAACCCGTTTGCTAATCCCCGCAATGCTGCGGCAGGTTCCCTGCGCCAGAAAGATCCTGCCGTGACCGCCGAACGCCCCCTGAGCATGTATGTTCACGGCGTGGGCTCGCGGGCTGGGCTAGAGGTAAACTCCCAGTACCAAACCTACGAGCAATTGGCCGCTTGGGGACTTCCCACCAGTCCGTACAGCAAACTTTTTACTTCAGTCGATGATATTCTTCGGTATATCGCCGAGTACGGTGAAAAACGCCATTCCCTGGTGCACGAGATCGACGGCATCGTCATCAAGGTCAACGACTTTGTAGCGCAAACTCAACTGGGGTACACCTCACGAGTGCCGCGCTGGGCTGTAGCGTATAAATACCCGCCCGAAGAGGTTAACACCAAGCTTCTCGATATTCGCGTGGATGTTGGGCGTACCGGCCGCGTGACCCCCTATGGTGTGATGGAACCCGTGCTTGTCTCGGGCTCTACCGTTGAACGCGCAACCTTACATAATCAGGATGTGGTGAAGGCCAAGGGTGTGCTTATCGGAGACACCGTGGTTCTTCGTAAGGCTGGCGACGTGATTCCCGAGATCGTGGGGCCTGTTGTTGCTCTTCGTAACGGTCATGAACGCGAGTTCGTTATGCCCACCGAGTGCCCTTCCTGCGGTACGACGTTGGCTCCCGGTAAAGAGGGCGACGTCGATATGCGCTGCCCCAATTACCGTTCCTGCCCGGCGCAGCTGACCGAGCGCATCTACTACGCCGCGTCGCGGGGTGCTTTCGATATTGAAGCACTCGGCTTTGAGGCGGCTAAGGCGTTGACAGCTCCCGCCGAGCCTGAGCAGCCTCCGCTCACGAGTGAGGCGTTCCTCTTCGATCTCACCGCCGAAGATCTACGCGATGTGAAAATTCGCCGCGAGAAGAAGGTCAAGGGGGTGGGTACCGGCAAGTTTGAGCTTGTTCCGTACTTCTATACGAAGCCCACGAAAGCAAAGCCAGACCCTGTTCCTACGAAGAACACACAAAATCTCTTCGTAGAGCTTGAGAAAGCAAAATCGCAGCCTCTCTGGCGCGTGCTTGTGGCCTTATCGATTCGCCATGTGGGGCCAACTGCGGCGCGAGCCCTTGCCACCGAATTTGGCTCTATGGATGCGATCGCCCAGGCTGACCGGGATAGGTTAGCGGCTGTTGATGGTGTGGGCGGCGTTATCGCCGATTCGATTATCGAATGGTTTGCAACGGATTGGCATCGCGAAATTCTTGCCCGTTGGGCGGATGCCGGTGTGCGTATGGAAGATGAGCGTGACGCGTCAATAGAACGCACGCTCGAAGGCGTGACCGTGGTTGTGACCGGAACCCTTGTGAACTATAGCCGTGACAGCGCGAAGGAAGCGATTATCGTGCGGGGCGGGCGTGCCTCCGGGTCTGTGTCTAAGAAGACCCATTTTGTGGTTGCCGGAGCCTCTGCGGGGTCAAAACTCGATAAGGCCGAGGCCCTGGGAATTCCGGTTCTTGATGAAGACGGGTTCACGAAACTTTTGGCCCACGGGCCCGATGCGCTAACACCGGGGGAGTAGGACTCTTACGCCGAGTTATCTACCAAATAACGGCGAAAGGTTACGCTGTAGCTGGTATTTGGTGTGGGGCAGCGCAGCTATGATGTACTGCGATGAAGGGCCTGAAACCCGGTAATAGAGTTGTTAACGCCCGAAAATAGCTCTATATGGGGTGACATAAGCACATAATCTCCCAAAGACCGTGCATATATGCTAAGGCGCGCCATCGCGCCGCAGAGCTGTTAAGTGGTTTGGACTCATGTCGTCATGAACCCTTAAAACACGCCGCAAGCGAAAAATTTTTTAAAAAATTTTTAAATGGGTGGAGGGTCACTATTACGAAATGATAAAGCCCACCCCCAGAAACAGAATATAGAAGAGTTGTTCTTGTATGCTTCCTTGGTATGGCAATGGATGAGTAGGAATCGAGGTTTTAAAAGTTTGAACTTAGCCTACCCTGAGTTAATTTACCTGGGAGTTCCCTGTGAGAACTCAGAACGCTTGCTGAGAGCATAGAAGAGGTTGGAATCTTGAGTTTTCTCAGCTATCTTTATCTGCAGAACGATTCCTTTATTGGGAGTCAATCAGAAATTTAGTTTTGGGACCGGAAACCCCAAAACGATGCCCGGTTCTACCGCACGTCCCCACGTGAGGATGCGCCTCTGCCGTCTACCCCGCAATACGCGACTATGGCGGAAGTGCGAATCACGTGGATAGCCGCTCACATGGTAGAGCCTCGACAAGTAATCAATTTGTTAAAACGGGTGAGCGGTAACGCTATGAAGCTCCGGGGACGGAGTGAGCGTGGATGGCCTTATTTGGAGCATTATGAAGAACACTTCCGCAATCCGCCGTACTGTTGCTGCTCTCGCTATTGGTGGTGCAGCTGCAGCCGCTGCCGCGCCTGCTGCAAACGCAGCACCGGCATCCACCTGGGATGCTTTGGCACAGTGTGAGTCCGGTGGTAACTGGGCAACCAACACTGGCAACGGTTTCTACGGTGGTCTGCAGTTCACCCAGCAGTCCTGGAACGGTGTCGGCATGTCCGGTTCCCCCATGAACGCTTCCCGTGAACAGCAGATTGAGGCAGCAGAGCGTCTGCTTGCACAGCAGGGCTGGGGCGCATGGCCCGCATGCTCCTCGAAGCTCGGTCTGTCCGGTAACGCAACCCCCTCCTACACCGATCCCGGTGCAGCTCAGCAGGAGGTAGCACCTCAGGCACAGGCTCAGCAGTCCTACTCCGAGCCCGTTCAGGAAGCAGCACCTGCTGCTCCCGCACCTACGACTCAGGCTCCTGCTCAGGAAGCTCCTGCAGCACCTGTTCAGGAAGCAGCACCTGCAGCTCAGGCACCCGCAGCAACCGCTGCTGGCACCTACACCGTGCAGTCCGGTGATACCCTCTCCGGTATCGCTGCTCAGCTCGGCGTTGCTGGTGGTTACCAGGCAATCGCAGCTGCTAACACCGACGTTGTCTACAACGTTGACCTGATCTTCCCCGGTCAGGTTCTGAACATCCCCGCATAATTTAGGGAGTTCACCTTAACGTAGACATATGAGCCCTACCTTCCTTTGGGAAGGTGGGGCTCATATGCGTCTAGGCACGATACTGCCCTTTTACACTCCAGACTTATGAATGCCAGAGCGAAAATCTATTCTGTGCAGGCTATAGGTTTGGAGTCCCTGTAAATCTAAAAACTCTCTTGCTAGATCACCGATACGTCAGCATATCTGCGAGCCGGCGGGTACACTAGATAGAGAATTGAAAGTATACCTAACGGAGAATCATGTCTGCCATCACCACCGAGCAGGTTAAGCACCTTGCCGAACTGGCACGCATCGAGATGACCGAGGACGAGCTCAACGCTATGGCGGCAGAGCTCGATATTATTGTCAGCTCGATGGAGCATCTGTCTGAAACCGTCACCCCAGACATACCCCCGACCAGCCATCCGATTTCGCTTCAGAACGTCTTGCGTGAAGATGTTGTGGGGCAGACCCTCACCCAGGAAGAGGCGCTTTCAGGTGCCCCCGATGCGCAGGATGGCAAATTCCGCGTGCCCGCAATTCTCGACGAAGACTAAGGGGAAGACGTGAACGAACTTATTGTGCTCACTGCGGCTGAAGCCGCTCAAAAACTTGCAGCCGGTGAGATTTCTGCCGTTGAGCTTACCCGGGCGCATATAGATCGCATTGAAGCAACCGATGGCACCCCACTCAGCGAGAACCGCGCTGACGGTAAAAGTGGTCTGAACGCTTTCCTGCACATCAACCGTGAGGAAGCCCTGGAGACCGCGCAGGCTGTTGATGCTGACCGTGCGGCAGGTCAAGAGCTGCCCGTGCTCGCTGGTGTACCCATCGCTGTTAAAGACTTGATCGTCACAAAGGGACAGCCCACCACCGCTGGATCGCGCATGCTTGAAGGATGGATGAGTCCCTATGACGGTACCGTAACTCGCAAGGTGCGTGCAGCACGCATGCCAATCTTGGGGAAGACTAACCTCGACGAGTTTGCTATGGGTTCCTCGAATGAGCACTCGGCATTCGGCGTAGTTCGTAACCCCTGGGCGCTTGATCGTGCCCCCGGCGGCTCTGGCGGCGGCTCTGCCAGCGCTGTTGCGGCTTTCCAGGCTCCCTTAGCTCTTGGAACTGATACAGGTGGATCTATTCGCCAGCCTGCCTCCCTCACCGGTTCTGTAGGCGTAAAACCGACCTACGGTTCGGTATCCCGCTACGGCGTAATTGCTATGGCGTCTTCGCTTGACCAAGTAGGTCCCTGCGCTCGTACCGTGCTTGATACCGCGATGCTTCACGAAGCTATCGCCGGTCACGACCCCATGGATTCTACCTCTTTGAATGAGCCAGTCGGTCCTTTTGCGGCTCAGGCTCTTGAGGGTGCCAACCCTGAATCCCTCAAAGGGATGCGCATCGGCGTTATTAAAGAACTCGGTGGCGGTTCCGGCAGTGGCTTCCAACAGGGCGTTCTTGACCGTTTCCACGACGCCCTAAAGTTGCTGGAGAAGGCTGGGGCTGAGGTTGTAGAAGTTTCGCTTCCTTCAGTGAAGGAAGCGATTAGCGCCTACTACATGATTATGTCCTCCGAGGTATCTTCAAACCTGGCAAAATACGACGGCGTGCGGTACGGTCTGCGCGTTATACCCGAAGACGGCCCTGTGACCATCGAGCGCGTTATGGCAGCTACCCGCGAAGCTGGTTTTGGCGACGAGACTAAGCGCCGCATCATTTTGGGTACCTATGCGCTTTCAGCGGGTAACTACGATGCCCACTACGGTGCGGCATTGCGCGTGCGCACCCTCATTCAACGTGATTACACCGCGGCTTTCGAGAAATGCGATGTGCTGGTTTCTCCGACTTCGCCAACAACCGCCTTCAAACTGGGTGAGAAAACTAAAGGTGACCCCATGGCGATGTACTTGGGTGACGTGGCAACCGTGCCGGTAAACCTTGCAGGGGTTCCCGCGATTTCGCTTCCGGCAGGCGTTGCTGACGAAGACGGACTGCCTGTGGGCATACAGTTCACCGCCCCCGCACGCGAGGATGCACGCCTGTACCGGGTGGGTGCCGGTTTGGAAGCGCTTCTGAATGATACCTGGGGCGCGCCGTTCTACACCCGCATTCCCAACACCGAAAATCTGATTAGCGACTTTGACTTTGGGGGTACCAAGTAATGAGTGAAGAAGTCCTCAGCTTCGAAGAAGCCATCGAGAAATATGATCCGGTGCTTGGTTTTGAGGTGCATGTAGAGCTCAATACAAACACCAAAATGTTCGATGCCGCTCCGAACGTTTTCGGGGATGAACCGAACACCAATATCACCCCGGTCTCGCTTGGGCTGCCCGGTGTGCTTCCCGTGGTGAACAAGGTTGCAGTTGAATCAGCTATTAAGCTGGGTCTTGCCTTGGGATGCGATATCGCACCTATCTCGTATTTTGCGCGTAAAAACTACTTCTACCCGGACTCCCCGAAGAACTTCCAGACCTCGCAGCATCACGGCCCTATCGCTGAGAATGGCAAGCTGGACGTGGAACTCGAAGATGGAACCGTCTTTACCGTTGAGATTGAGCGCGCGCATATGGAGGAAGACGCCGGTAAGCTCACCCATGTGGGCGGTGCCGACGGGCGCATCCAGGGCGCTGCATTCTCGCTGGTGGACTATAACCGCGCCGGTGTTCCGTTAATCGAGATTGTGACCCGCCCGATTGTGGGCGCTGGCGAACGTGCGCCTGAACTGGCACGCGCCTATGTTGCGGCGATTCGTGAGATTGTCAAAGGCTTGGGTATTTCGGACGCTCGCATGGAGCGCGGTAACGTGCGATGTGACGCAAACGTGTCGCTCATGCCCAAGGGGAGTGAGAAATTCGGTACTCGTTCGGAGACGAAGAATGTTAACTCCCTGCGCTCGGTGGAACGTGCGGTACGCTATGAGATTCGCCGTCACGCTGCTATTTTGGAGCGTGGTGAGAAAATTCAGCAGGAAACCCGCCACTGGCATGAGGATACCCGTGAGACTTCATCAGGGCGTCCCAAATCTGATGCTGACGATTACCGCTACTTTCCGGAACCCGACCTGGTGCCCGTGGTACCCGAGACGGCGTGGGTTGAAGAGCTGCGTGCAAGCCTGCCCGAGCCTCCTGCGGAACGTCGCCGCCGGTTGAAGGCGGAGTGGGGATACTCAGATGAAGAGTTCCGTGACGTGGTCAACGCTGGCGCTCTTGACGTTATTGAGCAGACTATTGCCGCCGGGGCTAGCTCATCCGCTGCCCGCAAGTGGTGGATGGGCGAGATCGCCCGCAAAGCTAAGCAGGCGGAAGTTGAACTAACCGATTTGGGAGTTGAACCCGCAACGGTGGTGGAGCTTGAAACGCTGATCGGCGAGGGTAAGATCAACGATAAGATCGCCCGTAAGGTTCTGGAGTATGTGCTTGCTGGCGAAGGTAAGCCTGCCGAGATCGTTGAGGCTCGCGGTCTTGCTGTGGTCTCTGACGATGGTGCGCTCACCGCCGCCGTTGAGGAGGCTCTGGCGGCCATGCCGGATGTTGCCGATAAGATTCGTGCCGGTAAGGTTCAGGCAGCGGGCGCAATCGTTGGCCAAGTCATGAAGGCTACCCGAGGTCAGGCGGATGCGGCTCGCGTGCGTGAGCTTATTCTGCAGGCCTGCGGTGTGGAAGGCTAATTACCTAAGCACCCTGATAAATGCTATAACTGGGTGCTAAAAAGGCTCTTTATCCGAATAAAGCGTATTTTTTATCGCTTTATTCGGATAAAGAGCCTTTTTATGCTGAATAGAGTGCAGCAGCGCGATGAGTAAGGGATAAGCCCGCAGCAGACACGCGGCACATTCACCCTCATACGGTAAAGTAGTGATATGCAGCATAGTAAACTGGATAGGAAAGCATGAAGATTATACGAAGTCTCAGCTCGGGGACCCTCCTAATGCTTATCGTGCTTACTTTTGTGCTTGCTGTAAGTTCGGTGCTTGAAAGTGTGCTCATTAAGTACCTTTCCGATGCCGTTATCACGGACGATCGTAAGCTTTTTCTCCTGATGTTTCTTGCCGTGCCCGTATACCTTATCGTCGATACATTTTTTCATTACGCATGCCAGTATCGTGCCGCTCTCGCTGGGGTGCAGATTCAGAATAATCTGCGTGCAGAACTGTTCCGCCGCATCGGGCTTTCTCCCGTAGCGCGGTTGACGGGCAGGAGCTCCGAATATTATTTTTCGCAGTTCACGAGTCAGCTTGAAAACATTAAAACCAACTATATTGACGTTATTTTCTGGGGCGGGTACCTTGCCACGCAGCTTATTCTCGCCATTGTCGCTGCTTTTATTCTGAACCCGTTCATGGCGTGCGCTGTTCTTGCGCTGAGCCTGCCGGTGGGTTTGATGCCGATGCTGACTCGAAAACGTATTGGCGCCGTGACGAAAGTTTATGCTTCGCGGACCGACGCGTTGAACGAGGTTAGCGGTGATGCGCTCCGCAGTGCTTTGGGGTGGAAGATCCTGGGCGCATACTCATTCGTGGCTAAACGCTTTTCTGAAGAATTGAGTGAATGGTACGTGGCGGCGCGGAGCTATCAGCGCACGCAGGAGCGTGTAGACGCCGTCAATAGTATGTTCACGAAACTTCTGTATTTGGGAACGTGGCTTGCCGGTGGGGCGTTGGTGCTCTCGGGGCTATCGAGCGTGGGCGAGGTGGTCGCTTTTGCCCAGTTGACCGGTATGATTTGCATGCCGCTGTTTATGTCTACGGGTTTGCTGACCCAGTATTATGCAGGTCGTGAGATTATCCGCAAGATTAATGCGGAAGTACCCGCTGTGGAAGATGACCGATCGGGTGGGCCTCTCACACTGGACGCAATTACCTATCGTGACGTCAAGCCGTTGGGCGAAAAGTCGGCGGGGTGTGGTGTGAGTTTCATATTTGAGACTGGTAAAAAGTATCTGGTGATTGGCGCATCCGGCTCGGGCAAATCTACGCTTTTCAAACCTCTTTTTGGAAATCACCCCGAATACAGCGGAACTATTGAGGTGCATGAATCGGCGCAAGTGCGCGATCTGCGTGAGATTGCCGAACAGGATATGCACGCTTCCTTGGGTCTGCTTGCGCAGGACAGCCATCTGCTGCACGATAGCCTGCGCGAAAATATTCGCCTGTACGATCCGTCGGTGCCGGATGTGCAGATTCTCAGGGCTTGTGAGCGCGCAGGTCTGGGTGAATGGGTTTCCGTGAGGGGTCTTGACTATATGCTGAGCGACGATTTGAGGTCGCTTTCCGGCGGAGAGAAACAGCGTATCTTGCTTGCACGTATGCTCCTGCACGAACGCTCTTTCTACATTGTGGATGAGCTTACCACTGGGTTGGACCACGCTACGGCGGGACGGGTTGAGCGTGCTCTTTTCGAGAGCATGAAAGGGTTCGTTTACATTACGCACCGTACGGTTCCCGAGATTTTGGCGGCGGTCGATGAGGTGCTTGTCATGGAAGACGGCGAGCTTGTAGCCTCCGGAACCTGGGATGATGTGCACGCGGCCGCCCTAGAACGCGGGCTTGTGGGGCATTCCTGACAACCTGCTAAAAAGGCTCTTTATTCCAATACAGCGTATTATTCGCCGCTTTATTGGAATAAAGAGCCTTTTTTGTGCCCCGAGGAAGGGGACACATTGGAAGGGTATACCCGCTTATTCGGTAATCCCCAGATTCGTCAGGATAAAGGCGTAGTCCCACGCGATCTCACGCCAGCGGGCTGGAGCATGCAGATTCCGAGCGCGCGAGGTACCAAATCTGCGTGCGGAAGGGTATACCCGCTTATTTGGTAATCCCTAGGTGTGTGAGGATGAAGGCGTAGTCCCACGCGATCTCACGCCAGCGGGTATACCGCCCGGAACCGCCTCCATGTCCGCCGGTCATGTCGATCTTCAACAGTGGGGTGGGGGATGACGGGTCGATGGTTTCGCGCAGTTTTGCAATCCATTTGGCGGGCTCCACATAGAACACGCGTGTATCGTGCAAGCTGGTTACTGCCGCGATGGCGGGGTAGCGCACGGGGCGGATGTTCTCGTAGGGGGTGTAAGACTTCATGTACTCGTACACTTCCTTATCCTCAATGGGGTTGCCCCATTCCTCCCATTCCAAAGCAGAAAGCGGCAGGTCAGGGTCAAGGATGGTGGTGAGTGCATCCACGAAGGGGACCTGGGCTATTGAGACCGCATATTTCTCAGGAGCCAGGTTCAGCACGGCACCCATGAGCAGTCCGCCCGCGGAACCACCGTAGCAGGCGATACGTGCAGGGTCCACCCATGGCTTGGTCGCTAGGTAATCGGTGACATCCACAAAATCAGTGAATGAGTTCTTCTTGTGCAGCTTCTTGCCGTTGAGGTACCAGGTGCGCCCCATCTCGCCGCCACCGCGAATATGCGCAATCACGTACACCACCCCGCGGTCCAGAATCGACAGTGTGGGGATAGAGAACATGGGGTCCATCGAAATTTCGTAGGATCCGTAAGCGTACTGAAGCACCGGATGCGGCTGCGTCAGGTCAAGATCGGCACGGTGAATCACCGAAATGGGGATGAGGGTTCCATCGGCGGCGGGTGCCCAGTCACGGTAGGCACGATAATCCTCACGCTGGTAACCCCCAAGCACCGGGGTCTCACGGCGCAGAAGCAGGGTCTGCGACATGGGGAAGTAATCGTATACGCGGCGCGGAGTTAGGAATGAGGTATAGGCGATGCGGATAACCGGGGAATAGTTCTCGGCACGCAGCACGCCAGCGGTGTACAGTTCTTCATCGAACCCGGCAGGCTCCATGAACGTGATGCCTGCGGGCTTCTTGCGGCGCCACTGCACGGGCAGCTGCTCCCGCGGGGCAAGGAACAGGCGGGTGGTCGTATCCGCGCGGGCGGTCACCACCAGGTGGGTCGCAGAGAGCGTGAACCCTTCGAGGCGAACATTTTCGCTGTGGCGAATTACCGGAACCCAACGTTTCGAATATTCCTCTAAAGATTCGCCGTCCTGCGGCATATCGGCGAGCACCAGCTCTGAGTTCAGCGCCTTATAGTCGTGCTGAATCAGCAGATGGGTTTCACCGGCAATCGTGATCGGCTCCGCCTGGTACTCGATGCGCGCATCCCTCGGAATGATCACGCGCGGCGTGCTCTTCGGCTCGGCAATAGGCACCAGGCTAACCTCGGTAAACTCGGAGTTGCCGCTGGAGAGTACGATTGATGAACGGTCGGCGCTCATTGCAGAGCCCAGCCACATGGTGGGGTCAGTTTCCTCGTAGATCAGGTGGTCTTCGGTGCCCGCCCCAATATCGTGCACATACACGCGGTAGGGCCGCCACGAATCGTCCGGCACAGTGTACACGAGCTGCTGCGCATGGTTGATGAAGAACGACCCGCCGCTAATATTCGGGATGGTATCGGGCAGGAACTCGCCGGTTTCCAGGTTGAGGAAGCGCTGCTCGTAACGTTCGTCGCCCTTCTCGTCCACAGAAATGCTCAGGAGCTTACCGTTACGTGAAGGCTGGAACACGCCGAGTGCGAAGAACTCCATGTCTTTGGCGTAATCATTGCAGTCAAGCACCACCGATTCGCCCTCTAGCGGCTCGCCGGGCTTAATAACCGGGGGAGTGTAGCGCACCACCTCGTCGCCCTCATGCAGGGCAGGGTAACGGTAGAAAATCGGGTACTGACCGCCGGGAACCATGCGGCTGTAATACCACCAATCGCCGATGCGGTTCGGCACCGTCAAATCTGTGAGCAGGGTGCGGGACTTAATCTCCTCAAAGATGCGCTCGCGTAGCGGCTGCTGATCCGCTGTGACGGCGGCGGTGTAGTCTGCCTCCGCGTTCAGGTAGTCGAGGACTTCCTGATTTTCTTTATCGCGCATCCACTCGTAATGGTCGATAAAAGTATCACCGTGATACTCACGAATATGCTCAACCTTTTTAGGGACGGGGACGAGGGGAACTTCTTCTGTCTGCGTGGTGTTCGATACGTCGCTCATGGGGCTCTTTTCTCGTAGTAGTCCTGGATAAATATGCTTGCTATCTAGTGTAACGAGGCAGTACACATATCGTCCTAGAAATCTCCGAATTGAGGTAGCCCGCATGTCGCGGTTGTCTCAGTATGTGTGGCTGATTTCTTTGAGATTAGGGGAACATATATTTATCCCAGTATCCTGCGGCAGGTTCGATCTGCTCGACAATATCTACCCATAATCCTGAAGGGTCCGAAAACCCAAAACGGCGTTGCCCATAAGGCTCATTGGTTAGAGGATAGGTTATGTCGAGTCCCTGAGCTTTGAGATCGTTATAGGTGGCGGTGGCATCTTGAACTTCAAGCTCAAGGCATATCCCAATTCCGTTGAAATTTTCAGATCCGGGAGGTGCAGAAGGATGATCGGGCGTCATGAACGCGATAGATGTAGCTCCGTCTTGAGAAGCAAGAAGAGTAAACCACGAGCTGTCAAAGATAATTTGGAAGTCAAAATAAGACGTCCAGAAGTCTCGGGAAGAGTCTTTCACGGGGGTAACGACGAGGGGGTAGCGGTCGATGAAATTCATGTATTCCTCCTACATATACGGGTAATTAGGATCCAAAAAGTTTCACATACTCTAGGTATGTTAAAAATATCTGGCATACTTTGGGTATGTCAATGTAAAAGGGGAAAGGTATGGAAGGACAGCGTGCCGCCCAGCGTGAAGCTACTGTCTCAGCGCTTGTAACCGAGGCTCGCCAAAGGTTTGCTCGTGATGGCTATACCAGCGTGCGGATAGACGATATCGTCTCTTCGCTTGGTATCACTAAAGGGGCTCTATATCATCATTTCAAAAATAAGAAAGACCTATTCCGTGCTGTCGTCTGTGAGGTGCAGCGGGATGTAGGGCGTCAGATTGAAGATGCGGCTCGGTCGTGCGCCACCCCTTGGGAAGAGTTAGTAGAGGGCAGCAAAACTTTTATTCTTGCATCAATAGAACCAAATGTGCGGCGGATCATGTTAGTAGATGCGCCTGCCGTTCTGGGGTGGCATGAATGGCGGGCGCTCGATGAATCGTCTTCAATGGTGCTCTTGGCTGGCATCCTCAAGACCCTTATGGAACAGGAAATTATTGCAAAGCAGCCGGTGGAGCCTCTTTCACATCTGCTTTCTGGCGCGATGAATGAGGCAGCGCTGTGGCTGGCCGAAACCGACTCCCCAGATGCTTTAGAAGACACGATGAAAACCTTAACGAGGCTTCTTGAATCGTTACGGATTTCAGCTTGAAAGCGTCCTGCGCGATCGTTCTGATAGATCGCGTCAGTTGATTTGAAAGAGCAGATTTGTGCAGCAGCATGATGGTGCGATTCATTGTTCAGCCTGCCGCAGCAGGCGAGCCCCACGGAGCCAATGCCTGCGCTGGACATAGAAATCTGCAGCGGTGTATCTGTCGACGCCATATCTAGGGATGTGCGCAGTGACCCTTGATAGACAGCTCAACTTCCGTTTCACTATGCTTGAAAGGTGATGCTGAGTTTTCAGCGTCTTTCACAGCTTATATAAGGAGGAAATATGGCACAGATTGCTCTCGTCACCGGCGCAAGCCGCGGTATTGGTAAGGCGACTGCGGTTCGACTGGCGCAGCTGGGGTATCACGTGATTGCACAGCACCGCGTGGAGAACCCGGACTTCAGCGAGGTAGAGGCTGCCGCATCGGAACACGGAGTAAAAGTAACACCTGTACAGGCTGATTTCTCAGACCCGCAGTCCGTTTCTGACTTCCTGACTCACGTGAAGGATGCGCTGGGTGGGGATACCCTCGACGTTGCTGTGCTCAACGCAGGTGTTGGTACGCAGGGAACCTTCCAGGAGCTCAATGGAGAGGCTCTGCGCAGTCTGCTGCAGATCAATACGGTTGCCCCCTACGAACTTGCTGCCGGGCTGGTGCCGCTTATGAGCGCACCGGGCGGGCGTTATATTTTTACCGGGTCGGTGCTGACTCGCTACGCGTTCCCTGCCATGACGGGCTACGGCATGAGTAAGATTGCACTGGAGTACCTGGTGCGTAATATGGCGGTTGAGCTTGGACCTCAGGGGATTACGGTGAACCTTGTGGCGCCTGGCGTGGTCGATACTGACATTAACGCCGCCTGGCTGCGCGATAATGCGGAGGCAGCCGAATTCGTGAAATCCGGCAACGCGATGAAGAAGGTTACCCAGCCTGAGGACGTAGCAGAAGTAATTGGTCTGCTGACTCAGAACGCATCGCAAACAATTACCGGGCAGATTATCGACGTCTCGATGGGCGATAAGCTCTAAATCCTGACGTCCGCGAGCAGGTAGGACTTGGCCGAGCCCTACCTGTTCCGGACAAAAACCACCTGTTCGCGGCAAAACTTTATGGTGTGAGAGACACACATCTTGAGGAGTCACACATGTACGACTTTAAACGCGAGGGTTTTCCCGGTTTTCCTCTAGGGCAGAAGATTGAATTCTACGGGCAGAAACTCCCGGAGCCGAGGATGGTAGTTACCGATCTGCCGGGCACAGACAGGAGCATCCGTACACTTCATAGTCGTCTCGCTCTTGAAGGCTCAGAACATAGTAGTATCGCATGCCAACTTGGAGAAGACGACCTTGTTTCTCTGATTGAAATTTCATGGGCTGATGGCGATGAATTCTCTTTTGAGGGGCTGCCTCTGGCTGGGCTTTCTGCCGAAGAACTCGTGGCTCAGCTGAGAGAACGGGGCATAGCGGCAGAGGTTGGTTCCGTGACGGTGGAACTGCCGGAATTTAATATTTCTTTCTTCTTTTTCGAGGATGTTCCCCGCACGATCTCCTGGCAGACGCCTGAGGCTTTCTAGCGTCCCTCAGTACTTTTGCGTATCCAGCTGTGCGCGGTGTCTATACCCTTCCGAGCAGGTAGGATTTGACCGAGTAGGTAGAAAAATCTTACCTGTCCGTGTCGAAAACCACCTGCTCGCGGGGATGCCGGGTTTTATTCGCCAGTTTCCAAAACTCGTTTGAGGCCTGCCAACACAAACGACCAGCCCCGAGGTGAGGCCACATTCTGCGCCGTAACGGGAGAGTCTTCTAGGCGGTCGTGGGTGACCGTGAGTTTCGTGGCACCATCCGTCCACGGCTCAAGCTGCCAAGTAACGCGGCTTGCCGGTTCGTGTGCCGCATCGGGAAGATAAAGCGAGCGCCACTCTATGACGAGAAGCCGCGGCGGGTCAGACTCCAGAATCGCGCCGTCTCCCCAAACTTCCCGCCCGTCTGGGGAAAGGTAGCGCAGGCGACCCGGCTCGTCCTCGGTGACTTCAACCCGCGAACCAAAGAAATACTGAGAGGTGAACTCGGGCTGTGTGATCGCCTCCCACACGCGCTGCGGCGGGGTGTTTTGAATAATTACCGAGCTGATGATCCTCTGGGGACGTGGGGGAGTGCTTGGGTTATCGGCGGTGCTCATGATTCTTCCTCCTCTAAATTCTTCTGCGGGTCAAGAAGTGCTGAACTTTGGTGGGCGGTGTATTTATCGATCCAACGGTCATGGATACGGCGGATCGGCACAGCGTTGAGGTAGTGGAGCTTTTGGCGGCCTGAGCGCTGTGTGATCACAAGGTTTGCTTCTTCGAGGATGCTCAGATGCTTGGCCACTCCGAAGCGAGTCATTCCCAAACCTTCTTCAAGCTGTCCCTGGGTGAGGCCCCCGGTGGTATAGAGCTTATCGAGCAGCTTTCTGCGGGTGGGGTCTGCGAGAGCTTTGAAAACTGCATCATCATCCATACTTCGACAATATGTGACTATATGGTCACATGTCAAGGGTGGGTCTGCTTGGGTACTTGCAAGAAGCGGGTTTATGGCCGAGCAGATAGAAAAATCCTACCTGCTCGGGACAAAAGCCATCTCTGCTTGTGGGTGGAGAACAGGAAGAGCTGTCTACCTGCTGCGTCCTTTGGCGCGCATGAGGGTGCGACGGCCGCTCTTGTTCGCTTTGGTAAATCGACGGTTTTGCTCGCGGTACGCACGCTCATCTGCACGCAGGCGCTGATTTTCAGATTCGCGGCGCATCCGCTGGTAACGGTCGAAGCGCTCGGCATCCAAAAGCCCGGAACCGAGAGCCTCACGCACCGCGCATCCAGGTTCGCTGCGATGCGCACAATCCGTATAGCGGCATTTAGCGGCAAGAACCGAAATATCCGTAAAAGTCTCGTCGATGGCGTGAGGATCAGTTGTCGCTGCCAGTGCACGAACACCTGGCGTATCAATGACCACAGCATGTTTACCCACGAGCATGTGGCGAGAAGTTGTGGTGTGCCTGCCCTTGCCGTCGGAGGCACGAACACCTGAGACAACCTGCGGGATCGTCCCAGGCGCACCGCTAAAATACGTGTCTCCGAGCATCGTATTCACAAGTGTAGATTTTCCTGCACCGCTACGCCCCAGTAAAACTGCCGTTTTGCCGGTTAGGGATGCGTAGAAATCCGCAATACTCGCCAGCGAATCCACACTGACCGTATGAACTGCATCTACATCGCGGCCTAAAGAGCTGCGGTAGTCCTCAAATGCATCTGCGGAACATAAATCGGTTTTTGTTAGCACCAGAACCGCTTCACACATGCTGGAGCGCGCCAGTGCCACGTACCGTTCGATGCGTCCCACCGAAGGCTCGGGGAATACTGGCTCCACAATGCATAGCGCATCAACATTCGCTGCTACCGGCTGCGCAGTTGAGATGCGCGTAGCACTCGGGCGGTCCAGGTAAGTGCGGCGCGGCAGAATAGCGAGCAGGACGGTGTGGTCTGGGTGCGCGTCAAGCAAAACCCAGTCACCAACGACTGGAAGACTCTCGGTCTCGTCATCATGCGGGGCAGTGGAGAGTGTCACCGAAAACGTATGCAAAGGTACGGCAGAGTCCGGGGCATCCGGGAAAGGAGCACCTATGGCCTCGAACCGGGTGCGGTGGATCGTGCTGACTCGGGCGATCGCGAGTTCGTGAAGATCGAGATTATCAGCGTAAGCGGCGGCTACAGCTTGCCCGTGCCAGAGGGCATCGTAGCCCAAAGACATAAGAGTAAAAGTAGACATTAAAATCCTCAAAATCTTGAGTAGTTACTGCCTCGCGAACAGATAGGATCTGACTGAGCAGGTAGAAAAACCCTACCTGCTCGGGACAAAAACCACCTGCTCGCGAGAAGGGAAAGGTTATAGCAGATTCGTGCGTGCACCCGAGCGGATGCGTCGCGCAGCGGCATGCACTAGAACAAGACCTGCGAGTGACCAGAGTACGCAGACTAACACCTCAGTCACGACTGTTGAATCCACCACTTCAGAAGAGCCGCTCACCAAAGCAATCGTTCGTCCGCCGGGAACCAATGTACACAATGTCGCCAGCCACGCTGGGTATGCATCTACCGGCACGATTACGCCCGCACTGATAGGCAGAAGCGCTCCTAAGATAGTTCCTCCCAGGTATGGGTCGGCAAGATACAGCCCCAGCCCAGCGGCGAAAACACCCAGGCATATGCCCGCCATGAGAGTCAGGGGTAAGAGCGTCACAGAACGCACAAGCATGGACAGGCTACCTTCAAGGGAACCACCGAAACCAGCATAGGCAGCTGCAACACCCAGGTTCGTGATGCCAGTGATCAGAGCTAAAAGCACGGGCATTGCAGAGACTCCCAGCCAATAAGCCGCATCAAACCGTCGGGCGGTGCACACCTGCTCGAACACTCCCAGCCAGCGGTCGGTCGCCGCGCGTGCCACAACGCCGGCCGCCACGCCGAGTACCACGCTTGCCAGGGCAGAGGCGCATGCGATCCGCACAGGATCAGGTGCGGAAAGATCGCGTCCTAGTAGAACGCTGAACAGCACGCTCATCCCCGGTACGACCACGAGGGTGCTGAGTGCCGTACCAACTGTGGCGAAGGTGATGGATGAAGACCACCCAACCTTGGCGGTACTGTTCAGGCGATAGAGAAAGTTCGTTCGTTTAAACATCGCAGCCTCCTAGATTGCACCCAGAGTGCCATGTACCGTTGCCGCGCGCAGCGCTCGCCTACCCAATAGATATGCCGCGAGCATCCAGAGGGCTGTGACCGCACAGGTTTGCAGTACAACGCCCAGAAAGTCACCGAATGAGTTCATAGGCATCTGCCCAAGCAGAACCTTCACGGGTGCCTGAATCGGAATCAGCGTGCCGAGCTCATCAAGCCATGCAGGCGCGGAACTCTCGGTAAAAAGCACCCCGGAAGCCACGAAAACCGGCACAAGCAGCAGCTCCTCATAGGCGATAGCGTTCGGGGTCGCCACAAAGAACCCTGCAATCACGAAGGTCACCGCCAGACACGAGATCCACAGCAGCGGAAGACCCACCAGATAGCGTGCACCCACCTGAGCAAAGTCCGTAAAATCTACCGAGAAGGTGCACAGCGCCCAGAAAGCCCAGGCCAATGGCAGGGCGGCAAGCCCAAAAATGGAGGCAGTTGAGACCACCGCTGCGAGCGCCCGCAGCGGGTTCACGGCACCATTGAGCAGATACACGAACGTTCCCCGGTAGCGCTCAAAGTTGAGGATCCCGGCGGCAACAATGCACATGTTCCAGGTACCGATAATGCCTGCGCGAGTCCAGGCGAGGGTCGCATCTACTGGCCAGGCACCGGCGGCGAGTGCTTGCAGGGCCGTTGCTCCAAAGGTGCTCAGCAGCAGTAACTGTAGGAAGTAGGGAACTGTGAGAAATTGGCGCAGGGAAAAGGACATTAGGCGAAGTTGCCGGTTCATCGTTTCAGTCCTTCCGCCATAGCCAGGTATGCCTCTTCGAGGGTGGCTGGGCGAGTATACAGCGGTGTGAGCATCTGAACCTCACGCTCAGTGAGAATACGGGTCAGCAGAGCCTCTGCATGTTCGGTCCTGAAGGGGTGCGACCCTTCCGAAACAGAACGTTCATTCCAGTACACGGTGATCTCCCACTCGCTGCTGCGCGGGGTCAGTAACATTGTTCCCGCATCGCCCAAAGACCGAGCAAGTTCTTGAAGTACCGCTCCAGCATTCGCACCCACACGTCCCACGGTGGTAGCGGAGATCCCGGCGTGCGCGGTAATATCCGCCACTGTGCCCGAAACCGCCATGCGACCGGCACCGATGACCGTGACCCGATGCGCTAACTCCTCAATCTCGCCCAGCAGATGGCTCGTGAGTAAAATGGCGGTGCCATCATCAGCGAGGGAACGAATCAACTGGCGTATTGTCAGTGAAATATCTGGGTCAAGCCCATTCGTCGGCTCATCCAAAAGCAGCAGTTTTGGCTCGCCCAGCAGTGCCCGTGCGATGTGCAGACGTTGTTTCATACCGCGGGAAAACTCTTGTACCTTCTTCGCGGCGACATCTGCAAGATCGACCCGTTCCAAAGCGCTCGCCACCTGGGTACGGCGTTTGCGCGCGCTAACCCCGGCAAGGTCGGCGAAGAAGAGAAGATTATCGCGGGCGGATGCTCGCGGATAGAACCCGGTATCCCCGCCGAGTACAAGCCCTAGGGATGCGCGCGCACGCTGGGGGTGCGCAAGCGCATCCACCCCGTCGATGCGAACGGCGCCGCTGGTGGGAGTCAACAGTGTTGCGCACATCTGTACAATTGTTGTTTTTCCCGCTCCGTTGGGACCGAGCAGAGCATGAATTTCGCCGGAGCTTATACTAAGCGAAACATTATCGACAGCAGTGAAAGCGTGTTCACCTTTGCCAAAGGTGCGGCATAGCTGTGCCGCGTCAAGAATTGTAGACATTGTGATAAAACCTTGCGGTGCTTAGTCACCCGAAGCCTCTTGAGCATGGTGTTCGCACGCCTGCAATATGTGGGACGGGTGAGATGAATAGTCGTGAGAGAGGCACTTCTTAGTGCCTGAATAATCCCAAGTCACCGACTGCAGATGCGGAAGGTATAACAATAAAACCCTCAGAACTTTGGTGTCCCAAGCGCTCACTATGCGCTTCTGAAATGTATCGAACCAAAGCAGGGTTATTTCTAAAATTTTTAGAGCCCACCATCTGGGCGGGCATTCCGCGAGCCGGTGCGACTTTAGCGGGAGGTCATACCTCATCACTCCTAGATTCAAGGTTTCCATCAGTGTAGCATGGCTCACGATTGCCTACACTGATGGTAATTTAGCGACGGCTAACGGCAGATCATATGGCTTTAGCGGTTCGGGTACAACATAGGCACGGTCACAAGCGCATAAGTATTGGTGTTTCTCCCAAACAATAGGCTGTCGCGAAAACAGTTCATAAAACGTCATCTTTGCAACAATGCGCCGAAAACACGCATCCCGCTTGACCATGTGCGCTTCCTATGAAACTCTAGATGCAGGTCATGAGAGCCAGTGATAAGCCCCAGCTAGCTGGCCGGCAACCCTCCTCCGCGGTGGGGTGCCCTGGGTGAGGACCAGGCGTTGAACACAAAGTACAACGCAAGCGCGGGACCGATGTGCCCGATTCTGGTACATCGTTTTTTCGTTTGCAGAGAAGAAAACCCAAGAACTCTGTACCGAAATCGGCATGCGGCCCCCTGAACTATCACAAGGAGCTTCGCATGAGCAACACTACAGTCCCGACTCCCGCCAACCCCGCCGGTTGGAAATTTGAAACCCGCCAGATTCACGCGGGGCAGGCACCGGATGCTGCAACGGGAGCTCGGGCGTTACCTATCTACCAGACCACCTCGTTCGTCTTTGAGAACGCAGAACAGGCCGCTAACCGTTTTGCTCTAGCCGAGCTTGGGCCTATCTATACCCGTCTGAACAACCCCACCCAAGAGGTTATCGAAAACCGTATCGCATCCCTTGAAGGGGGAGTGGGCGCGCTTTTGCTGGCCTCAGGTCAAGCGGCTATTACTTATGCGATTCTTAATATTGCGGGCGCGGGCGACCATATCGTGGCTTCCCCCTCGATCTACGGAGGAACCTACAATCTACTGAAATATACGCTTGCCGACCTCGGCGTTGAAACTACGTTTGTTGAGAACCCGGACGACCTGCAGCAATGGCGCGATGCGGTTCGCCCCAACACGAAACTCTTCTACGGAGAAACCGTACCTAACCCCCGTAACGATGTACTCGACATCGAGCCTATCGCCCAGATCGCTCACGACAATGGCGTTCCCCTAATCGTCGATAACACTGTTCCCACCCCTTACCTTGTGCGCCCCATCGAATTTGGTGCGGATGTGGTAATCCATTCCGCCACAAAATATCTGGGTGGGCACGGCACCTCAATCGGCGGCGTTATCGTGGACTCCGGGAATTTTGACTACGGAGCCAATCCCGAAAAGTTCCCCAAGTTCAACGAACCTGCCCCCGGTTACCACGGTCTAGTTTATGCCCGTGACTTGGGCAAAGACTCCGCTTTTGGTGCGAACCTTTCCTATATTCTCAAGGCGCGAGTTTCGCTTCTGCGCGACACCGGGGCGGCGATCTCTCCAACCAACGCCTTCAACATTGGTATCGGTCTGGAGACTCTTTCCCTGCGCATCGAACGCCATATCGAGAACGCGACCAAGGTCGCAAACTGGTTGGAGGAGCATCCGCTGGTCGATCAGGTGATCTGGGCCGGTCTGCCTTCCTCGCCCTGGTACGAGCGAGCCCAAAAATACCTGCCGAAGGGACCGGGCGCCGTCGTAGGATTTACCCTTAAAGACGCCGACCTGGAACAGACCCGCACCTTTGTGGACGCCCTGCAGCTGCACTCCAATGTAGCGAATATCGGCGATGTACGCTCGCTCGTGATTCATCCCGCATCCACCACCCACTCGCAGCTTTCCGAGGAAGAGCTAGAGGCAATTGGGGTGAGCAAAAACTTTGTGCGCCTCGCCGTAGGGATCGAAAATATTGACGATATTATTGCAGATCTTGAACTGGGCTTTGCGACTCTGAACGCCTAACCTGCACCGCCGCGACCGGGCTGCACAGTAAGTGCCCGGTCGCGGTATCGGTTTCTCGCCTGCCATTACCAACTACCGGTTACCCAGGAGAAAACATGACGGAAAATACCGTACACGCCACCTATCTGTCGCAACTGCAGTATCCCAGCGCTCAGGGGTACCTGCGGCAGATGGCGATCGGTGATTTCACCCTCGAAAACGGTACCGTGCTTCCACAGGTAAACATTAGCTACGAGACGTGGGGGACTCTTAACGAAGCTGGGGACAACGCGATTCTTATTCTGCACGCCCTCACCGGCGACACCCATGTTTCGCGCGGGATTCCCACATCAGATATGCCTGCACCCAGTATCCGTGCGGTCGAAAGTGATGGTTGGTGGGAAGGTATCGTGGGGCCGGGCGCGGTGGTCGATACCACCAAATATTTTGTGATCGCCCCCAATATCTTGGGTGGATGCTACGGCTCGACCGGTCCGGCAAGCATCGTACCCGAGGGGTACCCGGGCGCCGGAAAACCCTGGGGGTCACGCTTCCCTTACGTCACTATTCGCGACTCGGTACGAGCCGAAGCCGAACTTATCGCCCGGTTGGGGATTAAGAGTTTTCACCATGTCATCGGAGGATCGCTCGGCGGAGCACGCGCTATCGAATGGGCGGCAACCTTCCCCGAGCTGGTACGCGGATGCGCGGTCATCGCCGCCGGCCCCGCCGCCACTGCCGAACAGATTTCCTGGGCTCACACCCAGAACCTCGCCATCCGTGCTGATGCCAATTTTGCTTCCGGCGATTATTATGGGGGATCGGCACCCACGGCCGGGCTCGCGCTGGCGAGGCGCATAGCCCATACCACCTACCGCAGCCCAGCAGAGTTGGAGCACCGCTTTGGGCGGCAGGCAAACCGCGGAGAATCCACCGACGGCGGGTCCATCGGTGAGAACCGCGGACGATATGCGGTCGAAAGCTACCTGGACCACCATGGCGATAAGCTCGTTGAGCGTTTCGATGCCAATAGTTACCTTGCCGTGAACGAGGCGCTGATTTCACACGATGTTGCACGCGGGCGCGGCAGCCTCTCGCATGCGCTTGCGCTCAGCGATTGTAAGTGGACTATCGCCGCCGTAAGCACCGATCGCCTGTTTTTCCCGCACGAATCGTACCGTCTGGCGGAGGCGCTGCCGGTTCCCGTAAAGGTCGATATTATCGAATCCGACCACGGACATGACGGTTTCTTAGTCGAATCCCGCCAGTTGGAGGCGATTCTCGCTAAGGCTCTCGGAGTCCCGGTTCCCGAGCGAGAGCGTGCTGTCGATGAAGAAAAATCCTTTCAAGATATAGCTGCTCTTTTCGGTTCGCCTCTTGAAACACAAAAACAGAACTAGCTTTCGTTTTTTTATATATCTGAACATAGAAACCGTACATAAAAGCCTTGTGAGGACTATATTTCGGCGTGAAATAAGTCCCCACAAGGCTTTGTGTACGGTACCGATATTTGTGAATGGACGAGGTTAGCACCAGGTCACATTCTCGGGGTCAAGGCCGTGGGCGCGGGCATTCTCGTAGATGATGTCCCGCAGCCAGACAGCCAGTCCCGCAGCGAGCTTCTCGTAGTGCTCGTTGAAACGGGCGTCCTCAACATAACCGCGTGCCAGAATTGCGTGCTTGGCGGGGGTTACCTCGAAGAAGAAAAGTGAGGCGCGGTGCCGCTCGGCAAGCGCATTCGCTTCCTCACTGCCCGGCTGCACGCCACGAGTGAAAGCCTCGACGAGGGCTTGCTCAACTGCGTCAAGCTCCTGCTTGCCCTTCACCCAGTCGGTGCGGCTCATGGCCGCAGTACGGCGTTGGTATTCAGCCCAATCGTCGGTGTGCCCGTAACGTTCCTGCGCTTCTTGCTCACGTGCGGGGCTGAACCCGTCTCCCATAATTTCTGCTTTTTCTGCAGCGGTGAGCTGTTCGTTCTTAGGTGCCATTGCATCCTCCAAAAGTTGATCTAGTGTTGTTAGCATGCGCTCATAGGCGGCCATTTTGCGCTGGAGCATATCTCGCTGGGCGAGTAGATGCTCGGTGCTGTTTGCTTCGTCCTGCAGTACGCTGCGAATGGCTTCAAGGCTCATGCCAATGGCGCGATACCCCATAATGACGGTGATGCGCTCAAGATCGGCATCACTGTAGTAGCGGTATCCGTTGAGCTCATCGTGCGCGGGGCTGATCAGACCCCGCTGTTCCCAGTGGTGAAGCGTGCGCACGGTCAGCCCGTGCAGGGATGCAGCCTCTCCCACGGTGTACTCGTGCTGCCCGCCATCTGGTGTAGTGTTCGCGTCCATGTTTTTACTGTAGATCCTGACGTTGGGTGAGGGTCAAGCCTTGAGCGGAAATCTATTTCGGTTGTTTATGGCAGGCTCCTCGGTAAGATGAAGATATGAGTGAAAATACGTACATTGTCGAATATTCCCGACCCGAGGATGAACGCGCCGGAACCCACTTGGTGCTTCTGCTGCACGGGTACGGTTCGCACGAGAAAGACCTGCTGTCGCTAGCTGAACATCTGCCGCAGGAGGGTATCACCTATGCGGGGATGCGCGCCCCGCAGCCGGTAGGCACCCAGTTTTCGGCGGACGCAACCGGTGCCCACATTCCCGACGAGGCCATAGGTTACCAGTGGTATCCGCTGGATCAACAGCTCAATGCGGATGTGCGATCCATAGAACAGGCCAGCGACTACGTCCTGGAGTGGGTCGAGCAGCACGAATCACACTATGCTTCAGTCGCGCTGGTGGGGTTCTCACAAGGCATGGCGGTGGCGACTTCTATGGTGCGGCATCACCCAGGAAAATTTGCTGCACTGGTGGGGCTCTCCGGATACGCGGTCGAATCAGACTCTCCCTATTTCAAGGATGACGAGCTCAAAGCCACCGAGCTACCCGTTTTCTACGGCAGGGACCAGGAAGACCCTATTATTCCGCAGCCCTTCGTGGATTACACCTACGAGTGGATTCGTGCGTACACAGACGGCATCAAAGTTCTGTATGCGGGCGCCGGGCACGGGGTAAGCGCCCTGGAAATTCGCCATGTGGGCGAGTTCATCGACGTGAAGGTGCTGGGGCATGCGCCGCGCATCCGTGCCGAGAAGGTTGCGGATACCGCAGGTAACGCTGGGGTGTCAGATCAAGGGTCAGCCGACTAAAAGCACCTGAATAACGCATCTTGGGTTGTATAACGCACCGCCGGAAGGTGCGTTATACAACCCAAAATGCTTAAGAGGAGAGAGGGCGGGGGACCCTAGCTCTGAGCCACCTGCACACTTACCCCGCTGAAGCTCACCGTATCGCCCGGATGCAGCTGCTTGCCCCGCGCCTCCTCAATCTGCCCATTGACCTTCACCAGCCCATGCTGGATCACCTCGCGCGCCTGTGCACCGTCTTCGACCAGATTAGCCAGCTTCAAAAACTGTCCCAGACGAATCATCTCGTCACGAATATAGATTTTCTCCATGTCACCAGTGTATCGGCGGGAGGGCGCCATGTGCGGCAGTCATACTAACCCGCCACGTGTTCCTCATATACACGCTCTAACTAAACACTGTCTACCGTTGCCCAGAAACTACACGGTAACGCAGGCATGCAATGATACCCTAGTATCTTGTACTTGTGACCGTATATCCCGGCGCTTACCGCGCGCGGAAGAACACTGAACTCACGCACGCCACAGCCGGTGGCGGGGCATAAAGGAGTAAACATGGCAGAAAAGTCCACTCTCGACAACGTTATTGCGCTCGCTAAGCGCCGCGGCTTCGTCTTCCAGGCGGGTGAAATCTACGGCGGTTCCCGCTCCGCATGGGATTACGGTCCCCTCGGCGTGGAGCTGAAAGAAAATATCCGTCAGCAGTGGTGGCAGCGTTTCGTGCGTTCACGCGCGGATATGGTCGGGCTGGACTCTTCGGTAATCCTGCCTCGTCCGGTGTGGGAAGCATCCGGGCACGTGGCAACCTTTATGGATCCGCTGGTGGAATGCCTCTCGTGCCACAGGCGCCAGCGCCAAGACCACCTGATTGAGGCTTTCGAAGCTAAAAAGGGGCGTGCGCCCGAAAATATGGGTGAGGTTGTCTGCCCGAACTGCGGCACCCGCGGCGAATGGACCGAGCCGCAGAACTTCTCAGGCCTATTGAAAACCTACCTGGGGCCTGTCGATAACGAAGAAGGGCTGCACTTTCTGCGTCCCGAAACCGCGCAGGGCATCTTCGTGAACTTCAATAATGTGGTGACCGCGGCCCGTAAACGCCCTCCCTTCGGTATCGGGCAGATCGGTAAGGCATTCCGCAACGAGATCACCCCCGGCAACTTCATCTTCCGCACCCGCGAATTCGAGCAAATGGAAATCGAATACTTCGTGCACCCCGACGAAGCGGACAAGCACTTTGATGCATGGGTTGAAGACTGCTGGAACTGGTTCGTCGACCTGGGCATTAACCCCGACAACATGCGCCGGTTCGATGTTCCTGAGGACGACCGTGCTCACTACTCAGCGGGCACCATCGACATTGAGTACCGTTTTGGTTTCCAAGGCGGCGAATGGGGCGAACTCATGGGTGTGGCAAACCGCACCGATTACGACCTGGGCGTGCACAATGAACACTCGAACGCGAAGCTCGAATACTTCGACCAGGCCAGCGGTGAACGCTACGTACCCTACGTTATCGAGCCTTCCTTCGGTTTGACCCGCTCCATGATGGCGTTCCTCGTCGATGCTTACGTCGAGGATGAAGCCCCGAACACTAAGGGCGGCGTCGATAAGCGCGTGGTTCTCAAACTTGATCCGCGCCTGGCACCGGTGAAGGCTGCCGTTCTGCCCCTGTCGAAGAAACCCGAACTCTCCGAGCCCGCCCACAAGTTGGCAGCCGATCTGTGCGGTGCCTGGAATATCGACTATGACGAGGCGGGGGCTATCGGTCGTCGTTATCGCCGCCAAGATGAAATCGGCACCCCGTTCTGCATTACCGTAGACTTCGATACTTTAGAGGATCAGGCGGTCACCATCCGTGAGCGTGACACCATGAGCCAGGAGCGCGTGGCACTCGATCAGGTGAAGGCATACCTGGCGGCGCGTCTGGCCATATAGATTCTTTTCGACATGTACATGGGCGGGGTTCTTTGCACGGAGGACCCCGCCGGTATCTTCACGCAACCATGAGGATCTGGTGCAGAGCCTAGCCGATACGTACAATAGTGAGAACCTTATCCTCGCGGTGAAACCCGCGCATTCTGCGGAAGAAAGGCATCCTATGAACACCTATGAGTTTCGTCCCTGGCGCGAAGGCGACGATTTGGAACTTCTGCAGGTGTGGGGAGATCCGCGAAGCGAGCAGGAGGCGCAGCAGCGCGCATCCTTCGGAGAGGCCTCGGACGCACCTTTTAGCCGAACCCTTGTGGTCACCGATTCGGGTGTGCCTATCGCCGCTGGTGTGGTGACCGCGTCACTTCTGCACCCACAACGCCTGTGGGCTTATCTTGAGGTCGCCGAAGGGCACCGCCGCGCCGGGCTAGGTACCGAGCTTTTAGACCGGCTGCGTGAGATCGCCGCCGAAAACGGGCAGGTTCCGAACCTCCGCGTGAAGCTGGCACCATTTAGCACCGGCGAGGAATTTGCCCAGGCAAAGGGCATGAAAATGATTCAGCGCTCGCGTCTGGTTCATATTGAGGCGGGTGCGATTCCGCCAGTGCCCCTGCGTGAGGATGAGAACGGCAAACCCACCCAGGCAATTGAGGATTTGGCGACCGGCTCGGTTGAGTTGACCTCAAAACTCTGGGAGTTCTACCGCGATTCACACGATTGGGATGTTCCCGCCGAGGTCGGGTTAGGAACCGTAAACCGGTATTTCCTCTCAGATGAGGCACGCGCCTTCGGGGCACTGGTACTGCGCGATAACATTCAGCAGGCTGAGAAAGAGGGGAAGAAAGGCGAAATCATTGCCTTTGCGGTGAGTTATCACCCCTTTGAGACTGACCCTGCTGCCGCGCTGGTCGATGAGAATACCGCAACTGAGGTTTTGCTCGGATATGACATGCAGAACGAAGGCGCGGTCGAGGCTATTATGCAGCTTCTTTCGCTGTTGACGGCGCAGTACCCGGTGTTGGTTGAGGTAGACGACTCGATGACCCCTCTCGTAGAGGTAACCGATGTTCTTCTGCGTGCCGGAACCGCGAGCGTGGAAGGCGACCCAACCTATATTTACGCAAGCGATTATCCGGGTGCCGCTTCCTAAAGATTAGGGCACCGACTATGCCTCAGAAAAACCGCACCATGAGGGCACGATAGCCGTATGGCACCCTGCTCAGTGCGCCTGTCGTGAACCGGGGTAGGCGCATCCGTGCCAATTTGCGTGTGTATGCCACAATATAGAGGTGAATTCTGAAGCCTCCCACCTGAAATTACCGCCGCTGAAACTCGGTAAACTGACCGTTGAAACGCCCGTGGTGCTCGCCCCGATGGCGGGTGTGACGAATAAGGCGTTCCGTCGTCTGTGCCGCGAGTACGGCGGCGGATTGTATGTGACCGAGATGGTGACGGCGCGCGCCCTCGTGGAACGCAAACCCGAGTCGATGCGCATTATTGAACACGATGCGGATGAGCAGATTCGCTCCATCCAGATCTACGGGGTAGACGCGGTTAACGTGGGTAAGGCTATTCGGCTGGTCGTAGAAGAAGATCGTGCGGATCATATCGACTTGAACTTTGGGTGCCCGGCGCCGAAAGTCACAAAACGCGGTGGCGGGGCGGCGCTTCCGTGGAAAACCGATCTCTTTACTGCGATTGTGCATACGGCGGTCAAAGAAGCATCGCGCAACGATATTCCCCTGACCATCAAGATGCGTAAAGGCATCGATGATGACCACATCACATTCCTTGAATCCGCTAAGATCGCCCGGGATGCGGGTGTCGCTGCCATAGCCCTGCACGGGCGCACCGCTGCCCAACACTATTCGGGAACAGCGGACTGGGACTCCATCGCGCAGCTTCGCGAGGCGATTCCAGACGTGCCCATCTTAGGTAACGGCGATATTTTTGCCGCCGAAGATGCCGTGCGCATGGTCGAACAGACCGGTGTGGACGGCGTGGTGATTGGGCGCGGCTGCCAAGGGCGCCCGTGGCTTTTTGGCGATCTGCAGAATGCTTTTGAGGGTAGCACCGAGCGTATCCGACCTACTCTGAGTGAGGTTGCCGCAATGATTTACCGGCATGCCGAGCTGCTTGTTGAGACTTTTGCGGATGAGTACAAGGGACTGCGTGAGATCCGTAAACATGTTGCCTGGTATTTCAAGGGTTACCCGGTGGGTGGTGAGCTGCGTGCCAAGATGGCGACCGTGCCTGATTTAGAGACTTTCCGTGAACTGCTGGGGCAGCTTGATCACAGTATTGGGTATCCGGGGGCTGCGGTTGAAGGTTCGCGCGGCCGGGCCGGGAGCCCGAAGAAGCCGCATCTGCCGGATGGGTGGCTTAACTCCCGTATTTTGGGGGATGCTGAAAGGCTTGGGCTTGTGGAGGCGGAACTCGATATCTCGGGCGGATAATCGGCAGGGATTTGTCGTAGTTTGATAGAAAGCATTGCGTCTGGGCGAAATAGTGCTTATATAGGTATTAGAAAGGTGCCGGACGCACAGGAAGCAGGAACGGAGGAGCGATGACTCGCATTGCCGAAGAGGGGCAGGAACGTTGGGAATGGAACCTGCCCGCAGGGTACACCCCTGACGATTCGGAACGCTGGGTGCCCGAAATACATCCGTTCCGGGATCGCACCCCCTTTGAACGCGATCGTGCCCGTGTGCTTCACTCCTCTGCGCTGCGGCGTCTAGGCGCTAAAACCCAGGTCATGAACCCGGATACGGACGATTTCGTGCGTACCCGTCTCACCCATTCCCTTGAAGTCGCCCAGGTCGGGCGCGAAGTGGGCCGGATGCTCGGATGCGATCCAGACGTAGTTGATACTGCTTGTCTCTCTCATGACCTGGGGCATCCGCCCTTTGGACATAACGGTGAACGTGCCCTGAACAAGCTCGCCGCCCATATGGGCGGGTTCGAGGGCAACGCCCAAACCCTTAGGCTGCTCAGCCGCCTTGAACCGAAAGTGATCGCCGAACATGACGTACCTGCGGGTCTGAACCTGACACGAGCATCCCTGGACGCCACCTGCAAATACCCGTGGACACGCACAGACGCACCACGCCGCGCAGATGGCACCCAAACCCACAAATTCGGTGTTTACGAGGATGACCTGCCGGTCTTCGAATGGTTCCGCGAGGGCGCACGTGACGCCGGAGTCCCTGACCAACGCAAATGCTTAGAAGCACAGGTGATGGATCTCGCCGACGACATCTCCTACTCGGTGCACGACGTTGAAGATGCGGTCTTCGGCGGACACGTACAATTGGAGCAGCTGCACGAAGCAAAGCACCGGCAGGCCGTCTTCGACATGACCCGCCAGTGGTATCTGCCAGCCGCTACTGACGAACAACTGGATGCGGCACTCAGCCGGTTAGAGACCCTGAACCGGTGGGTTCCGTGCATGACTGGTTCACGCGCCTCCTTAGCACAGTTCAAGGGACTTACCAGTAAACTTATCGGTCGTTTCGCCTGGAGCGCCGTGGAAGCAACCCGCGAACGTTACGGGCGAAACACCCCGCTAACCCGCTATAGCGCCGAACTGATCGTACCGGAAGATACCCGAGATGAAATCGCTGTCATGAAGGGGATCGCAACCGCATTCGTTATGACGGTGCGCGACGCCCAACCCCATTACGAACACCAGCACGAAATACTGGGTATCCTAGTCGAAGCACTATACGAAGATTCCCAGCGTGCATACCCTCAGTACATCGACAGCATCTTCAGAACGGACTACGCGCAGCTGGGGACTCATGACGACGACGCACGCCTGCGCCTCGTCATTGATCAAGTGGCATCCCTAACCGACAGGTCGGCGGTTGCGCTTTACACCCGCATCAACGGAACCCCCTGGATGCTGGGAGAGAAGCCCTTGTGGTAGCCGCAGCCTTCCACGCGGCAAAGACAAGACAGAGACCCCGTGCATAGACGGGCATGAAATACCTTCTAAAACTGCTATTACAGCACGGTGCAGCAGAAATGAGACGATGGCTGGACTAATCCGCAAAGAAGACATTGATGAAGTACGCGCCCGTACCGATATCCGCGAAATCGTTGAGGGATACGTAACCCTCAAAGGTGCAGGTATCGGCGCGTACAAAGGGCTGTGCCCATTCCACGACGAACGCACGCCCTCCTTCAATGTGCGCCCGCAAATGGGCACCTACCACTGCTTCGGATGCGGAGAATCCGGTGACGTCTACTCCTTCGTCATGGCGATGGAACACACCGGGTTTACCGAAACCGTTGAACGCTTAGCGGCGCGTATCGGCTACACCCTGCACTATGAAGGCGGAAACCCACGCGACAGGTACGAAGCCGGTCTGCGCCGCCGCCTGCTGGACGCCCACAAAATTGCCGCCGAATTCTTTGAACGCAACCTCTACTCGGCCAGCGCGGCAGAAGCACAACGCTTTCTCGGTGCCCGAGGCTTCGACCCTGCCGCCACCAAAACCTTCGGCGTCGGATACGCCCCGCGCGGCTGGGACAACCTCCTCAAACACCTGCGCACCCAAGGATTCACCGACGAAGAACTGCGCGCCACCGGCATGTTCTCCGAAGGAAATCGCGGGCTCTACGACCGGTTCCGCGGCCGCATCATCTGGCCCATCCGCACCGTAGCTGGCGAAACCATCGGATTCGGGGCACGCCGCCTCTTCGACGACGACCAAGGCCCCAAATACCTCAACACCCCCGAAACCCCGCTATACAAAAAATCCCAAGTACTCTACGGCATCGACCTTGCCAAACGCGAAATGACAAAAACCAAACAGGTCGTCATCGTCGAAGGATACACAGACGTTATGGCGGCACACCTGGCGGGCATCAAGACCGCCGTAGCAACCTGTGGCACCGCCTTCGGTGCGGGGCACATCAAAGTGGTACGCCGCATGATCACCGATGACGGCTCCGGCGGAGAAATTATCTTTACCTTCGATGGCGATGCCGCGGGGCAGAAAGCCGCGCTCGCAGCGTTTGAGGAGGATCAGCGTTTTGTGGCACAAACATACGTGGCGGTCGCCCAAGAAGGTATGGATCCGTGCGACCTTCGCCTGCACAGGGGCGATGCGGCGGTACGATCCCTTATCGCCTCTCGCCGTCCGCTCTTCGAATTCGTCATCGACACAACCCTCAAACGCTTCGACCTGACAACCCTAGAGGGGCGTGTGTTGGCGATGCGCGCCATCGCGCCCATTATCGCCGGAATCAGGGACCGTGACCTGCGCCCGGCCTATATGCGTAAAGTCTCTGGACAGCTCGGTATGGAACTTGAGGAAATACAGCGTGCGGTTGCCTACGCCCAGCGCCACCCGCAGCAGAAAAAACGTTACGAACCGGTGGCTCAGCAGTCCCAAACGCCCCGGTACGAGCAGGTACCTGGATATGGTCAGCAGGTTCCGCAGAACTACTCAGCTCAGCCGTGGAACGCATCTGCTGGAAACCCTGCGCCTCAGCCAGAAGGGTCCGCGAACCCTGGAAATACTATGCCAGACACTCATAGTGATACTAGCGTGGCAAATACCGCTGGGGGAGAGCCAATACTCGCCCCCGACCCCGCCGACCCCGTGGCTCGTCTCGAAAAGGCCGCGCTCGAAATCGCCCTGCAGCATCCTCACTTGATGAGCGTATCCCAGTGGCAGGAATTCGCCCGCGTAGAATTCCGCTACCGTATGCACCGCGAAATTTCTCGAGGCATCATACACGCGGCCTCCACGGTAGCGCCCGCTGCCGGGGTTGAATGGCTCAACGTAGTGCGTTCCGGTACTATCGCCGAGGTACACCCCGCGATCGCCGAACTGAGTGTAGCGGCGCTGCCCATAGCCCACGAAGAGCACCTCCCCAGGTTTATTGAGGGTACTCTCAACAGCCTCTTTATCCACCAGATCACCCGACAGAAATCCGACCTCATGATGCGCCTGGAGCAGCTCAGCTCGGCCTCCGACGGTGAAGAGTATGCGCACGTGCAACGAGAGCTTTTAGAGCTTGAAATGCGCCGCAGAACACTCACAAAAAACTAGTAAGGTACATCACTATACCCTAAGTTGCGGAGGCAACAAACAGCCGGTATAGTTATTACTCGTTGCGGATAAAAGCCGTAACGGGATAATCCCCCGTAGCTCAATTGGCAGAGCATTCGACTGTTAATCGAAGGGTTACTGGTTCGAGTCCAGTCGGGGGAGCTTATTAAAGGGCCTCAGGTTACACCAGAGGTCCTTTCTCTATATGTTGACTGG
>NZ_KV817376.1:0-786 GCF_001814655.1 Rothia sp. HMSC069C01
GCTGATACGGTGCCCGGCAACCACTCCACGGATGCTGCCCCAGAGAAACCTACTCCCACAGTTATTGCCCTGAATCGTGCGGAAACGGCGGCACTGCACTCTGCCCTTCGGATGCGCGTGCTCGCCATGGCGACCCGCGCCGCGCAGGGGGAGAACCCCGGATTTGAGCGGCTGCAGGCGCTTGACGAGTTCGTCGCCGAGCACGCCACCGCCGGGCCGGTACAGCTGCCCGGGCATGTGAGCGCCTACCGCCGCCGCAAGGTACACGACCCCCGCACCGACACCCGCGTGGATGCGCTGGTACTTGTTTCCCAGCGGTAAGAGAAGCCTTCGACTTCATAAGCCAGTTATTGTGTTGCATCTCTCAAAGTGGCTATAGTGCCGTGTTAAGATAGCAAGGTACTGAAAATCCTTGAATCTCGATATATCACAAGGATTTAGCGGCACGCGGAAGGAGAAAGTATGGGACTTTTTGGCAGCGATAAGAACCCGAGGGCGGAACTTGCCGTTCTCTTCGCGAAGGCAGACGAACCGATGGAAGCCGCCATCGATTGGGCTCGTTCCGTAGCGGACAAGGCGGGCCTTGACCCCGCGAAGGATGAGGTTCAGCTGATCCGCGAGCTGCGCCGCACAGAGCTGAATCTTGATCTAAAAACCGCAACCTACTTAGCCGAGCAGACGGCGAAGGCAGTGCGGTAGCGGTTTACTCGTGTTTTCGGGAGCATTCTTCCAAAGCATCCCCAGCAGACACCCGTGAAACGTAAGCCGCGCATCAGAATTTAAGTC
>NZ_KV817377.1:0-50827 GCF_001814655.1 Rothia sp. HMSC069C01
ATGGGCGCATCCAGTATGTAGATGTAGATTCCGGCCCCTTGGAACGTGCTCATCACCTGGTGCGTCTGACGATCCGCACCGCCGGGGTGACCGCTTCTAAGGTGACGCTGTACGGTATTCCCGCTGAACGTGGGCAGCAGCTGCGCCAGCTTTTGATACGCCGCGCCGATGAACGCATGGCGGCGCTGTAATGACACAGGAACCCCAAAACTCGAATAACCAGGGCGTGCGGTCTGTCGAGTCTTCTAACACTTCTGAACACCAGATAACCCCGGATGAAGCTGCGGAGACCCTCACGTGGTGGCGTACCGATGTGCGCACGTTCATCATGAAAATATGGGTTTTCTTCGCGTTTATTATTTATCTCGCGTGGGATTATATTAAGAACTCCTTCAACAATAATGCCGAGAATGATTACTGGAATATCCTTCGGCAGCTGCCCGAATATCTGCTGAACCACGTGGGACATAACCCGGTAATGCTGTATGGCTACGGTGCTGCGGCGGTTCTTATTTTTGGCGGAAGTATTCTTTCGTGGGCGTTTACCCGCTACAGCGTGAGCGTGCATTCGGTATACCGCCACAGCGGAATATTTTTCAAGAAACAGCGGCAGATTCGCCTGGAAAGCGTGCAAAGCGTCGATATTTCACGCCCGCTCGTCGCCCGTATTTTGGGGCTGTCCGAGCTTCGGCTTGAGGCAGCGGACGGTGCCGAAGAAGCCCTGCATATCAAATACCTCTCGCATGCGAAGGCGCAGGATTTGCAGGAACGCCTGCTGCGCAGGATGAGTACCCTGCGTGCCGCCAATACGTCGGAGTCCGCCGATGCTGTGAGTGCTCCGGCTGAGAAGGATCACGAGGTGAACCTCGCAGGGGAGCAGCAGACAGAAACAGGCCACAAGCCGGAACGGTTGCTCTTCAAAGTCCCCAATTTGCGGGTTCTTGCCGCGATTGTGCTCAGCGCATTGTTGTGGGCACTCCCGGTAGCGATTATCTGGGTGGGCGGTACGATCGTGGGGTGGCTGATGAACCCCCAAAAGGACCTGGGGCAGATATCGCAGTTTATTTTTCCGTCCCTGATTCCAATTCTCGGTTTTCTCTGGCAGCTGTGGAGCAGTTTCGATCAGGGAGCAAATTTCACGGTGGAGCGCATCCGCCAGAATACTTCGGATGCGCGCGGCGACAGCCTGCGCATCACCTATGGCTTCACAGGCACGCATACGCAAACCCTGTTCCCGCAGCGTATTCAGGCCCTCAAGATTGAACAGCCCCTGCTGTGGAAGCCCTTCGGGTGGTACCGGGTGGTGGTCAATATTGCAGGCGTGGCAGTAAATACGGAGGGTTCATCCGACGACTTATTTACCCGAAACACCGCCCTGCCCGTGGGCACCGCCCGCGAAATGCAGCGGCTTCTTCACCTGCTGCTGCCGAGTGCGTCACCGCACAGCCTCGAAACCGTGCAGGCGGTTATGGAATCATCAAGGTACAACCCCGCCGACAGCAGTGAGTTAGGCGTAGTGAAGGCACCGCACCGGACACGCTGGCTTAACCCGCTCACCTTCCGGCGTGACGGCTTCGCGCGGGTGAATACCGAACGAGTGGAAGCTGAGGCCGACCTGCACCATTCGGGACACGCCCCCACCCGGGATCTTCTCTTGCTGCGTGGCGGCTGCCTGCTGCGGTTCCTCTCGGTAGTCCCCGAGCGGCAGGTGCTCGCGGTGCAGTGGTCGCAGGGGCCGCTCAATCGCATCCTCAAAACCGCGTGCATAAGTTTAGGCAGCGTTCCGGGACCGGTTAAACCCACCGTCCAGAACCTAGAGGTTCACGATGCCGAACGCATTGCCGTCGAGATCATCGCCCGCACTGACGGCACTCGGGCCTATTACACATCGCCTTCGGCATAATTCCTTGCTCAAGTCCGTCATGATCTTCGACGCACCTGGTGAACGCTGAAAAACACGCGGATTTTGCGGTACCTAATATACTTAAGAGTGTGACCACGAATCATCTGAAACCCGCACGCCTCGGCATCGGCGTTATCAGCGCCGGTAAAGTTGGCGCTGTGCTCGGTGCCGCCCTGCGCGCTGCCGGGCATTCCCTGGTGGGTGTGCATGCGGTTTCTGAAGCTTCTCAAGAACGGGCGGATGTGCTCTTACCCGGCGTACCGCTCCTTGAGGTGGAACAGATTGCCGAACGCAGCGAGCTGCTGCTGTTGGCTGTCCCCGACGATGAATTGGCTGGTCTGATCGAGTATTTGGCATCTTCCGGGTCCTTAACCAGTGGGCAGTTGCTTGTGCACACCTCCGGGCGGCACGGCACCGATATTTTTGCTCCCGCAACCACACTGGGCGCTATCGGCTTGGCGATTCACCCCGCCATGACTTTCACCGGTTTATCCCTGGATTTACAACGACTCACCGGTACGAGCTTTGCCGTGACCGGGCCCGCGCCTTTTATCCCTATAGCTCAGGCGCTCGTCGTTGAAATGGGCGGTGAGCCCGTCCACGTTGCCGAAGCCGATCGTGCGCTTTATCACGCCGCACTGGCGCACGCCTCGAACCATCTCGTCACACTTTTGGGACAGTCCCAGCAGATGCTTGCTAGTATCGGTATTGAAGACCCGGCGCGTTACCTCGGTCCGCTGGTTCGTGCGACCGTCGATAACGCGCTTGCGAGTGGCGAAGGCGCGCTGACCGGTCCCGTGGCACGCGGCGATGCAGGTACCCTGGATGCGCATCTTAATGCGCTGATAGAGTACACCGACCACGAAAATACACAGGATATCGCTGACTCATATGCCGCCATGGTGCGCGCAACCGCATCTAGGGCGCATAATAGAAACTTATTAAACGACGACCAGAAGGCTCGGATTGAATCTACCCTGCGAACCCACACCACGGGCACGCGTCAATCCGGTGCGATGCCTGACGATAAGGAGTTCTCGTCATGACTGAGACCTCGATGCCCCGCATCGTCACGACTATTACCGAGCTTCGCTCCGCTATTGCGGAGGCGCTTGCCGCCGCCCAGGAACGGCTGAATGAGCGCGCCCGTGCCGAAGCCGCCGAACAGGAAGGTGAGGTGCAATACCGCAGCGCTACGCTCGGGTATGTGCCTACGATGGGTGCTCTGCATGCAGGGCACGCCACGCTTTTGCGCCGCGCGAGTGAACAGAACGATGTTGTGGTGGCGTCGATCTTTGTTAACCCGCTTCAATTCGGCCCCAACGAAGACTATGACAAATACCCGCGCGCCCTGGAAACGGACGCGCAGGTCGCCGCCGATGCGGGTGTCGATATTATCTTCGCGCCCTCCGTGGATGAAATGTATCCCGAAGGCGAGCCGCTTATTCGCATTTCCAGCGGCGAACTGGGCAACAAATTTGAGGGAATCACCCGCCCCGGACACTTCGACGGCGTGCTCACCGTTGTGAATAAGCTCTTCAATATTGTGCGCCCCGCCGCGGGTTCGCACGAGGTTAACGCTTACTTCGGGCAGAAGGATGCCCAGCAGGTTTTGCTCGTGCAGCGCATGATTCACGACTTCAACCACGACATTACCCTGCGTCCTGTCGCTATTGTGCGTGACGACGACGGCTTGGCTCTTTCCTCACGGAATGAATTCCTCAGCGAGCAGGAACGCGAAGCTGCGCTGGTGATTTCCCGAACCCTTGCGTTGATGCGCGAAAACTCGCTGAACCGCGGGTTTGAGAGCATTGATCTAGAGAGTGCACGGGCACGTATTAACTCGACCGAGGGTGTGCGCCTGGACTACCTGGAGCTTGTGGATCCGAGCAATTTCCAGCCGCCGACCGCCGATTCCGAGCGGGTGCTCGCACTAGTTGCGGCATATGTGGGTTCCACACGCTTGATCGACAACATGGATTTGCTGTAGCAAACCGTCACATTTGACCTCCTAAAACACGAGATAGGTACCTTTTGAGCAACGAGCAGAGTGCCACACCGGCCATTGCAGATATGTCCGAGCAGATGAAGATTCGCTTGGAGAAGCGCGCTAAGTTCTTGGAGACCGCGGGTGAAGCGTATCCCGTTGGGCTTCTGGATGCCGAAGGTAAGCGCATCGAACCGGATCATATCGCCGATATTCGCGCTCAGTACGACCCGAAATTAGAGTCCGGCGAGCTCACCGCCGGGGACGAAACTGACCATGTGGTGCATGTGCCGGGCCGTGTTGTGTTCGTGCGCAATACCGGTAAACTCTGCTTTGCATCCCTGCAAGCGGGTACGAATGGCGACCGCATTCAGGCGATGCTCTCGCTCAATGAGGTTGGTGAACAGTCGCTTGCCGACTGGAAATCCCTGGTGGATTTGGGCGATCACGTGTATGTGACCGGCCGCGTGGTGGTCTCTCGCCGCGGCGAACTGTCGATTATGGTGCGTGAGTGGAGGATGGCCGCGAAGTCGATTCGCCCCATGCCCGTGCTGCACAAGGATTTGAACGAGGAAACTCGGGTGCGCCGTCGCTACCTGGACTTGATGGTTCGCCCTGAGGCTCGTGACCTGGTGAAAAAGCGCGCCCTGATTACCCGCACTGTGCGCCGCGTGCTGGAAGACCACGGCTATATTGAGCTGGAAACCCCGGTGCTGCAGCTGGTGCACGGCGGCGCGACGGCCCGTCCGTTCCGCACTCACCTGAATGCCTTCGACCAGCCTATGACGATGCGCATCGCCACCGAACTTCCGCTCAAGCGTGCCGTGGTAGGCGGTATTGAGCGCGTCTACGAAATCGGTCGCGTATTCCGCAACGAGGGTGTGGATTCGACGCACAGCCCCGAATTTACAACCCTGGAATGCTACGAAGCCTACGCCGATCAGTACGTGATGGCCGAGCGCATGCAGGAGATTATTGTTGCGTGCGCACAGGAACTCGGGGTTACCGCGATTGAGACTGAGGACGGCACGATTGACCTGGGCGGTGAGTGGGCGTGGCTGAGCGTCTACCCCGGACTGTCTGAGGCCGTGGGCGTTGAAATAACCCCGGACACCCCCGCTGAGACGCTGCGCGAGATCGCTGCCAAGCATGAGGTCGAGGTGGATCCCGCCTGGGATGCTGAGAAACTTGTGATTGAGCTTTTCGGCGAAATCGTGGAGCCAACACTGCTGAACCCGACCTTTGTATATAACTACCCGCCAAGCGCCCAGCCTCTGGCGCGACCAAACCGCGATGGTTCCCGCACGATTGAGGCGTGGGATCTGATTATTGGCGGCATGGAGCGCGGTACCGCGTTTTCTGAGCTGATCGACCCTGTGATTCAGCGCGAGCGTTTGACTGAGCAGTCCCATAAGGCTGCTGCGGGCGATGACGAGGCGATGGAACTTGATGAGGACTTCTTACGCGCCCTAGAGCACGGTGCACCGCCGATGGGCGGTCTCGGGCTGGGTGTTGACCGTCTGATTATGCTTTTGGCGGGTGAACAGGACCCTGAACGCCCTGGAACCGTGGTGCGTCAGCCAGGTATTCGTGAAACTATTTTGTTCCCGCTGATGAAACCGGAGTCGTAATTTCGGGCTTGATCAAGCCTTTTCTTTCGTAAAGGTCTGTAAACCGCGTTAAACCGTAGATGCCGTTCGTAACGTGTATGCGTTATCGGGCGGCATTTTGCGCTATCGGGTATGCTGTCATCAGCACGAAAGGTTGTGAGGGATTTTCATGGAGATTTTGATTGCGCTGCTGCCTCCTATTTTTGCCGGGATTGCGTTATATTTCATTTTGCGTTGGATTAACCGGGCAGATCGCGCCGAACGTTCAGCACAGCGTGATGTCGAAAAAGACGCTCAACAGTGGTACGAGAAGGTAAAGGGTTCACAAGGAACGGTAAATCCTTTTGGTACTGATAAAACGGGTAATAAAACGGAGCGTCAATAAATATAACCGTTAAATGACAACACTATTCTGTGTCATTCCTTAGAATTCTCTATGTTGGTAGTCATTAGTCATTTATTTCTGTTATTATGAAGGAGATAAATTAGAGAGTGTGACAACGTGCAGTGTAAAAACTCATAGTTGGAGCAATAAACCAAACTAAGGAGAAAACCCCTATGGCACAGAAGGTGCGCATTATTCTTGAGGACGACCTTGATGGTGGTCCCGCAGAAGAGACTGTACGATTCGGCCTCGACGGAGCTCATTACGAGATTGACCTATCCAGTGCTAATGCCGCTCGTCTTCGTGATGCAATTCGTCCGTTCGCATCTAAGGGTCGTCGCGTTCAGGTAGGCGCCTCCCAGCGCGGTTCCCGCGGTGGTCGTGGCTCTTCCGCTCCGGTGAAGCGTAACCCTGAAACCGCTGCAATTCGTAAGTGGGCACGCGAAAACGGTCACGAAGTTTCTGACCGCGGCCGCATCCATCAGGAAATTCAGGATGCTTACTACGCAGCTATGAAGGCAGAAGGTAAGTAAATAGTATTGATACCATCGCTAATTCTGTGATGGTATTTCATCTGCCGACGGCGGGATGACACATCAAGTGTTATCCCGCCTTCTGTATAACGAGGTTTTAGAAAAAGTCCTTCATGAGAAGAGCTATCATCTTCCGGCTTTTTTATTAGCCCCGTGATATGTATTTAGGTAATCACATGGTGGGTATCGCCCCGGGCCTTTTCTTGGTGTTTATGGAATCCCCGTTATCTTATGAGAGCAATCCTCAAGAATGTCTCCTAAGAATCTAAATACCGAAGCAGAATTATAACGTTTTAGTAAAGGGCGCGGAGGTACATTAGTATTGCTATAAGCTAAAGCAATATTAGGTCTTCTGATAGAGCCCGATAAAAGTTTCATGAAAATGTTTATGACCGTCGAGAAACGCCCGATGCGCATCCCGGTTTTGGCTCGGTAAAAGGCTCCCCGAAAAATAGCGACACAGACGTTCTCTTGATGGCGAACAGTGCACCGTAGCCGCGCTTTTCCACGTAATCTAGTATCAAGCAAAATTTCCAAGGAGTGCGCAATGTTTGAACGCTTTACCGACCGAGCTCGGCGCGTTGTGGTGCTTGCCCAAGAAGAAGCACGCATGCTCAACCACAATTACATCGGCACCGAGCATCTGCTGCTCGGGCTGATTCACGAGGGCGAGGGCATCGGTGCCCGTGCTCTTGAGTCCCTCGGGGTTACCCTGAATGCCGTGCGCGAACAGGTGCAGAGCATTGTGGGTCCCAGCCCCCAGGCGCCAAGCGGTCACATTCCCTTCACCCCGCGCGCCAAGAAGGTCCTCGAACTTTCCATGCGTGAGGCCATTCAGCTTAACCACGGTTATATTGGCACCGAACATATCCTGCTGGGCATGGTGCGCGCCTCCGAAGGCGTGGCAAACCAGGTTCTCTCCAAAGTAGGCGTGCAGGGTGCCGAGGTTCGCCAGGCCGTCATGGATCTTATTTCTGGATACCCCGGCAACAACGAGAATAGGGAAACCGCCGGTGTCGGCGCTGGCAACTCCCGCGAGGGCACCCCGGCGGGTTCGACGATTCTCGATCAGTTCGGGCGTAACCTCACCGCCGCCGCACGCGAAGGTCAGCTTGACCCGGTGATTGGTCGTCACCACGAGATGGAACGCGTAATGCAGGTTCTCTCACGCCGCACCAAGAACAACCCCGTGCTTATTGGTGAACCCGGTGTTGGTAAAACCGCCGTTGTTGAGGGCTTGGCGCAGGCCATCGTACACGGCGATGTTCCCGAAACTCTCAAAGATAAGCACCTGTACACCCTGGATTTGGGATCCTTGGTCGCGGGCTCCCGGTACCGCGGTGACTTTGAGGAACGCCTCAAGAAGGTGCTCAAGGAGATTCGCACCCGCGGCGACATTATCCTGTTCATTGACGAGATTCACACCCTCGTCGGTGCCGGTGCCGCAGAGGGCGCTATCGACGCCGCCTCCATCCTGAAGCCGATGCTGGCTCGCGGTGAGCTGCAGACCATCGGTGCCACCACCTTGGACGAGTACCGCAAGCACATTGAGAAGGACGCCGCACTGGAACGCCGCTTCCAGCCAATTCAGGTGGACGAGCCTTCCCAAGAGCTCGCCGTGCAGATTCTCAAGGGTGTGCGCGATAAGTACGAGGCTCACCACCGCGTAACCATTACCGACGAGTCGATCGAGGCTGCCGTGAACTTGGCGGCACGCTATATTTCCGACCGCTTCTTGCCGGATAAAGCCGTTGACCTGATCGATGAGGCAGGTGCTCGCCTGCGCATCAAGCGGATGACCGCCCCGCCCGAGATTAAGATTCTTGACGAGAAGGCGTCGAAGCTGCGCACGCAGAAGGAAGACGCTATCAAGGGCCAGGATTACGAGAAGGCCGCCGCGCTGCGCGATCAAGAGCAAAAGGTACTCGCCGAAAAGGCCGAGGCTGAGAAGGCTTGGCGCGAAAACGGCGATGCTTTCGGCGAGGTGACCCCCGAGGTTATCTCTGAGGTGCTCGCATCCTCGACCGGCGTTCCGGTGTACAAGATCACCGAGGAAGAGTCTTCGCGTCTGATCAAGATGGAGGACGAGCTGCACAAGCGCGTGATCGGTCAAGACAACGCTATCAAGGCTCTCTCCCGTGCGATTCGCCGCACCCGTGCCGGTCTGAAGGATCCGCGCCGCCCCGGTGGCTCGTTTATCTTCGCTGGTCCAACCGGTGTTGGTAAGACCGAGCTCGCGAAGGCTCTGGCAGAATTCCTCTTCGGCGATGAAGACGCCCTAATTACCCTGGATATGTCCGAATACCAGGAGAAGCACACCGTGTCTCGACTCTTCGGTGCGCCTCCCGGGTACGTGGGTTACGACGAGGGCGGTCAGCTGACCGAGAAGGTGCGCCGCAAGCCGTTCTCGGTGGTGCTCTTCGATGAGGTCGAGAAGGCTCACACCGATCTCTTCAACTCGCTGCTGCAGATTCTTGAAGACGGCCGCCTGACCGACTCACAGGGTCGCGTGGTGGACTTCAAGAACACCGTGATCATTATGACCACGAACCTCGGCTCGCGCGATGTGAACCGTCGCGTTCCCGTGGGCTTCCAGGCGATGGATCACGGCGACGCCGATTACGAGCGCATGCAGGCCCGCGTGATGGAGAACCTCAAGGAGCACTTCCGCCCCGAGTTCCTGAACCGCGTGGACGATATTATTGTGTTCCCGCAGCTCTCCGAGAACGAGATTCTGCAGATCGTGGATCTCTTCGTGGGCCGGTTGGCAAAGCGCCTGGCAGATCAGGAAATGTCGATCGAGCTTACGGATGCCGCAAAGGTTCTCATGGCCTCGAAGGGTTACGACCCGGCAATGGGCGCCCGCCCGCTGCGCCGCGAAATGCAGCGTAATATTGAGGATGCTCTCTCCGAGAAGATCCTCTTCGGCGAAATCAAGCCCGGCGAGAAGATTACCGTGGGTGTCGAGGGTGAAGGCGACGATGCGAAGTTCGTCTTCTCCTCGCAGCAGATGCGGGATTTACCCCTGGAGACCGTCAATAAGATGGCGGAGTCTGCCGTGGAAGAAGCCGAGCAGATTACCGGAGGGGCATCTGACTAGCGGCTTTCCCCAGTAGGCAATCCTGCGGAAGGCACTAACTAAGGCTTGTCCCCGAATCCTTTGCGTGAGGATTCGGGGACAAGCCTTAGTTGTTCAGGGTGTTTTTGCCGCGCTTCTGAATAATTATTGCTGTACCCCCGGCAATATCGCCGCGTTTCTGCTAAGTGTGTATGTCGGTGAATAACAAAGCGAGACGGAGTCGGGGGATAGTATGCTTAGTACATGCCCGCATCATCGGAAAAATCACAGCAGTCTGTAAAATACCCTCCGCAGCCGGGACAGGGGCAAGAAGCCTATCTCGCCGAAACCCGGTCGCGCATAGGGTCGTCGATTAAACGCGCCGAGCAGGCGATGATGGCGGTCAAATCTAAGGTTCTGCGCGAGTATGATCTGAGCGTCGCACAATATGCAGCCATGACTTCGCTCTACTATGTGCCCGGGCAGTCTGCGGCGCAATTGGCGCGTGCCGCAGCGGTAACCCCGCAGACGATGGCCACCATTCTTGCCCGTCTGGATGCGAAAAGCCTGATTACCCGTGTGCCCTCCGAAGTTCACAGCCGCGTGAATATCGTGACCCTCACCGATGCGGGCGAAGAACTGGTTGTTCAGGCTGACGAGAAGGTTCGCGCCGTCGAGCGTGCCATGAGCGCCGAATTCACCTCACAGGAGCGTGAACAGCTGCAAGACCTGCTTGACAGGCTTATCGGGTTTCTTGAGCATAAGGGCGCATAGGCACACGAGCGCTTAACACGATGATGCGGTCTTCGTATGTACGAAGACCGCATCGGTTCGCGCAGTATCGAAATCGCTACAGGCTTGCCAGCCACTCCTCAAGCGTGGTGGAGACGGTGTGATCTGCGGGATCGGGAATCAGCCCGCCTTTGGCAATAGCGGAACCAAAATACGGCAGCTGCCGCACCACCTTCGGTGTTTTGCCGCCGACCTCGCCGCGTGCCGTGAGAAGGCGCTTCACGAACTCCGCTGTTGTTCCTTCTTCTTCACCGCGGATCGAGACGATGCCCGTGCGCGGTACATTCTCGGAACCGTCGGCAACATCGCATACCAGCTGTGCTGCAGCCTCTGCGGGAATAGGTGCCATTTTCATGGTCGGCAGCACCGAGACGGGCCCCACCGTAACCTGCTGAACAATGGGGTCAAGAAGCTCAAACCACTGCGTCGAACGGATAATAACGGTGTCTACGGCGGAATCCTGATAGGTTTTCTCCTGCGCCGCCTTGCCCGCATAGTAGCCGTATCCGCGGCTAACCGCCGGGTTTTCTACTCCGGCGATCGAGACGCAGACGATGCGCTTCACATCGTTATCAGCCGCCGCCTGCGCGATATTGCTGGAGGTGCTGATAAAGGCTGTCTGCGCCTTTTTGCTGCTCATGATCATGTTGTTAATCGCATCGATCACAACATCCACTCCGGTCAGCGCCGCGCTTAAATCTGCGAGCGATGAAACATCTACCCCGTGTGAGCGGCTGATCGGCACTACCTCGTGACCGCGTTTTTCCAGTTCGGCGGCAATTTTCGAGCCGATGGTGCCGGTTGCCCCTATGACCGCTATTTTCATGGAGTCCTCCTTCATAAAGAAATGAGCTTTCCAGAATGTTTTCTCCATTTTTCCAAAGATTTCAGGTGAAAACAATATTTTTTCGGGGTTTATCGTGAGTTAGGGAATAGCGTATAAAAGGTCAAAACCTAAAGCGAAACTCTGTCCTTGCGCTCTTTCGCGAGTTTATCTTTGAGAAGCCCGCTGTAGCATCGGTCGATTTGTTCTTGGGATGAGTCGAGCTTGCGTAAATCCTGCACCGGAACCTTCAGGGCATCGGGAACAGTAATATCGGTGGAGAAGTCCGTTAGAAGTTCCCGCGGCACCGGTGCGTGTGCAGCGCGCAGAACCGCCATCATGGCACCGCGCAGCTGCCGGTCGGTGCCGTGCCAGCTCTGCCCCGTAGGCGTATACTCGGCCTGTGGCTTTCCCGCCTTCACCCACGCGCAGATATCCTCAAGGGGGCACTGCTCGCAGCGTGGATTCTTGGCGACGCACACGAGTGCGCCCAGCTCCATAACGGAAGCGTTCCACACGCAGGATACGGCGGTATTCTGCGGCATCAGCTCTTCGGCAAGGGTTGTTTCGGCGACGTTCAAATGCTTATGGGGCAGTGCCTTGCCCATGACGGCGCGGGCGTGCACCCGGCGAATATTAGTGTCGATAACTGTGGCGCGTCTGCCGAAGGCGAAGACCGTAATCGCCGCCGCGGTGTATGCCCCCACGCCAGGAAGCTCAAGAAGTTCATCATAATCCGCCGGAACCTCGCCGTCATGATGCTTCGTAATAGCGACCGCCGCGCCGTGCAGTCGTTGGGCGCGGCGCGGGTAGCCCAGACGGCCCCAGGCGCGCACCGCCTCCGCGCTGTCTTCGGCGGCAAGGGATGCGGGCGTGGGCCAGCGGCGCATCCACTCTTCCCAAACAGGAAGCACGCGGTTCACAGGGGTCTGCTGCAGCATGAATTCGCTCACCATCACACCCCAGGCCGTGCAGTCGGCGCGGCGCCAGGGCAGGTCGCGGGCATGGTGCTGGTACCAAGTATTTATGCGGTGGTGTAGTTCGTGTGAGTCTTTTAAATTGAACATGGCAATAATTGCTTGCGTTGTAATGTATTACTGTTTCTAGAGTAGGTGATATTGGGTATCGGGTGCCAATTGACCCACAATATACAGGCAACGTATTTTTATCTATTCCATGTAGCTTATATATATGGTTTTGCATGCACGACACCCAAAAAACCGTTATTCTTAACGGTATGTCTGAACTTGGTCCCGAATTACCCCCCGAAGTATACCGCCGCCGTCGTATCGTTGCCGTGGTAGTGCTTATTCTTGTTTTGCTGGTTGGCGTTGTTGGTATTACCACCCTAGTGAACCAGATTAATAAGGGGCCTCAAGACGATGCCGCCGCAGAGGCGACAGCCACCGGCGAACCTTTCCAGAATTTCAGCGCGCGCCCCACACCTTCTACGGTTGCGCCTTCGGGGTCGGTGAGCGGTTCAGCATCCGGCAGCCCGAACGCATCTGCAACCCCGTCCGTTTCTGGGACCCCAGCGGTATCCGGCAGTGCAACTCCGTCTGGATCGGCGAGCGCATCCGCAACGCCAGCCGTGGCTCTGTGCAATGCCAAGGATCTGAAGGTGACGGTCGAGCCTTCAAAGAAGCAGTATGCGCCCGGTGAAATGCCGTCGTTCCACGTGGTGTACACGAATTCTTCGGGTAAGCCCTGCTTTATTGGCGGCGAGAAGGTTGCCGAGGGCGTGGAGATCAACATTACATCGGGCGACACCCAGGTGTATTCGTCTGCGAAGTGCACGCCCACTCCCACGAAGAAGACCGAGATTCCTGCGGGCAAGGAAGCCGCCAGCGATGTTGCGTGGGATCGTAAGCTCAATACCTCTGGGTGTAATGCGCTGAAGAATACGGCGAAGGGTACATACTGGGTGACGGCTACCGTGAATGGAGTGACCTCGCAGCGAGTGAACTTCCTGTTGAAATAGCGCCCACGGTATTCCCCTGCGGGAATATATAAAAGACGTATAGAAAGAGCCTTTATTTCAATAAAGAGAGTTTTTAACGCTTTATTGAAATAAAGGCTCTTTCTATCGGGCGGCTGGTGTTCTTCGGACCCTACCCGGCTAATGTTAGAGGTATTTTTCGAGGCTGCTTTCCGCCATGCGGGAGAGCGATTCGCGCACGGTGCGGGCACGATGCTCGCCTATACCATCAACATCACGCAGATCCTCCAGGGATGCGGCCATGAGCGCCTGCAAAGTGCCGAACCGTTCAACGAGGCGTTCGGCAATTGTGTTCGGAATAGTGGCGATGCCGTCAAGCAGGCGGTAGCCGCGCGGCTGCAGGGGAGTGTCGAGTTCGTAATCGCCGAACCCTGCGGCCTGGGCGATCATAGTGAGGTCCACAATATCCATGTCGGTAAGGTCGCGCAGAGCCCGAGTTGCAATGGAGATGCTTTGCGCGGTGGGCCGCGGCAGATAGTCATGCAGAATAACGTCGATACCCGCCATATCGGGGCTGCGGAGCTCTTCGAGCTGAAGCGCCACCAGACGACCGTTCACACCGAGTTCAAGCACATAGTGACTGACTTCAGAGATAATGCGCCGCACCATCTCCATGCGCTGCAGAGTGATAGCGACATCGCTGAGTGTAACGTGTGATTCGATTTCGAGTGCGGACAGCGTGGAAAGCACCTTGTTGAGGCGTTTCTTATAGCTTTCAAGGGTTTGGATTGCCTGGTTGGCGCGTGCCATCAGGTATTGGGTGTCTTCGACCGTGTACCGGGTGCCGTCCACATACACCGAAATGACGGACATGGAGGCGCTGACCGAGATCACCGGGAAACCCGTCTGGATTGCCATGCGTTCGGCGGTGCGGTGGCGGGTTCCGGATTCGTTGGTGTCGATGGTTGCATCCGGCATGAGCTGTACCGCCGCCATGAGCAGGCGGGTGGCGTCGCGGTCACAGATGATCGCGCCATCCATCTTGGCGAGCTCACGCAGGCGGGTGGCAGAAAATTCGGTGTCGATGGTGAACCCACCGGAGGAGAGCCCCGTGACGGTGCGGTCTGAACCGAGTACGATGAGTGCGCCTGTGCGCCCGCGGAGGATGCGTTCTAACCCTTCACGCAGCTCGGTGCCGGGGGCGATCTGCGCAATGGTCTTCAGGAGGAGTTCACTGTAATCTGTCTGCACGGAATATATTGTATCGTTTTAGCCTGTGTTACCGCCTTTGTGCGCGTCCCGCCCCGATATTCTCTTCTTCGGCTTTTGACGATCTAGGTGTTTAAAATGTCAGGGTCGCCCGTACAATAAAAACCATGGCTGCACGCACAAAAACCACTAAAGGATCCCCCGCCTACCGCTGTACCGAATGCGGCTGGACCACCGCCAAATGGGTGGGTCGATGCGGTGAATGCCAAACCTGGGGGTCTGTTGAGGAAGCCGCCGGGGGTACCGTGGCGCGCACCCGTACCGCATCCAGCGTGCAGAAACCGGCGCAGGTGATCGGCGAAGTAGACTCGACAGTCGCCGCCTATATGAGCACCGGCAACCCCGAATTCGACCGGGTACTTGGCGGGGGACTGGTGCCTGGTGCCGTGATTCTGATGGCTGGCGAACCCGGCGTGGGCAAATCTACCCTGCTGTTGGATGTTGCCGCCACCTTCGCGCGCGGATACACCCCGCGAACCCCCGCCGCTGAGCGTGCCCGAGCGAAAACCCGCGACGTGCTGTACGTGACCGGTGAGGAATCCGCCGCGCAGGTTAAGCTGCGTGCGGACCGCATCCACGCCGTCGCCGATACCCTGTACTTGACGAGCGAAACCGACCTGGGGACCGCGCTGGCGCATATTGAGCAGGTAGACCCGGCGTTGTTGGTGATCGACTCGGTGCAGACCCTTGCGTCCGCGGATGTTGAGGGCAGCGCCGGGGGTGTTACGCAGGTGAGGGAGGTTGCCGCATCGCTGATTGCCGCCGCGAAAGCACGCAACATGTGTACCCTGCTGGTGGGGCATGTGACCAAGGAAGGCACGATCGCCGGGCCGCGACTGCTGGAACACCTGGTCGATGTGGTGTGCCAGTTCGAGGGTGATAAACACTCCAATATTCGCATGCTGCGCGCTATTAAAAACCGATACGGACCCACCGACGAGGTCGGCTGCTTCGATATGCACGAGGATGGGATCGCGCCCGTGCTCGACCCGTCCGGCATGTTCGTTTCGCGCACGCCGCATCCGGTGGCGGGAACCTGCGTGACCGTGACAATGGAGGGGCGCCGCCCGCTCCTTGCCGAAGTCCAGGCGCTGTTGGATCAAGCGGTGGCACCCGCGCCCAGGCGCACGGTGGCGGGGTTGGATTCGGCGCGCATCCAGATGCTTTTGGCGGTTTTGCAGCGCCGCGCCGGGCTGAACGTGGGCAAACTCGACTGCTATGTTTCCACGGTGGGAGGTGCCAAAATCTCTGAGCCTGCCGCCGATCTGGCGTGCGTGATGGCGCTGGCATCGGCCGCGCAGAATAAGCCGCTGCCGCGTAAACTCGCGGTGTTTGGCGAGGTCGGCCTGGCGGGGGAGGTGCGTGCCGTGCCGGGTATTCGCCAGCGTATTGCCGAGGTTGGTAGGCTGGGGTTCACGCATGTGCTGGTGCCCGCATCCCCAACGGGCGTGGGGCAGGTGCCCGATGGGGTGACCGTGCGCGAGGTCGCCACCTTAGGCGAGGCGTTGAACCTGCTCTTCCCGCAGGATAAATAACTGCCGCACATCGTGACGTGACCGCGAGCAGAGTATTTCGGCGAGCAGATAACGAATTGCTATCTGCTCGCCAAAATACTATCTGCTCACGGGTCTTATGGTCGGGTTTTATAGACGGATCTCATGGGGATTAGACGCACATCATCAGCCACACGATACGAGCAGGAAAGACCTACCCCAGCCCCTCTTTGAGGTCTTCATCGCGCAGCATGATGTTAACGGTGCGGGTGCGCAAATCCTCCTCCTGAGCGCCCGCAACATCAGCCTGCACAATCGGAATCTCGGAGGTACGCGGCGCATGTTCCATCACGGCCTCGCCCAGCGGCACCAGCATGGCGGACGCATCCTCATGATCCATACCGGTAGCCTCCAACATATCCACGGTTATAAGCCTCAGCATAAGCACCAGCGACTCGCCCTCAAAGGTTTCTACCCCCAGATGCTTCGGTTCCAGAGTCTCGGCGAGAGAAATCAGGCGCTCGCGGGCAACCTCCATATAGTGTTCACGCTCATGTTCGGTACTGGAATACATACCCAGTCCCGTACTCTGGGCGGCAAGCGCCAGCTCTTCGAGCGCCGCCGAAAGCTTTTCAAGAGCCTTCGGGCGCAGCTGCACATGCGCAATCGTGGATGCCATACGCCGGTTAAACACGCGGGTATTACGAATCGCCAAATCGATAGCCCCGAGAGTCTGCGCCAGTCGATCAAGCTCGATTCGGGTCTTCTTCCCCGCCCACGAAAGCTGCGCCATACCGCGCGCCGTCACCAAATCGTTCTTACTCGCCTCATACAGTGGCTGAAGTTTACGCGAATCCTGCAGGCTCTGATACGCCTGATCGTAGTTGTACCGGCGAATCGCCTTTGCCGCCAGAAAGAAGACATCCGAGAAAGCGCTCATAAGAGCCTCGGCACGCTGACGCGACCCACTTCGCGGGTCTTTGGGCATCAAAAACATCATGAGGAACGCCGCAACACCGCCGATCACGCCGTCAAGGCTGCGGGTAAACGGCAGATCCGAGGTCGGCGGCAGCAGAATCACCAGGCAGGCCTGAAAACTGAGCTGAATCGTAAAAATAATACCGTTATCTAAGAACCTGGCCAGAAGTACCGAAATAAACAGTGCAAGCGTGGCCTGCCAGATGCCGCGCCCGAGCATCTGCAAAAACAGATCGCCAATCAGAATACCCAGGCTCACCCCGAACGAAACCTCCAGAATGCGCCGCGAATGGGTAGAGCCGCTCACGTACCCGAGTGACACCAGCGCCGCGACCGCTGCAAAAATAGGTTCCTCATGCCCCAGCACCCGCTCCGCAAAAAGATACGCCCCCATCGAAGCAATCGTGATCTGAATAGACTGAAAAAATCCCGCCCGAACGCGGTGAGCCCCGGCGCGGACATAGTTTAAGAATTGTTCCTTCATGGATGCGTGTGCCATAGTGTCTAGTCTACCCGCCCTGAAATTGTGCCGCTGCGGGTCCTTTGTGCCCTTGGATGATATGCATCAAAAGGCTCCTCATTCGAAATAAAGCGGGATCTCTGATGTTTGGCAAGGCGCTTTTTAAAAGGGGTTAGGGGCGGCAGGCTACCGGAACCGGCTCCCAATATGCCGCATCGCCTGCACCTGCCGACTGGTACGATGCGCCGCCCGCACCATCCGCGAACGCTTCAACGCCTGCAGCTCATCCTCGGCACGCTCAAACTCACCCCGCATATGCGCCTCCCATGAGTGCATGCGATCCGAAAGCGCCCATTCGTTGCCTTCGGCCAGCGAAGTCTTCAGCAAAAGCTCACGCACCGCATTGTTAATCGCCTCTAGGGACGGTTTCAGGGCGGGAATCGCCGCAGCCGCAGAAATACCCTCCGGCATATGCGCCTGCTTTTCCCCGCGCACAGAGGCCGCAATATACTCACGCCACGCGTGAAGCAGCGCGGTCACTGCCTCATGCTGCACCCGCAGCTCTTGGCGTTGCCCCCTGCTGAGCGAGAGCGCAGACGCAATGAGCTTCTCGGGAATGTCGGTGCCGAGCATATGAAGCGGAGTCATAAAATTCTGCATCCCGTAATGCCCCATGACCCCGCAAATCCGCATCTCAGTAAACGCATCGGGCACCAGCGCAACCGCAGGAATACCAGCGCTAAGGCTAAAGATCGCGGGATGGTAACGGTCGGTAATATTCAACGCGGCACCCTGATGGATGCGCACCGTCGCATCCGCGTGCAGAATCGGTATCACTGTTGCAGGGGATTTCATGGATGCGGCAACCAGTTCATGCGCCTTGTAGTCACCGGTGCGCCCGCCCTCCGACGCTGGGTCGCCCATATGCCCCAGGAAGACCGCCGCCAGCCCATACTCGGAGTAAATCTTGTCTAATAAAGCGGCTAGTTCGTGTACTTTGCTCCCCGAAACCTCGTGCACCGTAACGCACACATAACGCTCGGGAAGCTCAGGAACCTCAACCCGCGCATCCGCATAGTCGAGCGTCATCTCGGGGGTATGCGCCCGGTAGTCGCTGGCATCATCCACACCCGCAAGCGCCTTAAGATCGTGCTCGCGGCACCACTCGTAGGAGCTGCGCTCGCGCACCGCCACCGAGGCTGCCGAACGCAGCATACGCAGCAGAACTTCCTCATCGCGCGGGGAAAGCACGGGACCAATCGACTGCCCGGACACAAAGACCGGAATCTTCGCATACTGTGCCACCAGTGCGATAGCGGCGCGCTCATACAGCAGCCAGCCGTAGCGCGAATTCAGGTTGCCGCCGCCGGAAATGACGACCGCATCCACCGATTGAATACCCTCTACAAAATCGCGGATCTGCTGCGCCGACGGGCAAAAATCGGGCAGATTCGGCATAACGCCGCTCACAAGAAACTCTTCGAGGCGTTCCAACGTGATCTCACGCTCGGCAGGCGCCCACGGGAACAGCAAAAACGGCATATATTCGTATGCAGACGAACCCCCGGCCCCCAGATAACGCTTGCTCTGCTCGGCATCACGGGTTGCTAAAATAACCTGCATTCCTGCATCCGCCAGGTATTCGGCGGTGCTGATCGTCATGGCCTCGTCCCCCACATGGTAAACGGGCTGGCCAATATCGCCGACAACAAGAACACGAGTCATATGCGTACCTATTTGCTTGATGAATCTTTAGGCGAAAAAACGGCACGCAAACGCGAAAGTTTGCCACTCCACGACATCGCCCGCTCCATGCGGTGCAGCCGCTCACACTGTTCCTGCTGCATAGTTTCGAGACGTTCCAAACGTTCCTGAACGTCTTGAAGCGCCTCTAGAGTTTCCAATAGACGGCCGTCAAGTTCGTTCGTCAGGTGCGCCTGGTAAAGGTAGGGCCCGATATGCGCCCCGGCGGCAAGGTCTTCACGGATCGCGTTGGCGCGCACCTGCGCATCAAAAATACGATGCTGCTGCTCGTGGCTCACGCTATTAGCGGCAGAACCCGTCGCATCGGGGCGTTTGCACCAGTACGCCAGCGGCTCGTCTAGAAGCTGAACTTCACCGGCCATGGCGGCGCGCATATTGAATTCCCAGTCGCCTACCACGGGAAGTTCCTCATCAAAATACCCCACCTTCTCGTGCAGGGTGCGGCGGTACAGCACGCCGATCGGAACCGCGCGGTTGGTGCGGAACAGGAACTGCAGCCCCATCGCGGGCAGATCTTCGTGGAAGGTGCGTTCGTTCAGAACAATAAAACCGTCCTCGGTTTGCTGCTCAAAACGCTCGATAATCCGTACCACGCACATATCGGCACCGGTCTCGTCAAGGGTTGCGACGGTACGTTCCAGGAATTGGGGATCCCACAGGTCATCGTCGTCGTGAATGGCGATATAGGTAGACTCACTGGAGCGCACGCCCACGTTAGAGGCCGCTTCCATATTGCCGCCCGCAGCATGAAGAAGAACGGTCTGCGCCGCAACCGGGCTGCGGTCAATAATCTGCTGAGATTCTTCCTGATTTCCGCCGTCATCGACCACGTACACGGTGTATTGCGTATACCGTTGCTCGGCGATGTTCTGCAGGGCACGTGCGAGAAAGACCGGGCGATCTTTCGTGCGTACAATGACGGCGACAGAGGAAAACAAAGCTCTCCAAAGAATATATAAGGCCTGCGCATAAGGCACGTAGGGCGGAAATATATAGGGTTGTCTAGAATTCTACGGAGTTGCGCGGGAATAAGCGAGCATTCCAGCCCACATTAGGGGTAAAAATTCTACCCAAATATGCCATCAAGAGCCATCATGAGGGCGATCGCACACAAAAAACATGCCGGAAGCGTGACAAACCAGGTTAGCATAATGTTCGCAACGATCTTCGGCTTCACCGAGTTAAACCGCTGATTCACCCCAGCCCCCAGGGCGGATGCGGTCGCCAGGTGCGAAGACGAGAACGGCAGCTGCAGCAGGAAGTACCCGAGCGCCTGCATAAGAGCCGTGGTGCCTTGAGCTACCGCGCCGCGCATCGGGTCTAAGCGCACCATACGGTAGGCGAAGGTGTAGCCGATGCGCCGCCCACCCGTGAGCGTGCCCGCCGCCAGAGCCAGCGCAATAGTGAGCACATGCCAGGGGAGGAGGTCCCGCGTGGGAAGCGGAAAAACCGCACCCAGCACGTGCAGCACCAACAGGTACAGGTATCCGGTCTGCATACCGTGCAGAAGCGAAATTGCGGATGCCGACACTGCCAGCACCTCACGCGAATGCCGGTTCACACTGCTTGGTGAAGAACGGATAGCTAGTCGGTAAAACGGGAGCACTAAAAGCCAGGAGAGGAGGAAAATCAGGGGCGGCAGGTAGAGGAGCGGCAGCAGGGTGGCATCGAAAATCGCGGGGATAAACCGTGAGCCTTCGCTATCAACCCGGGCATACCATGCCACCCCGGCAAGGGCGCCGATGAGGGCGTGCGTTGAGGAAGCTGGCATGCGTAAGGCCCAGGTCGCCACACCCCATAAGGCGGCGGTAATGAGCGCGGCGGTCAGCCCCGGCAGGCCCAAATGCCCGCTGGGAACGGCAATCCAGGGCACACTCATATCGGTGATCAGCAGATACGCCGCAAACACGCCGATCCCGTTGAACAGCGCGGCGGTAATCAGAGCCGCGGTATCGCCCATCGTGCGGGTGCGTACCGGCACCGCGATCGCATTGGAGGCATCGTGCATGCCGGTCACAAAAATCGCGGAAAGAAACGCGCCCACACACAGAATACTGAGCAGAACCACTAGGACTCCTGCACGATAATACGCCCGATCTCAGAGGACACGCCGCGCATCGCATTTGCCGCCTCAACCAGTTGGGCAATGAACTTGGTGTACCGGCGGTAGCGTTCCATCGGGAAGCGTTCGGCGAGTTCTGCATCGTATTCTTCGGCGGTACGAAAGGCTTGGCGCGAGATACGCAGCATATCCATCCAATAGTTATCCAGGCCCTTAATATCGGCGAGCTTGGGAATTACTGCCTCGGTCAGCACCGCCTGCCGCTGGATAATGTCGAGTATCGCGGTAATATGCGGGGCAAAACCGTCAATTTTGTGCAGATAAAGGATGTGCGCGGCACTCGTGAGCTTTTCGACCGCGTTCGTGAGTTTGCGGGCCAGCGTGTAGAGGTCTTCGCGGGGTACCGGGGTGGCAAATGAGCTTCGCACGGTGGTGAGGGTCATGAAGAACAGGTCGGTCGAGTTCGCCTCGTGCACCAGCATGCGGTCGAAGAGTTCGGGGTATTCGGAGGTAGATGAGCCAACCATTTCGGAGAGGAGCGCCGCCGCCTCCGCCACCTGCACCGAGATTTGTGCAAGCGAGGTGAGTGAGCTGTTGGCTTGTGGAAAGATGCGGTGCAACATAGTTACAGTCTAACGCGGGTGTGCTTAGGGTGCGCGGGTCTGATACTTCCCGCCGGCGGCTTGAGAATACAACAGCGGGAAGGCTATCATGTAGCCTTCCCGCTGTGAACGTTAGCGATGTCGGGCTGGGAGCGCCTCTCGGCGGAAGGCCGCTCGAAGCGGCAAATGATTTGGAGCCCGGGGCTACCTATTAGCAACCCGACATCTTGTCTTAAATTATCCGCCCGCGCCGAGCCTCCGTCAAGGTACATGAGCTCTAAGCAGAACACCCGGCATCAGTTCCTAATCCTGTATTTTCCCGGGATTTGATAGCGCGCGAGTACCGTGCGGGGCTACAATGCTTCGAGTCCGCCGCTTGCCCGCCAGTGCGCGGCGGTCGCCTCCAAATCCTCGGCGATTTTCACGAGCTTTCGGTATTGTTCGGGCACGCGGAACATGCGTTCAATGCCTTCGCGGCGAACCTCATGACTGGGCGGATGCACTCCCTGCGGGTTACCGGACAGTCGGCTAATATCTGCACGCTCATAGTTGAGACGCAGCCCCAGTGCCACCACACGCGCGAACGCCGCAAAACGTTCGAGAGCTATATCAATATCGCCGCTGTAGAGCCCGGCCAGAATTTTGTCCGCCGTTTTGACGACCTCGGAGGCGCCCGGTGGGTCTGGCACCCCCGCCAGCAGATGCGAACGGTAATCGGCACCCATACCGGTAGAGAACGCTTGTGCGGTGGCTTTTGGGTAGCGTCGTACCATGTCGCGCAGGGAATACATGCGCCATAGCGCTCCGGGGAGGGAACGCGCGGGTGAATGAGACCAGAGCTGCGCAAGCGCCTCAATACCGTATTCGTCAGTGAAGTCTATGAGTCGGGCGGCAACCTCCGGGTCAGAATTTTGGCGTCCGCGCTCCAGCAGAATGCGAGCAGACGTATGCGCCGCCTCATCACGGGCGGCGGGATCTTCACCGCCAACGCGACGCTCAAACTTTTCGCTGGGCTGAGATACTGGGCGATGATGTGCACGATGGGCCATAGGTGTTTAGTGTAACGGGAAGGGCACGAGTTTTTCGAAGGATTCAGCCGGACGAAAATCATATCTGCGAAGGCGACTCGTGACGGATTTGTAGTGTATAGTAGATGATGTCTTCGCGTTCACGCGGGACGGCGCGCCTTTAGCTCAGTTGGTAGAGCTACGGACTTTTAATCCGCAGGTCGTGGGTTCGAGCCCCACAGGGCGCACTCTTCACCAGAAAGAATCTGGTATGTCGCCCCTTTCGGTATGAAGCCGAGCGGGGCGACTTTTCGTTTAATCCGTCCTTGGCCTTCTTCTATATACGAAGGAGCGGGAACATGTGCGGAGACAATGCTGTTTCCAAGGAGATCACCAACAGTTAGATCAAGCGCACCAGCAAGTGTAAATAACTCATCCAAGCTGAAGTTTTGTTTTCCTCGAAGCCGGTCTGACACGCCTGCCTGTGTAGGAGAACCCGAGCAGATTTTGCAAGCACGCATGTATCGGTATGTAATCCTTTTTGCAGGATTGGGGATTACAGATCGCACCGGATGAGCTGACACACGCGGCTCCGTGGACAGCTCTAGGAGCGGCTTAGAAACATCGGTTTTAGAAGACCTTTAGAGGATATATAGATTCAATGTCTTTTCGGATGGTTAATTGGGCATACGAACAGGATTTACCGCCTAGCCCAAAGCTTTTGTTGGTCACGATTGCTGATAGAGCTGATTACGCGGATGCTGTCGATTGTTCGGTCTTTGGTAGAGACCGGGACTATCACTACTGCTTAAGGGGAAACATAAGTCACGTTAGATGATTTTATTGGAACGACTTTTGAAATTCTGGTCATTTTCTTCGGCCTAGTCTTGTCAATATTTTCTTGATATTAAAAATATCGGAAGAAAGAAAAATAACCATGACCACTAAAAGTAATTTGCGGGATGATGAAAAGCTAAACACTGGTGAAAAGATTTTCGGTATTTTTATCATCCTCATTGTATTATTCATTGTCTTTGTAGTTGTTTTTGGGCTTCGGAATGTTTGGAGCGATCTTTCCAGTGAATGACCTCATACTAGACAAGCGAAACAGAAAACAACTCGAACTATTGATATTCTTTCACTTTAGTTATCTAAAGAAAAAGTACAAACTGGCAGCTTTGAAGGTCGCACAGGCGGAAGCATTATTGGAAATGTTGGTTATGCGCAGGGAAACAGTGAGGGGAAACCTGTTATCTATATTTATACTCGTTACCGTGCCGCCAATATGAACGACGATGCGGCATCGGCTCAGGATTCCTTCATGGATGTGACTCCGCAGAACCCGTTCTACCGCGAAATCGCATGGTTTAAGGTTCAGAAGGAGAGGAAATAATGTTTCATAAGGTTTACGAATTTTGAAGCATAAGTAATTTTGTTCCTTTCCATGTCATATCATATGGGTTCAATATGATATGAGCTTTGAGGCGGTTGCTCCTACGGTTTCCCTGGGGTGACTACCTTTTTTGTGTCTTGGAACCGCTTGCTGGTGTGATGTTGCAAGTTTTTTGTCGGGCGGTGCCGTGTTTTTACTTGCCACATGCGTAATACATTATTGAGCCCCTCGTTTCGTGGTGGGTGCCGTTGTTCGAGAATTTTTTGGGGTCAGAGAAGGGTTTTGGTGTTCTCCATTGCCGTTGTAGCACCCCACGAACACAGTACTCACAAGCACCCTAACCTGTGGGGTGTGGAGCGTAGACGGTTCAAGGGATGTATCAGTAGATACTCTACGGGTTGAGGTCGGGAAAGTTTTTTACTCTACTTGTTGCGTTTTTCCTGTTTATCCCCGACTCACTTATGAAAGTTATTCATGTCGTCGTGGTCTGGGTGTGCGTTGTTGTGTTCGAGAAAATTTTTTTGGTGTCGATGGTGGCGGGGAGGATTTAGAGACTCATGAAAGATTTTGAAGTTTTATGTGAGCATCCTGTTGTGTGCTGGTTCTTTTTTATGGTTGCTCCTACGGTTTTCTGGAAACTATTCCTTCCTATTGCCAATGTTGTGTGTGAGGTGGGTATGTCCTGGGTGAAGAGGTTCGTGGAGGCTTTTATGCGGACGGTTTTGCCTGGTCCGGAGAAGGTTGGGGTACGTCTTGGGGTATGGGTGCGTTCTGTGTTCCGGCGGTAGGTGGGTGACTCATTAGGACGCTCACGCGAAGGCTTTGTTTGACCCTCAGACGGGATTATTTCGGAATTGTTCGGCGATGCACCGGCCGGAGGAGACTTTTACGGGTGCGTGATGTGGCTCAGATCGAGTCTGAAGTGTGTGCTGATGCCAAACTTATTGAAGCCACTCAAACTAATACCCCGTATTGGTAAGACTTAAAAAATAGAGGGAATTAAGCGAAAGCTTAATCCCCTCTACCTATTCCTTTTTTCAAGAATTAATTACTGAGCGGCAGGAATGCTACCGTGCGGATCAATAATATACTTCACAGGAGAGCGAGTGTTTTATCAACCTCAAGGGACTTTTAGTTCCTCAGCAAACTTACCATAGTATAGAGGGGGTAGAACAAGATCTCCCCCCCCATGTGGAAGAGAATAAAAAATCGTTGTCTACGAATCGGCGGGATAGGCAGTAAAATGGCAAACGACAAAAGATCACAACGATTTTGAGGCTACCGGTGCCTCATACAGAAGCGATTGGTCAAATTCATCTATGAGCGATTTACCCGAATCCACCACAAATAAAGAAACTCACATCCAGCCAAATGTTCAGGTATTGGGCGCACGTCAAAATAACCTGCGCAATGTTGATCTTTCTGTGCCCCGTGATGCTCTCGTGGTCTTTACCGGCCTGTCAGGATCAGGTAAATCCTCCCTCGCGTTCGGAACCCTCTATGCAGAATCGCAGCGCCGTTATCTAGAGTCGGTGGCCCCCTATGCCCGCCGTCTTATCGATCAAGCGGGAGTGCCCGACGTCGATTCCATTACAGGGATGCCCCCCGCTGTAGCCCTGCAACAACAGCGAGGTGGGCAAAACTCCCGGTCGACCGTTGGTAGCATCACGACCATCTCAAGCCTGGTTCGTATGTTGTATTCACGCGCCGGCCAATATCCAGAACACCAGAGCATGCTCTATGCCGAGGATTTCTCTGCCAACACCCCGCAGGGGGCATGCCCTCAATGCTATGGAATTGGCAGAGTCTATGAAGTACCCGAAGATCACATGGTCCCCGATCCCACCAAAACCATCCGTGAACGAGCCATAGCTTCCTGGCCTACCGCCTGGCACGGTCATCAGCTTCGAGATGTATTGGTGGCACTTGGCTACGATGTGGATATCCCCTGGAAAGATCTTCCCAAAAAAGATCGCGACTGGATTCTTTATACGGACGAAACACCACATGTACCGGTCTACTCGCGTATGACACTTGCTGAGGCTCAAGCGGCTAAACAAGCACATGTTGAACCTTCTTATAGCGGCACCTACGTGGGTGCAAAACGCTATGTACTGGATACCTTTGCTAATACTAAAAGTGCCTCCATGAAACGCAAGGTAGCGCAGTTTCTCACATCAATCCCTTGCCCAGCCTGCCACGGTAAACGCATCAAACCAGAGGCTCTCTCAGTAACCTTTGCAGGGTTAGATATTGCTGACTTCTCCCAGCTCCCTCTCTATGAGCTAACCAATCTTCTTGAAAAAGCTGTCGAAGATGCTTCCCACACAATCACTATGAAGGCAGATGAGAAAGAAACGCTCGAGCAGAGCTTGGACCAAAAAAGGGGAGAAGAAGCTACAGAGTCAGGCAGTCACACAAGTGAGCTTGTTGCTGAGACAGAACCGGAAGCTCGTAAGAATCCCCCTCAGCCTGTTGAAAAACTTGCCGCTACCTCTCGGCTGGCCGCTGGCCTCATTGAGCGTCTTCGCCCCATTATCGACCTCGGCTTAGGCTATCTTTCTCTCGATCGAATGACTCCTACCCTTTCCGGTGGTGAACTGCAACGTTTGCGCTTAGCTACTCAGCTGACGTCTGAACTTTTTGGTGTGGTCTATGTATTAGATGAACCTTCTGCTGGCCTACATCCTCAAGACACCCGTGCGCTTCTTGACGTTCTTGACGGACTCAAAGCACGGGGAAATAGTCTGTTTGTGGTGGAACATTCTCTTGAAGTAATGCAACATGCTGACTGGATTGTGGATGTAGGGCCGGGAGCTGGAGAACATGGTGGTCGAGTCCTTTACAGCGGTGAAGTTGATGGTTTAGCCCACGTCCAGGAATCTCTTACACGCGGTTATCTCTTTGGAGGCAGTGGGCTCCCACCGCATACTCCCCGGAAACCCGAGCAGTGGATAAAACTTTCTGGAGTTAGCCGAAATAATCTCCATAACGTGGATGTACAAATCCCACTAGGGGTTCTCACTGCCGTCACAGGTGTTTCAGGTTCGGGGAAATCTAGCTTAGTCAGCCAGTGCCTACCTCAACTGATAGGTCATCGACTAGGTAAAACGGTGCAGGTAGATGAAACACCCGTAGAGGGAGATGAAATTTTAAGGGCCGAACAGGCCCCTGAAACGAGGGGAACTGTTGAAGGTGATTTCAGCGGTATACGCCGCGTGGTTGCCATCGATCAGAAACCTATTGGGCGAACACCTCGTTCCAATATTGCCACCTATACAGGGCTCTTTGACCATGTGCGCCGTCGTTTTGCCGATACCACAGAAGCCAAACGCCGGGGATACAAACCAGGCAGATTCTCCTTTAACGTAGCGGGCGGGCGCTGTCCCACCTGCGAAGGTGAGGGGTCGGTGATGGTAGAGCTACTCTTCTTACCCTCGGTGTACACAAAGTGCCCGGACTGCCAAGGTACCCGCTACCAGTCAAGCACCTTAGAAATACTCTGGCGTGGTAAGAATGTGTCCCAAATTTTAGAAATGAGTGTGGAGGAAGCTCTGGGGTTTTTCGACGGCGAAGTGGAGGTTACGCGTTCACTGGCTGCGTTGAGAGATGTCGGCTTGGGTTACCTGCGTTTGGGGCAGCCTGCGACTGAGTTATCTGGTGGTGAGGCACAGCGCGTCAAACTAGCTACGGAGTTGCAACGGGCACAACGCGGCGACACTCTGTATGTACTTGATGAACCCACTACCGGTCTGCACTGTTCAGATGCTGACCGTTTGATATCGCATCTTCAGACTTTGGTTGATGCTGGTAATACGGTAGTGATGGTCGAGTTGGATATGCGAATTATCGCAACGGCTGATTATGTGATTGATATGGGCCCTGGCGCGGGAGAGGGAGGCGGTCAGATCGTTGCCACGGGAACACCTGAGCAGGTGGCCACGGTGGAAGATAGTGCTTCAGCGCCGTTTTTGGCTACGGTTTTAAAATAATTAAACTAATATTCCTATGTTCTTTTTCTGGCTATGTAGTTGGTAAATGATGCTAGAAAGGATCTCTCGAAGTATTGATTTGGGTAACTGATATTCTCTAATGATTCTTGAGGCTGCCCTGAAGAATATACTGATAGAGACTGTTATCTTCTACGGGCAGAGCGGTAGGATACGTTTTCCTGTTGACGACCAGCTGATGACACTAGAAAACCCGCCGTTGATGGTATCCCGGAGATATCTAGGCAATGCTTCTGTATGCTTTATCTGATAATAAAAGCAGATGCATTCCCCGGCATTAAAATTTAGACGGATAGTGGGTGAAGCGTAGCTGTCTAATTCTTGCCACAGAACGTAAAGAAAATCGCTCCAATGCCCTAGAATATATGCGGTACCGGGGCAAAGATATACCCCGGCGATGTTTCAGCCCCTAAGGAGCCCGCGCCCATGAGCACCATCAAAAACCCGGACGTTATCACTATCCTGGCAACCGGCGGAACTATCGATAAGTTCTACTCGGTGGCGGGTACCCTCGATATTGGCAAGCCTGCCGCGCACGGTGTGCTGTCGAGAGTGCTCACCGACATTCGCTTTGATATTCGTGCGCTCATCGGCAAAGACAGCCTGGATATGACCGACGAAGACCGCGCCGAACTCGTTGCCGCCCTCGACGCGGTCGAACACGACCAGGTTCTCATCACCCACGGGACCGACACGATGAGCGAATCCGCCCGATACATCGCCGAGCATGCCAAGCTGGGGTCAAAGGTTGTGGTGCTGACCGGTGCCATGCAGCCGGCGGTCATGGCGCATTCGGATGCGGGGTTCAACCTGGGGGCTGCGATTTCCGCGCTTAACCTGCTGGAACCGGGCGTTTACATCAGTATGAGCGGCCGAATTTTCCCGGCGCACACCGTGCGTAAGGATCGTGCCCGCGGGATTTTTGAGGGATAAACTACTGAAATTTTTGCTGCGTTCTGCAGGCTCTTGGTGACGCTTCAGTAAACAGTGCGTAAATCTAGCGTTATCTCAGTTTCATCTCGTACCGTAGTATTGAGTGCTTTCTCGATGGCGCCTCCGGCAGTGTTTCACAACGCCAGCGGCAGACAGGGTACCTATGAGTGAACAATATAACCCGGGTTTTTGGGATCAGGCTTGTTCCACGCCGCCACCCGTGCGGCGCCTGTACCTTGTCCGCATGCTTTTCCTCGTGGTGCCTGCACTGACGCTGGTGTATTTTTTCGAGGCTATCGGGCTTGACCCTATCGGCTCGGTTCCCCTCATGTACCTGTCTCTGCATGGCTGGTTTGCGGTCGCGTATGCGCGCAATAAATCTATGGGGCTCGTCATGGTGGGAAACCTGCTCAGCGCCTTGGCGGCATCCGTTATCACCGGATTTTTCGCCTATATTTTGGTTTTTATTCACGGGCCAAGAACACTATGGAAACTTTTGGGAGGCTCGTACCCCATTCTGACCATTTGGATTATGGCGTCCTTCGTGATCGAGATTTTATGCTCCCTCATATTCGTCTTCCTGATCTTCCGCAGGTTCCCCTCCCGTGCCGAACGTGAAGCTCAAGAGACTCGCGAACTGTCAGAAGATGAAGACCAGGCAGTCAACGACCATACGCTGACTAAGACCGAAGCACAGAGTACACACCGCTCAGACTCAGATACGCCATAATGCTTTCCTGAGCTCATCCATTCCCCAACGTACCGTGATTGCAGCCGTTACTCCCTGCAAGCGTGGTAGTGTATGACATAACCCAACGTTGGTGTAGCGAGGCACCCGCGCGCCGGGCTACACAAAAATTACCGGTAACGAGGATGTATATATGAGCACAGACCCCATGAAAAACGATGATTCTTCCCGTCAGCCTGAGGAACCTAGAACTGCGCCGCAGGAATCTTCGGCAACGTCGCATGTAGACGAGCATTCGGGGTACAGCACCGCACATAAGACCGACGGAACCGGTGGCGCATCACAGCACGAATATAGCGGGCGCACCGCGAAGTCGGATCCCTTACCCGAGGATAAACAAAGCCCCAACAACTCTGGCAACGCCCAGAATCAGCAGACCCCTCCGTCTGCGCCAGGGTATGTCGGGTTACAACCGGGCTATCCTGCGCCGAGCCCATCGACGCCTCCAAACCCCTATGCGAATCCGCATACTGTGCCCGGATATTCGGGATATGCAGTTCCGAGCCCAACCGCATACCCGTACACTGCATATCCGGCAAACCCGCACGATGAGATTGTCCGCAAACGTTCGCTGATGTACCTGCTGCGCCTGTGTATTGTGGGCGCTCTTATTGCGATCGGTATTGTTGCGACGACTTTCGCCCTTATCGGTGCGATCATCGAACTTAGCGACTGCGGAACCGGCAGCTACTCATGGAGTGAATACTCGCAGCGAGTATGCCGTGAGGATAACACCTCAGCAATCACGGGGGCGTCGATTTTCCTTGTCATTTTTATCGCGTATCCGATATGTCATATTTTTGGGCTGCTTGCCGTCAGGAAAAATCAGCACCACGTGAGGGTGCTTGTCATTAACATTATTGGCATTGTGCTTTCGTCTTTGGGGATTGTGCTTGCTGGTTTAATGCTCTTGGGCGGTATAGCCATGATAACGGCGTTTGGATCCTCGGGATTACTCGCCATTTTTATCATATTCCTCGTGGCTGGGGCAGTACCCGTGGCAGAGCTTATTTTCTCGATTATTTTCGTTCGGCATGCCTCGTGGATGAACCATAAGGACTACTTCACGAAACCCGGTGTATAACCACTGTGGGGTGCCACACCGTGCCCCATATCGAGTGCTCTTGGCGTGAAAGGTAAAATGTGGCTCACGAGCCGGTAGAAAACGTATCTGGCAATAATTCTGATATACAGTCGACGGGTCGGGGTGCGGAACACCATGTGGCGCATCCAGCCTTGTCGGCGGGTTATCCAATGCAGGGTCAGCCTGGTGTGCCTGCTTATGCAGCACCCCAGAACCCCTATGCTGCCGGAGCCGCAGTGTACGGTGTGCCGGGTACCTTCGGGTACTTTGGTGCATTATCGGCGGGTCCTGATAACTCCGAAATCAGAAAATATGCATCGATATATCTGGTGCGTCTAGGTATTGTAGGTGCCTGTATGCGATGGGTATTATCTAGTTTTCTGAGAAGACTCCACCCTTTAGGGTGGAGATGAATCAGCTACCAGGGCGAGCCTGGGACTTCACATACTCAGCAATAACACTCAATGGGGCACCCCCAGCAGACCCCGCATAATACGAGCGTGACCACAAATGGCCACCCCATAAAAACGGGGTAATCTCAGCTTCAAAATCACGCCGAAGTACACGAGAGGAAACCCCCTTGAGGGAGTTCACGAGTTTAGAAACAGTCACGGTGGCTGGGTAGCGTACTAGCAAGTGAACGTGATCTGTTTCCCCGTTGAACTCATCTAGGGTTGCCCCGAAACTTTCACAGACTTCTCGCATGGTTCTTTCGCAGGTGGTGAGCATGGTGTTAGTGAAGACATTGCGCCGGTATTTAGTGACGAACACCAAGTGAACATGTAAATCCCAAATCGCATGTCTACCACGTCTTATATCAGTGGTATTATCCATGACACCAAGTATATAATAGGTGTTATGAGTCTCAAGCGTTATCGTTACCGCGCCTACCCCAAGAAAGGGCAAAAACAGCCGATTGCTGCCCTGTTTGGGTGTGTACGCGTGGTCTATAACGACGCTCTAGCCTACTCAGAGGAACAGTATAAAGACACAGAGAAGAAGCCCTCTAGTAAAGAGCTTTCTGCCCGACTCACTCACCTGAAACAGACCCCTGAAAAAGCGTGGCTGAAAGACGTTTCCGCTGTACCCTTACAGCAGTCCTTACGGGATCTGGATAAGGCGTACACTAACTTTTTCACCTCCGTGACAGGTAAGCGTAAAGGGGTTAGGATTGGTGCCCCACGGTTTAGGAAACGCTCATCCCGGCAAGCTGCTAGGTTTACATCCCAAGCATTCAAGGTTAGACAAACCACTCACGGGGTAGGTTTTGTGAAACTGCCTAAGATTGGTGAAGTCCGCTTCAACCTCTCACGTAACCTACCCTCACCCCCAACCTCTGTAACCCTGATCCAAGAAGCGGATGGTAGGTATTATGTGTCTTTCGTTGTCGAAAGCACCCCCGCCCCAGCCCCGAAGCCTACCGCCTACGCGGTAGGCGTGGATATGGGCTTGAAAGACCTAGCTATCGCGGTGAACAGTAACGGGGGAAGCACCGTCTTTGCTAACACTAGACCTCTGAAACAAGCCGAGAAGAAACTAGCTCGATTACAGAAACAACTCTCGAAAAAGAAAAAGGGTAGTAACCGTTATGTCAAACAACGACTCAGGGTAGCTAAAGCCCACACGAAAGTCCGAAACGTGCGAACCCATTACCTACACCATGTAGCGAACCAGATTGTTAACGAAAACCAAGTTATCACCCTGGAAACCCTCTCAATCACGGGTCTAGCTAGAACCCGGTTGGGTAAGAGTGTGTTGGACGCTAGTTGGGGACACCTCAACCGGTTGATTGAAGAGAAGGCTGCCGAACACGGTAGAACCCTTATCCGCGTGGATAGGTTCGCACCTACTACCCAGATCTGCTCGATTTGCGGTACACCTAATGGTAGAAAGCCGTTGAATATCCGTGAATGGGCCTGTACTGGGTGCCAGTCCCATGTGGATAGGGATTTGAATGCGGCGGTTAATATCCTACTCGCGGCAGGGCTTGCCGAGAGTTTAAACGAATACTGCGGAGATGATGTAAGACGTTTGTTAGCAAATGCTGTTGTTGTTGATGCTGTTCACCCACCGAAAGTCACCACAGCCTAGTTTGGTTGTAGTGACTGGTAGGAATCTACCCCGTTCACGGGGTAGAGGAAGTCAATTCAGGTATTAATGACACGTTTGATTCGTGCAAAGGGGCATTGGATCAGGATAAATGCCTTTCACGTGAACGTATAGTCATTGTGCCCGGGTATATTTTAGTAACGCTTATCGCGGCCTTTCTAATCTGCAATATTTTTGGCTGGTTAGCCGTTAAAAATAACCGTCACTATCTGCGGGTGCGCGTTATTAACATTATTGGGATTGTGCTTTCGGCCTTGGGAACTATGGGAGGAGTCTCGGTTTTACTCACAATAGTAGAAAGTATGGTGACTTGGGGGGCATAACGGGGGTAGAGGGGCATTAGTCGCCCTCCTGGCGACGGTTGCACCTGCGGTTGATTTAGCTTTCTCGATTATATTTGTAGTGCATGCATCGCGCATGAAACGAGGGGTATATTCCCCGAAGAATACCTACCAACCGTGATAGGGTATGCGTAGATAAAAAACTCACTCGGCTTCGGAAATTTATATACCTGAAAAGCCGTCTATATCTTTAGAGTATATGGGGGAGGAGGAAACTGCTGTGGATCACGAATCTCGCGTGCATGATGCCGATGCGGTTCCCCCTGCCCACATGAACGCCGAAGATGCTTCGCCTCGGGGCGAAGCCTCGCAGGTCGGTCAGGATGCGGCGCCCACCCGCTACACGGCACCGATTCGCCACGCGGTTCCGGCAGCACCGCCCGCATACGCCCTTGAGCATGCACGACAGAATTCTGGGGAGCCGGAACCAGCCCCACAGCCACCGCAGCCCAAGAAACAGGGCGCGGTTCGTCAGGCGCTTCGGGCAGCTACGAAACCGAAAACTGCCGAGCCTCAGGCACCTCAGGATGCGCCTGCCCCACGTTTTATTCCCGCACCCGCATCAGCGCCGCCTGCGTCTAGTTCTTCGGATGTATCCGCTACATCAGAACCTGCCCCATCACAAACCTCACAAGAGGTTGAGCAGGATGTATCGCCGCGACGGAATAGTATTCCACATCAGGCATATACGCCGAAGAACCTGAGCCGCGCATTCTCTCAAATGCAGGTAGGCCTTGAAACAATAAATGCACGACGACGTTCCCTGAATATCATCATCGGTATCCGGTTAGCAGTGCTCGCTCTCTTGGGGATTTTTGAAGGCGCTATTATTGCACGCTACACCACCAATATGGGGTGGGGGTTCTGGCTGATTATCACAATCTACACCGTTGTTCAGGTATGGCCGTTAGCGCGTCCGCCCAAAGACGCTTCGGACGCTTCCGTATATTCCGTATGGGGAATATTTTCGCTGATCTGCTTTATCGGTGTTGGACTGGTACTTTCACCCATCACATTCCTACTTCTCGTCTTGAACTGGGATGGTATTTCACTGGGTCTTGACCCCATGATTGTGCTCTGCGCGCTGGGTGCTTTATGGCTTCTTGAAATCGCATTGCTGAGTGTAACCCTGTATAAGTTCAATACTCTGCGTGCGATACTTGCTCGCCCAACATTGAGTATTCGCTAGGGCGTATATACGGGACTCACCGTGTGGTTGCGCGACATGATATGACATGCACAGCGGCGTTGTTTCTGTCTCTTGCTGGCAAACCTTGCTAATCTAACACTAGAAACCAGTACGAGAGGGGAAAACCCGGGTGGAAAACCAGCCAGAGCATCCGCATGACGATCGGGCCACGGTATTAGTGTCGAAGATATCGGGCAAGCCTATAAGGCCCCTTCAAGTGTCTCTGGCAGCCCTCATCATGACGATATTTATAGGGATGTGGGCGTACATTCTGATCTCGTATATCGTCTGGGTTGTTACGGTGCCGCTGCAGGGCGTGTCGCTCTGGGAATCAGAAACTTTTCTGACGCTCAAAGACCAGCTTCCCCTCGTATTTTTCATGATGGCAACCTTCGTGCTGATGGCGCTTCATGTGGTGGTGTTATTTGCGTATTTACGCGGGCATAGGTGGGCTGCGTATGTGCTGACTGCCTCCTTGCTGTTGGGAATGCTCTGCACCTTTATTGTGCTCTTGCTGGTGGGCGTTATCATGGCCGGTCTTAATGGAGCCCCTATGGAGGAAGTAGAGTTCCTCTTAGATTCCAACTCGTCGCCGCTTTATGTGCCTCTTTATGTGGGCATGCCGTATCTTGTGATGAGCGTTATTGCTCTTGGACTGATCTGGAGCCGTGCCGCCCGCGAATACATGCATGCGCGAAGTTTATGGCGTGCCGAGCAGCGTGAGGATTCCCTGATGTTCTAAACCACCCCACAGTATATTCTTTATCTGGAATATATGCAGGTGAGAGAGTATTTTGAGGGTGCTGTGCCAGATGTTTTCTGCTCTGGTGCGGTACCTTTTGTATATCGCAGAAAACCTGCTGAGAAATATTCCACATATGGAATACGGGTGTAAATACTGCAAACAGCCCTTGAGGTCGGCTACTCTCAGAAATAAGTTCACAGTTCTATTGAGCTAAAACCTCAAGGAGAATCGCCGATGACCAACCACCCAAACCCTGCTTCAGGAGATCCCTCACCCCAGCAACCTTCAAACCCTTATGTGCAGCATTTACAGCAGCATATGGCGGTGGGGCAGGGGCAGAATCCTACAGTTCCTCTTCAGGCTGCCCCTCAGGGCATATATGACAATAACGCGGTTAAGATTGAAAAACCTGCACGAACATTCGTACTGACACTGGTTCTTGTGGGTGCTTTGGCATGTATCGCGTTACGGATCATAGAGTATCTGGTCAGTGCATCGTTAATGAACGAGGCGGCACGCTGGGTAAGCTCCCAACAGTATGCAGAGAATATTGATCGCGAGGCCATTGCGGTTCCCGCATTTTTACTCTCGGGCGCCCAGGCAGCCTTTCTGCTGGTATCTGTTTTTGTGTCTTCGTGTCTTTATCTGCTCTTCGGCTGTTTCGCATATGTGGGGCGGAATTGGGCGCGTATTATGCTAACAATTCTTGCCGTTATCGGGATTATTATGAGCGCCTTCAAATGTTGGGCTTTTAATACCGCACAGACAGGTATTGAGGGGATCTCTCAAAATCCACAGGTACAGGGGTATATGGGGGTGCTCGTGATTCTATATGCTGCCCTCTGCGCGGTTAACCTGCTTACGATAATTCTGATGTGGCTTCGTCCGGCTAATCGTTATGTACGCAAACTCAAGGCATATCGGCTGGCGCGTTTAATGGAACAGACTCAATATCAGCAGGTATATGCATATCATGTTGTTCAGCCAGGCTACTATGCGGGGCAGCAGCCAGGAGGTTACAACCCCAACGCCGGGCAGCAGTATCCCGAACAGCGGTCGTAGACGGGCAGACCGCGATCAGCAGTTAGGGCGGTTGCAGAGTTTAAGCCGCCAAGGTTCGGTTCATAAGAGAACCACAATGCTGGTGTTCAAGGAACTTTTAGTATGCTCAAGAGAGTATTTACGTAACACTATAAATTTCATAAAACCCGTGTAAGGATTGCACCATGACATATTCTGCCGCGCCCATGCCGGAAGGCACGCCCTCGTATCAGCCTCATATGGCAGCATCGAATCCAGGAGGTCTCGCTGCCGCCTTTAAGGAGCCTAAAAGACCTGCTTTTGTTTTTGTCTTCGCAATTTTTACCGCTACCGTGTGCCCAATCCTGCGTTTTGTGGAGTATGTCCTAACGTCTTCATATTTGAGTGAGGCTCTTAAGTGGCATCAATCGCGCACATACGTACCTGCGTATGGTGATATGTCTCTTGAGCAGATGAAATCTGGAATGTTTGCACAGGCGCAGCTAAACTCAACGCTCACATTCCATTTTCTTTCCGTGCTGACATCTGCTCTGCTTTATATTCTTTTTGGGCTCGTCGTGAATAGTGGGAAAAACTGGGGCCGTATTCTGCTGACTATTCTAGCCTCCCTTGGCGTGTTGATGAGCGGTATGAGCGCTTTGGGGCAGGCTTATACGATGTCCAATCCAGAGGCGCCAGCTTTTGCGAATGCGCAGGGGTATTTAGGGGCTCTGGTGGCCGTATATATGCTACTTTTCCTGGCGAATATATGCCTGGTTGTTCTTGTGTGGATGCCGCCCGTGAACGTGTATATGCGGAACACTAAAGCCTACTGGAAAGCTAAAAAGGCGCTTGAGGTGGGTAGTAAGAGCTACGCCAACCGGTTTGAGGCTCAGACGGAATCAGCTTCGGAAGAGCAGACTAAAGGTACAAACTCATAACCTGGTCGTCATTAAATAAGCCCGAATGCTAGGCAGTGTGAGCGCTTTCCGCTATTCTCGAAAAGAAGCCCAAAGCGGTGCTTCACCCCGTTATAACCGTAAGGACTATTGTCGATGAATGAATACCCCAGGCCAACCGACCCAGACCCCCAGCCGCAGCAAGGTCCGCAGACATCGGGCGCATACCCAAACCAGCCGCAGAATCAGTATGGGCAGAACCAACCCGTAAACTTACAGATCTCACAGCCTTATATGCAGAATCCGGCGCATCAGGCGGCGCCGTCACCTTCCACGCCGCCGGAATCAGCCGCAAAACCGAAAATGTCGATTCTGTTGCTGTCTGTCCTCATCCTGGCGATATTGATGCCCATCTTGCGCGTCATCGAATACGGCATTATGACCTCTATGGTGAGTAGCATGATGGAATCGATCCGTCAGTCTTTTGGGGAGGATATTTACCAACATGTCATGGCTAACCCAGAATATTATGAGCTTAAGACTGTAAAGAATGTCGTGATAGTTCGTTTGATCATCGGTATTTTCTTCAGCATCATCTACATTCTTTTCGGAATTTTTATTTTCCTGGGATACAACTGGGCGCGTATTGTTTTGACGGTTTTCACGGCGTTAAACACACTCTTATCTGGGCTTCTGATGGTAAGTGCCATTGTGGATTACGGCGTATCCGGTGAGTATATGGACTTTATAGATCTTCATGGCTACGCTGCCTGGCTCCTCATCATCTATATCGCCATTTTGGTGGTGGGTCTGCTGCCCCTGATTCTGATGTGGCTGCCGCCCGCGAATAGGTATGTTCGCCAGCGTACTTCGGTGCGGCGGGCGCGGAACCAGGCAAATAACCCCTACGGAATGTCACAGTCCTATGCATATCCGGCACCCGCGCCGCATCCGGGGCAGGCGCCGGGGAATCAGCCTTCCTCTGGAGAGCAGCAGCTTTAGCTTCCTGATGATATGAGAGTTTTACTTCGTAAGGGTGCTGCGGCATATATTTAACATATATGCCGCAGCACCCTTTTTATAACTGATCTCGTTGCGCGTAAATAATTTCTTGTATGTCCATAAAGCCTTTATTTCTGGGTATATGACCGATAAATAATGAAACTATAAGCGCCTTAAATCGCCGCTTTTCAATATTAAAACACAGTCCAAAAACCTAGAGATATTGTCATATTGCTTGATGAACCTGTAACGTGTGCTTTAAGGGTTGTGGAGGTTCTTCGTAACACTCAGCTAAGACCTTAGATACTTTCGTACAATGCCGCAGCCCTCTAGGAGGAATACCGCCGATGAGCTATGACAGTGCTGTACGCTCTGAATACTCCATAACAACACTAACCTCTGGGTATGTGGGTGAAGAGAATATAGTGAATTATTCGCCCATACCAAGAGCCACTTTAGAGCGCCCCTATGTACCCCGTGCGGTGAAGATATCCGCATGCGCCAGCGTGATGATTGCTATTCTTCGCACCATATACCTGACGGCATCATGGCATTTTGAAAATTTTGCTCTGGGGAATGCTCTGACTATTGCCAACGTTTTCTTGCACGTTATTCTAGGAATTTTTATTCTTCGGGGGTATGCGCTGGCGCGTGCTCTGCTGGTTTCACTCGCGCTGCTGACCTTGGGAACATCCCTACTGACTCTGAGCTGGCTGCGCCCCGCCGTTCCCGATATTCCGGGGTCATATTTGTCGGTTGTGGTGCTGAGCATGGCGGCACTGACGCACCTGGTGCTGTTAGGATTTTTGATGTTCCCCGCCAGCGTTACCCTGTATATGCGTGAGAGCAACGCCTACCGTCAGGCATGCGCGCACTGTTAGCCATAGGTTCTGGGAGCCTATTTACAAGATAAATCCGGGCTATGTTCCTGAGCCAATGGCGGCGCGTCAGCTTTTCTGAATTCGGGAGCGATGGTTTGCGGTTGATGAAGGGTGTGTTTCCCGAATAAAATTCGAGATCGGTCGTGTCCAAAAATTTGTCGTATATGACGAAATATCATGTTGAGCTCGGCGTGATTAAAAAATATTTCACGACATCGGTCAATAATGTATGACCTGAAACTAAGGCTCCGCTATGCTCGTAATACAGCCGTTTAACACGGTAACCGAGAACAAAGGAGTACCACCGATGAGCGAGCAGCATAGACCTGACCCGGCTCTGCCTCAAAACCCTCAGCCTTCCGGAAACCAAGGCTACCCCCAACAACCCGCACCCGCCGGTCAGCCCATGTATGGGAACGCCCCCGCTCCCGCCGCTGAACTTCCTGAGAAGCCCGCCTACCGAGGAACCGTTGTCGCCGTTCTCATCGTGGGTATTATTGCGGCTCTTTTGCGGATTATCGATATTATTATGGGGCTTTACCTACATCCGCAGGCAAAAAATTTCGCCCAGGAATATAACATCAGCGAAAGTGAACTTGGAATTACTGATTCTAGTCCCCGAGGAATTATCCTTGGCATCGTAATCGCCCTTCTTTTCTTTACCCTAGCAAGAAATATGAAGAAAGGCGGTCTAGGATCTGCTATCGGTCTTACTGCTGTAGCCGGTATCTTTACAGTGATCTATGCTAATGGAATGCCAGAGGCTCTGGATACCGTTAATAGCTTTGACGAAATTATAAGCGATCCCCTCTTCCCAGAGAAGTACAAAGGATTCTTCTCCGCTATAAAGTTTGGGGTTTATCTCGAACTAGCTTCTATCGTGATCCAGGTTCTTCTGATTATCCTGATCTGGCTGCCAACCACTCTTAAATACATGAAGAAGGCTCGGGAATATTACGGCGCGGTAGCTGCACAACAGCAGGAAAATCAGCCCGTCGATGCCAGCGCCCTCGCCGTGCCCGCATCCGAGGGACAGGCACCCGCTGCACAGCATAACGCCCAGCAGGCTCAGCAGCAGGGGTATGGATATGATCCGCAAGCTCCTCAGAATCCGCAGGCTCAGCAGAATAATGTGCCGCAAAACCCGCAAAATCCCCAAGACCATCAGGGTAATAGCGGGTACAATCTGAATTAGAGATTGAAAATTTCATAGGTTTGATGCACTTCGTGCATGCCTAACAATGTTCGTCGTGCACCTCAGGCGGGGGCACGACGAACATTCTTTAAGGAACTCTCAACGATCGAGGTGAGAATTCCGCAGCCCAACCACAGAAAACATTGTTGAGGAGGAACCATGAGTCAAGATCCTTATGGTCAACAACCCCCATACCAGCCGCCGCATCCCAACGCGCCCATGCACCCGGCGATTCAATACGCACCCGTGCCAACGCAGAAACCTGAGCCCACTACCGTCGTCAAGATCGGCACCTACCTGATTTACGCTGTGGCGCTGTATATGATCATGCGAGCCATCGTTGGCTTGGATGATTTCGGGTTCCAGACATACCACACGGAGAACGGCAAGACGACCGAAGTAAACTCTTCGACGGGACTCGGCTATGTCATCAGTGCAATTTTTGCTGCGTTTACCATTCTCCTCGGATTCTTCTACTCTAAGGGTCACGGGTGGGCGCGCATTACCGCCCTTGTCCTGGGGATTATCGGTACCATTCGCGATCTGCTCTACTTCTTGCTCACCCTTCTCGCACAGTCGCTGGTACAGTCCGTTACATCTCAGATGGATGGGGCGCAGCAGGTATCTATCAGCCCTGCTGTATACATAGTTCTTATATTGGGCATTATTTTGCAGATTGCGGTAGTGGTTTTCATGCTTCGTGGTGATGCCGCTCGGTACACGAGCGATAGCCGCCTCTGGCGCAACTACCGGCAGGATCAGGGCCCGCAGCCCGTTCAACAGCCCACAGAATCCCAGCCTCAGCAAGGATTCGGTCAGGCTGCACAAAACCCACAGGCACAGAACCCGCAATTACGGCCAAACCCCGCACCGCAGAATCCCAATGACCGGTACGACAATGGTGATGGGTACCGTTTGAACTAACCTACAGACACCCGGATGCGCCCTCAACAGCGCGGAAACGTTCGCCGTACACTACCATTGAAGTACGGCGAGCGTTTTGCGTTTTTGCACCATATAAAAGTGTTGCTGGCATGCATACGACCGCCATAGATATAGCACCGGTACACACGATAAGAGTCACCAGGACACATCATGAGCCAAAATCCCTATTATCAAGATCCGCAGTATCAGCCCTCATACGCCCAACAGCCTCAAGGACCTTATGGCCAGCCATACCAGCCAGGGGCTTATGCGTCTGTTCCAGAGAAAAAGCCCGAACCCAGCACGGTGGTAAAAACAGGTATTTACCTGATCTTTGGGTATGCGCTTTATGCCCTGGTATCAAGTATTTACAACTCGGTAACCCTTCGAGACAGGATGAATGCCCTGCTCGAACAGCAGAAGAACCAGTACTCTCCGTATGGGAACTACAGTAGCGTCAACTTTTCAGACTCGTTGATAACAACGAGTATTGTTGTTGGCATTCTGATAGCCGTCATCATAGTCGCTCTTACGGTCGTTATCGGTTATTTTTACGCCAAAGGGCACACTTGGGCGCGTATTACAGCTTTGGTCTTAAGTAGTATTGGTACTGCATTCGGTGTGATTACCCTGATCATGATCCTCATGGGTGCCGGCACAGGGTCGGTAAGTTATTCCCCGTATTCTACGATGAACGACCCTGTGTCAATTGGTATGACAATCTTCTCCACGGTTCTGCAGGGCGCCATTATCGTGTTCATGGTGCTGCGTGATGCTACGCAGTATACCGCTCAGAGCCGCATCTGGCGTATGTACCAGCAGAATCAGAGTGGCGTAAATCCCTACCAGCAGCAGGGGAACCAACCCTATAACCATTAGGGTATATGCTTCGATAAGAATATAAGCATATAGCAGGGGGCAGCGATACAGACTGTATTCGCCGCCCCCTTATGCATACGCAGAAGTTTGAGATTTCGATGCTCTACTCGGCTGCTTCGTTCTTGGCTTTGGAACGACCGCGCAGGTATTCAAAAGTCACGGGCAGAACCGAAACCAACACAATAATGACCGCAAGCATCTCAATATTATTGTGGATGAACTCGACACCACCCAACAGCACGCCTGCCATACCAATAGAACCAATCCACAGGACGGCACCCAGGATGTTCCAGAGGTTGAACCTGCGGCGTGGATACGAAGAAATACCCGCCGCCAGCGAAACGAAGGTACGAACGATCGGTACGAAGCGACCTACAACAAGCGCGAAACCGCCTCGTTTAGCAAAAAATTCTTCCGCAGCGTGCAGGTTCTTGGTGCTCAGGATTTTTGCATCGTCTTTGAAAAGATTACGGCCATAGCGGGCACCCAGCTGATACCCGACCTCGCCGCCAGCTACCGCTGCAATGATAAGAACCGGGAACGCTAACCAGAGCGACAGCCCCATGCGGTCGTGGAGCATACCCAGAGCGAAGATCAAAGAGTCGCCCGGAAGCACCGGAAACAGCACGCCCGATTCGATAAAAACGATGATGGCCGAAACCACCAGAACCCACGGACCGGTGCTGATCAGCACATCTTCAAGCTTGAAACCGAGGAGCCCCAGCGGAAGATGAGCAAGAAGTACGGGGATAAAAAAAGCCATAGAAAAATCCTGAAGTAGTCGAACACAAGGCACGCGCGGTGCTTGCACACAATCCTATGCGGTCTGCCTGAGAGACCACTAAGGCAAAAATATGTGGAAGCTATGAAGTGTCTCGCAATATTCTACCGGGATTCTTTGTGAGAAACGATTAAGAGTGTGAACCTGCCTCATGAGCTTGGCTAACTGATGGAATCATGGCGTCTATGCCCGATGAAGAATATAAAGGATAGTGAAGTCAGTACCCATATATTCCGTGACCGTTATAGTATTCCCAAACCTGTATGCACGAGGTAACCGTACAGCATGTGCGGAACCTTGAAATCTGCCATGATGGGAGAAACCCCTCACAAAGGAACCCCATGCCAACACTCCATGAAAACGCCCAAGCCCTGCTCAGAAAGCTCACCGCAAACCCGAATGCGAGCTTTCACCCCGGGCAGTTCGAGGCTATCGAGGCGCTTGTCACCGACCGCCGCCGCACCCTCGTGGTACAGCGTACAGGCTGGGGAAAATCTGCCGTGTATTTTATTTCGGCGCTTCTGATGCGCGCCCAAGGTTCCGGGGTTGCCCTTATTATCTCCCCGCTGCTTTCGCTCATGCGCGACCAGGTGCAGGCAGCCGAACGTGCCGGGGTTCGTGCCGCTATGGTGAACTCCGCTAACGTGACCGAATGGGAGGCAATACGCGCCCGCCTTGATGCAAACGAGCTGGACGTTCTCCTCATTGGACCCGAACGACTCAATAACCCCGCATTTCGTGAAGAGTGGATGCCTTATCTTCAGCCGCAGCTCGGCCTTCTGGTGGTCGATGAAGCGCACTGTATATCCGATTGGGGGCACGATTTTCGCCCCGATTACCGGCGCATCGGGGCGCTTATTCGTGAGCTCGATACGAACGTTCCCGTACTCGCGACGACCGCAACCGCGAACGAACGTGTAAGCCGCGATATTGCCGAACAGCTTGCCGCAGGCGCCAGCCCCGAGGATGTTGTGGTGCTGCGCGGTTCGCTCACCCGCGATTCGCTAAGGCTGGGCGTGCTGCAGCTGCCCGACGAAGCGCAGCGTCTAGGCTGGCTGGTTGAACACCTTGATACGCTGCCGGGGTCGGGGATTATCTATACCCTGACGGTATCCGCCGCTGAAGACACCGCACGACTGCTGCAAACCGCCGGGCACAAGGTTCTTGCGTACACCGGAAAAACCGATCCCGATGAACGCCGCGAAGCCGAAGAAGCCCTCAAAGCCAACCGGGTTAAGGCTCTTGTTGCCACGAGTGCCCTCGGTATGGGATTCGATAAACCCGATCTGGGGTTTGTGGTGCATCTTGGGGCGCCTTCTTCGGCGGTGAGCTACTACCAGCAAGTAGGCCGTGCCGGTCGCGGCACCGACCATGCGGATGTACTTCTGCTGCCGGGGCGTGAAGACCGCGCGATCTGGGAGTATTTTGCGACCGCATCTATGCCCGACGAACAGAACGCTTACGCCGTGTGTGATGCTCTGGCGGATGAGCCTGATGGGCTGTCTATACCCGCGCTGGAGGCGCGTGTACAGTTACGCCGAAGTACCTTAGAGCTTCTGCTCAAAGTACTCGATGTTGAGGATGCGGTGCGCAAGATCGGCTCACGCTGGTACTCCACAGGTGCTCCCTGGAGCTACGATGCACCGCGGTACCGTGCCGTGGCGCAGGCGCGCGTTCGGGAGCAAGAGGCCATGCTCGCCTACGAGAGTACCGAAGGGTGCCGCATGGTCTTTCTGGCACGCGAGCTGGACGATACCACGGCGGCTCCGTGCGGAAAATGCGATAGGTGCGCGGGCCCCTGGTATCCCGAACAGGTCTCTGAGCGCGCCGTGCAGCAGGCTCAAGGAACCCTCAACGCGGTTGGCGTAGAAATAGCCCCGCGCGGCATGTGGCCTACCGGGCTGCAGGAACTTACGGGAGAGAACGCGCCGAAGGGTAAGATTCCGGTGTCAGAGCGGGCCGAACCGGGTTACGCGCTGGCACGCCTCAGCGATGTGGGGTGGGGCAGCCGTGTGCGTGAACTTTTGGCGACCGACGAATCCGGGGAACCTCTTGATATGCCCGTTCCTCAATCTCTTGGGCAGGCCTGCGTGCGGGTTCTTGCGGCATGGGACTGGGGCGAGGTCGGCCGCCCCGAAACCGTACTCACGGTACCGTCTCCGGTGCGTCCCACGTTAGCGCGCTCGTTAGGGGAGGGGCTGGCCCATATCGGCAAACTCGTGTATTTGGGCGAGGCTGAGCTGGCCGCCGAACCGCGCTTCTTCGGCGGCAACAGTGTTTTCCGATGTGCCGATGTCATGCGTTCCTACCAGATTCCGCCTGAGGTGATCGAGAGGCTGCGTGAGCATCCGGGACCTGTGCTTTTAGTGAGCGATATTGTGGATTCTCGCTGGAGCATCACCGTGTTAGCGCAGCGGCTGCGGGCGGGCGGAGCATCCGCCGTATACCCCTTCGCGCTGGGTGTGACACACTGAGAATATGTATCTCTCATGAGGAATATATAGCTTTTGACAAGGACATATAGACGATATGGAATACAACAATAGTGGTGCTCACGCCGGTGACGGTGAAGCCCTCAGTACCATTGCGACATTGGCTGAGCATGAACGCTGGATGCGCCTGGCTCTCGACGAAGGAAAGCGCGCAGCATGCGCCGGTGAGATACCTATCGGCGCGGTGGTGGTAAATGCCGAAGGCGAAATTATCGGCTCGGGGCACAATAGTCGCGAACACGATCATGACCCCACCGGGCACGCTGAGATCCACGCGATTCGCCAGGCGGCACAGCATCTTAAGACCTGGCGTTTGGAAGAGTGCACGCTCGTAGTGACCGTTGAACCATGCCTCATGTGTGCCGGGGCGATTCTGATGGCGCGCATACCCACGGTGGTTATGGGTGCTTGGGAGGAAAAAACGGGTGCGGTGGGGAGTCAATATGATGTGCTCCGTGACCGTCGTTTAGGGCTTGATGTGCAGGTTTACGCCGGGGTGCTGCGCGAGGAATGTGCCGGGCTGATGCGCACATTTTTTGAAGCACGCCGCCCGTAGCAGGGGATCTAAACTGCTGGGTATTTTGTCTAAATTCTTTGTCTTCCCTCATAAAAGTCTCGTGATGTGATCAAACGGTTTCCAACGTTTTATTCACATCACGAGCCTTTTGTTCGGAGAAGACTAAGGAGGACGATAGGGGGGGCGATAGAGGGAGAGGAAGCGAAAGGGACCGGCACCGCTCACCCCCTTATTTGAACGAAAATCGCTTTTTATTTGAAAAATAATCCATAAATTTCAAAAATAATATCGGAAATCGTCAAAAAATGGTCATGTGCACTGTTTCTGCGGATCTACGATAGATGAGGTAATTCAGGGTCCTGCGTGCCACTTAACGCGGGGACGCGCCAAGAATCCTGACACGTATTCATTTAAAGGTTCAGCACACATGTTAACCGCAGACGATATTTGGGCTCGGGGCCGCCATAAGGCGCTCTTCGGCCGTACCAGCTTCACGGTGGAACGCGGCGAGGTCATCCTGATACAGGCCGACAGTCAGATTGAACGCACTTCCCTGAGCTTAGCCCTTACCGGGCGGCTGAAGCTCAGCGGCGGAACTCTCAGCTGGGATCACCGAAGCCCCGTCAGCTTGCGCCACCTGCGCAGTATCTCTGACATTATTGATTCCCCAGAAGTTACCGCCCCCGAAGTACATATGCGCGTGCATGATTACGTCTCCGAAATGCTCTCGTACTCTCTGCCGTTCTTCGGTCGACCCCGAGCAAGCCACTGGCTGGAGCAGAATGATTTAGGCGAGCTCGATAGGCTCTGGACCGAACAGCTTACAGGTGAGCAGAACATCCGTCTGATGAGCGCGTTAGCGGCGCATACCCGCTCCGATCTTCTGGTATTTGATACTCCGTCACGGCATCTGGACCACACCCGCATGTGGCTGCCGTATCTGCAGGAACTCGCCGAAAACGAAGACGATCCGTGTGCCGTGATCGCCGTAGTTCCGCATATTTCCGAAAGCTGGGACGGCAAAACTGCCGTGGTTGGTGACGCCCACGAAGACCTTGAAGAAAACCCGCAGGATGCGCCCGAGAGCATCCGCCTCACCGTTGCGCGGGAGGAAACCGACTCGTCCCTGGATGACCTGCTCGGCGGCGACCACCACGACGACGATCATAGCGACCCGAACGATCGCGAGACGCTACAGAGCGAGGATCCGGGCGAGAAGGTACAGACCGTCCGGTCACCGCAGGAAGACTCGGCGGTGAACGCATCCGAAGTATCCGAGTCTCTCCTCGAAGACCACGAAGAACAGCTCGAAGAATTATCAAACCCGAAGAATCCAGCAGAGAAGGAACAGTAACTGTGAGTGTAGTTCGTGTTGCGCTCGTCGAACTTAAGCGTCTAACCTCCGGAGTGCTTCCGGTATTGGTGCTTTTTGCTATGTCGTGTATCCCGCTGCTGTACGGTTCACTGTACCTGTACGGCAACTGGGATGCCTACGGGAATGTGAACGGTATTGTGGGCGCACTCGTGGTGGAAGACGAGGGCGCGAAAGATGCCTCCGGTAACGATCTGAACACCGGTGCGGATGTCAAAAAGAGCCTGCTGGATGCGGGAACCTTCGACTGGAAGAGCGTAGAGACCCGTGATAAGGCCGTCCAAGGCGTCAGCGACGGGACCTATGATTTTGCGCTCGTGATTCCGAAAGACTTCTCGGCCAGGCTCGTGAGTACCGGCTCGTTCAAACCTGATGAGAAAGGCAACACCGGTCCCATTAACCCGCAGGCCGCCGGGCTGGAAATCATCACGAACGACGCCAATAACTATGTGCTCACCAACATCGTGACGAAGGCGGGAACAGCCGTGCGGGATTCCGTGGCCTCCAAGGTGGGGGATAAGACGGCGAACACTCTGCTGGCAAGCTTCACGACCATTCACGGAAAAATGAATGAGGCAGCCGACGGCGCCGACAAAATCAACGCGAACACCGTCAAACTTTCCGATGCGATGACCCAACTCGCTGACGGAACCGGAACCCTCAACGATGGTGCCGTCAAGCTCGCGGATGGGTCTGAGCAGCTGGTGGATGGTTCCAGCAGGCTCATCGAAGGGCAAAATAAGCTCGCCGACGGTTCGTCCCAGTTGGCTGACGGCGCAGGCACCCTCAACCAGGGTGCCGGAAAAGTCAATGACGGTGCCGTCAAGCTCGCTGACGGATCATCAACCCTGGCCAACGGTGCCTCTGACGCGCATAACGGCGCTTCCCAGCTGGCGGATGGCTCCGCAGCCCTCGCAAACGGCACCGGCAGCCTTAAGAAAGGCGCGAACGACCTCGCCCAAGGTGCCCAGCAGGTCGCCGACGGAACGCATTCGCTCAAGAATGCACTGGATCAGGACGGGGTGCGTCAACTTCCCGGAACGCTCACCGCCATGTGCCAAAACCTGAACTCAATCGACACCTCCGCCCCAAGCGGGGATTTTGGCACAGATCTGTCAAATACGGTGGTGTCTAAGGTTGCCGAAGATACCCGGCAGAAACTAGCGCCTCTCGTCGAATCCGGCTCCATCAGCCAGGAAACCGCCGACGCGATCGTCGCCAACATCAATTCCGAACAGACGAAATCGGCTGTAGCATCCGCGAACGATCAGGCACTCAAAAACCATCTGGCGCAGCACGGACAAGCCGGTTCAGATGTGTTGGCGAAGCTGCAAACCCTCAAAAATGACAACTGTGTGGCCACCGGGGAATCCGCTGCAGCGCAAAAACTCAGTACCCTGATTGATGGGGTGGATAAGCTCGACTCCGGCGCCACGGCGGTAGCGCAGGGTGCCGGAACACTGCGCGACGGCATCACCAAACTCGATTCCGGGGCAACCACCCTAGCAGACGGTTCAGCTAAACTCGCTGACGGCACCGGGAAAGTTGCCGATGGTGCCTCCACCCTCAATAACGGAGCAGCCCAACTGGCCGAGGGCACCGGCGAACTCAAAAACGGTACCGGAAACCTGCACAACGGCGCACAGCAGCTTGCCGATGGCGAAAAAGAAGCCGTAGACGGCCAAAATAAACTGCACGACGGCGCAACCACACTGCAGGACGGGTCGTCCCAGCTTGCCGATGGCACCGGAAAACTCAACAGCAGCACCGGCCAAATCGCCGACGGCACGGGACAGCTCAAAGACGGAACCGGGCAGCTCTCCACCGGACTGCAAAACGGCACCCGCCAAATCCCCAACCTGAACGAAGAACAGCAAAAAGACGTAGCCTCCGTCATGTCCTCACCCGTGGACCTCGAACACAGTTCCCTAGCCAACGGACGTAATTACGGCGAGGGTATGGGACCGTTCTTCATGTGCCTAGCCCTGTGGATCGGCGGCCTGATGCTCGTGCAAACCCTGCGCCCGCTCAACAACCGTGCACTGGCCTCAAAGGCACCGACAGCGCGCATCATCCTAGGAAGCTGGCTGCCGTTCGGACTGATCGGTATCGCCCAGGCAGTACTCATGTTCGCGGCAGTGAAATTCGGGCTCGGATTCCAGTTGGCGCATCCGTGGCTTGCCTTCTTCTTCCTCTGCTTTGTCGCAACGATCTTCACCCTGTTCATTCACGGCGTGGTGGTGTTCTTCGGCTCGCCCGGCAAGCTCATAGCCCTAATTATCATGATCCTGCAGCTCATCACGGCGGGCGGCACCATGCCCTACGAAACTCTGCCGCACGCCATGAGATGGATGCACGACTTCTTCCCCATGGGCTACGCCGTCACCGGTATGCGCAGGCTCAGCTACGGCATCAACGAATCCAGCCTGATGCCGATCATGATGTACCTGCTGCTGTGGGGTGCCGTCGGTCTGGTGCTGGGGTACCTGGGAACCCGCCGTGACCGCATCTGGTCCCTGAAAAAACTAATCCCCGAAATCACGGTGTAGGGCCTTAGCATGGAGAGAACAGCAACCGCCACGAAGGGAACCATCCCCATGCCCGATACGCCGAACCCCGCACGCCGACCGGGCCGCACCGGCAAAACCCAACGCAAACTCTTCACCGCCACGATGGAGATCATGGAGCATCGGGGAAGTGCCCACGTGAGCATTGAAGAGGTCGCCCAGCGCGCCGGGGTCTCCAAAGGCACCGTGTACTACAACTTCGGGTCGAAGAAAACCATGATCGACCGGCTTCTGCAATACGGCACGCACCTGCTCGTGGAGAGCATGAGCGAAGCTTCCGTCGCTCAGAGCGACCCGCGCGAAGGGCTGCGCAAAAGCATCTCCACGGCGCTCACCTATCTGCACGAACACCGAGGATTCACCAGGCTCTGGGTGAGCGAAGTGTGGAAGGGGCTGGACGCCTGGACCGACTCAATGGTGGACAACCGCCAAGAAATCCTGGATTTCATAGAGTCGCAGGTACGCGCCCTGCGCAGCCGCTACACGATCGATACCGCCCAGGATACACGTGCGTTGGCGCTTTCTATTTTTGGTGCTACTTTTATGCTGGCGATGGACCGGGAGATACACGGGGTGCAGCGTAGCATCGAGGACTCCACCCGTGCGGTCATGCTGGTATTTGACGGCTATATTCGGCACTGACGGATGCGGCTTTCAGGCGATATTGGGGTGCACAGCCGCTATGGGTTCGCTCTTGACTGAAGGCTAACCCCCTGGGTGAGGAACTAAGATCCTCAGGCAGAATAAGCGGTATGATGCGCTTGTCGCTAAGGATTTGAGGGGCGTCCCCAACACCTTGGATGGAACCGAGCGAGGGGGTGGAGTTTTTTGCCCCCTTGTGGCGGATGCGGTAGAATCATATCCTATTGGTGGTGTGTCCGAGCGGCCGAAGGTGCATCACTCGAAATGATGTTTGGTGTAACAGCCAACGAGGGTTCAAATCCCTCCACCACCGCATAGCTAAACCCGTCGGGTCTTAGAACTCTAAGACCTGGCGGGTTTTCTGTTGTGCACCTTGTGTCTAGAAAGCTATAGGCTTAGGTGAGGACGAAGTTTTTAGCCCACGTGAAATCTCCCGAGG
>NZ_KV817378.1:0-5419 GCF_001814655.1 Rothia sp. HMSC069C01
CCGCCTCCACGGCGAGCCGTGAGAATTCGAGGGCATCGCCGGTGCAGTCGGTGGTGCTGACGGCGCCGAGTGCGCCTGCGAATCGGGGGATATTGAGCTCGCCGATTCCGATGCCGACCCAGAAGCCGTTATCGCGCGCGGCAATGAGCGCCGCGTGTAGTGCGTCGCTGGCACAGTCGAAGGCGCCCTGAATTTCGTCAGGGTATGTCTGGGCGAAGGCAACACGCGGGTTGAGCTTTGTGAGTTCGTCCGACAGTGCAGTGAGTGAGTGCTGTGCGGAACGTTGAATAAAGGTTAGAACGAACACCTTCCTATTATGCCGTAAAACCTTCAACAAGCTGCGTAAGGTTCGCCGTAATACCGGCAACATTTAAAACCCCAAAAATACGCATTGATAAGGCGAATTATCGCGAGCATGCACTGTGTGCAGAAATCCTCAAAAGGACGTAGAACACCCCCGAAAGGAAAATAATTTTCATGCAAGTGCACGTTGAATTATTCGCTTTCGGGGGCGTTGAGCGGAGTTGATAGACGGGGCTATCGTGGAACTACTGTGCGTTCGTTACCTGCGAGATATGGGGCAGCTGACGTAGCGGCTTCTGGAATACCATCACCACCAGCGACAGGAAAATGAACACCGCGTAGAACAGCGCCGTGTACGTAATGCCCCAATCAACAATGAGGAAGCCTGCCAGCAGAACAGCCAGCGGGGTCAGCGCCATGTTCGGGATGCCCTGCACCGAGTGCACGCGACCGATCATGTGCTCCGGGGTGGATGCGTTAATGTACGCAATGATGCTCGAATTGAAGGAGGGAAGCACAATACCCGCCAACACAATCAGCAGGCACACCGCCCACAGCATCGAATGAACCACCGGCAGCAACAGGTAGCAGGCCGACATGATGGCCAGGGAGGTGATACCGAGCGGGCCGAGCGCAAACTTCTCGGTCAGCGGGCCGACCAGGAACGAACCGAGCAACACGCCCACACCGAAGGCGCTCGCAAAGATGCCGATGAAGAGCGGGTGTGCGCCCTCCAGGGTGTAGTAGTAGATGAAGGTGAGCGGAATGCCGACCGTTCCAAAGTTTGCAAGCGTTGAAACGAACGCAATGGACACCAGCACCTTGTTTTTCAGGATGTACTCGAAACCGGCTTTTGAGTCCTGCCAGAAGCTGGTTTTCTCGCCCTCCTCCTCTTCCGCGGGCTGCCGACTAGCGCCGTAGCTCTTGGGTGCGACGATGAACGCCAGCAGGTTGACGACCGCGTGAACTGCGGTCATGAGCACGGTCGAGAAGCCGATAATGATGCCGGCGACCGGGCCGCCCAGCAGGTTGGCGGTGGACTCGCGCGTCTCGCCCATACCGGAGGCGTACCCCAGGTGTTCCTTGGGGACTACGCGGGTGATGATGGACTGTTCACTCGGGTAGTCGAAGGTGGAAATGATGGCGGCGAGAGAGATCGTGATCACCAAAACGTAAATGTTGGTGACGTTGAAAACGAGGTAGAGAAGAATCGCTATCCAGGACAGCGACTGGCCGATACAGGACAGTGCCAGGCACTTTGAGGGGCCGATTCTATCGACCCACGTTCCAGATACAGCTCCGGCGCAGGTGGCGAGAACACCCGCGACGAAGAGGGTGATACTCGCAGCTTCGGGGGAGCCGGTTAGCGCCAAAATAATGATGGGCGTGGTGATATAGCTCATCGAGTCTGAGAGCTGGTTGGCTCCAATGGCGAAGAGAGTATTTCGAAAATCTCTATTCTTGAGTAGCTCGGTGTTGACACTCATGGGGGATCTCCACTGTGTATGAATTACTGTAATCGAACATATTTTGATGTATTGCTTTACCTAAACTTTGCGGCTTAAGTTTGGCAAGATACCTAATTCCTTCATATGCGGCAAGTGATCCAGATATAAGGACTATAGGAGATATTGCAGCATTTATCTCTGGAACTTTATCTGTATGAGCTTCCTCGTAACCTAGACGAGTCATATTTCGTAGATTACTTTCACGGATGCATCTATAGCATCCTGTAACCTTTGGGTCGTAGATGCAACAATTAATTATTGGGCCATTGTAGCTTGCATCAATCCATGGTTTACCAGATTTTAATGAAGCATCAGAGAACCAAAATGGTATATCGTCTGGACTGTCAGCGCAGCGATACACTAGGTCATATTCGTTAAAATATTTAATGAGGTCATCAGAGGAAGTAATTTTCTTATCCTCGGATGTAATAAGAATTTTTGAATTTATTTTTTGGAGATTTTTCATGGCAGCCGTTGATTTTTTGAGCCCAAGGTCTTTTTCTGTGTATAGAATTTGCCTATTGAGATTCGACTCTTCAACATTGTCAAAATCAACTATGTGTATTTGAGATACTCCTGAAGATGCTAAGTTCATGGCCACGGATCCGCCAATTCCGCCAAGACCTACAATTACAATTTTCGAGGAGGACAGAATATTTTGCACCCGAAAAGGGTCGCTACTTCCTGAAGTGTCAATCCAAGAAAAGAATTCACGACTTCTTGAGTACCTATTAGATTTTGTAGATGATTTAAGGAAGAATCCATCTTCTATGTGACCCATCGTTATGAGTGATTCTATAATCTTCCTTGAATTTTTAGGAGTTAATCCTAAAATTTTTGATGTCTTTATAACTACCTCATCTATCGTGTATTCTCCTGTTAAGATCTCATTTAGGTTCTTAAAATTTCCCGAGGGGTCATGAATTGTGTTTGATATGCCTTTCTGGAGGTGGTTATTTACTGTCCGCCTACACGATGTGCCGGAGGACGGAGACCACCATGAGCCCTCTTGAGCTCATCTTCGGATGAGGTAATCAAATCCTGAATATCGAGTTCCATTGGTGTTCCTTTCGACAGATAGTCATCTATGGCTATCGAATCTTGGCTGAGCGATTCAGCTCAACCCCCAACATCTGTTGGTGTCTTAAATCATAGTGGAGATATGAGTCATATGCATGAACTCATGTTGAAAAACTTTCCTCATTTTGAGTATTGACATTAGGGTTAGGTTGACTATAATTCATTCTTGGTGCTTCCACCCAACCGAACCCTGAATGAATCCGGCTGAACCCGATTCCGGGCACGCCAAAGACGCCCGCCACCGGTCAGCCCCGCAACGCAGCGGGCAGGGGCGGGGGAGCACAGAAGAGCACTACTCCACCAGGCCCGCGAAGCCCGACAGAGCCAGCACCTCCTCAACATCCTGCGGCACCGAACGCGCCACCCACGGCGAATGCACCAACACCGCCCGCCACTGACCGCGCGACACCGCCACATTCAAACGATTCGGCGAGAGCACAAACCCGGCACCGCGCCCAGAATCAACCCGCGACGACGCCAACGACACCAACACCACCGCAGCCTCCTGACCCTGGAACTTATCCACCGTACCCACACGCACGCCAGCACCCGAAGAATCAGCCAGACCAGCGGCAATCAGCGCCTCACGCACACAATCAACCTGCGCGTTATACGCCGCCACCACAATGCAATCCTCCGCCGCCAACGGGCGCGGCGCAGCACCAGCTGCCGGAACCCACTCACGGCCCAACAACTCGCGCACGCAATCCACCACCGCCTGCGCCTCCTGCACAGAACGCACCGAACAGCCCACATGCTCCACCGGATACGACACCACACCCGGCGCAACACCCTGCAGGGCGCGACCAGCCGTCGCCGCCGCGCTCGCCAGCGCGCCATCATAGGACAGCCACGAAACCCGCTCGCACAGCGCCGAATCCATACGCCACGACTCACCCAAGAAATAGCCACAACGAGGATCCAGCGCCGCCGCCCCATCAGACAACCAACCCAGCGCCGAAACATCCACCGGGTACGGATGAACACCCGTCGACACCTGCGGCAACTGCTGCGGATCGCCCAGCAGCAGCACCGAACGCGCCGCACGAGCTGCCGCCACCGTATTTGTCAGAGAGAACTGGCCAGCCTCATCAACCACCAGCACATCCAACGACCCGGCAGGCACACGACGCTCACTCACGTAATCCCACGCCGTGCCGCCAAACAGCAAACCGCCCGCACCAGAAATCAGCTCCACCAGCTCAGAATCAGACACCTCAGACCACGGGGCGGGGGTCACCGACTTACCGCGCAGACGCACCGCACGCGAAACATCAAAACCATCACGGGCACAGCACGCCAACATAAGATTCTCAATCACCGCATGCGACTGAGCCACCACGCCCACCTTCGCGCCCTCCGCCACCAGGCGCGCAATCACGTGTGAGGCGAGGAAGGTCTTACCCGCACCGGGAGGGCCCTGAACCGCCACATAGGAATGGTCGAGAGCGCGAACCGCCGCGTGCACGGCATCCACCGTGGGCAGGTCAGAGGTGGGAAAATCAACCTCACGGGGTAGATTTTCTGCATTTTTGGCGTTCAAGGCGTTCTTCTTCAGGCGCGGCACACGGCGGAACAGCAAATCCGCGGATGCGCTCTCCACCCCCGTCAGCGAAGCCGCCGCATCGAGCACGCTCGGCAGGGTGTTGGGGGAGGCGGGAGCCTCGGAAGGATCAGAATCTTCACCGGATGCGGGGAGGTCAGGCATCAGCGCGCTAGGCATGAGAGTACCGTCGAAAAGCAGCCCGTGCACATCAGCCTGCAGGGCCGCCTTAATCGTCGCCATAGACACCGGATCGCCAGGACCAATACCCGAAGGCAGGGCACCGTGCGGCTCATCCTTCACGCGGATGCGCTCCTGCAGAAGCACCTCTAGGAACTCGCCGGTCGACTCTTCGACAGCCTCTGCGGCAGTCTCTTCGGGGTCCGCAGAATCCTCAGATCCGGCACGGAAACCGCCCTGCGCCACCGCCAGCACGCGCATGCCAAAGAAACCCGTCGCCGCCAACTCAGCGGGCACACGCTCACCCGGATTCGACGCACGGAAATAATTCAGCTGCGACTCCATACGGTCCAGATGAGGTATCTGATGAGAACGATGAGGCTACTTCCAACAGTGAGCCGAACACGGTAAACTGAGATAACTAATGGTGGGGGAAGGGAACGTGCTATGAGTACTCACACTGCTGAAGGACTATATAACTCCGTCATGCGCAATGGAAAACCTGCACGTTTACGTTCTGATTATAAGAAGGTCGTAGATACCGAAGTTGGTGAGCTACGGCGAAGCATTTCTCAGCAGGTCAAAGAACGTCAGCAAAGCAAGTTTCAAGATTCTCCACAGCCTTGGTGGACAACGGTGGTGAATCCGATTCGTAATATTTTTAATCGGTAGATTATCAATATTGAGGTTTATACCTGCATAACGTAGTGAGGTCATCCAGATTATCTGGATGACCTCATCGTTTTATTTTGTCGGGCTGGCAGAATCCAGCCGGTTGAGCAGGTCGAGTACCGCCGGGCGTGCC
>NZ_KV817379.1:0-2107 GCF_001814655.1 Rothia sp. HMSC069C01
AGCAGCTTTTTACTATGGCTGATGATGATATAAGCGCATGTGTGAATATCCTTGAGATCATGGAGGTAAATTATGCTGGTCGTCCACTACATGGTAGTGGATCATATCAAGTACTTGTGGGGTACGGTTTTGATATTTCACAAGAGAACGTGTCCCAGATGGAAGAGTTCTTTGAAAATCGAGTAGTCATCGCGGCAGACGAGGCAGAGTACCCTTGGGCTAAAGTGGAAAAGAGCAAGAAGTTTTTCTTTCCGAATGGTTTTCCTGACCCGTTGTATGAGGATGGTACGGATTGGATTAATGATCCTGATGAGTACCCAGAAAGTACCACCTACACCGATAACAAACGATGTACAAGATAAGAACATCTGAAAGTTAACATAAACAAAGAATACGGACCGTAGTCCAGGTCATTATCTAACTTTTATTCGTCTTATTGACTAAGCCTGAAAGGAAAAACTTATGCCATATCAACATAATCTTTCAAAACCCTTCATCGCCCCGATCTTCATCGAGGAAGATGGGTATTGGCAGAATTGTATGAAGCCCTATCTTGAGCGTGAAGGGTGGTATATCGCAGAGGTTGACTGTGCCGGTGTGGTAGATGCCCGGGACTTTGGGCGTCGTTTTTTAACAGCCCTGGATTTCGACTGGGACTCTTTCTTGCATGAGTTCGATACAGAGTGGGCTTATGAATACGCTACTGCAGTCGATTGGCTTGATCTGCGTCAGGGGCTGTTTGTGTACTATAAAAACTTTGAGGACGTACTGTCGATGGCGGACCGTTTAGGGAACGATAGTTACGCTATCTATGCCGTGCATATGGTTGATTATATGCGTCTGGTCTATCCTATGCGTCCTAGCCCATATCCTCGGTCTGGGGATGATTATGAGGTGACTTTAGGGTACGGGTTCGGGGTGAGCCGGGCTTCTTTGCCGCGTGTGGAGCAGTTCTTTACAGGAAATAATGAGATTCTGATTGCTGGCCCGGAGGTGGTGGAGTATCCGTGGACTTGGCATGAGGAGCGGAAGAAAAAATATTTCCCTCAGGGGTTCCCGGCTCCTCGGTGTGATGAGCGGGGGGAGTGGATTTTTGATCCTGAAAGGTACCCAGAGAGTCCCGCGTACACGGGTGATGCAGGATATCCCGTAGAAGAATAGTCGTCTTGAGGTTCAGCCTGTATCCGCATAATTCAACTGGTACTGGGTTCGAGAATCAATCTATAGATCAGGCATGGGTGCAAGCTTATGGGTTCGATATGGTCAAGGCCGTTCAAACTTCTACAGATTGGTCGCTTGAGAATTTTATGCTGACCCTGACTGCGAGTAAGAAACCTAGCCTGCAGCAGTACCGGTTTAGTCCTTATGCTGAGTCGCGGTTGTTATCGGCTGCGTTGTGTTCGGTGATGGATTCGGTGGATAAGGCTGGTATGACCGAGATCGTGCGCGTGAGTATAACCTATTTGGCGGATTAGTAGTCAGAATAATGAAGTCAACTAGCTTGCCGAATAGAGTTTCAGTGTACCCTAGATGGTCCGAGGCTTATAGGAATGGGATAAACGTGATAGCATTTGAGGTTGAAATTTTGGAATGTTGCTTAAGGGTTTACTCATAAGGGACTTAAGTAAGTTCTGTATGAATAAACCCCACTTTTATATTGGATTCCTCAAGGAAATAACTATATGGTTTATGAAAACGAACATGAAGATGAGTTCATTGTTCCTGTGTTCACTCAGGAGAGCGGGTACTGGGAGAAAATCATGAAGCCTCGCTTACAGGAGCAGGGATGGTATATCGCTGAAGTAGACTGTACAAATGTGGAGGATATTGAGGATTGCGGCACAAGGCTTCTACGTGAACTCAACTTTAAAGTTCCTGAGCATGGATATATCAATGCCATGGCGGTCAAAGGAAACCTTAGGGATATCTATGGCATTAATATGCGTAAAGGCCTCTTTGTTTTTTATAAGAATTTTGAAGATATCTTCTCTACCCATCCTGATCTATATAATGGTTATGGAGCCGAGTTTATGCTCCAACTAATTGAAGATATTGTTTATTATTATTCAACCTTACGTGGAAATATCTATGAAGAGTTTCCTGTAGT
>NZ_KV817379.1:2207-86323 GCF_001814655.1 Rothia sp. HMSC069C01
GGGTGCTGAGAACGTGATGATTGCCGGTGAGGGTATGCGATACCCCTGGTCTGATTTCGAAGAAGAACAGCGCAGGAACTTTCCGAACGGCGCCCCGGACCCTCTCTACGATAAGACAGGTCAGCTCTTTGGTGGGGTTATTAACCATGATCCGCAGGCTACGGGTATCTATGTTGCTGATCCTCGGTATTATCCTGAGTCACCATTGTATGATCCTGCTCTTGCCTCGAAAGTGCACCTGGTGTATAGTGAATTTACTGAGCCAGACCCTTCTGTATAAGCGTTATGGGGTATATACGCGAATATAAGGATGACTTCATTGTTCCTGTTTTCACTCAGGAGAGCGGGTATTGGCACCGGGCCACGAAGAAGTTTTTTACCGACCCTGATGCTAAGCTCACTTGGTCTCAATAGGAAGGAAATATTTTCCTAGTGGTTTTCCAGATCCATTGTATGACAAGAATGGTATCTGGATAACTGACCCCAACGAGTACCCCGAGAGCACTTCCTACACCGGTGGGAACAGCTAACAACGCACTGATAGCCAAGGAGTAAACAATTTATGGGTTACTACGACGATGGGCGTGGCAATAGCTTCTTCCCCGCTATCTACATCACCGAAGACACAGTACTCAAACGCCAAACTCAAGCCCTGCGCGATCAAGGATGGGCCGTCATCGAAATCCACTGCAAAAACATACTAGCTTCCCAGGACCCGCAAGCAGGAGCCTTAGAAATCATCCGAGCCGTCAACCTCCCGCACAAACTCCCCGATGATAATTACATGACCTGGACCCAAGAAATCATCTCAGACCTCGACTGGCTCGATCTAAGCAAAGGAGTCTTCGTCATCCTCAAAGACTATGACGCTCTCTTCACCCCCTGGAGCGGTCCTGAAGAATTTGAAGCAAAATGGATGGCACGACACCTACAAACCGTAGACAGCAACTTACGGCACCGTCACACCCGGTTCGCCTACGCTGATTACGACCCACCCCACGTACTCTACGCTACAGAAGTGTCCCGCGATAAGCTCGATACAGTCCTCGATTTTTTCGAAGGACACGCCACTATCATCCCTGAGTTTGATGAGGATAACCCAGGAGCAGAATACCCACCTTTTAAAAAATATGTCGATGAGACCCGCAGGAACAGGTTATACGGTATCTCTACCTGGTAACTCGATAGCTTCGGGAAATACAAAAGCCTCAGCAAAAACAGATAGAGCTATATTTTCTGAGCGTCAAGAATCCAGTTTTACGCTTAATGTGGAAAAGCTACTCGGCTCCTTTCCCCGGTACCCGTACAATAGAATTTTGACTAAAAATCTACGCCCAGGAGTCAAGTCACCATGAGCACGCCCGCGCATCACGCCTCTGGTCAGCAGAGCATCCCAACGCCCTATGAGGATCTGCTGCGCGAAATTCTTGATGAGAACCGTGATGCTATTGCCGCCGATGCTCAGCGCAAAGACCGTACGGGCACCGGCACGTTCGGCGTGTTTGGGCGGCAGATGCGCTTCGATCTGCGTGACTCTTTCCCCCTGATTACTACCAAGCGTGTGCACTTCAAATCGGTGGCGGTCGAGCTTCTGTGGTTCCTGCGCGGCTCCTCAAACATACGTTGGCTGCAGGAACGCGGCGTGACTATATGGGATGAATGGGCTGACGAAAATGGTGACCTCGGTCCGGTCTACGGGGTGCAGTGGCGCTCCTGGCCCACCCCCGACGGCGGCACCATCGACCAGATCGCGAAAGTGATCGAATCTCTCAAAACGAACCCGTCGTCACGCCGCCACATTGTCTCGGCATGGAACCCCGCCGAGGTTGATGAGATGGCACTGCCGCCCTGCCACGCCATGTTCCAGTTTTACGTGCACGAGCGCCCTGACGGTGTGAAGGAACTGTCGTGCCAGCTGTACCAGCGCAGCGCCGACATGTTCTTGGGTGTACCCTTCAATATCGCCTCCTACGCCCTGCTGACCTACCTGATAGCCCACGAGGTCGGTATGGAACCCGGCGAGTTCATATGGACGGGCGGCGACTGTCATATCTACTCCAACCACCTGGAACAGGTGAAAAAGCAGCTCGGTTACGGCAACGACCCCGAGGGTAATCCCTATCCCCCGCGTGAGCCCTACCCGTACCCCAAACTCGTTATCAAAACGAAGAAACCATCTATTTTTGATTACGAGTATGAAGACTTTGAGCTCGTCGATTATAAGCATCATCCGGGGATTTCTGCCCCCATCGCGGTTTAGGACAATCGATGCGTGAATATGATTCCTCCTCCCCCGCACGACCGTGCCTCGGCGCTATTTGGGCGCAGACCGATGCGGGTATTATTGGGCGCGACGGCACCATGCCCTGGCGTGCCCCCGAAGACCTTGCGCATTTCAAAACCGTCACCGTGGGTAAGCCCGTCATCATGGGGCGGCGCACCTGGGAGTCTTTTCCACCGCGTTTTCGACCGCTGCCTGAGCGCACCAATATCGTCATCAGCCGCAGTATTACGGGCGATTCAGCCGAACCTCTTAAACGCGATGGCGCGTTTTGGGTTCCGTCGCTGGATGCGGCTCTCACCCTCGCGGGCGACATGCCTTTAACGCCCAACGCTACCCGGCACCCGGATTCACCACATCAGCGAGTTACTGCCTGGATCATTGGCGGCGGCTCCGTCTATGCGGAGGCGCTTTCCCGCGATGATTTACCTTCCTTTGGTCGCGTCGAGATTATCGAACGCACCTTCTTCTATTGTCAGGAAGGTAACGAAATTACGGGCGATACCTACGCCCCCGAACTTGCGGTAGAAGGATTTGTGGCTGCGGACGAACCAGCGCGATGGCGCATCCTGGGTGAAAGTGCCTGGGAAAAAAGCGAGCGCGGCTACCTGCTGGATGCTTCGGGCGGGAAAAATCCCATGTACTACTCATTTCAAACCCTAGCCCGCCTCTGATGTATCTGGCGCGGAAATTCCGTACAACAACGTTCGCCTGTGCGAACGGCAAAGTGTAGTCCCGTTTGTCTGAGGTACATTCGTTCACCTCGCAACGTCTTACGCCAGAGCTCATCACGCCTATCTCGCTTCACCTGGTCTTTCCCATACTGACTAGGGGTTATGACGCTGTTCCACGCGATATGTGGTACACGGGGTAGACTAGAAATTATGAATTTTAATCCCGGTGACTCAGTAGGTTTTGTAGGTTGGCGCGGCATGGTTGGTTCTGTGCTGATGAAGCGCATGCTTGAAGAGAACGATTTCAACGATATTTCTCCCGTTTTCTTCACAACCTCCAATGTGGGCGGTGAAGCCCCCACCTTCGACGGCACGCTTGAACCTTCTACACTGAAGGATGCGTACGATCTGAATGAGCTTCGCCAGCATAAGATTATTGTGACCGCACAGGGCGGTGACTACACGAAAGAGGTTCACCCGAAGCTGCGCGAGTCCGGCTGGGAAGGCCTGTGGATTGATGCCGCTTCTGCCCTGCGCATGAACGATGATGCCATTATCGTGCTCGACCCTATTAACCGTGATGTGATTGACCGCGGGCTCGAATCCGGTGTGAAAGATTTTATCGGCGGCAACTGCACCGTCTCATGCCTGCTCATGGGGCTGGGTGGCCTCTTCAAACAGGGTCTGGTGGAATGGACCACCTCGATGACCTATCAGGCGGCTTCAGGGGGCGGCGCCCGTCATATGCGCGAGGTTCTGGGGCAGTTCCGCGACCTCGGCAATGAGGTGTCTGCCGAGCTTAACGATCCGGCAGCGGCGATCCTGGAGATCGACCGTAAGGTGCTCGCTAAGCAGCGTTCGGGTGAGCTTGATACCGCGCAGTTCGGGGTTCCGCTTTCCGGTTCGCTAATCCCGTGGATTGACTCTGACCTGGGCAATGGGCAGTCCCGCGAGGAATGGAAGTCTGATGCCGAGACCAACAAAATTTTGGGTCTTGAGGGCGGTAACCGTGTGATTATGGACGGTTTGTGTGTGCGTATCGCGGCCATGCGTTCGCATTCTCAGGCACTCACCATGAAGCTGACCGAAGACCTGCCGGTTGCCGAGATTGAGCGCATTATCGCTGAAGATAACCAGTGGGCCCAGGTGGTGCCGAATACTAAGGATGCCACGATGGAGGGGCTAACTCCGGTCGCCGCTTCCGGCTCACTGGATATTCCGGTGGGGCGCATCCGCAAGTTGGCGATGGGTCCGCAGTACATTAGTGCTTTCACGGTGGGCGACCAGCTGCTGTGGGGTGCCGCTGAGCCGGTGCGCCGCATGCTCAAGATCGCGGTCGGAAAGCTCTAAAGTAGTCTTCTCAAAGTACTCGTGGGCGCGGTGTCGTAAGAACGGTTCTGCGCCCACGTATGTTGAGCCTAGCCCACAAGCTTTGAACGATATGCGTGGGAATGAGCAAAACGTTACCTGTACCCGTTTTGGTGAATAGGGTTTCTGGTTGCCCCGAACCTAGCGGATAAGCCTGTGCCCCGCATCCTGATTGAGGATGCGGGGGCACAGGTTCAAAGTAGACAGGTACGTCTTTCAGGCTATACTTTACGCGCAGCCTTCTGGGCTTTTCGTTTTTCACGCCAGGCTACGTAGCGTTGCCAGAGTGAAATCACTAGCTTTTTGAGTCGCTGATTCAGACGATGCGCCCATGCGAACTCGGTTCCCCAGATTCCCAAACCGATAAAGATAAACAGCCAGCCGGGGCCAGGTGTGACAAGCATAATCAGACCGGCAATGAAACAGAAGCCGCCTACGGCAATCACAAGAGGCTTGTAGAGATGTTTCAGCACCGGGTGAGCGTGCATCCGAGCTTTCTTTTTCTCTAGCCACAGGTGAAACTTGCTGGTTTCACTCTCTGTAACTTCATCCTCTAAGGTTTTCACACATCACCTCTTCTCAGGGCGGCTCTCACCTGTGCGTACACGATACATCAACAGCCTAGCACCCGCGCCTGGGAACTCCCTGATAACCTAACATCGTAAAAAATATCTTTTATGACACCCTCACTATCGCGGCGCCAAAAGATTATAGTATTGTTATCACAACACCTTAATAGCGGACAAGGTTTATAAATATTTGATAACAATATGGCAATGTCTTCTATTTTTAGACCTTTTACCTCATATTAAGGAAATGCACCTCTACACACGCAGAGAGAATCATGGAAAAAATTTCCTATACAACAGAATTTACACTCTGGCCGGTTCCCCATGCCCGACCCCTGGTTGATGGAAAGCCAGAGTCGGGTGCGCATCCAGCAGAATATTTGCATCCCGGCAAACTGCATCTTGAAACGAGCGATGATAATTACGTTGATTTATACATCGTTCCTCCCCTTTTTAAACCCGGATATCCCCCGGGATACCAGTTTTATGCCGATCTTATTTTTAGCAATATTTATATTGCACAAGATTTACAGTTTTATTATCGAGCATTTCATGATGAATTACAGTTTGCGGTATCCTCTGATACTATTTGGCAAAATCGCGACCATCAATATGCTGTAGCAATTGTTGACAAAGATTTGAACCTAAGCTGGACTCTGCGCGATTCCGACCCCTTGCGCATGGAATTTATCGAAACCGTTATCAACACCATTCACGCAAGCATGTTCAAGATGCCCCCCATTCTTGCCGAGGGCGAGTATATGGAGTTTATGAATGAGAGGAATATTCTGGACTCCGCTCACCTATGCTGCGGCGATCGTGTTCTTCGCGCGATTGATGTTAAGGCACACACGAATGACCCCGTGCGAGTTCTCACGGAAACCGATTACAGCGCTGTTATACGCGGTACCGTCTATCCCAGTGCCCGGCTCATCTGGAGCGTCCCTCTAGAAGATGCACGTTACTGGCACAACGCCTACAACGTTTTGACTGTTGATCCGGTCATTGGCGCCAAGATCCCCGCCGATGTGCGCGCCATCTTAGAGCATCTGCCCGCCGCGCCCGCCTATACACAGGGACACTCGTAGGTTACTGCGGGTCTTACCCCGCATATCCAATCGGTATTAGATACGTGATGGCCTGCCCGTGGGCCATGAGGTGCTGGCACACTGTCAGGTTTCGCAGGATGCGGTACCGCATCCTGCCTCCACCCGAGATGCCGATAATACACCCCGGGCTCCTCTGCTAGCGTGGGATATTGTCGATACAAATCACGACCGCATGGCGTATATTCGTGCTGTTTTCGAGCGTATCGCCAGGTTCTCGCGGCTAGACAGTGCTGTGCTGCCTGCGGGCGAACACTATATTTCCCGGGACTCTCAGAGGGTTTAAGACTTTATATGACATGTTTAGGTCATTATTACCTTATGTTGATGTAAACTATAGACACGGGAACAAAATTCCCCTTTAGGTACCTAACCCTCGTAACTACCTCCGCATTATCTTAGGCTCCTCATGGCAAAGACCTCTCTGACAGCACGATTAGAAACTCTCCCCTTTACTAAGAAACACACCAAGCTCTTGGGCGTCACCGGTATCGGCTGGGCGCTCGACGCCATGGATGTTGGGCTGATCTCCTTCATCATGGCGGCACTGACCAAACAGTGGGCGCTCTCCCCCACCGAAACAAGCTGGTTAGGCTCCATCGGATTTTTGGGTATGGCTCTCGGTGCCACCGTCGGCGGGCTTCTCGCCGACCGTTTTGGGCGACGCTACGTTTTCGCCGCAACTCTGCTCATCTACGGTTTGGCGACGGGCGCATCCGCACTCGCCGGTTCACTAGCCGTTTTGATGGTTTTCCGGTTTATCGTGGGACTGGGGCTCGGGGCTGAGCTGCCGGTCGCATCCACGCTGATGTCGGAGTTCTCGCCGCGGGCTATTCGCGGTCGCGTGGTCGTTATTTTAGAAGCGTTTTGGGCGCTCGGATGGGTTCTTGCAGCTCTTATCGGCACCTTTATCGTGCCAAACCCAAACGGCTGGCGATGGGCGCTTGCCATTGGCGTGATCCCAGCACTGTATTCGCTGATTATTCGCTGGGGAACACCCGAATCTGTGCGCTTCTTAGAGTCGAAAGGGCGCACTGACGAGGCAGAACGGGTGGTTGCCGAATTTGAGAGCTCCGCTGCCCTCAGCACACGAACTCACGCAGATGAAACCGCCAGCGACAATGCGCCTGAGACTCCTGCCAGCAATGCCCAGGAGGCAACCTCCATCTGGTCGGCTCCGCTGCGTAAACGCACGCTGGCGCTGTGTACCGTGTGGTTCTGTATCAACCTCTCGTATTACGGGGCGTTCATTTGGATACCCTCGCTGCTGAGCGCACAGGGGTTCAGCTTGGTGAAGTCCTTCGCATTCACCCTGATTATGACCCTGGCGCAGCTGCCCGGATATGCAGTGGCCGCCTACCTGATTGAGAGGTGGGGACGCCGCGCCACCCTCGCCGTATTTTTAGCAGGCTCGGCGGGCGCGGCGGTATGCTACGGCCTCTCGCATTCGGATTTCTACATTATCCTCAGTGGGTGCTTCCTCTCGTTCTTCAACCTGGGCGCATGGGGCGCGCTCTACGCCATTAGCCCGGAAGTATTCCCCACCCGGCTGCGCGGCACCGGCACCGGCACGGCGGCCGGACTGGGGCGCATCGCCTCGATTCTGGCACCGCTTATCGTTCCACCGCTCATCTCTTTCGGCGGCACCGGAGTACTGTTCGCTGTTTTCGCGGCGGCGTTCCTTCTTGCGGCAATAACAACCTTCGCGCTGCCCGAAAAGCGCGGGAAATCGCTCTAACGGCTAAAACCTCCAACGCAGGAATGATATGAAACATAGTGTGCCGAGAAGGTGGGAATCTCTCACCTTCTCGGCTTTTATCGGTCGGTCAGGTTCTCGTGAAGTCGCAGAAGACAAAGGGCGTGTAATCCGTGGCATGCCGCAGGCACACACTATGAGGTGCTGGCGTATTTCCGGGTGCCGGTACGTTATGATGACTAAACATCGCGTGTTGCCGCCTCATGATGGTGTACAGGGTGGGGCTCAGTGCGTATCAGATGAGATAAAACGGTCCAGACATCAACCTCAAGGAGCGCGGCATGGCAGACACACCCGCAGTCACCTATATTCCCTGGCCCATAGCCCACACGCCTGCCCCGCTTGAAAACGGCCAGCCGGTCGCAGGAGGCACCCGGCAGAATATCTGGGGCCCGGTGTGCTGCACTATATCGGTTCGGAATTTCACCTGATGGCGGAGCTGAACCCCCAACCTTTCGACCCCGAAAATTCACGGCGCTTTCGGGGCGATCTGGTGCATCGGGACACGTATTTCTCAGGCAATATCACGTTCAGTTTCGAAGCTGATGAGGATTATCTTTACTTTACGGCACACGTTTTTCTGACCTGGCAAGAGCCCTCTGACCGCACGTACGCGCGCGCCCGGGTGGATCGTAATTTCGCTTTTCACTGGGAACAGCACGATGACGATCCGCAGCGCTCGGTCTATATTGAAGCGGTCTTCATGGCACTGTACCGCAGCCTCAGCGTTGAGCATACGGCGCTTGAGGACGGTGAGTTCCTAGACCTGAACGAAGACAAGCGTTACTATTCATACCATATGCGCCAGGGTGACGATATTATTCGGCTGGCGTACGTTACCGACTACAGTTCTCGAACATACCTTGACGTGACGACCGACTACCGGGCAACGGTTTTGAGCTACTGCCACCCTCCGGCGCAGCTGGCGTGGAGCGTTCCGACCGAGGATGCACGCTACACTCTCGAACACACCGACCCTCTCATCTATCCCCCAGAGACCGGGGAAAATATTCCCGAATATGTGCGCCGTGTACTCCCCCACCTGCCGACGGCACCCTATCAGCGAGAGGCCCGCACCTATGTTCCCGCCTCAGGCTATAAGGCAACCTTTACGCCTTGACCTATGACAGTTCAGCAGGGTGGGGATATTCGTGACGCCCAGTATCCGTGGCAGCGGCTTGTGTCCGGGGAATTCCTGATTGAGAGTCGGCAGAACACCCCTTTCAGCATGTACCTGGACGCATGCGAGCCCGATTGGGATTCAATGAAGGGCGACCGCCAAGTCTACGCCGAGCTCATGCCTATCTCGGGGATTATGCCTAACTTGAATCATGCGCGGCCCTGGTTTGGCGTAGATTTTACGCTCGTCATGCGCCGTTGGAATAACCGTTTGGTGTTTGTGGCGGAGCATCTGACCCCGTGGCGTGCCACCGACTGGGAGACCTGCGCCATCGCGATCCTGGATGCTGAAGGGAGCCTGGCCTGGGAGCTTCGCGATGAGGTTGCTGGGCGCGGCGCCTATATCGAGGCACTGGTGGGGCATATTGTGGATTCTCTGGGAACCGAGCCGCCCGTACTCGCCCCGGGCGAAGGAAAGGTTCTCTACGATGATTACGGTCAGGTTTCGTCGGTACACGTCAATACGGGTGAAGCCATGCTGCGGGCGCTCATCACGCATATCTGGTACGGGGTAAACCCGACAACCGGTCAGCGGGCACCGTACCTGTATGAGGCGCGGGTCAAAGATCAGTTTGATGAGGATTCCAGGGGCGGGTTCAGCACGATCGCGTGGAGCTCACCCGAGAAATTCTACTACTGGAGCTGGGATCGGGTGCCCGGGTTCGTGCCTGCGGTAACCGACCCCGAGATTCTGCGCCGCGACGAGGTGGATCTGCTGATTCCGCATCTTCCGGTTGCCCCCGGTGTACCCCCACAGGAGAATGAAGACGATGTAGCGGTGCCGTGGTTTTACGAGGCTTCAGGTGCTGTTTCTGACAATCCTGAGCCGTAAATGCGGGCAGCAAAGTCTGCGCCGAGAACTCGACCCAGATTTTTACCATTCATCGTTAGAAAGGGTTTAAGCCCATGCAGTACATTCTTTTGCTCAGGAGCGTGAACCTGGGGAAGCTGCGCAAGGTGTCGATGCCCGAGCTGAAAAAGCGGCTGGCTGCGCTGGGGTACGAGAACGTCACAAGCTATATCAACTCAGGAAACCTGCTGTTTGTGAGTTCGCGGGATAAAACCACCGTGGCACAGGAGATTACCGAGCTGCTGGCGGAGCATTACGATTTTGAGATTCCTTTCTCGCTTCTCACCGCTGACGAATACCGTGAGGATGCGCACAACCTGCCCGAGTGGTGGAACGAGGACATGCCGCGCCTGGACGCCATGTTTTTCACCATTGATGCTGATCGCGATGCGCTCGCCGCTGAGCTCGAAACGCTGGATGTTCCCGACGAAGTGCTTCACATAGGAACCTGCGCCGTCTACTTCGGTAACTACAGCACGCCCGATTATAAGAAAGCGCAGTACGGCAAGTTTATGTCGAAGAAAGCCTTCGCGAACCAGCTGACCCTGCGCAACGCCAAAACCTGCAACAAGATTCTAGACCTGCTGGATTAACGCCATCCCCGCTAAACCGCGGGCAGATAGGATTTTGACGAGCAGATAACAATCCGCTATCTGCTCGTCAAAATCATATCTGCTCGCGAATATAAATAAATACACTGCCAGTAACTATTCTTGGAATGGATTCAGCAGTCTCACGCCTGTGCGGGCAAAATCATCAGTATTACGCGTGACCAACACCAGATTATGTTGAATAGCAGAGGCAGCAACCCACGCATCGTTTTCGGGAGCGTGGTCAGGGATATGAAGTTTAGCGCAAATTCGTGCTGTATTTTCATCCACAACGAAAGTGCGCTCCGCAAAAGTAGGCTTTACTACATGCTCAAACCACTGACGCAGAACCTCGCCCTGTTGCGGGTCTTTACGTTCTTTCGCAAAAATGCCTCGTTCTACTTCCATCAGCACCACAGCATTGACATACAGTAAATGCTCAGGTGTGTCAGCGAGCCAATCGATCACACTCTGATTAGCCTTACCCGTTCTTATCTTCCGGGTTTCACTGAGGATATTCGTATCAAGCAAATACACGGCTAATCCTCAAAATCTACGGGACGACGCTGAGCACGGCTGCGCGGCTGTAGTTCTAATTCAATATCGGCGGCGTCGAGTGGCATCAAAGCGTCCAAACCACTCCGAACGGATTTAGACTGCAAAGTCTTCTCATACTCGGTATAGGTCATGAGCACGTATGCAGGTTCACCCCGATTGGTAATAATGACAGGGTCAGACTGTGCAGCCTTTTGGGCTTGACTGACGTGTTGATTGAATTCTCGACTGGTCATCACGGTCATAACAGCAACTCCTTATGTAGTGATATATCTACAAAGCATAGGCTAAGCCTTTGAGAATGGCAAGAAAACTTCTGAACTTACAGACCCAACAAACCGCGAGCAGATAGTATTTTGACGAGCAGATAACAATCCGCTATCTGCTCGTCAAAATCCTATCTGCTCGCGGAATTCGCAGGGAATAAGAGGCTGAAGAGTCCTAAATTTTTCCGTTCACCACAACCGGCTCGGGCACCAGCTCAACCCCGAATTTCTCGGCAACACCGGCACGCACGGCGCGGGCAATCGCGAAAATATCCTCAGCGGTGGCGTCCCCACGGTTCGTAATCGCCAGCGTGTGCTTGGTCGAGAGCGAGGCACGCCCGCCCGCGATCTCGCGCGCATCGCCTTCGAGCCCGAAGCCTTTCTCGAACCCGGCGTGCTGAATCAGCCAGGCGGCGGAGAGCTTCACATGCTCCTCGCTCTCCTGCTGCTCGGTTCCGAACACTCCGGTGCGCGTCACTACCGGGAAACGCGGCGCATCCTCAGGCAAAGAATCAAGCACAGACACCGGTACAATCGGGTTTGTGAAGAACGAGCCGGTCGAGAAGGTATCGCGGTCTAAGGCATCCAGCACCATCCCCTTAGAGGCACGCAGCGCCAGCACCTTATCCCGCACCAGTGCGGATTCGGCGCGCTCCCCCACCTGCACGCCCAGGCTCTTCGCCAGCTCGCCGTATTTAATGGGTGAAGACAGGCTGCCGAGCGTGAACTGGAAATCCACGGTCAGCACCACATAGCGCGGCGAGCCGTTCACCATGTTTTGCTTCAGAATTGAATCGCGGTAGCCGAAACGCAGATCGGCGTTCGCAAAAGTCTTGAACTTTCCCGTCTCGCGGTCCCAGGTGCGCACGGACGCAATGAACTCGCTAACCTCCACCCCGTAGGCGCCCACATTCTGCACGGGGGTTGCGCCCACGGTCCCGGGAATACCCGACAGTGCCGCCGGGCCGGACCATTCTTTTTCAATACTCAGCTGCACGAAATCATCCCACACGGTACCCGCCTGCACGCGCACATTCGCGCCACCGCACGCAGGAATGGGCAGCTCCTCAACCCCGGTGGATGCAATATGCACAACGGTACCGTCAAACCCGGCATCAGAAACCAGCAGGTTTGAGCCGCCACCCACGATCAGCACGGGTTCGTTGGCAGCATCGGCGGAGGAAACTGCCTCGACAATCTCGGCTTCAGTCGTGGCGCGGATGTATGTGCGGGCAGGGCCGCCAACTTGGGCGGTGGTGATCTCACTCAGCAGCTTTTCAGTCATGTCTTTAAGAATACCGGTCTGTCACGTTTTATTCCGTTAGGGTCAGCTAAACCTTATGACAGGCCCGCCCCGTAGTCGGAGCGGGCCTGCCATAACTCAACACACAATCACATAGAGTATCGACCACGAACGCACGGGCTAGGCAAATTTCACTACGGCCTGAGTCTTCATCAGAACCTTCTGCTGCCTGCCTTCACCGTCGTCAGCGGTAACGGTAAGGTCGATGCGAGCCGTGCGCGCATCCTCATCCACGGCGCCTACCTTGCCGGTGATCGTCAGCGTATTCGTGGGGGTGTCCGGGTTGTCGCCGCCGGGCGCATCCGGCACCGGTACAGGTTTGGTGAAGCGAGTCTGGTAGTCCACGATTGCACCCGGATCGCCCGCCCAATCGCTCACCAGCTGCACGGCGGTGCCCATCGTGAGCATACCGTGCGCGATCACGCCGGAAAGCCCCACGGACTGGGCAAAACGCTCGTTCCAATGAATCGGGTTGAAGTCACCGGATGCGCCCGCATACCGCACCAGCGATGCACGCGAAATCTCGACGGTTCGGGAACCGACCTCTTGCCCTTTTTCGAGTTCTGCAAAGTTTACGGACATTATTCGCCCTCCTCGTCGGCGCGTACCAGCAGGGATGAGATACAGGTGGTGACGGGTTTGCCGTCAGCATCGGTAATTTCCTCGCGGGTGGTGAGCATGGCGCCCGCGCCCATCACACGCACGGAATCCACATGAACTTCGGTGCGCAATTCGTCCCCCGCCACGATGGGACGGTGATGCGTAAAGCGCTGATCGGCGTGCACCACACGAGAGAAATCAATGCCCGCAGATTTATCGCCGATCAGAGCGGCATCGGCTGCTTGGGACAGGATGATAGCGAAGGTGGGCGGGGCGATCAGGTCTGCGTAGCCTGCGGCGCGTGCCGCCTCAACGTCATGATGCAGAGGGTTTTCGGCGTGTACGGCGCGGGCAAATTCCCGGATCTTCTCGCGGCCAACGGCGTAGGTGCCCTCGGCGGGGTACACGCGGCCCACAATGTCAGGGTTAATACTCATACCCACCAGTCTATCGGGTTGGTACCGTAGCTGCCGCCGCTTACCGCGAACATGAAGGTATCCATGAGCATAGGGAGCGTAGCCTAAAAGGGTACTTTTTCTCGTTCTGAAAGGAGCCATCATGTCTATCACGTTCTCGGTTCTTGATCTTATGCCCACGCGCCCCGATGGTTCTCACGCGCAAACCATGCGCAAGACGGTTCAGGCGGTGCAGGCGGCTGAGCGTTTTGGGTTCAACCGTTTCTGGGTTGCCGAGCATCATAACGCGGGTTCGCTGCTGTCGTCGGCAACGGTCGTGGTGATGGCAGAGCTCGCCGCCGCAACCGAGCGCATCCGGGTGGGTTCGGGCGGCATTATGCTCCCTAACCACGCCCCCTATGTAGTGGCAGAACAGTTTGGTACCTTAGAGGCGTTCCATCCCGGGCGCATCGATCTGGGTTTGGGTCGTGCACCCGGCACCGACCCTATGACCGCGCAGGCGCTTCGTCGCGATAATTCTGCAGCTATGAATTTCCCCGCCGAGGTAGAAGAGATTCAGCGGTATCTGGGTGAGCCCTCCCCCATGCGCCGCGTGCACGCTATCCCCGGGCAAGGGTCCAATGTGCCGCTCTATATTCTGGGGTCATCAACTTTCGGGGCTTCTTTGGCGGCTAAGCTGGGTCTGCCGTTCTCGTTTGCTTCACACTTCGCCCCGGCTGCCCTGCAGGATGCGCTCAATGTCTACCGCAATAACTTCACCCCGTCTCAAACCCTGGATAAACCCTACGTTATTGTGGGCGCAGGGTCGCTGGTTGCCGAAACGGATGAGCAGGCGCAGCATCTTTTCACGACTGCGCAACAGCACGCCCTAGGGATTATTCGCGGGCGTCCGCAGTTTTCTCCGCCAGTCGACGATATGGAAAAGCTGTGGAGTCCTGCCGAGAAACGGCATATCTCCTCAATGCTTCAGGAGGCGGTGGTCGGTTCCCCGCAAACGGTTCAGAGCAAGCTCGAAGATTTGGTTGCCCGCACCGGTGCAGACGAAGTGATTATCACGAGCACGCCGTGGGAGTTTGAAGACCGCATTCGAAGCTACGAATTGCTTTCGGAGCTGCCGATTTTCCAGAAAACCAATTAGACTAACGAGGATTTATCTCACCTCTTCTGAGCGATTTACCACATACTTCTGGCATGTCTTGGCATAAGGTTTATGAGGCTTTACCCTAGATATATAAAATAACTTTTATATATTATTGGTAAGCCCCTTCCCCACACCAAGACATGCCAGAACAACAAAAGGTACGCTCATGAGCTCGGAAGACCAGTATTCTTCTGCCCGCACCCGTTCCCAGAACCCAGACCTGCGTCCGCGAATTGCACTCGCCTTTGGGCTTGCTGCAGCGATTGTCGTAATCCAGTTCGTCGGATCTCTTATGACGGGCAGTCTCGCCCTTCTTACCGATACGGCGCACGCGCTCACCGATGCCTCCGGACTGCTAGTCGCTTTGATAGCGGCGACTCTCGCGCTGAAGCCCGCAACGGCACAACGAACCTGGGGATTCCGACGCATCGAAGTTCTTGCAGCACTCGCCCAAGCCACCTTACTGATGGCGGTCGGTCTTTATGCGGCCTTTGAAGGGATTCATCGTCTCTTCGAGCCTCCAGAGGTACCGGCTTCCGAACTTTTGCTCTTCGGCGTCATTGGTTTGGCGGCAAATATTGCCGGAATCATGGTGCTTTCTGGGCGCCGTGATGCGAACTTTAATATGCGCGCTGCGTTCCTTGAAGTCCTCAACGATGCACTTGGTTCCGTGGGCGTCATCGTCTCTTCACTCGTTATAGTCTTCACCGGCTTCATGCAGGCCGATGCCATTGCGGGCTTATTCATTGCGGCGCTAATTGTTCCTCGCGCGGCAAAGCTCATGCGTGAGACCACCGGTGTACTGATGGAGTTCTCTCCCCAAGGGCTGGATCTTGAAGAAGTGCGTCGCCATATATTGACCGTGCCGGGTGTACATGAGGTTCACGATATACATGCCTCAACCATAGCAACGGGTCTGCCCGTACTGACCGCTCATATCGTTATCGCCGATAAATGCTTCACGAATGGTGAGGCCCTGGAAATCTTGCGGCAAGCCCGAACCTGCGTATCCGAGCATTTCGAGGTATCTATTAGCCACTCGACCTTCCAGCTTGAGAATGCGCTTTTCGGGCAGACAGAACCCGAAGAGACCCAACACCCTTAGATACGTGTGACCCATTTAGCCACCCGAAAGGCACAAACAAAAAAGCCTGCCTCATACGAGACAGGCTTAGCTGAGCCCCGACCGGGAATCGATCCCGGGACCTCCATCTTACCAAGATGGCGCTCTACCACTGAGCTATCGGGGCGTAGCGGTGGACGGGCTCGATCCGTCGACCTCACGATTATGAGTCGTGCGCTCTAACCAGCTGAGCTACACCGCCAGAACATCAACCTTGCAGGCCAATGCGAGAGCCCCGACCGGGAATCGATCCCGGGACCTCCATCTTACCAAGATGGCGCTCTACCACTGAGCTATCGGGGCAACAGATAAAAGTTTACAGTATCCTAAACCACCCGCGCAAATAAGGGTTAGGTGTTCTGTGACACTTTGTTTTAGCCCTAAAAATAGGCGTTTTTACACCGTTTATTCGCGGATGCGCCCACCGGTTTTTCCGTCCACAATACCGGCGGGCGCATCCCGCTTTTATGAAATAACGAAACGCCTTATTTTACGGCTAACTTTCACAGACTAGTAGCGTTTACCGTGTGACTTTCCGCGGCGATCATCCCGACCACCACGGTGATCATCGCGACGGGACCGGAACCCGCCATCGCGGCGATCGTTGCGGCGGAAACTGCGGCCACCGCCTCCCTGAGGCCCCCGATCCTTACGGATGTTGATGAACTCACCGGCAATCTTGGTATCACGCAGACGATCGAAGAAACCCTTGGGCAGGTCTTCGGGAAGACCCACGATCGTGAAGTGCTGGCGAATATCGATCGAGCCGATCTGTGAGCCCTTAATACCGCCCTCGTTTGCAAGCGCGCCCACAATGGCAGAGGCTTTAACCCGAGAGGCGCGGCCCACGTTGAGTTTGTAGTTCACCATGCCTTCGTCGCTGTGGTTTCGCCCCTTCTTGGGCCCGCGTTTGCCGCGGTCCTTGGTGTCGTCGGCGAAAGCGCGGGATTTACGGGCAATATCGTCGTTTTCATCGAGGAAGAAGGCGCGACCTTGCTGTGCAATGACGGCGAGCGCGGCGGCAATGTCTTCTGCCGTGGTGTCGTGCTCGTTTTCATAGTCTTCGATGATCTTGCGGAAGAAGTTTAGGTCTTCCGTTTCGATCGTTTCGGTGATCTGCTCGGCGAAGCGCTGTTTACGGCTGCTGTTCACGTCTTGCGCGGTGGGCATATGCATTGGCTCAACCTTTTGACGGGTTGCCTTTTCGATCTGCCGCAGCATGTATTTTTCGCGCGGAGTTACGAAGAGTATCGCTTCGCCGTCGCGTCCGGCTCGACCGGTACGCCCGATGCGGTGCACATAGGATTCGGTGTCGTGCGGAATATCGTAGTTCACCACGAGGGAGATGCGTTCAACATCCAGTCCGCGGGCGGCTACGTCGGTTGCTACGAGAATGTCGATGCGTCCGTCGCGCAGCGCATCCACGGTGCGTTCGCGCAGCTGTTGGGGAATGTCGCCGTTAATAGCTGCCGCTTGGAAACCGCGTGCTTTGAGTTTATCGGCTACTTCTTCGGTTTCTTTTTTGGTGCGCACGAAGACGATAATGCCGTCGTAGTTTTCGACTTCGAGCACGCGGGTCATGGCGTCAAGTTTGTGGGAGTGCATGACCTGCATGTAGCGCTGGCGGATGTTCGCCCCGGTGGTGGTCTTGGTTTTGACGCGCACCTCGGTGGGGTCGTTGAGGTATTGCTGAGCGATTTTGCGGATCGAGTTGGGCATGGTGGCTGAGAAGAGTGCCACCTGTTTGGCGTCCGGGGTACCTTCGAGAATGGTTTCTACGTCTTCAGCGAAGCCCATGCGCAGCATTTCGTCGGCCTCATCGAGTACCAGGTACTGCAGGTTTGAGAGGTCGAGCGAGCCCTTTTCGAGGTGGTCGATCACGCGCCCGGGGGTACCGACGACTACCTGTGCACCGCGGCGCAGTCCGGCAAGCTGGGGTCCGTAGGGTGATCCGCCATAGATGGGAAGCACGGTGAAGTCTTCCATATGGGTTGCGTAGGAGGAGAAGGCCTCGGCAACCTGCAGGGCGAGCTCACGGGTGGGGGCAAGTACAAGCACCTGGGTGTCTCGGGAAACGCCGTTGATATCGGCAAGTTCTGCCATGCGGGAGAGCGCGGGCAGCGCGAAGGCTGCGGTTTTGCCGGTACCGGTCTGCGCCAGACCCACCACATCGTTGCCGTCGAGCAGCGGCGGGATGGTCTGTTCCTGGATGGGGGAAGGTTTCTCGTAGCCGACTTCTTCGAGTGCAGAGAGCACTCGGGGGTCTAGCCCCAGGTCGGTGAATCGGGTGCCTTCTTCTTCGTGGCTTTCGTGAGTATTGTCTTCAGTATTCTTCTTAGTGGCCGCGTTGTCTTCTCTAGGCTCTGCTGTCATGCTTTCTGCAGCGTCTGCTTTTTCGTTCGCGGGTTTTTCACCGGTTTCTAGGGAAGATTCTTCAACGGTTTTTTCTACAGATAAGGTCTCTTCGGTATTGCCGAGCGTAGCGCCTTGTTCGGTGTTCTCGGCAGGAATATTTTCAGTCACTTTTTCCTCATTTTGCTGGGGTGTTCGGGCGCACGCTTTTCGGCGCCGTTCGGATTCCCCTACACATTCCAGCCACATTCTGCGCGCCTTATTATCAGGCGGGCGAGCAAGACAACGCAACCCGGGCATCCGGTAAGGCGGAGGCACTCAGGGATAGGATTTCTCTACGCTGGGGGTTGGTCTTGAATTTCTCGGTGACACGCAAGTCTCGGCACATCTGGAATGAGGTGCGATGTGTATTGACGCCACGAGGCGGCATAGCATACTGAGTTCGGTGATTTTGAGTTCGGCGCCAAGAATGAGGTTAGTAACCGATTCGACCGGTTGGGGGCGCACAAGACCTGTATCGGGGGTACCCGTCTTTATAAGTGTACCCTACTTTGGTGCGGCAACGCGCCGGATGCGCGCAAACCCCGGTTTTTCGCCGCGGGTTCTAAGCAAAATAGCCCCTTCAGGTCATGGAAACATGGATGTGCAAGGCTATTTCCCCATACTACTGCGCGCTTGCGGAATGCAGCGCGCAGGGCGGTGGGATGGGTACGCCTAAGATATTTTACGCACGACCTCAAGGGAACCGTAAGTACCCACCTGCGCATAGGGGTGCCCATAACGGTCAGCAGCATACTGTGCGGTGTTTTGCGGCGGGTTACCTCCCCACGCTGAGCCGCGCTTATCGATCACCACGTAGTCGGGCGCCGGTTCTCCCGCATGCCCAATCCAGTAGACAGTTCGCCCCGGAATAAGTTGGGTGAGGGTCGAGAGGTCTGCCGCAACGCTTACATCCTGCGGTACCGCCTCAACAGCCTGCATACGGCTCGTTTCGGAGGCCGTCAGCCGGTTGCTGGTGAACGAAGACTTGGTCAAATCGGCAAGCGGCTGGTCGGACGTGGGTGTAACGGTCGGAATAATCGAGACCAGCAGCGCAACCGCCGGGAAGAACCAGAGCGGAACACGGCGGACGGACTGGCGCAGATTCTCGACCCATCCGATGGGTTGATCCCCGGTTTCTGCCGGTTCATCCTCTGATTCTTCGTCTTCCGCAAGCGGCTTCGGATGCGCCAGCACCTTCCCGTACCGCAAGTTGAGGATAACCTCTAGAAGAGCGAGGAAAGCCACGGGCATCAGCACGAGCGAGTAGTGCCAGGTGCTCAGCCAGTACGCCTCCGTATTTGAGAGCAGACGCCACAGAAGCGTGGGCAGAATGACGATAGCGAACGGGCTCGCAACCCAGATGATCGCGCCGCAGAAAAGCAGCAGCAGAATCGTCCAGACCTTCTGGTCATAGTTAAAGATGGTGATCGCAGAACCGAGCGGATCGGCGAAAGCGCCGTATACATCAACCTTATCGCCGTAATCGAACTGCCCGTTGGCGTTAAAGAGCGGAAGAATAAGCGCAACCGCGGCATAAGACCAGAAGAGGCCCCAGAGTATCAGCATGGTTGATTCAGCGGCACCCCGCGTCTTAACCCAGGAATTAAAGGTGTTGCGGATGCGCTCACCCCGCGGCAGCGGTTTATCCTCAGGATTCTGGGGGAAGAGCTCGTCGAGCCCTTTGCGTATCCACCCAGTGCGGACGAATGCGACAATACCGATCATCGCGGCAGTAACGCCCATATCTTCTTTGACGAAGGCAAGCGGGGCAGCCCACAGACAAGCACGAATAATATAGCGGGAGCGTTCATCAGCATTGATGCGACCGGCAAGCACCAGATTACCCAGCGCCCCACACAAGAACGGCAGAGCGAACGCAACCTCATGGAACTGCGCAGCCACCGCCTGCTGCACCCCGTAGCTGAGGGCGAAGGCAGCACCCAGAAGAACACCCACAAAAGTTCCTGCGGGTTCGGGTTTGGCGCTTGAGAGGGCACATGCCCGCTGTGTAAACCGCACCATCATATAGACGCTGGCGGCAATCATAAAATTCTGGACCACTAGAAGCGTCAGCGGCGAGGGGAAAACCGCATACACAGGCCCTAAAAGCACCAGAATAGGATGAAAATGATCGCCCCACAGATTAAAATCGGTCCCCTTAATCTGCACAATTGGCATGTCGAAATGCGAATATGCCTGCGCCATCTGCGTGAAAATCGCAAGATCCCATGAAGGGGTAATCCAGTGCTTAAGCTGCTGAACGGAGTAATAGCAATAGAGGGCAAAAACCGCTAGGGCGAGCATAATCGCCACCAGTACTCTGCCCGCGGTCACCGAACGATGTGCCCCGGTATGTTGTGATGCAGAAGTTTTCGCCGATTTCTCGGTAGGTTCCGAGTCGGGTGCACTCACCTCAGCCGCCATGCGTTTTCCTCGTGTTTGTTGTGTTTGGTGCCCGGTGGCAAGCACACACGTTCTTAAGTCACGCTACGTCGCCGGTGCGCCCGCTCACCTGTGAAATATATAGTTACTACTCAGGGTATCCTATTATTAAACGTTATCCCGAGATCTGCGCTTTTTTTACGCAGTTAACTCAAGATATATCTCACGCGCATATTTTCTACCCTACCCGCTAAGGATGCTGTGCCCACCGAATCCGTGCCTGATGCCGCATACCGCATCGAGCTTTCCCGCTTACCGATGCGCACCTCGGCGCTGACGGCGCGCATCACGGTAGGGATACAGGCGCTTATTTACCCGCACGTTCCGGTGCATGTAGGGCAGACACTCGGTCGTTTGCAGCGCGGCTCGACCGATCCGACTTTTCACCGTCTGCGTGCCCCGCGTTCTGAGCGCTCACACGCGGCAGACGATACTCTGTGGATCGGGGCGCGCACGCCGTCCCTGCAGCTGCCCGCGACCCTGCACTTTACCCGTCGTTTCGAGGGCGCAACCTCTGCGCTGAATGCTCCGGTTCAGGTTTGCCTATGGGCGGAGTCCTCCCCCGCTATACCCGACGATGCATTCCCCACCGAACAGGTCTACAGCGAGCTTGAAGACTTTGCCTCCCTTATGCCCGCGTGGCTGGGCCTGCACGATCCCCGAGAAGAGTTTGCGAAGCTCCCCGCTTTTGAGCATCTGCCACTGAAAATTCGGCGTGCTTATCGCGAGAATCCGGGGCTGCGGCTGAGCGCATCCGGGCAGCTCACCCGGCATATGTTAGCGGCGATCGTAGAACAGCGGGTGACCCAACCGGAGGCTTTTGACGCACTGCGCTGGATTATCATGCGATACGGCGAGTCCGCACCCTTCAGCGGCAATTCGGCACAGCCTCCTCATCTGCGGGTGTACCCTACCGCTCAGGTCCTAGGCACAATTCCCTCGTGGGATTGGCATCGTGCGCGGGTAGATTCCGCCCGATACAGCGCGGTTTACCATTTTGCCCAACGTGCCGATGCGCTCGAACGCCTTAGCGCAACCGGACGTATCGCGCACCTTGCGGCGGCTCTCGACGATATTCCGGGGGTTGGCCCCTGGTCGGTGGCGGAAGCTCTTCAAGGTTTCTGTGGGCATCCGGACGCTGTCAGCGTGGGCGACTACCACTTAGCGCATACAGTGGGGTTTGCTTTTACGGGAGAACGCACCGACGATGCCGGAATGCTTCGCCTGCTTGCCCCTTACGCCGGTCACCGGCAGCGGGTTGTGCGCCTTATTCAGGAGGCGGGCATTCGCAAACCCAGGTATGGTGCGCGTATCAGTATTCCGGATTACCGGGATTTTTAATATGCGTGTGGAGCCGGTACCGTAAAAAGTACCGACTCCACACGCATAAACCACCCTTCACCGGGCGGGTTTATCACCTAACTATCTCTATGATGAAATGGCTAGTTCTGCTCTGCAGTTGCCATTTCTTCACGAACCTTATCCATATCGAGTTCGCGGATCGAAGTAATCACCTGCTCAAACTGGGACTCATTGAGCGCACCGGGCTGGGAGAAGACGAGAATACCGCCGCGGAAACCCATAATGGTGGGAATGGAGGTAATGCCTGCGGCCTGTGCCAGCTGACTCTGATCCTCGGTATCCACCTTGCCGAAGACGATATCGCTGTACTTCTCGGAGGCTGCCTCGTAGACGGGAGCGAACTGCTTGCAGGGACCGCACCAGTCTGCCCAGAAATCGAGGAATACGATATCGTTACCCTCGACAGTCGAGGTAAGGTTCTGCTGGGTGATTTCAATAGTAGCCATGGAGATAACGCTACACCCTGCACGTACATTGCGCTAATTTTTCACTCACAGACTAATAAATAGTTTAAAGCGCGTCATAAACCCTATTTTTTTGCCGTGAGCGGGCATTTTTGTCGGGTGTGCGAGGGTGCCAGATGCAAAGAACCCGGCTACCGAAGTAACCGGGTTCTTTTTAGGGTGGCAGATGAGGGATTCGAACCCCCGTAGGCTGTGCCAGCTGATTTACAGTCAGCCCCCTTTGGCCGCTCGGGTAATCTGCCGAACTAGCTAGGCTAGAAGTTCGCTCAAGCGAACAGAGACTACTGTACAGGTTTTTAATGAACTTGTGAAGCCAGAGCCTAGCTTTGTGACGAATACAACTTTTTGGGCTGTTTTTCGTTTTCGGAGGCTGTTTTTCAGGCGAGTTTACAGGTCGCCGTCCTGCTCCATCAGAAGCGTAATTTCCAAATGCTCAAGATAGCGTAGCGCCTGTTCAACTGTGCACATCTCGCTTCGAATCTCACGAGCAAGATCGCGCCGCACTCCCTCGAAGCGGGCAACGAGTTTGGGATCTGTCAGCGTTGAGCCGATTCCCTCGAAGGCAGGAGGCTCAACAACATCCGAAGAATCTTCGCTCTGAACCGCATCCACTCGCTCTGCCTCGGGGATGTTCTCAGGTTCAGAACCAATCGAACTGTAGAGGTCAAGGAACAGCAGGGTTTCAGCATCGCGAGCTTCTTCGCGATTCACGCTGCCGGTCGTTGACGAGTATTGTGTAGCCATGTTTCCATTCTGGATGTTCAAGGTTAACAACAGCTGAGAAATGCATCAATGAACCTGAAAATTATCTGTGAGCGCAACAGAAAACAGGTATTCTATGAGGGACAGATACCGTCGTATTCCGCACAAACACAACGAAAGGACATAGTTTTATGGCAAGCGAATCTTCTTTCGATATTGTCTCAAAAGTTGATAAACAAGAGGTCGCCAACGCCCTGCACCAGGCACAAAAAGAGGTTTCGCAGCGTTACGATTTCCGCGGTGTCGATGCTGAGATCGACTTCTCAGGCGAGAAGATTCTCATTAAGGCAAACGCCCAAGAACGAGCTCTCGCGGTGCTCGACGTTTTCCAATCAAAGCTCGTCAAGCGCGGTATTTCGCTAAAGTCCCTGGACGCAGGCGACCCCTACGCTTCGGGTAAAGAGACCCGCATCGAATGCTCCATCAAGGAAGGTATCGCACAGGATCAGGCTAAGAAGATTTCCAAGCTGATCCGCGATGAAGGACCTAAGGGTGTGAAGGCTACGATTCAGGGCGATGAGCTACGTGTGTCCTCAAAGTCTCGTGATGATCTGCAGAGCGTGATTTCACTGCTTAAAGGTGCAGATCTTGACGTTGATCTGCAGTTCGTGAATTATCGCTAGATACCTCTGCTGTGCACGTAGCATCAGTGCACCATTAAGGCGGGGTGGTTACCAGTTCTGGTAACCACCCCGCCTTTCGCCTATAAGACAAACACGTACGCAGGTTTTATAGCTGACCGTTATCGCGCGCCATCTGCTGCAGGCGGGCGATGCGTTTATCCATCGGTGGGTGAGTAGACATGAGGTTCTTCAGGCCACCGAAGGGGTTCGCAATCATAGAGGCCGAAGTATTCACAACCTGCTGATTCTTGGGATCCATTGGGTAGAGCGAGACACCCTTCTCCAACTTATTCAGGGCGGAGGCAAGTGCAATCGGATCGCCCGTGAGCTTTGCACCGTCTTCATCGGCATCGTATTCGCGGGTACGGCTGATAGCCATCTGAATAACCGCCGTAGCAATGGGAGCCAGAAGCGACATCAGGATTATACTCAAGAAGTTTCCGCCGCCGCGCTCACGGTTCCCGCCCATCATGGAGCCAAAGCCAACAATCTGCGCCGCCGCCGTAATCAGGGTTGCGATACCGGCTGCCACCGAGCTTGTAAGAATATCGCGGTTGTAGACGTGCATGAGCTCGTGCCCTAGCACACCGCGCATTTCGCGTTCGTCAAGAAGCTGCAAGATACCCTCGGTACAGCAGACGGCGGCATTGCGCGGGTTGCGCCCGGTCGCGAAGGCGTTTGGAGTCTGGGTGGGTGCCACATATAGGCGCGGCATAGGCTGACCGGCGCGCGAGGAAAGTTCCTCGACGATGTCATACAGAACCGGAACCTCCTCGCGGGTAACGGCATAGGCGTTCATGGAACGCAGCGCGAGTTTATCGGAGTTCCAGTATGAATATGCAACGGTACCCAAGCTCACAAGGGCGAAACCCCAGATAAAAATTGAGCTGCGGAAGTATGTTGAAAGGCCGCCGCCGATAAGCATCAGCAGACCGACCATGCCGCCCAGCAGAAGGGCGGTCTTAAGCCCGTTATAGTGTTTGTGCATTGCGTGTACCTTTAGAAATCGTGTTGCCGTGAACGTATTAGATTACAGCATACGGGATATATATATGAGGCAGACATCCAGATTCGCCACCAGCGTGTATTTCGTATTCTCGCATCCACAGGTTCCTCGAATGCGAGCAAGGTCACATGAAGTCTCGAAGTGTTCTGTTATCCCCCAGAAATTCGCAGTTTTAGCGACATAGTGTCATGGTGAAAGTACCCCGAACACGACTCTTATTATGAATTTATCGTAATTGTAATTGTGAAAAAGTCAGATTAACGGTAGAGTATTGTTCATGACCGAACCCCTAGATACGAACGCACACCCGGAACCCGAGCACCCTCTTCACGGATGCTCCCACACCGGCGTGCTACCGTTGGCAGCAGAATCCGCGACCGAACTTCTCACGGAATCTTGGTCGCAAAACTTGCGCGCTAAGGGGCGCAGGGTCACGAAACAGCGGCTTGCTGTTCTACGTGCGGTTCAGGCTCATCCCCATGCCAATGCCGAGGAAATAGTTACCGCTGTGCGGCAAGAGATTCCTACCATTACCGTGCAGTCGGTGTATGTGATCCTCACGGATCTGACGAATATCGACATGCTGCGTAAGTTTGAGCCGCCGGGAACCCCAGGGCTCTATGAGACTCGCACGGGCGATAACCATCACCACGCATTCTGCATTCGCTGCGGAAAAGTTCAGGATGTAGACTGCGCTATCGGCTCAGCGCCCTGCCTAACTCCCAGCGACTTCCACGGCATGGCGATTATCAGCGCAGATGTACTGTATCGAGGCGTCTGCGCAGACTGTCAAACTGAGGCAGAAGCAGAACTGGCGAAGAGCCAGGTGCAAGCCGCAGCGAGCGTTCAGCACTAACGAACCACATTCCCACACCTTACTCCGGGCGTGAAACAGCGCCTTGGTGTTCGTTAGCTGCACCCTAAAACAGGAAGAATGCTCGTCGAAAACCACATAGCATCAACAAAAACACAGGGAGAAGCAAATATGTATCAGACCCCGCAGAACCCCATTCATCCCGGTTCTTACACCACCACGAGCACTGGCACGCCGGTAGCTTCAGATGATCATTCGCTCACCGTGGGCGCCGATGGTCCCATCGTTCTGCACGATGCTTACGCTGTTGAAAAGCTCGCTCAGTTCAACCGTGAGCGTGTGCCCGAGCGTGTGGTGCACGCAAAGGGAACCGGTGCATACGGCTACTTTGAAACCACCGAAGACATTTCGCAGTACACCCGTGCGGCGCTCTTTCAGCCGGGCGTTAAAACCGAGCTGCTGATTCGTTTCTCAACCGTGGCGGGCGAATCCGGCTCCCCCGATACTTGGCGTGACCCCCGCGGTTTCGCGGTAAAATTTTACACCACCGAAGGCAACTACGACTTGGTAGGTAATAACACTCCTATCTTCTTCATTCGCGATGCCATCAAGTTCCCCGACTTCATCCACTCTCAGAAGCGTATGCCCGGTTCGGGTCTACGCGATAACGATATGCAGTGGGATTTCTGGAGTCTCAATCCGGCATCGGCGCACCAGGTAACCTGGCTGATGGGCGACCGCGGTTTGCCCCGAACCCTGCGCCATATGGATGGCTTCGGCTCGCACACCTACCAGTGGATTAACGCCGAAGGCGAGCGCTTCTGGGTTAAATACCACTTCAAGACCGAGCAGGGCAACGAGTTCTTCACCCAGGCTCAGGCCGATGAAATGGCGGGCAAGGATGCTGACTTCCACCGCCGCGACCTGCGCGAGGCTATCGAGCGTGGCGACTACCCCGCCTGGACGCTCTACGTGCAGATTATGCCCTACGAGGACGCGAAGACCTACCGTATTAACCCCTTCGATCTGACGAAGATTTGGCCGCACTCAGATTACCCGCTGATCAAGGTGGGCCGCATGGTGCTGGATCGCAACCCTCAGAACTTCTTCGCCGAGATCGAGCAGGCTGCCTTCTCCCCCTCGAACTTTGTACCCGGTATCGCGGCTTCGCCCGATAAGATGCTGCTCGGTCGTATCTTCTCCTACCCGGATGCGCATCGCTACCGCATCGGCACCAACTTCGCACAGCTGCCGGTGAACGCACCCCACGCGGCGCCGGTGAACAACTATTCGCATGACGGTTCGATGCGTTATAACTTCAACGACCCGTCCGTTCCCACTTATGCACCGAATAGTTTGGGAGGCCCGCATGCGGATGCGGCACGCGCTGGCGAAGGAAGCTGGGAGTCTGACGGCGAGTTGGTACGCGCCGCCTACACTCTGCGCCCGGATGACGATGATTTCTCACAGGCACGCACCCTCTACGAAGTAACCATGAACGACGAAGAACGCGAACGCCTGATCAGCAACATCTCCGGTCACGTAGGCGCTGTTCGTTCCGACGAGATTCGTGAACGCGCGTTCCAATACTGGGACAACGTTCACCCTGAGCTCGGTTCTCGCGTCCGCGAGGCCGTGGCAGCCGCCGCATCTGGTTCATAAGATACGGCAGCGTCTGTTCCCCTGTAGATTCGAGAACATGACGCACGGCTGCAGCATGGGGCCGGTGACTTTCAGTGAGGTGGAGTCACCGGCCCCATATTTTAAACCCGTTTGCAGGATTACAACCCTCTCCAAACACAAAATCACCCGGAAGAGATAACACCGTATGGGTGTTTCTTCCGGGCGATTTTAGCGTGACAGATTTTATGAACTATGCGGGTGCACTAGCACCAGCGGGAGAAGCGCCGAAGACCGCTTCCTGTTCACGCACAATATCGAGGAGCTCGCGGATCTGCTTGATGTCGAGCACAGCGCTAGGGTTGAAGTAGTTGATCTGAATACCCGGGGCGTTGAGCTGTTCCGCGAGGGTCAGCACCTCAATCGCGTGTGCTACGCGCACCTCAATTGCAGGATCAATAGCGGCAACTTCAATCGGCGAGGTGAACGCCAACATGTTCGTGGGGTTGCCTTCATCATCGGGGACGAATGCGGGGCCCTGTACCTTACTCTTGGGGTCGATGGCCACCACCAGAATAGAGTTTGGTGCCACCAACGAACCGAGAAGCTGCTGCATATTGTCGTTGATAAGAGCCATTTTCGCGCCGTCGTTGCGGGGCGAGTTCACAACCCATTGCACCTGGGCGCGCTCAATATAGCATTCGTGGTTGGAACCCGGATCTATCGCAATCAGATCAAGGTCGGGGTTGCTCAAGAAATCCATGAAAATCTTGACGGCGGGTTCGCGCAGAATCAGCTCGTCATCGTCGGAGTTTTCACGCATGTAGCTCTTCGAAACATACTCTGCCGACGAGAATACGCATAGCGCCTGCATCCCGTTTTCAAGGCGAATAACCTGGTAGCGCAGCTGCGATTCGGGACCAATATCAAGGTGCCCTGCGGGAACAATAGTTGAGCCGGAAGCATCCACGAGCAAATCGCCGCCGAGCATGGTGCGCACTACGTTAATGAGGGTTCGTTCTTTGACGTCCTTCTTGAAAGCTTCGAGTGCAGCGGCGAGGTAGGGATTGGGAACCTCGTAATCGGTTTCTTTATGCAAGCCCGAAACATCACGAGCTCGACCGTGCATACGTTCGGTTGCCCAAGCGGGAATACGCTCGGAATCGCGCGGGAACATGTGCAGATGCTCGCGCACATCCGAAGCACTCAGGGTTCCTTCAGTACCCCAGTTCTCCGGTTCTTCGTCGCGGTTATAAGATGCCCCCACACTGAACTTCGGTTCGGGCCAGTTATTGGCCGCCACCACCACAGATGCGGTAAACCAGGTGCCGCGGTTGCCGTCGTAGGCGGCGCGCTGGAGCTTGCGAAGATCGGGCAGTACGGGCGAATCTTCCTTGAGGGGGCCCACTGAACCGATGTACTCTTCGCCGTCACGGAATTCACGCACGCGAATATAGACCTGCCCGGCGAGGGGTTTTACGTCGAGGATCATCTCGCTCCACCCGGGCTCAGCCTTGACGACATCAAGAAGCCAGCTACCGATACGGTTGAGCGCATCCTGGGTGCGGGCGGCTCTACTCGTCGGTTCAGAACGTCGGGTATCCGTCATGGTTTTCCATTCCTTTATCGTCAGCTTGCATCTTAGGTCCCGGCGGGAAGCTACCCGCTACTCTATTGATTTTAGCGAAGCATCCGCCGTCACGCCGATTTATAACGTCATGATAGGTTTAGGGAACACACTTTTGCGTGTGTGTTCTAGCATCGGTTACCAAGTTGTCTCTTGTTCAAATTTTTTCTCCATCCGACCCACAAAATTGGTGCAGTTTGTGGGTACTCACACCAAAAAGGTTGTTACCCTTAACCTATGACGAATTCTTTGCAGGATCTTATTGACGCATCAATCTTTATCTCGACCGAATACCAGGCGCGGTTGGCTGAACTCATTGGGTCTGCTGACTACGACGTAAACTTCGCCGAACAGTCCCTCACGTTCAAGGCCGCCGACCCGGTGTCTTTTCAACCCTACCTGCTCGGTACCGAATCTGAAAACCGTGGAACCTGGATTTGGTCGTGGCAGCAATTGGGATATTTTCCAAATGCGGTAGTCTCAGCGGCGCTGCAGGCGCGAGATGCCGGTGAACGCGACTCAGTTCTGGAGCTAAGTACCGACGAAATTCCGCTCTCAGAGGGATTGGCGCGTCGCCTGACTTTGGCAACGAAAACGGTGACCGGTTTGTACGCCCACTATCCCCTGCCTTCGGGGTCTGTGCGGGCATGGAGCCTGATCGACAGCCCCGAACTGACCCTGGATGCGCCCACGTACAAAGGTGTAGGGCGCGTGATTGCGAAGGCTCTGCAAAGCGAGGATATTCACGATCATCCACTCGCCGTTAATTCTTATGCGCGTCAGCGCGGGTTCCATACCGCTTGGGATACCGAGGCCACCGTGGTACTCACCATGACCGACGGCGCCCTGCGGCTATGGTTCGATGAGGGGCGCATCAGCGGTATCGAGCGCGCGAAGCCCGAGGTTACCGCCCAAGAACTTGCGCAGCTTGCCGCAGAGGCTGAGCAGTACCGTGCGGAATTGGCGGCTGAACGCACCGAAGTTGAGCAGGCTGCCGCTGCCGAGGCTGCAGAGCAGGTGTCCCTGCGCGAACAGCAGTCGGCAGAGCGTGCGGCGGCACGTGCCGAAGCCGAGCAGGCACCCGCCGTTCAGGAACCCGAGGAAGCCCAGACGCCTAAGGACGCACAGGCAGCAAAGAGCGCCCCCGCACAGGAAAATGCACAGCAGGAAGAAGCAGCACCGGCTCAACCTCAGGCTCCCGCGGCGGCCGCAAAGCGCACTGTACCCGCTGGCGCATCGCAGAAACCGGTGGCGGGTGTACGCACGACCGAGAACCTCTACCCGGATACCGAGGCCCCTTTCGATCAGGATCCGCGCGAGGATTCCGAGCACGGTCGCGTAACGGTCAATACCCTCCCAGGCGATGTTGTTCCGAACGCTGGCGCTGCCGCAGCACAGACCGGCACATCTGCGGGTCAGGCTAAGGCGGCGAAGCCCGGTGCCTCCGATGCCTCGAAGTCCCGCACATCGATCACCCCGCGCACAGCTGGCAAACCCGGCGCAAGCGCAGGTCAGGGACAGGAAGCACCTCAGCCCGGCGCACAGAAGCCCGCAGCGGCAGGTGCCCAGCAGCAGCCGCAGCAGGCACCCAAACCTGCCGCTTCAGGTACCGGCGCATCCGCACCGCAGACCGAGAACACCCCGGCAACTGCAATTCCGGTGATCAAGCCCGCCGAACAGAATGCCGATCAGCACGAGGAGCAGGAGCAGACTCAGGAAACCGGCAAGAAGAAGGGCTTCTTCTCGCGGTTCTTCGGTCTGTAGACAACGCTGTATCAGCAGGTGTACAGGGTCTTTACCCCGTACCTGCGGCATATTATCCTGACCTAGGAATTTCATCATTCCGGTGGGGCGCAATGCTGTATTATGTTGCGCCCCATCGGCGTTTAATAGGCGACTCGCCTCCGCCAGTCGGCGCCTCACACTCGTGCAAGAGTGCGGTGAAGAGTAGAGTTGTTAGAAGTTCACATCTCATCTTTCGTTCACAGGTAGGGAGGATCCCTCACACTATGGCGCAGAATGCTCACAGCGCTACAGCACCCGCATCAGGCACGGCGGCACACGCTGCACAGACCCGCAATGGTTTTATCTGCCTTTTTACCACCTACGCGATCTGGGGTATGCTGCCGCTGTATTTCTATCTCATGGCGTCTTCGTCTGCGCTGGAGATTGTGCTCTCGCGTGTGATTTTTTCACTGGTATTCTGCGCGGTTCTGCTCCCTATTTTCCGGTTGACCAAGCCGTTTAACCAGGCGGTGCGTACTCCGCGCACTATGGGTATTTTGACGGTCGCGTCTTTGCTGATTGGCGCGAACTGGATGATCTATGTGTATTCCACCACGCACGGGCATACGATCGACATGTCGCTGGGGTATTTTATTAACCCGCTGGTCTCCGTGGTGTTGGGGGTCGTGTTCCTGCACGAGCGGCTGCGAAAAGTTCAGTGGATCGCTATTGGGATTTCGACCGTGGCGGTGCTGATTATGAGCGTGGTGTACGGACAGATTCCGTGGCTGGGCTTAGGTGTTGCCTTCACCTTTGGAACGTATGGGCTGCTCAAGGCGCGGGTGGGGTCAAGTGTGCATCCGGTGGTGTCGCTATCGCTTGAGACTTTTATTTTGCTTCCGGTGGCGCTCGTGGTGCTGTGGTGGATGAATACGCAGGGACAGCTCACGTTGTTTTCGCAAGGCCCCGGGCATTTCTGGCTGCTTGCTTCCACCGGCATTGTCACGGTGACTCCGCTGGTTCTTTTCTCGGCGGCGGCGCGGGCTCTGCCTCTGTCGGTGATCGGCATGGTGCAGTATATGGGCCCGACCATTCAGTTCTTCCTGGCGCTCTTCGTGCTGCACGATAGGATTACCCCGGATAAGTGGATTGGCTTATCTCTGATTTGGGTGGCTATCGTGATTTTCACGGTGGATGCGGTGTGCGCCTCACGCACTTCGCGCCCGTCGAAGCTCACGGCGGTCGAGACCGGCATGATCCCTATTGTGCAGATTTCTCAGTCCTCTGAGGGCGGCGAAGGCCGGGAGCAGAACTATCTTCTGGATGCGGTGCAGCTCTCGCCCGAAGACACCGAGGATTCCGAGGCGAGCGCCCGCGACAAATCCTGAGTCCTTGCCGTATATGCATAAAAGTGTTGGCACGAGAACCGACAGAGTTCCCATGCCAACACTTTTTATTCGCGCCGAGTGCGCAATTATTCTATGTTTCTACGTACCGGGCACAGTCCGCAGACCTGCCCACGTGACGGTATTATTCGGTGGCTGCCTGCTCGACAGCATCATCCTCAGGTTCTTCGGGGTGCCTGCTCAGGTTTACGAGGGCAAACACCAGGCCGCCCCAGATAATGAGGATTGCCACGATCATCATAGCGATAGCTGCACCGCTCATTATGCCTCCTCACCCTGTGCTTTTGCGTGTGCTTTCAGCGCGGCATCGTCCACATGCGTGTGGGCGAGTTTACCGCCGATAACGGGCGGTGCCGGAGGTTCCTCAGCAGCACGTGACTTATGCGACCACGGCAGGAATGAAATCACGATGGAGCCAACGATCAGGAGTACGACCATGCCCCAGCCGAAGATACCAAGCAAATCTGCAGGGTACCCTCCATGGGGTTCGGCAATTGTCTTCACGAGCGTGGAGATCAGGCTGTACCCCAGGATCAGCGGGGTAACGCCCGCCAAGAGAATCATCCAGATCCAACCCACTTTGAAGGAGGAAACAGAGTTTAGGTGCTCCCGCAGGGTCGGCAGAGCCCGCACGCCATAGGTGATCACGACAATAGAGGTGAGGCCAGCGGCAAGAATGCCAAAGTTATTCACGAAGGTATCGAGTATATCCAGCATGTACAGGCCGGATGCGGTGGGCATCAGCAGTGTCGAGATAATCGCCAACGGGATAATCACGATCATAGTCGAGGTCAGGCGTGAGGTGCCTGCTTTATCCTGTACACCGGCGATAATGACCTCAAGAATTGAGATGAGCGAGGTGAACCCTGCGAAGAGGAGTGAACCGAAGAACAGGAACCCGATGAGCGCTCCCGCCGGTGCCTGCGAAATAATGGTGGGAAAGGCAATGAAAGCCAAACCTATTCCTTCTTCGACAACTTTATCCACGGCGATGCCCTGTGCCTGCGCCATGAAGCCCAGCGCCGCGAACACGCCGATACCCGCCAGCAGCTCAAATCCGGAGTTGGCGAAGCCCACGACGGCACCCGAGCCGGTCAGGTCGGTCTTGGGCTTCAGGTAGGATGCGTAAGTCACCATAATGCCAAAGCCAATGGAGAGCGAGAAGAAGATCTGTCCGTAGGCGGCGACCCACACCTCGCCATTGGTTAGCGCACCCCAGTTGGGAGTGAACAGGGTGTTCAGGCCGTTCATTGCGCCGGGCAGGGTGAGCGAGTACGCGACCAGACCCACGAACATAAAGATCAGCAGGGGCATAAACACCACATTGGCGGCACCCACGCCTTTTTGTACGCCCAGCGCCATGATGACGATCAGGGAAATCCACACCAGCACGAGCGGAATGAGAATGCCGGGGTTAAAGTCGAAGGAAAGTTGTGGATCCCCCACTTTCAGGAAGTCCTTCATGAAGAAAGTTTTCGCGTCGTTGCCCCATTCCTGGTTGAATGAGAAAATCATGTACCGCACTGCCCAGGCGATAACTGCGGCATAGTAGATGGCGATAACCGCGCTAATGCCCATATGCCACCAACCGATGAACTCGGTTTTGCGGTTGAGGCGGCGGAATGCCAATGGGGACGATGCGCGCCCGCGGTGGCCAATCGCGTAGTCGAAGAAGAGGAAGGTGAGGCCTGCGGTCAGCAACGCCACGATGTACGGGATCATGAAGGCGCCGCCACCGTTCTTGTAAGCAACAGCGGGGAAACGCCAAATATTTCCCAGACCAACAGCTGAGCCGATGGCGGCAAAAAGGAAGACCCTGCGGCTGGAGAAGCCTTCACGCTTCGCCGGGGTCTTGGCGGGTTTTGTACCCATGATAGTGGTTACCTCGGTCTAGATGTTCATGTATGCACGTCACGCGACGATGCGCCTTTAAGGGTAGACGGAGCATGTCGTCGTGAACGGAGGCGCGCTAGGGTTTGGGCGCGACTCTCCGGGTGCTCTGTGCTCTCAATGATGTGTGGGCACAGACGTTCTTTAGGTTTACCTGATGTAGGCTATTTGGTCAATGATAGCCCATCATGTGGGATTCTGTGGGATTTATGAGGGGAATGTAACAGATAAACACAAGCATTCTTAAACTAACGCTTCTCGATCTTCAGCCCTCACGGCATCTCATGCCGAGCAGCAGGTGCATCCTGGAAGAGGCCAGATTTATCGGTACTTTTATGGGTCTCTGCTTTTGAGCCCCTCAAGATTCCCACCAAAATTACCGTGAATCCGCACAGCGGAGCAGCCCCGAGGGCGAGCTCGGTACGGCTCACCACATCCAGCGGCATGTGCAGCAGGAGCAAGGCCAACGTAGCCGCACAAACCCAACCGCTCACATATAAACGGTGCATATTCAAGGCAATAGCCAGATTTCCGGCGAGCACAAGCAAGGCGATAATCGCGGATTCAAGGGTCAAAATAGCAAGCATCATTCCGGGTGCAAGACCGGCATATTTAGAGTAGAAAATGTCAAAGAGAAAAGGCCCGATAAGATAGGCAAGCAGTGCACCGAAACCGCCGATTCCCAGGACCCACAGACACGGGCGTGCTAAAGCGCGCAGTGGGTGATCTTGGTGCTTTAAGAAAGCCGATATGGCGACCCCTTGAAAGGCCTGAAGCGGCATCATAATCGGCGAACGTGTAACCCCAATAGCAGCGACCAAGGCATTGAACTGTGCGCTTTGATCCTGCGTTGTGAACTGTAAGAAAAAGGGAAACGCCGTCATAAGAATCGATGCACCGGCGGACGAAAGCATGAGCATCACAATATTTCGTGTGTACCGCCGCGAACTAACATCAATGCTCGCGTTCCAGACGCGCCGCCCGGTACGTGAAAATACGACGCACGGAACCCAGATCAGCGAGGCGACGACAACGGCGGTCTCAAATCCGAGCAGGTGCCACGACAACACTACCGCCGCCAGTGTTGCCGCCAAACGTATCAGTGCCTCACCGCTGCCTAAAACGGCGTAAAAATACCAGGAATCCCGCCCTGCGGATGCGCCGCTAACAGCAGCGTAGACGGCGTACATTACGACGCCAAACGCTATCAGTACAACACTCATCTGCGGGTAGGTGGGGAAAGCGGAGGACCACAGTGGTGAGGTCATGACGACGATCGCGGCAATACTCAGTCCTAACAGGGCTGCCACGGCGGAATATGAAAGTCTATTGGGGTGTGTTCGTGATTCCGGATTCTGCAGAAGGGACGCCCCGACTGCCCGCGTTGTCTCCTGCTGAATAGCGCCGGTTATACCGTAAATTCCGAACACGAGGGGCCAGAATGCTGACTGAAACTGCCTAAACTCACTGTGCGATAAAAAGTACGCAGCAATAACCGATATAGCAAACGTTGCAGCAGCCGCTATAACCGAGCTGAAGAATATTGCGGCAGATTGATATGCGGTAACGGTTTTGTGGGCCATAGTTTCCCTTAAAGAACTCTATCGAGTTCAGCTCCACCTGGGCGTTCTTCACACACTACGCTGCATCGATATACACATTCTCGTGAAGAAGTCTTCCTGAAGCAACCGTATCACGCGGTTTAGCCCTCGCGATGCACCACGGCATGCGCGAAGGATTCCAGTGCCGCCTTCGCGGTAGAATCCGGCAGCGGTGCAATGGCTGCAATCGCGCGATCCGCCCAGTCATAGGCTATCTGCCACGCTTCCTGCATGACCGGATGCGCGGCGAGCGCGGATACGGCAGCGGCAAGCGCCTCGTCAGAGCTCAGGTCTGCCTCAATGAGCGTTCGAACCTGACGGGCTGATTCTTCTCCAGCCTCTGCGGCACGGTTGAGCAGAATGGTCGGCAGGGTTGGCACGCCCTCACGCAGATCGGTGCCCTGGGTTTTCCCGGAGGATGCACCATCGCTGACAATATCGATCACGTCATCGGCGAGCTGGAATGCTACGCCCACGAGTTCGCCGTAGGTGGCGAGCATCTGAATAACCTCTTCGGAGGCGCCCGCCAAGAGTGAGCCGTACTCTCCCGCCGCCGCGATCAGCGAGCCGGTTTTCCCTTCGATCACGGAGATATAGTGGTCGAGAATATCCTGGTTTTCGCGTACACCGGTTGTTTCGTAGAGCTGCCCCAGCACCAGGCGTTCGAAGGTTTGCGCCTGAATTTTCATGGGTCGCGTACCCAGATCGGAGACCAGCAGCGAGGCACGCGAGAAAATGAGGTCACCCGTCAGGATGGCGACGGAATTTCCCCAAATGGTCTGGGCGGTATCGACGCCGCGGCGTTTGGGCGCATCGTCCATCACATCGTCGTGGTAGAGGGTCGCCAGATGGGTGAGCTCAACGACCACCGCAGCCTCAATCACGTCGTCGTTAATCTGTCCGTCCACGGCGGCGGCGAGCAGAGTCAGGAGGGGGCGCACGCGCTTTCCACCGGCGAGCAGTAAGTGTCGGGCGGCAACATCGGCGAGCTTATCGGTGTAGCTGATAGCCTCGGCAAGCCGCTCTTCAATCCGCGCCAGTGAGGTAAGAATCTGGGGGCCAAGCTGCGGGTCGGACGCAATGAGCTCAAACCCGGCGGGCAGGTTGAAATCGAGTCCTGCCATCAAATCGGTGGCTGCAATGGATTGCTCTGAGGTGCTCACGATGCCTTCTTCGGTGTGTTGGTGCGTAGCTGTATGCTGTGTGTTGCTCAATGATGATGTGCTGAGTGTTAGTTTTGGGGTTTGAAGCCACGGTGAATGGCAACAATTCCGCCGCTGAGATTACGATATTTGACGTCCTGCCAGCCCGCCTGTGCGAACGTGTGGGCAAGGGTTCTCTGATCCGGCCAATCGATAATCGACTCCGCCAAATATACATAGGATTCCGGGTTTGAGGAGATCGCGCGCGCTACGGGCGGTATCGCCTTCATAATGTATTCCTTATATACCTTACCGAAAGGGGCGAAGGTTGGGGTTGAGAATTCCAGCACCACGATGCGCCCGCCGGGCTTAGTAACCCGGTACAGTTCGCTCAGCGCACGGGGGTAATCTGCAACGTTACGCAAACCGTAGGACATAGTGACGGCATCGAAGCTGTCGTCCTCGAAGGGAAGGTCGGTAACATCCGCCCGCACGAAGGTCATATCGGGGCGGCGTTTGCGTCCGACCTCCAGCATCCCTTCGGAAAGGTCCGCGGCGATAACATCAATCCCGGCGTCGGCGAAAGGCTCAGATGAGGTTCCGGTACCGGCGGCAACGTCGAGGACTTTCTGCCCGGGATGCGCATCCACAGCGGCGACGGTCTGCTTGCGCCAGTAGATGTGCCGTCCCAGCGACAAGATGCCGTTCATCAAGTCGTAGCGCTTCGCGACGGTGTCAAACATGGCGGCGATATCGCCGGTCTTCTTGTCAAGGGTTGCGCGGGTACCCTGAACATTTTTCTCTACGTTGCTCACGCCTTCAATTGTGGCATGTTCTACCGCCCGTGGGGTAGTTGAGCACCTCCTGATACGTCATCTGAGGTGGCGAACACTTTAACTCACGAAAATATGCACTCTTGTGCCCGGTGTTGCGCACGTGCAGCACGTTTCTCCCGCCGTCCGCTGCGGCGCGGCAGCATTCCTGGTTTTATGCATACTATGCATACATAATTCGTCATTTCCTCAGAAAAATAGTGAATATTTATAGGCATACTTGCATTCTTTATCGTGCAGGTGCACAATGGAAAACATCAAAATTTTCTACACAACGGAGCACACCATGTCGATTTTCACCGCAAAACCCAACCTCAAAAAGTCCCTCGCACTCCTCGCGCTCGCACCCCTCGTCCTCACCGGATGCGTCTCAACCGCATCCGACGGCGAGAACGGAGAGGTAAACCTTATCAACAACGGAGTCCTCACCGTCTGCACCAACACCCCCTACATGCCCTTCGAATACGAAGAAAACGGAAAAATCGTAGGTATCGATGCAGATATCGCAAACGCTATCGCCAAAGACTTGGGTGCAGAAGCACAGCTCACCTCCATCAGCTTTGAAGGCCTCGATTCGGGCACCGGGCTCACCAGCGGACAATGCGATATTGCGCTCGCGGGTATCAGCGTGACCGACGAGCGGAAATCCAAGATGGAATTCACCGATGTCTACTTCGAAGACAACCAAGCGATTCTGGTTCCTAAAAACTCTAAGATCTCCTCCGTCGAAGATCTTAAGAACGCCAAAGTCGGCGCTCAGCAGGCAACCAGCGGCGAATCCTATGCCAAAGAAAAAGGCGCGGATGTTGTGCAGTACGAGGACAACGAACTCATGTTCTCGGCATTGAAGACCGGTCAGGTGCAGGCCGTCTCGGCAAATCTCTCGGTTATTTCTGAGGCGCTAACCAAAGACCCTGACTCTTTCAAGATCGCCTATCAGACCTCGGAAAACGCCGACCAGATTGCCGGTGCGGTAGCCCCCGAAAAGAAAGCCCTGCTGGATAAAGCAAATAAGACAATTCAGCAGCTCAAGTCCAGCGGCGAACTCGATAAGATCAAGGAAAAGTGGACCAAGGCTAAGTCTTCGTCCTCATCCGCATCTTCATCCAGCGCAAACTAACCGCGATTAGCGCGGTGCGCGTTCGCTAACGTGCTCCGCGCATCCTGAATATCACGATCAACACAGACTACGTTAGTGTAACGATGGCACAGAATAAACTATCTCCCCGCAAAAAACAGGCGATGTTCCGGTACTCCCAGTATGCTCTGCTGGCGGTTATCGCGGTTCTTATTATTGCCCTTGCCGACTGGAAAACGCTTTCCAGCCAGGTTTTCAACCTTGAGGTTGCGCAAAAGCAGTTCCCGAACGTTATTACGGTAGCGCTCAAGAATACCCTGATCTACACGGCCCTGGGTTTCGCCGTAGGTCTAAGCCTTGGTCTTATCCTGGCACTCATGCGTATCTCATCGATCGCACCCTATCGGTGGTTGGCGACAATCTATGTCGAAATTTTCCGCGGCATTCCGGCGCTCTTGGTGTTCTTTGCCTTCGGTTACGGCATTCCCCTCGCCTTCAAAATCCGGTTTGTCGATAACCTCATTCCGGTAACACTCTCCCTCGGGCTGGTGTCCTCTGCCTATATCAGCGAGGTGCTGCGTGCCGGCCTGCAGGCGGTTCCGAAGGGTCAGTATGAGGCGGCGCGGTCGCTGGGCATGTCGCACACCCGGGCGATGCTCTCGGTAATTATTCCGCAGGCATTCCGCATTGTGCTCCCCCCGCTGACTAACGAAGTTATTCTGCTGACCAAGGATTCCTCGCTCGTGTACCTGCTGGGTGTACAAATCGCGCAGTACGAGCTGGCGAAATTCGGGCGTGAAGGTATTACCGCATCCGGCGCAGGGCTCACTCCCCTGGTGGTTGCTGGCCTGTGCTACCTGATTATTACTGTGCCGCTGGGGCAGCTATCCGCATATTTTGAGAAGCGCACGGGCGCATCACGCAAGTAACCACGACAAAGACTTTGGGAGATTGTCATGACTGACACAGTAACATCAGCGGCATCGGTGAGCATCACGGGGCTACACAAGTCTTATGGCAAAAACGAGGTGCTGCGCGGTATTGATATTCAGGTTGAACCGGGCGAGGTCGTCTGCCTGATCGGCCCTTCGGGGTCGGGTAAATCAACGCTTCTGCGATGCGTAAACCTGCTCGAAGAGCCCAATGCGGGAACCATTACCGTGGGCGGTGTCGAGGTAACCGACCCGGACGCCGATATTAACGCCTTGCGCACCCGCATGGGCATGGTGTTTCAGCAGTTCAACCTGTTCGGACATCTGAGCGTGCTTGATAACTGCACGATTGCCCAGATCAAGGTCTTAGGGCGCGATCGTGCAACGGCAGAAAAGATTGCCCGCGAACAGCTGGCGAAAGTGGGGCTGGCAGATAAGGAAAATGCCTATCCGAGCAAGCTTTCGGGCGGTCAGCAGCAGCGTGTGGCGATCGCTAGGGCGCTGTCGATGAATCCCGAACTCATGCTCTTCGACGAGCCGACAAGCGCGCTCGACCCCGAGATGGTGGGCGATGTTCTTACGATTATGCGTGATCTCGCGGACGAAGGTATGACGATGATCGTGGTGACTCACGAGATGAGCTTCGCCCGCGATGTCGCCGATAAGGTCGTCTTCATGGCGGATGGCGTGGTCGTCGAAGAGGGACCCGCCGAGCGGGTGATCGGCAGCCCACAACATGAACGTACCAAGACATTCTTAGCGCGTGTGCTTGATCCCACCCACGTGGATGAAACCCCCGCAGATCAGGGTGCGGCAGCAAACGCCTAGTCCGTTTGCCCTGTTTCAGACCAGCCCCGCAGATACGTTTTCCTCCAAGTGCTCCGTGAGGAAGGTATCTGCGGGGTTTTTACCGTTTCACAGAAAACCTGCTCATAACAGCTTTGCCTGTTGGGGAGAATATACGACAATGTCCCGTATCCGTCGCTGGATACGGGACATTACCGTGCTTAAAGGGATTTATTTATTTCTAAGGCGTTGTGCCCTAGACCTGTTCAACCTCAATAGTGATATTAGGCTCCGGATGTGATTCTCCGGTCAGCATAATGACCATCAAGGTCGAGTCTTCGAGTGCCGTGACCGAGTGCAACAGCTTTGCCGTGGTGTGGATGATTTTACCGGGTTCCAGAATAATACTCTGCCCCTTGGCGCTGTAATCAACCTTGCCTTTAAGCACCTGCACAATCACCGGATGTACACTGTGGTGTTCGTGCCAAGATTGACCGCCTGCCAGCTCCATCAGGGTGATGCTGCCACCATCGGCATCAAGAAGTTTCTTTGCCTGCGGCTTAGTCTCAAAGGGGGTAAGAACTTCGGTGAGCTGTGGGAAAACAATCACACGCCCTTCGTGAGTACCCGCCATGAGTTCTAACCTTTCGCTGATGATGGTTGTTCTTTTAGGATACGCGCATCCTAAAATTTGCATGAACTATGCTAAATTCTATGCCCGTATTACGAGGGTAGGCAAACAGTGACATATATATTTCATAACGTGATACGGCCCTAGTATTCCCACACGCGCGTATAGGGAGAAGATACCTGGTTACGCGGGCGCAGAAGCCGCACCAGTATCGCCGTGGTGCCCGTGCTGACCGCCAGAATCATGCAGGTTGAGGCAACGAACACTCCCCCGGGCATGGTGGAAAACATGGTGACCGCATACATCGCAACCGCGCAGAATGAGAGAAACAGGCTTGCAATCGTCAGCAGCGGCACCGCAATGGCTCCCACCACACGAGGGGTCGGTGCGTTAAATTCTGCACGGCGCAGGTACCGAAGAACGCCCAAACCGAGAACGGTCCAGAGAGCAACTACCAAAATCGCGCTAATAACATCCGCTGGGCGGTGCCAGCCGTTAATAATGGTGGATGCGCCCGTAGCGCAGGTCGCCATCGCCGCCAAGACCGCAATCGTGGGTCGAAGCGCGCGAGGCGCTGCGATAAACAGAGCGGCACCCGCAGAAGCGGCGAATGCCGTGTGCCCGCTCGGCGCGGAGTTCAAGAGGGCTTCCTGAATACCGAAATTAGGCTTGGTAATCACATAATTCTTGAGGACGTGGACGCTCAAACACGCGCCCGTGCCCGCAAGAATACCCACGATAGCGGGCAGGATGCGGTGCTTCCAGATCAGCCCAATAATAATGCCGATCACCGCGATTACGCCGGTAATTGTCGGCAGGTTATCGAGAGCCGCCAGGGTGGGACGCTGGTACTCCGCGAACTGGCTGGCATATTCGGTAAACGCATTTTCGTCGAGCTGCTGCCCGGTACGGCTGTAGATGAAGAACTGGAACGTGGCGTAGAGCAGGGCACCGAACAGCACCATGACACCCAAATGCTGCGCCACAACCTTGGTACTTGGCGGATCATTAGGAATGGGCGCTTCTGCGGGAACACCTGCTCCGGGGGCCGCAGGGTTCGGACGAGCGCCGTATCCGGCATAGTTCGCGGCTCCCATCGTCTGGTTAGCGGCGTGCGGATGAGCGGCGGCACTGTACTGCGTGCCCTGGGGCGCAGTCTGCACACCGGGAGCACCCGTTGGCATGGCGACCGTGGCAGGGTAATCAGCCGAAGGGGTTATATCCGGCTGCACACGGGTTTGCGGCTGGGCGGCACGCGTGTGCTGAACGTAGTGAGCACGCGGATCCTGCGATGCGCTGATGGCTTCGGTTGGAGAATCGTCAAGAGCGTCGAGGGCTACCGTGTCAGAGCTTTCATGGGGCTTAGGCGCCTCGTGCGGGTTCGGGATGGCGCGGGTTGCGTCCGTGTCTGGTGAGGAAGATGGCAGATCCTGAAGGTTCAGAAATTCGGTCGCATCATCATCGGTTTCATAGGAGGATTGGATGCTCGATAACGGAACCGTCGCATCGGCATCGGCACTGTCGTTATCGGCTAGAGTCTGAGGGGATAGAATACGCGTAGCATCGTCCGTGTCATTCGAGGTACTGGTATGGCGAGGAACATGACCACGCGATGTGTGAGGACCCTGTGACATACTTTTTCCCTCCAAAATGTCTGTGATGCAGTGTCTGTAAACACGACATAGAAAACACTATCTCAGGTTAAGCTATGAAAAATACGTGTTTTCTAAATTCCAAGCTGGGAGTTTACCGAGAATACCTTAAGGAGAAACGCCATGTCATCCGTGCCGCCGCTAGGATACGGGTTCATCACTGAGGGCTTAGCTTTGCCGCCGTTAGAGCAGGTTTTACGCGCCGTTCGAGTGGTTGATATTCCCATGCGGGTTACCTTCCGCTCAGTCAATCGGCGCCAGAGTGCGCTGATACAGGGTCCCGCCGGATGGGGCGAGTTCGCGCCGTTTTTAGAGTATGACGATCATGAGGCGGCGGCATGGTTAGCCTGTGCGTTAGAGTCCGCCTGGCTGGGGGCGCCGCCCGTTCGACGAACCACTATTCCGGTGAACGCGACCCTTCCCGCGGTGAGCGCCGAGCGGGTTCCCGAAGTGCTGAACAACTATCGTGGAACCATCCACGAGCTTAAAATCAAGGTTGCTGAAAAGGGGCAGACTCTCGACGATGATATTGCCCGCGTTGCGGCGGCGCGGCGTGCCCTCCCGAACGCGCGGTTAAAGGTGGACGCTAATGCGGGGTGGAGCGTCCCCGATGCTCTCGAAGCCCTTGCGGCGCTGAACGAGCACGATCTGCTTTATGCCGAGCAGCCCGTCGCCACGGTTGAGGAGCTTGCGCAGGTGCGTGCCCTGGTGCGCGAGCACGGCCTTTCGATGCTCATCGCCGCCGACGAATCCGTGCGTAAGGCTAGTGACCCTCTCAAGGTGGCGCAGGCGCACGCCGCCGATGTGCTTATCGTCAAGGCGGCGCCTTTAGGCGGGGCTCGGCGCGCACTAAAGATCGTTGAACAGGCGAGTTTACCCGCGGTGGTGTCTTCGGCGCTGGAATCTTCCGTAGGTATCGCAACCGGTGTGTCTCTGGCGGCGGCTCTGCCGAATCTTCCCTATGCGTGCGGGCTGAGTACGGTCTCACTGATGAGCGCCGATGTGACCGAAAATTCGCTGCTTGCTCGCGATGGCGAGCTCCAGATGCGGCAGGTTGCACCTATGGAGTCGGCGCTGAGGCGCGTTGAAGCAGAGAGCGAAGTGTGGGATGCCTGGGTGGAGCGCATCCGACGGTGCTACCTGGTGCTTCGGGAAGCCTTGCACACGAGTCTTTAGCCAGGTATGTTCTGAACGCTCTGGTCAGTGTTCTGGGGGCTAACTGCCCGTTTAGGGGCCCCATATTCTTCACACGCCCAAACACCGGTCTAGAATAGACGGGTGACTGAAAACCCCGACCGTGCCGACACCGTTCAAACTCCCCCCGCTCCAGACTCCATGCTCTCCGCCGTCGCCGTGCTCGATTCCCTGATTCGCGCGGGCATGCGGCATGTGGTGGTTTCCCCAGGTTCTCGAAGCGCTCCCCTGGCGTATGCGGTTGCGGCGGCCGAAGAGGCAGGTGCGTTGATTGCCCACGTGCGCGTTGATGAGCGCGTGGCAGCGTTTACGGCGCTGGGTATCGCAAAAGCTTCGCGGCTGCCCGTGGGGTTAGTGTGTACCTCGGGAACGGCGCTGGGTGAGTATTTGCCCGCCGTGATGGAGGCTTACCATGCCGGGGTTCCACTGGCGATCCTGAGCGCGGACCGTCCCGTAAGGCTGCGTGGAACCGGTGCTAATCAGACGACGGTTCAAACCGATTTTTTCTCTCCCTTTGTGCGTGCAAGTGCTGATTTGACCTCGTACCCCGAGCATAATCCTGGGCAGCAGACTGCCGATTTTATGGCATGTTTAGCGGCGCTGACCGGCAGCGATGCGCAAGATTGGTCGCGCACAAGCGATAAGCCCGTGGGGCCGGCGCATATTAACGTGTGTTTCGACGCCCCGCTCACACCTTCGGCTCGGACAGCCGAGATTCTTCCCACCTGGGCCGCATCGCTTGCCGAGCATATTGCCCCGGGGGCCGCATCGTACCCCGTTGAGCTTGAGCCTGCACGGCTGAGCCCTGTTGAGAAGTTTTGGCTGATGCAGCATGAACAGGCGGCTCAGGCCTCGCCACTTAAACCCGAAGGCGCACCAGACTGCCCGAAAACGGTGGTGATCGCGGGAGACGGTGCCGAGCTGTTCGCTGCCGAGTTTGCCCGCGCGTTGAATCTGCCGCTGCTGGCAGAGCCTTCTTCGCAGGCGCGGCACGGCGCTACCTCGATTCCCCAGTACACGACGGTGCTCGGGGAACATGCGGCTTCCGAGCTGGGGCAGAGCATCGAGCGAACTATTTTATGCGGGCATCCTACGCTTTCGCGCGCTATTTCTGCGCTTTTAGCGCGTACCGATGTGCAGCATGCCTACTATGCGCCTCGGCGCGCCAGCTGGTACGAACCCGGCACCCGCGCCGTTCGCGAGATTGATTCGCCCTCCGAACTTGAAGCCTTTGCGCTTATAGGATCGGGCATGCGAGCCGATGATACCTGGCTTGATGCTTGGGTCACTGCCGGTCGGCGGGCTCAAGAGGCATCGCTCACGTTGATCGAAGCCTATCGTTGTGCCGAGTCTGAAACAGTGCAGCCGCAGGCCTCTGCTCCATCCGAAGAATGTCACCAAGACGGTGCACATACTTCTCAGCCTGCTAGAATTCCCGCTCAGACGCTTGCACTCCAAACCTGGAATACATGCGCACAGCAGCGCCGTACCCTTGTCGTCGGCTCGTCGAGTATTGTGCGCGATCTAGATATTATCGCCCCCGCTCTTGGTGCCGATGCGCCCGCACGGGTTCTCGCAAACCGCGGGCTTTCCGGCATTGACGGGCTTATCGCAACGGCTGTCGGTGTTTCTTTAGCGGGCTACTACCCCACCGGCAACGCACGCACGGCTGTCGATGCTTCCACCCATGTGGCGGGCGCGCCGATTCCGGTTACCCTCATATGCGGCGATTTGACCTTTCAATACGATATTTCTGCACTGAACCTGCCCATGACGGAGCTTCTGCCCGATCTTGACGTCGTCGTCTATGACGACGCCGGAGGCGGCATTTTCACCGCGCTGGAACACGGCGCTCTCGCCCAGAATCCACAATTTGCCCGCGCCGTCGAGAGGTTCTTTACGGTTCAGGCGGCACCGAATACGGATTTGGAACGCATGGCGGCAGGCTTCGGTGAGGAGTCAGGTATTCGGGTGCGCATTCACCGCCCGAACGATATTTTCGATACCCAGGCTTAGGTTGCGCCTTACCCCTTCTAAGGTTCGCAGAGTAAAACCTCTGCACAGGGACGCACCACAGCCTCAAAATGGTACGTACTCTATGCGGAGGTTTTCAGAAATTCTTATTAATATGACGATATATGTCATACCCGACTGTCATATGTCTGTGCTTATGCTAGTGCAGGATGCCAATCGTGATAGGACCGGTGTATCCGGTGGTTTCAGAGCTGTCGGTAGGCACCTCGGTACCATCAAGCTGCGCCATACGATCTAGCAAGAACCGGGTAGGTCCGGGTGCATATGGCAGGTGATACATGGCGGCGGTGGTACTCGCATCATTCGGGTCAATAGTCGAATGGCGAATAGCATAAATAGCCTTCTTCATGGTCTCCTGAGAGCGCTCCACAAAATCACGCTCTACGGGGTCGCCGCAGCCGGGCACATATACGCGGTAACGATCAAGCTCAAGAAGCGCGCCCAGGGTCTCTACCCAACGATCGGGGAAAGAATCTTCAAAGGATGGGTCGGTCCCCTGCTCCAGCAGACCACCCGTAAAGAGCACATCGTCGATACCCACCAAGATATCGCCCTCGGTATGTCCCGGACCCAAGTAGATGAGGGTTGCCGAGCGCTCCCCCAGATCAACCGGGGTAAAGGTAATGCCTTCCCCGCTTTGGGCAACCAGATGATTAGGCACCACGATATCGGTTGCCGCTCCCTGGTGGTGTGCCATCTCAGGTTCTAGGGTCTCCACGTACAGACGCTGCCTATCTCCGTATTTCTTGATAGCGCGCGCCGCCCGCGGGTGCGACCAAAACTCTTCGGTGCCCATAGCCGCAAAAACGTCGTTTCCGAAGTAACGCTCGGGGTGTGCATGCGTATTGACGACAACAAGAGGCATACGGGTAATACGACGAACCTCATCATAAATTTCGGTTGCCTGTCGAGGTCCTGCACCGGTATCGATCACGAGTGCTTTCTCAAGACCGAGAATGAGTCCGGTATTTAGACAGTAGTTATCGGTTGCAATACGATAAACACCGTCCGCTAGTTCAATCGTGGTTGCCATACTTCTAACGGTACTCGACTTTACCGTCAGATACGGAATATTTTTATAAAGGTTTGATAACACACTTGCGAACGTCTATCACGAAGTTCCCCGTGAGATTGTTATTATTTTGTTATTTTTTGTCGAATCCTATGGCGTGAGACACTTTTAGAGGTGCCGCTAGGATTAAAACCATGAGCTTACACAGCAGCACCGCCCAGGATTCTTTCACAATACACGCTCCTTCTTCACCAGGCGCGGGCAGGTACGCACCATCCCCCTCTGGAGACCTGCATCTGGGCAATCTGCGCACCGCAATTCTCGCATGGCTTCTCGCACGACAAGAGGGACTGCGCTTTGTGATGCGCATCGAAGACCTCGATCGTGTGCGCCCCGGTGCCGCCGAACAGCAGCTCGCCGACTTAAAATCTTTGGGGCTCGATTGGGATGCAACGCCTGGCGAAGACCCACAGCGCCACGACCATGTTTTACGCCAGAGCACACGACTTGCCGCCTACGATGCCGCCGTGCAGAAACTCCAGGATGCGGGGCTGCTCTACGAATGCTATTGCACGCGCCGCGAGATTTTGGAGGCAACCTCAGCACCGCACGGCATCCCCGGCTCCTATCCGGGGACATGTCGCAATCTGAGTGATACCGAGCGTAAATCTCGCCGTGAGATACGCCCTCCCGCCCTGCGTTTGCGCGCCGAAATCAGCGAATTTACGGTACAGGATATGTTTGCCGGTGAGTACACGGGTGCCGTCGATGACGTGGTGGTTCGCCGCAACGACGGCACCTACGCTTACAACCTAGCTGTCGTGGTCGATGACCATTATCAAGGTGTAACCCAGGTGGTGCGCGGAGACGATTTATTATCTTCCGCTCCACGCCAGGCATACTTGGCAGCACTCCTAGGGTATGAACCGCCCCACTATGCCCACGTCCCCTTAGCCCTCAACACGGAAGGTAAGCGTCTAGCGAAACGCGACGGCGCGGTAACGCTGAGGCAGCTTCGGAATGCAGGATTTGCAGAGTCCGATATTTTGGAGTGGATTCGCACCTCCATTCCCATTCCTGATGCCCCACAGTTCCCGAAGTCGGCGCAGGACTTTCTGGGATACTTCGATCCTAAAGCCATGAGTCCCAAGCCATGGATAATTACAAATCCTTTAGATTTATAAGAAGCAAAAGCATCACCACACTCTACCCGTTCACGTTGTGGTCGAAGCAACCTCAAGAGCCGCGAATTTTCGGGGTCGTTTCACCAAAATTTACCCACATAAAACCACGCTTTACCACGGCATACCTCATATTATATGAATATATATTCAGTAATATGTAAACACGCTGAATGCATTACGAGTTGGTAAATCCACTCCAAGGGGTTAGACTGTATCCCAAGCCACTCATAAAGTCATAGAGTTGCGCATAATTACACAGATATTTACGTGACGAAATCCCAACCGCTAGATAGGAATGAGAGATGACCGACGGTACGTTCCAAGTCATCGCACTGGCGATTTACTTTATCGCCATGATTGTGATTGGTCTGTGGGCAAACAGTAAAAACAACGACCTTGACGACTATGTGCTTGGAGGACGACAGCTCTCCCCCACCGTCGCGGCTCTCTCGGCAGGCGCCGCAGATATGTCCGGCTGGCTCCTGATGGGTCTGCCCGGCGCTGTCTATTTAGCAGGTCTTTCCAAATCATGGATTGCTATCGGTCTGACAATCGGAGCATGGGTCAACTGGAAATATATTGCGCCCCGTCTGCGCAGCTACACCGAAGTCGCTGGCGATGCCGTTACCGTCCCCGTGTTCCTCAGCAACCGACTGCACGATAAATACAATATTCTGCGTATTTTTGCAGGCATTATTATCCTCGTCTTCTTCACCTTCTACGTTTCCTCCGGCATGGTTGCTGGCGGTAAATTCTTCGAGTCCTCCTTCCATCAGGACTACCTCACCGGTATGCTTCTCGTCGCCGGTATCACCATGTTCTACACCTTCTTCGGCGGCTTTATGGGTGCCTCCTACACCGATATGGTGCAAGGTCTTCTGATGCTCGCCGCGTTGATTGCTGTGCCGATCGTGGCTATTACCAATATGGGCGGACTCGACCACGTCACGGATGCTGTCGCCAACGTTCGACCCGACGCCCTGGGACTTTTCGCGGGAACTACGTTCATCGGCATCGCATCGGCACTCGCCTGGGGCCTGGGATACTTCGGTCAGCCGCATATTATCGTGCGTTTCATGGCACTGCGCACCCCCAAGGATGCAAAAGCCGGGCGTCGCATCGGCATGAGCTGGATGCTCCTGACCGTGGTAGGCTCCATCAGCACGGCATTCGTGGGCGTAGCCTACTTTGCAACCCACCCCGAAGTTTCTCTCACCGATAAGGAAAGTGCGGAGACAGTCTTCCTGGATCTCGCGCAGATTCTCTTCCACCCCTTTATCGCCGGTATGATCCTGGCTGCCGTACTCGCAGCTATTATGTCTACGCTATCCTCGCAGCTGGTGGTCTGCTCCTCGGCTCTCGTGGAAGATCTTTACGGTGTCTTTGTGAAGAAGAAGCTCAGCTCAAACCAGTCACTCTGGCTTGGACGTGCGGGCGTAGCGATTGTGGCGGTCATCGCGACTCTCATGGCGCTCGATAAGAACAACTCGATTCTCTCGCTCGTGGAGTTCGCATGGGCAGGCTTTGGTTCGGCCTTCGGCCCAATCGTGATCCTCTCACTGTACTGGCGCAAGCTCACCCTACCGGGCGCGGTCTCGGGCATGGTCGTGGGTGCTGTCGTCACCTTCTTCTGGCGCCAGATCTTCAACCTCACCGAAACGATCGATGTTTACGAGATGATCCCCGGGTTCTTCCTAGCCTTCCTGGTGACCGTCGTGGTCTCTCTGGCTACCTACCAGAAGAACGAGGAAATTGAGCAAGAGTTCGATAAGGCCGCAGAGCTCGCCAAGGCTGGCTAAGGTCTGAACTTCTGCTCACAGATTTGCCCCGATCCGCGCATTACGGATCGGGGCAAATTTTTAATATTTTCAGCTCTAACCTCTGTCTAGGGACTAGTTCACGCGGCTTTTAGAGCGTGCCCGCCATCAGTTCCTGGCACCATTTCTGGATCGGATGGCTCGCCTCCAGCAAGGCTCTACGCAGGATACGGTACGTTTTCGCATCCGTAGCGTCATCAACGTTGAAGAGTTCTTGCTCAATCTCGTAGCGCGGCTCTCGCAGCTGGTCGAGATGCTGCAATTCGTCCAGCGTCAGCACGCGCACCACCCCATAGTTGTACCCCGTGTGCTCGTTATTCTCGGGAACATACACGCTCCGGGCGAAAGAGGGGCTGTCCTCCTCAAAAATCGTGTTCTGAAAGTTCGTGGTGTCGAGATATGCCGAATCCTCAAGATTGACAGGGCCAGCAAAATGCGAATCGGAGAAATCGACGGAATCGTTATAGATAGAATCCCCGAACGTGGCCTCCTGCAAATAGGTCGAATGCCAGAACCATGCCCGACCGTAATAGACGCTCTTGCTCAGGTTCGCACGCCCGCCGTAGGTGCACCGGTCAAGATCGGCGAAGGTCGCGTAGGTGCTCAAGAATAGGTCTGCTCCGCGCCTGTAATCGCAGTTCCCCAGGCTTGCGTGGCCCACGTAGGTGCAGCAGGCAAGATCGGCGTGCCCCTCATAAATACTGTCGTTCAGGGCAGCCTCGCCCCAGTAGACGTTGTAGCTCAGGCTGGCGTTGGCACGGTACACGGACTCGCTGAAATCGACGTTCCCGCGGTAGTTGCAGAAGCTCGCGTTAACCCCTCCGTTGTAAGTCGAAGCGCTGAAATCGGCCTCTGTGTAATAGGCGGAATTGCTGCAATCTAAATACCAGGTGTAGGTGGAACCCGAAAAATCGGCCTCCGCATAGTAGGTGCACCCACGCAGGTTCAGACGTCCTTCCCATTGCGAGCGCCCAAAGCTGACCGGATAGAAGAACACGCTGCCCGAAAAGTCGAAGGAGAGGCGGCTCCACGGTCCCGGTCCCTCATAGCGGGTCATAACCCGCAGGTGAATGGTATCGAGAACGGTTTGGCGGAACCGCGCCTCAGCACGAAGTTCGGCTTGTTCGGCGCGGAATCGTGCTTTTTTCTGGGAGTCCCAGCGTTTCTTTGGTTCTCGGTTCAGCCGCATGTAGTCTTTATGCCTGGAGGCGGGCAGGAATGGGGCATAGATGCACGCGCAAAATGTATCGATAATAACCTGTGCCTCGGCAAGGCGCTGTTCTTCGGGGGTGCGCTCATCCGCAAGCCACTCGTCGGCAAGACGCACCAAAGCGTTAAACCCTCCCACGCGCGTGGCAAATCCGCTCTCCCCTAAAAGCGCGGTCGCCGCCGCATACCGTTCATGCCGCATTGCATGAAGGTGGATGAGGGAATCATCGGGTGTTGCAGAAGTTCGCGACGTGTACTCTGACATATTCTTCTGTCCTTGGTGGCTGGGCGGGCATAAATAGGCTCTTCCAGCATCTTATAGCAGGAGTGGATGCGCAAGGAATATGAACGTGACATGTTTCGTCGTGTTTGCCACGATATCGGGTAAACACACGACAAAACCCTTGAATATGGTGCCCAGGCCTGCAATATTTCTTCAAGGAATCAACGGGTTTTATCGGAAAAGTATGTGTACACTTTACATCTGCTTCGCGGCTTATCGCTCAAGGGTAACGGAAGTATCCTCTTGGGTCCGGAGCATGGGCAGGTTCATACTGCGTAAAATAGGGGGCATGACTGTTACGTTCCCTCCCCAGGTTTCCGATATTTTCAACCCGCAGCACTGGCGCATCGTTGAAGGGTTTGAGGATTTTACCGATATCACCTACCACCGCCAGGTGCAGCGCGATGAGACGGGTGAAATCCTGCGCGACTTGCCGACCGTGCGCATTGCTTTTAACCGACCCGAGGTGCGTAACGCCTTTCGCCCGCATACTGTGGATGAACTCTACCGGGCGCTCGATCATGCCCGCATGACCTCTGATGTAGGCACTGTGCTTCTGACCGGGAACGGCCCCTCCCCCAAAGATGGCGGGTGGGCGTTCTGCTCGGGCGGCGACCAGCGCATCCGCGGGCGCGACGGCTACCACTACGCCAGCGGCGACACCGCCGAATCTATTGACCCTGCACGTGCCGGGCGGCTGCATATTCTGGAGGTGCAGCGCCTGATTCGTACCATGCCCAAGGTCGTGATCGCTCTGGTCTCCGGGTGGGCTGCGGGCGGCGGGCATTCCCTGCACGTGGTCGCGGACTTGACCATAGCCTCCGAAGAATACGGCAAGTTCAAGCAGACCGATGCGACTGTTGGCTCTTTCGACGCAGGCTACGGTTCGGCACTTTTGGCGCGGCAGGTTGGGCAGAAATTTGCGCGCGAAATCTTCTTCCTCGCCAAAGAGTACGATGCACAGCGCATGTATGAGATGGGTGCCGTTAACGATGTGGTACCCCACGCAGAACTGGAAAATAAGGGTCTGGAATATGCGGCTCATATTGCCCGGCAGTCTCCGCAGGCTATCCGTATGCTCAAGTACGCTTTCAACCTGCCCGATGACGGTATGCTCGGGCAGCAGGTTTTCGCAGGCGAAGCAACCCGCATGGCGTATATGACCGACGAGGCTGTGGAGGGACGCGATGCGTTCCTGCAAAAGCGTGACCCCGACTGGTCGAACTATCCCTACTACTTCTAGGGTTTCACACGTTGCAGAATAACCGTTCTGTTGTGCCGGAAGACCCCTACGATCCCCGTAAGTCCCGGGTGGATAGCGGCGAAGCAGGCGCCACGATAGGCACATTCCTCGGTTCACTCACGCCGCTTCCTGCCCCACACGAGGATGCGCTGCATCCGCGCGCGGTCATCCTCAGCGCCGATGAGCCCGCCGATCCGCAGGAGATTCTACGTGCCTTCGAGCGCTCTCTTACCGGGGACTTGCCGAACAGAGCTCACGATAGTCAAGACCCGCGCGGGCAAACAGAAGACCCGGAGTCTATTGCGCTCGTGGTGGGCACCTCCGGGTCTACAGGTGCACCCAAACAGACGGCGTTAAGCGTGCAGGCGCTGCGGGCATCCGCACGGGCGACCGAGAGGTTTTTTGCGGACTACCCTTCGGTCGGTTCGGCGAAGCAGCGGCGGGCAGTTTCTGAGGCTCCTGCGCAATGGCTTCTCGCCCTGCCCGCTCACTATGTGGCGGGGGCTCAGGTTCTCGCCCGGTCGGTGCTCGCCGGAACGACGCCGGTAGTTGCCGCATCGGTTACCGACGGGGTTAGTTTTACACCCGAGGTCTTTCTGAACGCCGCCGAGCGGCTCAGCTGCGCCCGCCGGTTCGTCTCTCTTGTGCCCACGCAGGTGCACAAGCTCCTAGAAGCCGCCGAAGCCAGCCCCACACTGGGGTCAGAGATTTACGATGCGCTTGGTCAGTTCACCGGCATCCTGCTTGGCGGTGCCCCGGCGAGCGCATCCCTGTTGGCGGCAGCACGAGAGCTCGGGTTGAACGTGGTCACCACCTATGGCAGCGCAGAAACCGCCGGTGGGTGCGTGTATTCGGGGGTAGCGCTGCCCGGGGTGCGGCTGCGTGTGGTTCCCGAGGACGCGGGTTTAGCAGACAGCCCGGTTGTGGCCGGGGCGGAAGCTGCCGGGCGTATCTGGCTCGGTGGTGAGCATCTTGCCAGTGGGTACTTGGGCGATAGCGCGCGCACCGCATCCCATTTCTTCGTTGATGCCGACGGGTGCCGGTGGTACCGCACCGACGATTACGGTTCGCTCACATCCTCTGCCCCGAATGCGCCAGAGGACGAGGGGGCCCCGATGCTGAACATTGTGGGACGCTCCGATGATGTGATTATCACCGGAGGGGTCAAAGTTTCCGCTCGGGCAGTTGCCGCCGTTCTTGAAAGCCATCCGGCGGTGCGTGAGGCTGTGGTCATGGGCATTCCCGATGCGCGCTGGGGCTCGGCGGTGGCTGCCGCGATCACCCTGCGGGGCGCATCCGGGGCGCAGAGTGCCTCCGATGCTCCCCGGGCTACATGCGATATGCTGCGTGAGTTCTGCACCGACAAGCTAGGTGCGGCGGGTGCCCCCAAATTCCTGAGTATATTCGCCGATTTTCCGACCGCGAGCACGGGCAAACCCGACCGGCGGGCTATATACAGTATGCTGTACAGAGAATACACAAATACGAGGGGCTAAAGACCCCGCCGAGAATCAGTTCTCGCACGCTCGCTACCGGAGGGATCACCGTGGCAACACCCGCAGAGTGGATTGAAGGCGCACGCCTGCGCACCTTACCGCTTGCCCTCGCCCCTATCATCGCCGGATCAGCCGCAGCGTACGAGATTGATGCGTTCAAGCCCTGGTATGCGTTTTTAGCGTTTTTGGTGGCGTTCTTTCTACAGGTCGGGGTGAATTACGCAAACGATTATTCCGACGGTATCAAAGGCACCGATGAGGGCAGGGTTGGTCCGATGCGCCTTGTCGGTTCCGGCGCGGCAAGCGCGAAATCTGTCAAATACGCCGCGTTTTTGTGCTTTGCTCTAGCCATGTGTTCCGGTTTGATTCTGGTGGCGTTGGCAAACCAGTGGTGGTTCTTGGCGATTGGCGCCTCCGCGGTCTTCGCCGCTTGGGGGTATACCGGCGGTAAACGCCCTTACGGTTACATGGGTTTGGGCGATATTTTCGTGTTTGTCTACTTCGGACTGGTCGCCACCTTAGGTACCCTCTACACGCAGTCTCATGAGCTGACGGTGACCGGGTGGGTGTCTGCGATAGCTATCGGACTCATATCCTGCGCCCTGCTCATGGCAAATAACGTGCGCGATATTCCGACCGACCGTGAATCCGGTAAGCTTACGCTAGCGGTGCGGCTTGGGGATTGGCGAGCGCGCATCGCCTATTGTGCTGAAATGCTGATAGCACTTCTCATAGGTGCTTTTGTGGTTCCGCATAATCCCTGGTTTTTGGTAACTTTTATTCTTCTGGGACCAACCGTTCATTCTTGCGTAACGGTTTTGTTTAAACAGGGACCGGCGCTTATACCCGTACTCAAACAAGCAGGAATTGTGGCACTAATCTATAGTATTTTAGTTGCTATTTCAGTATGGCTACATGGATTAAATCTATTGAGTAATACCGTTGAGGTTTTCACAGGGTATTAAGAATATGCACCACTTTGCCGAAAACGCCCTGAACTCTGTTTTTACCGCGTATTCTCGCCATCCTACCAGCATCTCCCCCCCCCATACCAAAAAGGCTCTTTATGTGAATAAAGCAAGTTCCCTAAAACTTTATTCACATAAAGATTCTTTTTATACCCACAGGGAATGTGGGATACTGCGGAAGGATCTCACATGTTCCCACATTGTGAGTTTTTCATGACATAATTCATCTCTTTTTTGCATGTCATATTGACATTTGAAAAAATCTTTATTTACATTAATAGTAATTTCAAGTGTTGACATATCATTCACTCAATTACATAGCGACTCTTGAATCACCACTCTACCCACCTGAAAGGACACTTTCGTGCGCCATTCACTTCAGGGTGCCGTGCAGCGTGCACCCTTTTTTCTTGCAGCATCTTTGCTTGTATCGACAAGTTTTATCCCCGCGAATGCGGTCTCTACCCCTAACGACTCCGCATCGTACACCCACACCGTCTCTGAGAGAAGCGACGATTCCGCTTCCGCAGTAGCACCTCTCAGCGACGACGTTCTTAACGCCGATCCCCAGGCATCGGTTGTGGCAGGTCAGGAAGGCGAGAACCCGGGGGCTATTCCCGAGGGAGACCCGCGAGTCATTACCTATTGGACGACCGAGCGTATGGAAAACGCTATTCCTGCAGATAACGTAGAGGATCCCCAGCAGGAGATCAACAATGCCGTCTCTCAGATGGAGACTGAAGAGCAGAATCCCGAGATCGTTTCTCAGGAGGAAACCAACGAGTCCGGTGAGGAATACACCCCGCAGACTCTCACTCAGGAAGCTGACGAGCCTGAAACCACCGCTGAGTCTGTAGACCCCGTTCTGCCCGAACAGAAGAACGCACGCAATGGTGTGCAGCTTCAGGGTGCATCCAAGGTAACGAACTTCTCGCACACCAACGGCAAGATTTTCTACACCGATGCCAGTGACGGTAAAAACTATGTATGCTCCGGTGCGGCAATCAACACTCCCACCAAGCGTACCGTGGTAACCGCCGGTCACTGCGTGCACGGTGGCAAGAATAAGACCTGGCACCGCAACATCGTGTTCGTTCCCGGCTACAACCGGGGCGTGCGCCCGCACGGCACCTTCAGCGCGCAGTACCTGCGTGTTGCCAACGACTGGGTTCAGTACGGTCAGCCCACGGGCGGTACTGGCGACAGCTACAAGCACGACGTTGCTTTCATCAAGACCAACACCAACGAGAAGGGTCAGCTCCTCGTGAATATGGTAGGTGGGCACGGTTTGAACGTGGATCGCAGCCCCATCTTCGAGAGCACCGTCTTCGCATACCCCGGCAACAAAGAGTCCGGTAGGGTTATGCACGCCTGCTGGGGCAACACCCACACGATCCGCATTACTCCCTACTACTTCCCCACTCTTTCGGGATGCGAGTTCGCGGGCGGATCCTCAGGTGGCCCGTGGCTTGCCGACTACAATAATGCGACCGGCCTGGGCAAAGTCCAGAGCGTAACTTCGTTCGCAACTAATAACAATACGTCCGTCTCGGGTGCGATCTTCGACCGCCCCGTCTGGGACATCTATCAGAAGGCAGCTAAAGACTAAGAGCTGCCGCGAAAAGGTAGTTTTTGGCCGAGCAGGTGGGAAAATACTACCTGCTCGGATCGAAAACGACCTGCTCGCCACCTGATACACATAAGATGCGGCATCTCGTGCCCTTGCCACCGCCGGGTGGATTTGGGGCTGGGTTGCCGCATCTTTGTTGTATGGAGGCAGATTTAGCGCTGATGGGAGAATATCTTAGAAGTCTTCGCCCGAAACATTCTTATGCTCATCGACGAGCTGATCTTCGAGCGTGCGGTTCTCTGCTTCATCTTTGTTTTTAATGGTGGGGGCGCGTTTGAAAATTTTACGCATATCCGCGCTGGCGGCGGCGTGAAGTTTGGGGAAGAAAATATACGCCAAGGCGAAAGCGCATAGAATAGCGGCGGGACCAGCAATAAAAATACCCGCATCTATCAGCATAAAAAGGTAAAAGAGTACTACGACGAGGCCGAGCCGCAGCAGTGTGTACTTGAACAAGTTCATAACATCCAGTGTATCGGGGTTGCGATAAGCCCCCAAGCAAACGAGATGCGGCACGCCGGGAACGTCACAGATTATTTGACAGTTTTCATTGTTGGTTATGCTCGGAGTGTGTAACACTAGAGACTATGATTCGAGCCATGATGATTATTGGTGCTTTCGCCCTGGTGGTGGGGCTAACTCTATATACTCTCTTGGATGCGCTGCGCACGCATCAGGACCAGATGCGTACCTTCCCCAAATGGCTATGGATTATTGCGGTGATCTTTTTCCCCGTTGTGGGTCCTCTCCTGTGGCTTCTGCTGGGCCGCCCGCGCGCCGTGCGAGCCCCTAAACCGCGGCAGGGCGGCGGGTTCACGGGTTCTCGGCGAGGCACACCGCCACCGGCAACATCTTCACCCGACGACGATGAAGAGTACCTGCGCTGGCTCAAGACGAAGGCCGACCGTCAGCGCCGATCCCGCGAAAAGGATGCGGGCACCGGCCCCACGGACGGCGGCATGGGTGAACGTCCTGACGGCGAGAATGACGGTTCTGACAGGCAAGATGGCTCTAAAAACTAAGACACAGGGTACTAGAGATTTTTCATAAATATTGTGGGCGGTATTAAAACACCCGGTAGGTGTTTAATATCGCCCACAATACATTAATCACACAGATAAAACTGCTCTCAAGAAATACCACGTTATAAACATATTCAACTCACGGTATTCTCCACTCGGCATATAACAGTGCAGAGCCAGCTACCGGCACTACCGGCAGCCGTCGAGAGCCGTTATCTCAAGCGTGTGAACCGCTAAATGACATCCCGAGATGATAATCACGCACCAGAGTACTTTTTGCCGCATCATATACCGGCGAAATACCCTATGTATAAATCATTCTCGGTTTCACGACCCCGATTACAACCCCGAATATGAATGCAAACCCGAGAAGAAAATGTTCACGACCGTGAAATTAAAGATAATGCACGCATAGCCGATAATAGACAGCCATGCCGAGCGGGGGCCTGCCCAGCCGCGGGTGGCGCGTGCATGCAGATACGCCGCATACACCACCCAAATCACGAAGGTCCACACCTCTTTGGTGTCCCAGCCCCAGTAGCGTCCCCACGCGTGATTCGCCCAAATCGCACCGGCGGCAAGCGTAAACGTCCACATCACAAACGCCAGCGCGTTCATGCGGAACGCAAAATTCTCTAGAGCCTGGGCGCTCGGAACCAAGCGCATAAACGCCCATCCGCCCGATTTACCGTTCAGGATGCGCTGCTCACGCCTGGTCTGCACCAGCTGCAGTATCGCCATCGCGAAGGTAATCGTGAACACCCCGGATGCTAACACCGCAATCGATACGTGAATTACCAGCCAATAGCTTTGCAGCGCAGGTTTCAAGTGCCCCACCGGCGTGGGGAAACCAATTGTGGCGGCGCACAGCATAATGAGCACAAGCCCAGACACCAGCGTGCCCACGAAGCGCACATCGCGGAACATGAGGGTTATCAGAAACACCGCAGACACCATGAGCGCGCCCGTGGTGCAGAACTCGTACATGTTCCCCCAGGGCACGCGCTGCGCTGCGATACCGCGCATTATCACGGCGGCGGTGTGCACGAGAGCGGCAAGCACCATCACAACCACGGCGATGCGCGCGGCGGGGCGGCGAACGCCCGTGTACAGCATCGCAGAATCGGCAACCTCACCTTCGAGAGCCCGTGCGGCAGCACCCTTATACCCCATGCCGCGTTCGCCGGTGCCCTGTTCGGTCCCACCCGTGCGAACCGTATCCGCAGAGGTATTCGCCGTCGCGGATACGCCAGAAACAGCGCCCGCACCAACTTTGATCTTCGCCTTGACGGTGGGTTTTTGTGCGGTGCCCTCAGACCGCCCTTCCAGACGCCGTGTCACGCGCGAGTTTGCCACCACATCGGAGGTGAACGCAATAAAAACGACGGTGTAAATCAGCGCCGCAATGTACATAAATAGTTCGCTGGAGCGCGCTAATGAGTCGTTCAGCATCGGCTACTTACCCTCGTTTTCATCATGGTTATCATCATCAAATTCTAGCCCCCAAGCGGCGGCGAAAGCATCGGTAAGGCGTTCGGCCTCGTTCGCAAGGCGCGGATCTTCCCCGCGTGCCAGCAGACCGTATTCGACCACAAGCACGCCATCGGCGGTGTGGGCACGCACCCATACACGGCGGCGCGCCACGAAAAGCGAGACGATAAGCCCGGCGAACGCGACCACAAAGGAGTACAGAACAATATTCTGCCCGGGGTCGTGGCGCACATCCAGACCGACATAGCGCTTATACCCCAAGAACTCGATCTTTCCCTTGTTATCGGGCAGCACAGCTTCGGGGTTCTGCGCGCTCAGTACAATGCCGTTGCCCTGTGCCATGGAGTTCAGCTCTTGCAGTTTAGAGGTATCGAGTACGTACACATTCTGCGGCTGCCCCGAGTTGAGCCCCAGATCGCCCGAATAGGACTGGAAAATCAGCATGGGGTTTGCGGGGGCGGAATCTACCGAGTGGGGTACGGTAGTGCCGCGCGCATAGTCGCCGGTAGGCAGGAACATGCCCACAAAACCTAGCTGGCTGGGTTTGGCGTCCGGAACCTTGAGCACCACCGATGAGGTGTATTTACCGTCCGTGGTAATTCCCACCACGGCACCCTCGTAGGCGACTTTACCTTCGCCGTCTGTCACTCGCACCACGGGCGCATACCCATTACCCGAGAGGAAAATGCTGGTACCGCCAATATCGACCGGTTCGTTCACCTTGAGGGTCTTCTGTTCGGTTCCGCCCTGCGGGTCATGCACCGTCAGCTCCGCCTTATAGTCAAGGTCTTGCCCGTAGGTGTGGCTGTCTTGCTGGCGGTCGTAGCGCACCTGAAAATTATTGAGCGTCACCGCATACGGGGTAAGCCAGTCAGGGTTGTAGTTCGTGCCGGGAGTAAACGAATCATAGCCAATCAGCGAATTGACGAAAGTTTCATCCTGAACCAGAATTTTTTGTCCGCGGTATCCATAGAGCGAGCCGAAGGCGACCCCTACTAGAATGCCAATCATCGCCACGTGAAAGAGGATATTGCCTATTTCGCGCAGATACCCGCGTTCGGCACCGACCGAGTAGTGGTCGTTCTCTTCGTCCCGAATTTCAACTCGGTAGTGGCTCTTTTTCAGGATGCGCGCCGCATCCTCAATCGCACCCTTGGCGCTCAGGTTCAGCCCGGCATCCGCCACGGGAATCTCAAGCTGACGGTGCACCGGCATACGGGAAAGGTTTCTGGGGGTGCGTGCCGGGGGTTTACGCCAGTCTTTCGCGTGTTTGATGGCTCGCGGGGTTACGCATCCGATCAGCGAAATAAACAGCAGCAGATAGATGGCAGAGAACCACGCCGAGGAGAACACGTCGAAAAGCTGAATTTTATCGGCAAATTCGCCCCAGCCGGGATGGTTCTTAATGTAATCGGTAACCTTGGTAGGGTCTTGGACACGCTGCGGAAAGATCGAGCCAGGCACCGCCGCTACCGCCAGCAAAAGCAGAAGCATGAGCGCAGTGTTCATTTTGGTCAGCTGAGTCCAGCACCAGCGAAGCATACCCACGAACCCGAGGGCTGGCGCATCCTTGCGCGCTGATTTACCGGTTTTCTTGGTCTTCTCGGATGCGTTCACGGCACGCCCTGCATCTGCGGTTTTGCCCGCCTTGCGGTTTGCGGTGTTTGTATCCTTTGCCTCTGTTGAAGTGTTTTCATCGTCGCTGTGTTCGGAAACCATGACAGCCCTCCTTTCTTAGATCGGTAGTTCGTAGGCGGGTAATGCCGCCTGTATCCATGACATCAGCTCGGTCCACAGCCCCGTCATGAGCAGTACCCCGATCAGGATGAGTACGGCACCGCCCACCCGCTGTATGCCCAGGCGATGTTTTCGTGCCCACGCCAGGGTGCTCACTCCCCTGCCCATGCCCCATGCCACGAGCAGAAACGGAACGCCCAGACCCAGACAGTATGCGAGAGTCAGAACGACTGCCTTGCCGGTGCCGGAACCGCCCGTATATACGAGGGTCTGTACGGCCGCGAAGGTCGGCCCGATGCAGGGTGCCCACCCCAACCCGAAGGTTATACCCAGAATCGGTGCACCCCACAACCCGGTGATCGGGCGGCGATGCAGGCGCTTATCGGTCTGAAAGATCGAGAGCCCGCCCAGAAATACGACTCCCATGAGCACAACCAACGCGCCCAGAATCATCGTGACCCAGGACTGCCCCTTGAGCCAGGGTGCGGCACCGAGCTGGGCGAGGACAACAGAGAGAAGCACGAAAATAGCGGAGAATCCCGCGATAAACAGGGCGACTCCGGCAAGTAACCGCCAGGTGGCTTTGCGGCGAGTTACAGCATACTCATTCGGTGTCTGAGCTTTACTCTCTGCTGTTATAGGCGCAGAAGCGCTGTGATTGTCTACTACATCCTGTGTTTGCGGCACCGTTGACGCTAAACGCCGCGCCGCCGCCGGGTTCACGAGGGCGAAAGTTTTCGCATCCACGGGCTCCACCGTATGCCCATCAGCTTGTGATGCACCCGTTGCCGGTATATTCGCCCCGGTCAGCCCCGCAACATATCCTAAATACCCCGGAACCAGCGGCAGCACGCACGGGGAAGCAAAAGAAATAAACCCCGCGAGCGCGGCAAGCGGTATCGACAGCCACAGCGAGCCATCTAGCACGGTCGAGCTGATGCTCGCCACGGGGAAAGCACCGACCCCGGCGATAGCGATGAGCGGCTGAATGGGCGTGTGCGGCACGCTAGGCACCCTTCGTCACGGTCTCGACGAGGGTTTTCAGGATGGACGGGTTAGCCTGCCCCAGCACGCGGGATGCCACGCGCCCCTTCTCGTCCAGGATCACGGTGGTGGGCACCGCCTGCGCGGGTACGTATTTGCTGAGCGAGAGAAGAACCTTGCCCGTAACGTCTTTGAAGGAGGGGTAGGTGACGTTGAAGCTACGCTCGAAGGCTTCCGCAGTGTTCTTCTCGTCACGCACGTTCACGCCGTAAAAGGCGATTTTATCTTTGAATTCTTCGGAGAGTTTCTGCAGGTCGGGTGCTTCGGCTCGGCAGGGGGCGCATCCGGCGTACCAGAAGTTCAGCAGTACCGGTTTACCGCGCAGGGATTCGGCGGTTACGGTTTTTCCGTCGAAGAGTTCGCCGGTGAAGGCGACAGGGTCACCGCGTTCGGCTTCCTGGTATTCGGTGACGGAACCATCGCCCGCGATATAGCCTTTGTTATCGCCCGAATTTGCCTGTTTCGCTAGGGAATCATCGCTGGATGAGCACGCCGAGAGGAGCACGGCACCTGCGGCGGTGGCGCAAATACCCGCGCCCGTGTGCAGAAGCGCGCGGCGAGTGAGTGGGGTATTCGGCGTCGTGGGTTTTGGCATAGGGTTCATGCTTTCCTTCCGTGCCAGCTGGCGGCGGCATCGGTGTGTGCGAAGGCCTGCGTTCTTAAACTATAGGAGACTAGCTTCCGGGAAGCTGAATCACGCCGCCGTACAGGGGCGAGGCGGGTTCGGAGTATCCGCTCACCTGCGGCATTTCATGGTCAAAATCCGTGCTCTTAAAGTCGAGGGAGGTGATCGAGGCAAGGTTACACTGGCGTGTGCGTGGGTCGTGCTGGAGCAGGCGGCCTTCTAAACCCAGGCGGGTGACCCAGATGGGCAGCTGATGCGAGACAATAATCGCTTGTGCGCCTTCGCCACCTTTGTCGTAGGCGGTGCGTGCCGCATCCTGAATAGCGGATGCCATGCGTTTTACCTGGTCAAGGTACGGTTCCCCCCAGGATGGGCGCAGAGGGTTGTAGAGTTTGCCCCAGTGTTCACGGTTGCGCAGAAGGCCCTGCTTGGTGACATGCTCGCCCTCAAAATAGTTATCGGCTTCGATAACCCGCTGATCCGCATGTGCATCCAGACCCAGCAGCTCGGTGATTGGCGCGGCAGATTCGCGGGTGCGCAGCAAGGGTGAGCACACCAGATGCACAATCTTGGCACCGTCCTGGGCGCGCTGAGCAAATTCTTGGGCGCTCATGCGCACCATCTGCTGCCCCTTCTCGGAGAGAGCGTAGTGCGGCAGACGACCGTAGACAATGCGTTCGGGGTTGTGAACTTCGCCGTGGCGCATCAGGTGAACCGTAACCGTGGGCTGAGTAGTCATTCTCTCAGTTTCTCAGACTTTCGGCGCTACCCCAAAATATATTGCGAAGTGTCCGGTTAGCGGGCAAGTTTCTTGTCGAGAATCTTGCGCATGCGTTTGGGGTTAATACGCCAAAAATCCTTCGCTTCGCCGTCGATGCGCAGCACCGGAATTTCGGTCTCGTGGCGTTTGAGCAGATCTGGGTTATGGGTAATATCGAGCTCGGTATAGTCCAGCCCGTACTCGGCGCAGATTTCGCTCACGGTTAGGCGCGCATCCTGGCAGAGATGGCACCCGGGACGGGTCAAAAGTTCGATGACAGGTTCAGGCATAGTTCCCAGTGTATACCCGTGCAGCTTCTTGAGGTTCTGCCGCACTGGCTTATGTCCCCAAGTCTGCACACGATCTATGTCTGATAGTTTGTTCCCCTGTGCTCTATATTCTTGTTCGCACATATGCTCGGTCGGGAATATATACAGGTCACAGCGCCACATCTAGGTTCACGCACTAGTGTGCCAGAGGCAAAACACCCCGCATCCTTGCGGTTTAACCTGCTGGATGCGGGGCGCAGAAGCCTTAATTACTTCTTATTGCGGCGCTGGTGACGAGTCTTGCGAAGCAGTTTACGGTGCTTCTTCTTGGACATACGCTTGCGGCGCTTCTTAATAACGGAACCCATAGGATTTCCTCACTTTTCTAGACCCGGCCAAACCAAACCGGTTTGGTAGCTACCCGGGTATGTTTATACCGGTATAAACGCTCTAAAAGGCATTTTAGGCACAGCAGTGCCCGGACGTTTTGAGAACGCTACCTTCCTAGGGTACAAGGTAATAGCCCATTTTCACCATTTGAAAGGCAGAAAACCTTCGATTTTGCGAGCTTTCTCTCCCCTGGTGTCTTTTCCACCGCAGCAGATATACCATGAGGCGGCGAGAACCACGGGTACATAATCCCGAGTTCCGCCGCCCCAGATGGTGGCGCGATAGCGCTAGTGGCGCTTCTTGCGGTTCTTCTTCCCCTTCGAGAGGGCACTGGCGCCCTTAGAAGCACCGTTCTGAGCCGGTTTTTTAGCTTCGCTTACGGGATCCTGCGTCTTAGCCTGCTTCTTCTGAGCAGCAGCCGCTTCCGCCGCATGCGCACGCTCGACAGCTCCCAGGACGTCGAAACCCTCAAAAGGATTCGGAGCACCGTTAGCGTCTACCGCCGTCAGAGCCTTCTTGTTCGCGGATGCAGACTTTGAGGCGCTACCTGCTACGGGCGCAGGCTTTTTCGTCTCAGGCTTCTTCGAAGCCGGTTTTGCCGATGCCTGGGCAATCTCCGAAGGTGACGGGGCGGGTTTTACCGGTGTTTTCTCGGTATCTGCCTGAGCCTTCTGCTTGGGTTGAGATTCCACAGGCTTATTCTTAGTTTCGTTCACCGCAGGAGCAACCGGAGTCGAATCGACACCGCTCAGATTAGCCGTTTCCGGGCGGGCAACTGCTGGAACGGGCTGCGGTATGGCTGCAGCCGCAACCGAAACATTCTTTGCCGGAGCCTGAGAATCTGAATCCTTGCGATTGGGGCGTTTAACCGCCACGGGCTCAGCGGCCGGGGTCGGCACCGAATCGGGCGAAGGCTCGTCCAGAGTAATCGCGCTCTGCAACTCAGAACGTATCTCTTCCGGAGTTTCCTCCAACTCGACATTCGCCGCCGCCCTCTGAACGGGCGCATCCGAAGGTTCTGCCTTCACAGAGTCAGAAGAATCCGTCTGAGGGGTCTCTGCGGCGGGTTTCTCGTGCTTCGCCGAATCTACGCTCTGTGCGGGAGCGGATGCGGGCTTTTCCGCAGGCTTAGCAGGCTTCAAATCTGTCTTATCCGAAGGTGCTGCCTCCGGAGCGGGCTCGGCGCTCTTAGAAGTTGCATCACTCGATGGGTTCGAGGGTTTCGACGCCTCAGCAGGCTTGGGAGCCTCTGCCGCCTTCGCGGGTGACGGTTCCGTCGCTGGTTTCTTCGGTTCTGTGGAGACTTCCCGCTCTTGCTCAGCCGCCGAAGACTTGGAGGCCTCGGCGGAGGCAGCGGCAGGGGCATCCTCACGTGATGAAGCAGAAGCGGACTTAGGCTCTACCTTGGGAGGTTCTGTCGCAAATTTCGCGTTGTCTGCGGCTTTCTGCTCGGCTGCCTCCTGCGCCTCAACCAGCTTGACCGCCTGGGTATGCGGCAAATCAAGACCGAAGTAATGGCGAACGCGGCGAATCAGGCTGATGCGCTCGCTCGCGGGCTTCTCCGGTTTCTCTGGCTTTTCAGACTTGCTCGGCGAGAATTGCGCGGGGCGCACGGGCGGCACGTTTCGGCGCAGGGGTGCACGAATAACATCGTCCTCCCCCTCAGCTTCGGTCTGGGGTGAGGTTCCGTTCTCGGCCTGCTGTCCCATGGTGCGCCACGGAATAAGGCCGGTCGCCACAAGTTCTTCGGCGGAGATTTTACCCACCGGAGCCTTCTCGACATAGACTTCCCGAACGTGTTCTTGTTCGTCGGATGTCTCTTCAGCGTCTTTATCCTCGGTGCTTTCGGTCGAGTCTTCGTGAGAGGCAGAGTCGTCCTGCGCTTTGCCCTGTGTCTCTTCCGAAGACTTGGATTTTTCGGATCCATCAGCAGACTTGTCCGTAGCTTTTTCTGCCGTTATCTTTTCAGCAGATTCTTTGTCCTGTGCCTCGTCAGATACAGACTTGCCGGGTTTTTCAACCGGCAGGACGTCATCCTCAAATTCGGGCTGCACACTCTCAAGCTGGGGTTCGTGCGCTGCGGTTTCCTCAAGGGGATCGATCGGAGACTCGTGGGTGCTCTCGACGGTTTCCTGCTGCTCGGGAATGTCAGCCGTGGGGGTATCACCCGTGTTCTCGGCGGATGTGGTTTCCCCAGCTTCATCTTCCTCGAAGCCCACGGCCACCGGGGTCGGCACGCGCATACGCCCTTGACGACGGCGTGAAACGGTGGTTCCTTCACGAATAATTTTTGGAAGCTGCGCGGCCGGAGATTTCTCCTGCTCAGCCTTATATTCTGATTCGGGAATATTCTCGTCGGTATCCTGCTCTGATTCCGCTTCCTCATGTTCTTCCACGTCAGCGTCGGATTCGGGCTCTTCGGAAGAATCAGTGCTTTCCTCGGAGTATTCCTCCTCCTGGAATTCCTCGTCGTCCTCAGAGGGGTCACCAGGCATACCGTTCGGGGTATTTGCCGCCTGATCCAGCTCTATGCCAGCTTCGGAGTATAGCTCTTGCAGCTGGTGGGCAATTAGCTCGCGCGCGGTGCGGGCGTCGCCGTCCTTGACAGCATCTACAATGGCACGGTTTTCCACCCGGATGCGCGTCATCGTGCTGCTCCACAGCGGCAAACGTCCCATAAGCGACAGCAGGGAATCGAAGGAAGACTGGCGGATCGCAACCAGCAAGCCCACGACCAGTTCGTTACCCGCCAAACGCACCAGCCGGTGGTGGAAGGTCAAAAGCTGGTCAAGAAACTCGCCAATACTCAGAGTATCGTCTTGGAGCGTCTCAAGCGCCTCATCAACCTCATCAAATGAGACCTTGTCGGGGTCAATATTAGATACCGCCCAGCTCTCAAGCAGGATGCGGGTCTGCAGCATATCGCGGGTTGGGTAACGCGATGTAGACATGTGCAGACGAATGGGCCCCGCAGCCGCAGCCGCCGGTTCCTCATAGAGATAAGGAATGATCTCTTTACCTCGCCCAGAGTACAGGCGCATCAATTCCATATCTTCAAGGGTTTTGAGTGCATCTCGGGTTCGGGAACGCCCCACACCGATGGCGTGAGCAATCCGCTGATCGTCAGGAAGGCTTTGACCGAGCTGAATATTGCCTTCAAAAAGCTCGGTCTCAAGCCAGCGCAGAATCTTGCGATGAATAGCCAATGAGAACTCCGTTTATACGAGTTAGAAGTGGGATGCTATGAGAACCATCGTGCACGCGTGCGGTCTATACCGCACAACGCCACAAGAAGTATGCTGTGAAATATCCATGTTACCGGCGCCTTCCGAAAACGCGTGAAAGCAGCCCGCGCGGGGGTTCTTTCGGGGTATCTGCAGTGCCGAATGCTGAGGTGTATTCCGTCTGTGTCTGGTACGGAAGTTCCTCGTTCTTACCAGATTTTTCGGATGCTGCACTCTTCGTCTTGTCAGAGGCATCGGCTGCCTCTTCGTCCTCTTGAGGACGGGCACCCTGCACGGAACTCATTTCCGGGGTGACGATGGGCAGCACCGCCGTGAAAGTCACGGAATCTGATTTGACCGGCGCATTCTCGGCGAGTTTAGCTTCCACGGCCTTAGCTTCTTCGGATTGTGCCTGCGTCATATTCTGTGCGGTGGCAGGGGCGGCTTCCGCTGGGGTTTCAGCACCCGATTTTTGCGGTTCCTGAGCGGTTGACGATGACTCTTCCACCTGAGCCGCCGGCTTTTTCTCGGGCTCCTGAGTTTTTGCTGCAGCACCTGTGGAGGCGGTGCCCTCGGCAGACCTAACCGTTGCGGGTTTTGCCGGTTCCTTGGTCTCAGACGCGCCAGCGCTCCCCTGACCCTTCTCAGCCTGCTTTTTCTGCGCGGTACCCTGTACCGCACGTTCCCCATTTTCCGTGCTCTTTTCGGCAGTGTCGATGCCGTAGCTCACGGTAGAAGATGTGCCGGGCTGGGTGGCGGTTTGTGCGTTGGTCGCGGTGGTTTCGGCGGGCTTATCCTCGGGTTTCTTCTCGGATGCAGCCGCCTGTATCGGGGATTCGGCGGGTTTCGCAGCCTGGGCTGGGGTTTCTTGAGAACCAGTGTGCGCTTCGGTTTTCGTACCGGGTTTTCCGGTATGCGCCTGCGCCGCCCGTTCCGAACCCGGCTTCGGGGCAGAAACCTCTTCACGGACCGATTGTGCCTGAGCCGATTCTGTTTTCGCGGCGGTCTGAGCCTGCGGCGAAGGTGATTCGGGTTTCTGAGGCTTTGCCTGATAGCTCTTGTGAACATCATTCACAGACTTTTGCGCTTCGGCCTTCGCTGCGTGAGAGGTCTGCTTAGACTCAGCGGAGCTCAGCTTCACAGGCTTAGCACCCTCGGATTGCTGGGCAGGCTGCTGAGCGCCCGAAACGTGCGTGCGCTCTTGAGGCTGTGCCTTGGCGTGAGGCTGCTTCGTATCGTACGAACGCGCGGGAGCCTTAGCCGACTCGGTGACCTTCACAGACGGTTCAGCGCCTTTCTGATCTGACGCGCCCTTGTCAGTCTTCTCGCTCTTCACTGCCTCCGGCTTTGCCTGTGCGATCTTATCCTGCGACTTTGACCGCGGAACAAAGCCGCGAGCCTCAGGCGAGAACCCCTGCTGACCGTCATCAATTCCGTCGTCATACCCATAGGACTGCTGCGGTTTCTCCTGGTAGGAAGACCCCGAAGGCGTGAAAGGACGCATGGGAATAAATTCGTTTTCCTCAACGGTTCCGGCGGTTTCTGTGCCCTCTTCCGATGCGGCGGGTGCCGCCTGCTGGGCAGGTTTTGATACGATGCGCGCGGCAGATTTGGTCGAGGTCTTCGGCCCTAGACCGGAGGTCACCGACCTCCCGGTAGAACGTGCCTCTTCATCAAAAATGGCGGGTTTTGCAATCGCGGCGGTCGTCGTCTTCTTCTTAGCAGACGATTCGCCCTCAGCGTGCGAGTCATGAGCGTCAGCCTCGTGGGAAGCGCCCTGCTCATCGTGATCTTTCTGCCCGGAAGCCTTCTCGGCATCTCGCTCGCCCGTAGGGCTCGCTCCGGGCTTCACGCCGGCGTTCGCGGAACCGGTAGAACCGGGGAAAGCCTCGAAACGCTTGCGCTGCGAAAGGGTCTTGGATACACGTTCCTGAGGTGTCGGCTCAGGCTGCTCAACGACGGACGAGGGTTCAACGGGCTGGGCTGGAGCATCCGAATCCGAGGTCTTATCTTGATCTTGTACATCTTGAGCATGGGCAGTGGCAGCTTCACCAGCGGTCTCATCGGTAGTTTTACCGGTAGCTTTAGGGTGCTTCTCTGCATCTTGTTGTTTCTGCTCGTCGGTCTCAGACTCACCAGAGTGCGCAGTTTTCTCAGTCTTGGTCTCGGCGCTGGGCTTTTCAGTCTTTTCGGTTTTCGCGGTGTCATCGACTGAGGACTCGACGACATCGACAACCTCAATCACGGAAGCCTTTTTAATCTGCGACTCCCGCTGTTCCTTCGTGCTGTGTGCAATCGCCTGTATATCGGCAACCCAGGCGGTGATCTCGTCAAATACTTCAGGGTTCAGCGAATAGAGGCGGCGCTGCCCTTCGACCAGCACGGTGACTGCCCGTGCCTCACGTAGAATCTTAAGGTGCTTTGAGATAGTGGGTTGGCTCATGTTCAAGTGCTCAACAACGGCACCAACAGTACGTGTTTGTTCAGCCAGAAGATGAACGATATTGCGGCGGGGGGGGTCCGCGATCACTGAAAAAACGTCTGATTGCATATAGCGATTATGACATATTTCGGCGTATGCTCGATACCTGTTTTATGGGTTCTAGCCCGAAACTACGCGGTTTTTCGCTAAGCTTTCCGCGTATATTACCAAATGCTCATAATATTCCGTTCTAGCTATATACCGTTTAGGGCATATACACGCCCACACAGTGCATGCACCACAACAACCGTTCCAACATTATCCCTAGAAATACCTATGATGTTCCGCTCAGCTGCATGCCTGGGCGATACACTAGAGAAAGCTAAACATCCCCACCAAGACCGTACCCCGCCCAAACTCTGCGCACGATCGGAAAGGAGGCACCCGTGGGACGCTATCTACGTCGTCTGCGCGCGCATCAGCGCAAACGGGTGCGCGATTTTTCTGAGGGTCGCATCTCCACCGCTATCGGCAAGGTTCCGTCTACATCGCCGATGATGTATGAGCAGGAAGAGGTTACTCGCCGCTTCAACCCCTTCGACATCCGAAGCTACGAGAAGCTGCGCAACCTTATTGATACGACTGTCTTCTCCTCACCCTCACGAACCGCTATCGCATCCTTCTTTCTGGTGATCGTTTTCTTCACCGTAACGTTGAGCCTGCCGATTTCTTCGGTCACGGGCGAACCTGCGCCATTTCACCATGCGTTCTTCACCGCCACCAGTGCGGTGACCGTGACCGGTTTGACGACCGTTTCAACAGCAGCCCAGTGGTCAGTATTCGGGCAGGTTATGATTCTGCTCGCTTGTCAGATTGGTGGTTTAGGCGCGCTGACCATGACCTCGCTTCTTGCCCTGGCAATCGGGCGAAAAATGGGTTTACGCTCTAAACTTATCGCGCAGGAAGAGCTCAGTATCGGGCGGCTCGGTGAGGTCGGCAGTGTGCTTCGTACCGTCGCTTATACCTCAATCGGGATCGAATCGACGATCGCCCTCGTTCTCACCCCGCGTTTTCTGCTTCTTGGCGAGAACCTGCCCACCAGCCTGTGGCACGGTATTTTCTACGCTATTTCGTCCTTTAATAACGCCGGGTTCACTCCGCATTCCGATGGCTTAGTACCCTATGGGCACGATTTTTTCGTACTCGCACCCGTCAGTATCGCCGTGTTCTTGGGGGCACTCGGGTTCCCCGTGCTGATGACGATTCAGCAGAAACCCTTTCGGCCCCGCGACTGGACTCTAACGACCAAACTCACGGTGACAACCACGAGCATCCTGTTCGCACTGGGTGCCCTGCTCTGGGGCATAGCCGAATGGGCAAATCCGCGTACTATCGGCAATTACGGCGCGGGTGAGAAGATTCTCAGCTCGATTTTCGCTTCCATCATGACGCGCTCGGGCGGGTTCAACCTGGTCGATATGAACGATATTCGCCCGGTTACCGGCCTCATAACCGATGTGCTCATGTTTATCGGCGGCGGCTCAGCATCTACCGCAGGCGGCGTGAAAGTCACCACGATTGCCGTGATTATGCTTGCAATTATTGCGGAGGCACGCGGCGACCAATTTGTGATGACTTTCGGGCGCACTATCCCGGTGTCGGCGCTACGCATCGCCATTTCGGTGACGATGATGAGTACCGGAATTGTACTTGTGGGCACCGGAGTTCTGCTGGCGATAACAGACCAGCCACTCGTGCGCGTGCTCTTTGAAGTCATTTCCGCATACGCAACCTGCGGACTATCAAATGGGCTCTCCACGGAGCTGCCGCCCTCGGGCATCTATGTGCTCTCCCTGCTCATGTTTATTGGACGAATCGGCACCATTACTGCGGCCACCGGTTTGGCGCTGAGGTCTCGCCGCCGCCTGTATAAGTACCCCGAAGAAAGGCCCGTCATTGGCTAGTAACCATAACGCCCCCGTACTGATTATTGGGTTGGGACGGTTCGGTTCGGCAACCGCCGCCCAGCTTCACGCCCAGAATAAAGAGGTTCTCGCCATTGAGAAAGACCCCGAAATTGCGCAGAAATGGACGGGCGTGCTCACCCATGTGGTCTCGGCAGATGCTCGCGATATTGACGCGCTCAGGCAGCTGGGCGCGAGCGATTTCGGGTCTGCGGTTGTGGGTGTGGGTACCTCAATTGAGGCTTCCGTGCTGATTACCGCGAACCTGGTCGATCTGGGGGTTGAGCGGATTTGGGCGAAGGCGATCACCCCCTCACACGGCAAGATTCTAGAGCGTATTGGCGCGCATCATGTGGTCTACCCGGAGGCGGATGCGGGGCGCCGCGCCGCGCACCTGGTGTCGGGGCGCATGCTGGACTATATCGAGTTCGACGACGATTTCGCGATTGCTAAGATGCGCCCGCCAAAGGAAACTCACGGGTTCACCCTGGCGGAGTCGGATATTCGCGCGAAATACGGGGTGTCTGTGGTGGGTATTAAGTCTCCTGGCGAGGAGTTTACCTATGCGGATGCGGCAACGCGCATCCATTCCCGGGATATTCTGATTGTCTCGGGGCAGGTGGATCTGATCGAGCGTTTCGCGGCCCGCCCGTAGGTTCTGTCTTCCCCTTCTTCGTCATAAAAAGAGCCTTTATTCAAATAAAGGCTCTTTTTATGTAGGGAGAGGTAGGCAGGAGGCGGGGGCTAGTCAGCCGTGTACTGTTCGCTCAGCTCAGCGGAGCGGGCGGCGCAGGCGCGCATCGCATCCTCGGTGAGATCGAAAAGTCCCTTGTCAATAAAGGTATTGATAGCGCGCTCCGTGGTTCCGTTCGGGCTGGTAACAGCCTTACGCAGGGCGGCGGCATCCGGGTTACTATCCAGCAGGTACCCTGCTCCCGCAATCGTTGCGGATGCGAGCCTCTGTGCGGTCTCTTCATCCAGACCGAGCTTCACACCGGCACTCGCCATAGTCTCCGCCAGCAGGAACCCGTAGGCGGGGCCGGACCCCGAAACAGCTGTGACCGCATCCATCTGGTCTTCTCGCACCTGCACTACCATACCTACGGTCTCTAGGATCTTCTCGGCGAGCGCAATCTGCTTCTCGGTCACTGCCTCACTCACCGAGATTGCCAGCACGCCTTTGCCCACGCTTGCGGGCGTATTGGGCATGCAGCGGATCACCGGCTGCCCCGCAGGAAGAGCCTTCTGCAGCGTATCGAGGGTGACTCCTGCCGCCACCGAAATGACGAGTGCATCCGACGTGAGGTCGGGCGAAATTTCGCGTGCCAGCTCGACGATTCCATAGGGTTTAACCCCCAACAGCACTACGGATGCGCCGCTGACCGCCTCACGGTTGGCTTCGGGCTTGAGTTCGCACCCGATCACGACGGCGTCTCGCCCGTTAGGCCCCAACTGATGGCGCAGGCGGTCTATGGAGTTTTTGCTGCGCACGGTGGCGCGGATAGCTTCTGCGGGGTACCCGCCCGCGATGAGCCCGGCAGCGATGGAACCGTTCATGGAGCCGGTGCCAAGGAATGCTATATGTTCGGTCATCTTCGATCCTTACTGTTTGCTTCGTTCGTGTCACGGGGCGCATGCCGCCCGCATCACAGGGTTTGTTATCTAGCATACAATCCAATACCGGTTCCGGCTGTTCCCCGCATGTACTCCGGTACAAAAAAGGGCTGAGGTTCGCAGCTAGAATGTAAAACGATGAAAACACGTCTGATTCGCTGTGCCCACCTTCTGCTGTGCACCGTGCTGATTGGCACGGCCACTGGTGGCGGGGCGATTATTCTGCACTACCTCCTGGATATCATGCAGGAGCTCACGTTCGGGCATACGGAGGCGGAGCATCCGATCGTGACGGATCACAGCGATACTGTTCGACGTGTGCTGGTGTTGATCGCGGTGGGCGTGGCGGTCTCCATCATCTGGTTTTTACTTCAGCGGCGCACTAAGCTGGTGTCCGTTAAGGCGCAGATTCGCGGCGAAACTCCGCAGGAGCGCCGCCCGGGATTTCTACGGCAAACCCTGCACAGCCTCACTCAGATTGTGGCCGTGGGTGCGGGTGCACCGGTGGGTAAAGAGGTTGCCCCGCGCGAGCTGGGCGCACTGTTTGCTGGGCGTCTGGCGGATCTGATGCGCATCCCGCAGACCGTGCGCCCGGTGTTGGTAGCCTCAGCTGCGGCGGCGGGTTTAGCGGCTGTGTACCAGGTTCCGGTGGGCGGTTTTGTTTTCCTGTTTGAGGCTCTCGGTTTAGCGCTGTCGCTGCGCAATATTTTCACGGGTGCGGTCCTGGTTCTTGTGGCAACCTGCACCGCGCATCTGGTGATTTCGGATGCGCCCACCTACCCCGTCCCGCAGCTGCAGACCACCGGTGAATCGCTGCTGCTCGCGGTTGTTCTTGGTCTGGCTATCCCTCCCCTGGCGCTGTGGTTCCGGGCGGCGTCTCAGCGCGCAGAGAGCCGCAAAACTACGAATCGGAACGTGCTCTGGCGACTTCCTCTGGTACTTGCGTTGGTGGCGGTGACCTCGATTTTCCTGCCGGAGATTCTGGGGAACGGCCGCCCGCTGACCCAGCATATTTTCGATGCCGCATCCGGTTTATCTTCGAGCTCCAGCAGGCTTGACGCAACAGCCTTAAGCCAGGCTCTTCTCTATGCTCTCGCGCTGCTGGCAGCCAAAGCGATCCTGGTGGTGGCGAGCCTGCGCAACGGTGCCTACGGAGGCACGCTCACACCGGGGTTAGCCTTGGGTTCCGCCTGCGGTTTCGTGCTTACAGGCACTCTAATCCTCGTGTTCCCGACGCTGACTCAGCTTCAACCGGGCGCGGGAGCGCTTCATGCATCAGAACTTCTCGGGACCGCCGGGCTGCTGGGCGCGGTCACTTTCCTGAGCCTGTCGATGAACGCCCCGCTGAGCGCCTGCGCCCTGATTCTCGGGTTCGCCGGGCAAGACTGGCGGGCGTATGCACCTTTCGCGGTAGCGGTCGGCACGGCATGGGGTGTCAAATACCTGTGGATGCGCCTGGGCAACAAAACACAGCGCACCCCGCAGACCGTAACGCCTGGCCAGCGTTAAGATCGGCTGGCTGAGCGCCTGTAAGGGAATTTCGCGTGCTTTACGCGTGTCGCACAGGTGGCATGCACGGGTTTCTTGCGTGGATGCGACTATAATAATTTACTTTACAGTGCATCTATTTTAGGTGTGTTCAGATTCTTCTACCCGCCGTCGGTTTCATAACTACAGTACTGCGGGCGAAGATTCACCGGGTTTTCCGGGCTATACACACACCCGAAAAAGGGTGCCTGCCGCGCATCCGACTGCAGGCTCAAGCTCGACTATACATATGGTGTTGTGCAAGGTAACTTCGTGTTGTACGCTGACTTGGAGATATCTCTCGCTATCCTTAAAGAGCCCAATATTTCCGGGGTGTTTAGGCAACTCGTGCCCGTTTTGGGTACTATTGCAGAGGTTATCCCGCGAAATTCCAGTTCGCAGCCTAGCCATACCGCTGACCGCGCCTTAGCTGAGCTCTTACCGGTGCCTAGCACCCGCTGGATTTTCTAGGCGGAAAACCACCCCGCCCGCACCGGCTCAACACCTGCCCACAGACTTTAACACCAGCCACAGCATCCGAGGGAGACACGATGAGCGATAAGAATCCTCATACCTCTGAGCGCATACAGGATTCGCACCACCAGGGAGGTGCTCCTTTCAGCAATCCTCGACGCTCTCAGACTTCGACGACTGTGCAGCACGCGCAGGAAGAATCACCTGCCCAAAACTCGCTGCCCCCTCAGGATGCCGGGCCGGATGCGCACACCCAGACCTCGCAGGCAGCGCAGGATCCGCAAGACGCGAAGACTCAAGAGTCCGCTCAGAAATCTGCCGAGGATTCCCCGGCCGAGAGCGCTCACGCTGCCCAGTCCACACCGTGGGGTTCGCAGACTTCAAATCCCCAGCCTGCCGAGGCCGTGAGCGCTCAACCCGCCGCCGTTGAGATCGATACGAACACCCCTGCGGAGGCGCTTCCCCAGAGTATTTCGCGCCCGGACGCTGACGAGGCTGTTCACCACGAAAATACGCAGACCCGTCAGCTGCCGGTACAGAGCCGACCTGAGCAGGGCCCGCTAAGCTCATATCTTTCGGAGAAACCACAGGATTCTGAGGCTCCTGAACCCGCCGTCGCACACGCGGAGGCACCGGAGGCTGAACCTGCCGATAACATTCCGCAGTCCATCTCGCGCCCGGATGCTGACGAGGCTGGCGACGCGGAAGACGTGAGGACCCGCCAGCTTCCCGCCCAGACCCAGGAACAGGGCGCATTCCCGTCCATCGCCGATACGATGTCTGCCGCTCGGGCAGAGCGCGGGTCTAATACACCTGCCGACTCCACCGCATCCGAGGCACAGGCTTCCACAGAGAAAACCGGGGCTAAGAAGGTGTATGAAGACACCATGCCCGCATCCGCAATTCCGATCATTACGGCGAACACCCCAGCGGTATCGGTCGGGGCACCGGCAAGCGGTCAGATAGCCGCAACTACAGGGGCGGTGCCTGCGGGTGCCGAGAAAACCCCCGAGCAGAAACGTTCGCGCGAGCTCAAGACCATTGTTACGGTAACCGCGATTCGTACCGTTCTGCTTGCCGCATGCCTGGTGATGTATGGCTTCGGCTTTGGTGGCGGCGGAACCTTCAACATGATGCTCGGCTACGGCGGCGCAGTGTATATGTTCGTGCAGATTGCGGCGTGCATTTTCGCGGTGCGCTCGAAGTCTACGAAGGGCATGCGCATCCTGAATGGAATTAGCGCCGGATTGGGTATTATTCTGCTGATCGTCACGGCGATCGTCTATGCTGGCTGGTCGGGTGAAGATTCTTCAGCCGGAGCCTATATCTTCATCATGGCAGATATTATTCTGAGCGTGATTATTGCTTCGGCTCGCTCGATTATCGAGCAGCCGAAGGACGACGTTGAACCCGAGAGGTTAGCACGCGAATAGGCGATCGCTCCCCCTAATCTAAGGTCGGATGCGCCGGGTACGATCCTGGCGCGTCCGACCTTTATGTGCGCTCTTGTGAAAATGCCAGGCTCTACGGCGGAAAACTATCGGCTGGCACGGTTTGGGACTAAATGCCTGTGTACCCCGTCAAAGGACTGCAGACACTTCTAGTCCTAGAAAAACCTGCCTAATCGGCCGATTTGTTACAGACTGTGACGTCATGCCTTATTTACTAGACACTTGTGCTTCTTCCCCGGTATAACGCCTTCAGACCCTCGGTTGAACATGTGTATATCTGAGCTGTATTTAGCTTACGAACATTAAGTTTTGATAAATCATCCCTGAGTATGAGGGTTTTTAATGCCGCAAAGGCATAGTATAGAAATTCAACCTATACACCAGACATGCTTGCGAACCATATTTTGGGGGAATCATGAGCACACGAGCAGCATCTGCGGGAGCGTACACCGCCTTAGGCGGCGTTGAGCGTGCGCACGGCATCCCGCAGCGTGGCTCGGGTGAGGTTACCTTCAGGCATACGTTGGCATCCGTGGGGTACACGGTACGCGTTCTGTTTATGGTACTCCCGTATGTGATGACGTTCTTCGCGCTTCTGGTGAGTGGCGATTTGACTAGCGACTGGAGCCACATACTGTTCCACCCGATGGGGCAGTTCATTCTGGTATACGCGCTGGGGCATATTGTTGCGAACGTGTGCTTCAATTTTCGGATGGGCACCGGGCTGGTGCGGTCCGTCAATGCTTTAGGCGCGGTACTGTGTGTGGCGGTTTCTCCGCTGTGGTTCCGACTGCTCACGAGCGGTAACCTGGCGCTGGATGCGCTGTGGACGCTCACAATCGTGCTCCTTGAGTTTGTGGCGTGCTTGACGTTTTACATGCACGCGGTACGGAGGGATGGGTAGACCCCTCCAGACCCTCGCACAGTGTCAGTGAGAGCACCTCCCTAGTGAGCACCCGACGTTCGTTCTTCCGTCGGGTGCTCACTCTCTGTCCAAAACTTTTCGCAGCGATACCAAAGCGATAGCGAAAAATTGCATGGGGAACACGGTCTTCGCTTCTGGATTTTAGACACGCCGCACGGCGCATGCGAACGGGTACAAGTACCACCTGTTAAGTGCAGTGTTACCAAAATAACGCCTTGTCACGGAATATTGGAACACTGTTTATGTGGCGTGGGGTGTCTCAGATTCAACTTAAAGGTGTAAAATTCCTGCTGAAGACTAGCTCTACGACAAGTACGGCACTAGACACCCACTCGCCACAAGGAGCCCCGTCATGGACGACCACCGCCTCAACGCAGAGTCACGCATACAAAGCATTACAGAACCGCCACTTTTAGAACCTTCTAAGCCGCGGACTGCCAGACCTATCGCCTGGTCAATTCTTATATGTGCGATTCTCTGCGTAATAGCCGCAATTATTATTCCATTCCTCACCAAACAAACCACTCTCTCACTTGTGCTGTATGCGATCGGCGGTGTGCTCACAGTTCTCGCACTCATCGTATTCACCCGCCGGAACCGGCCAAGCGTGGCGACGGTCGCCCACAAGAGCGTTGATATTTTTGGCGTTACACGTGCAGAACGTGAGTCTATCTACCAGCAAGCTACCGCTCAGCTTGAGGATCAGAATGCGAAAACGCGGCAGAAAAGTCTCTATACCTTTCTTGCGCTTGTCGATAAATGCCTTGAGGACGAAACTTTAAGCTACGAAGACCGCAATAAGGAGGGGCAGCGCATCGTCAATAAGATCAGCAGGTACATTCAGTCTCCGCCGATTTTTGACCCGCACGCCCTGGAGCTTACGCACGGCGCATTTCACGCGAAGAGCGCCCTTCTGCGCGAAGAAGCTGAGCTGCGTTTCGGCCTGATGCAGCAGATCCGCGACCGTCTGCGCGCTCCCTCGGATGCGGGCGGATACCAGGACGGCCCGTGGACGAACTTCGAATACGATTTTTCGGGAAGCACCTTCTTCTACCCCATCGAGTTCAGCCGAGTCTTCTTCAATAAGACCGCTGATTTCAGCGGGTGCACCTACAGGTACGAAGCCGATTTTAGCGGCACGATCTACCGTAACTGGGCGGATTTCCGCGGTTCTACCTATCTGGCGCACGCAAACTTTAGTGGGTCTTCGTACCACGGCGCGGCATCGTTGAACGATTCCGTATACCGCAGCACCGCAGACTTTAGCGGCAACCTGTACCTGGATCAGGCGAACTTTAGCGGGTCTACGTACCATGAGGCGGTAACTTTCGTGAATTCCACGTACCGCAACTGGGCGGTGTTCCGTAACTCAACGTACCTTGGCGCGGTGGATTTCAGCGGCTCTGTTTATCATAATCAGGCGAACTTCCATAACTCCGTCTACACCGGTACCGTGACCTTCAACAGCTCCGTTTATCATAATCAGGCGAACTTCCATAACTGCGTGTACACGCGGGTGTCAAGTTTTGGCGACTGCACCTATCATCGGGCGGATTTCAGCGGATCTGTCTACACGGACGACGTGCATTTCAATAACTGCCGTTACGGTGGCGATGTGTATTTCCGCCGGTCTGTTTATAACGGTTGGGCTGATTTTCAGGGTTCGGTGTACAGCAAGTGGGCGAATTACACGAGCTCGCTGTGCTACGGTCTGGCGGGGTTCCAGAACTCGACGTATGCCGACAAGGCGCTCTTTAGGGGTTCCGTATATGGTAATGCGGTAACCTTCCAGGGTTCTGTCTTTACCGGCGCGGCGCCCGCTTTCATGAATGTTGAGGCGTGGGCGCAGTACATTTCGTTCTTCGCACCGACAGAGAATGTCTTCTCTCTGGGGCAGGGCTACGCTATTGATACCGGTGCCTCCGGGCTGCCGAGCGAGTGCCCGCCGCTGGCTGTGGAGCATAGGCAGTATTTGGCGAATAAGAACGGCGAGCTGCAGGAGATCACCCAGCATATTCATGGCGACGATGCGCGCAGCACCGATAGGCTAGAGCTGACCAAGGAACTTTCGGGCAGGCTGAAGTCTACCGTTGAGGAACTGCACGCCTGGCGCGAGAAAATCACGACGATCCCGCTGCAGGAGCAAGACCGCCAGCAGGTAGGGGTTTAGGGATTCCTCTCCCCTGTCTCTTGCGCGTCCTGCATAAAAAGGCTCTTTATTCGAATAAAGCGTACTTTTCGCCTCTTGATTCGAATAAAGAGCCTTTTTTAGCGGCTGAAATCTGTAGGCGGCGAACAAGGATGCGGTAGGGTGAAGGGGCACGCCTCCAACCACCATACAAGGAGCCACCCGCCATGACCACCGGAGACGAGAAAACCCTGAATACTTCACGGCAGGAGCGTTACCTAAAAGCCGTCGAATTGCTCGACTCCGCACACTCGTACACACGGCTGGGTGGGGTGCACGCACTCGTGGCGCTGGCGGATGAATCCTTATCGGCAGAAGAAAAGCACACGGAGGGCCAGCGCATCGTAGATGTTCTCTGCGCCTACATCCGCGCTCCTTTTGAACTCACTTCACACTACTACGAGTTGAACAGAGAGGAACTAACCGGATTTTATGCTGACTCGCCTAAGAAATTCAGCGCCGACCGTGCGGCTTTCCGGGAGGAGGCGCATATTCGGCAGACACTTATCGAGACGATCAGCAACCGTATGCGGTGGTCCTTGGCTGATGGTGTAGCGGAGTTACCTCATGGATACCCGAAGCGCGAGTGCGTTGTTCCGGGGAACTGGTCTGAGTTTATGTATGATTTTTCGGGTAGTGTATTCTTCTACCCGGTTGATTTTGTACGGGCTTTCTGGGGTGAGACCGCAAATTTTGTGGGGTGTACGCATTTTTCACGGGTGCAGTTTAGCGGCTCATTCTTCGCGCAGGGTGCCCTGTTGTGTCGCTCTAATTATCATGAGGACACGGCTTTTAACGGTTCGTATTACGCTGGGGATGCCGATTTTTCGGGTTCGCTCTATCACGGTGCTAACGATTTTATGGGATGCGCCTACGGTGAAGCGGCGAGCTTCAGGGGTTCCGTCTTCGATGGCTGGGTGGGTTTTACCGGTTCTTCGTATAGTGGTTCTGCTGATTTTAGTGCCTCGATGTACCGTGCAGGCTGTGATTTCAGTTCTTCGCATTATAGGCAACAGGCTATTTTTGAGAACTCTTTCTATGGCGGGGCGGCAATATTCCACCAATCTGTTTATCGAGGAAATGCGGATTTCAGTTTTTCCGTGTATGCAGACCAGAGCGATTTTAGCGGGTCTTCATACGACGGTGCGGTTCGTTATCTGGGGTCTGTGTATACGCAGACAGTCGATGCGGGGGCATGTAATTACGCCCAAGAACCGCTCTTCGTTTCGGGCACGAACGAGGATGATGCGGCTTCTATATTTGGCTCTGATCAGAACACTTTTGCCGGTGTGGAAACTGAAGATTTGGGACTTCCGACCGGTTGCTGGTTTATGAGTTCTGCCGAAGTGGAGTATCTTGCCGAACATGAGCAGGAACTTTCGCAGATTCTAGAAGAGATGCGCCAGACCGGAGATGCAGGTGAACGCAAGGAATTGCGCGGAAGGCTTCGGATTTTCCTCACGGATGTACTGGTGTGGCGAGATTCGGCAACGCAGGTTGGTGAAGGGTTAGCGGATCGCCCCATGAACGCCCCGGATGCTCCGTCCTCTAGCGATACAGAGGCTGCCTGGGATGCGTGGTTCCGGGATCATATGAGCACTAAGACTCCCTAAGTTTGTTGTTCACAAGATGACAACGAATGTACTAACCAGCAACTAGAAATCCTGTGGCGTACCCGAAAGGTGCGGTAGGGTGAAGGGGGCACGCCCCAACCACCATACAAGGAGCCACCCGCCATGACCGCCAGCAACAAGAGCACATTGAACGCTTCACGGCAGGAGCGTTACCTAAAAGCCGTCGAATTGCTCGACTCCGCACACTCGTACACACGGCTGGGCGCGGTGCACGCACTCGTGGCGCTGGCAGATGAATACCTTGCCGACCAAGCGTTACAGGCGGAAGAAAAGCACCTAGAGGGCCAGCGCATCGTAGATGTTCTTTGTGCCTATATCCGCTCCCCTTTTGAACTGGCGTTTCGGTACGATGAACTCTCGCAGGATAAGCCCAACCCTCACGGCAGCTATCGAGAGAACTACCAAGAGTTTTCCATACACAGAGCAGAGCTTTTGGCAGAAGCAAAGGTTCGTCAGCAGGCTTTGCAGGAAATTCACCGCCGGTTGCGCCATTTTCCTCAGGGCGACAGAAGGAGTCATGTAGAAGGCTCGTGGTCTGGGTTTGAGTACGATTTCTCGAATAGTGTTTTCTTCTACCCGGTTGATATGAAGGATTCTTGGTATCAGAATTCCGTTGATTTCAGCGGGTGCACGTACTACGACAGTGCTGATTTCAGCGGTTCCACCTATGAACGAAGCGCCTACTTTTGCGATTCTACGTACTACGATTGGGTTTTCTTCAATAACTCAACCTATTTTGGTGATGCCCAGTGGAGCGGATCTACGTACCATGATTCGGCGCGTTTCAGCTGGTCTGTTTACTATGGTGAGGTTTCCTTCCACGATTCTGTTTACGGCGGATCGGTCTTCTTCGATCAGTCTCTCTACTACGATGAGGTTTTATTCTATAGCTCTACTTATCGGGGCGAGGCTGGGTTCGACGGTTCGCTTTACCGAGGCTCAGTTTTTGTGAGTGACTCGGTCTTTGACAGAGAGGTTTCCCTGTACGGGTCTGTTTTCTGCGGTGCTCTGAATTTTGGTACCGGCTTTTTCGGGGAACCGTATCCTTCGCGGTTTGTTCAAAGTGCACCCTGTTTTGTTGCTGAGAGGGATGCGCGGGCAACGTTATTTGGCTCATCCAGCAATGATTTTGTGGTTGAAGATAGCGGTTACTCTATAGCTCTCGGATCTGACGGTCTTCCTCTGGGATGCGGTTTTCTATCTACAGGACAGGCAGACTATCTTGCGGCAAAGTTTCGGGAGGTGTACGAGGCGCGAACTTCTCTTCGTGATTCGCAGGTGCCGCAGGAGCGGCGAGAGCTTCTTGAAAAATTGGAGTGGTTCAGTGAAGAGCTACGAGCCTTCCGGAAGGGCGTTACTACCCTGCCGCTTAGCAGCTAAATTTCCCCGCGTGTACGAGTTATCTACGGTAGGGTAGATAAAGGAACACATCGCTCACTCATGAGGAATAGATAATCGATGCCTAAAGAACGCGAAGATGTAGAGGCTAAATCGTCTGGTAGTCCAGAGGTATATCAGCAAACCAAGTTTATGACATGGTTTGAGAAGGCTTTTCCGTGGCTTCTGGTCGGTGGGGCAGCGTTAGGCCTAGTTCTCATGATTTTTCTACCGGTTATTTTTTTCCAAGAGAAAACGGCTGAACAACTTCTTGCACAAAGTAACCTACGTTTAGCGCTCCTGTACACAACCGGCGGTGCGATCGCCGCACTCGGTCTACTTGAAACCTACCGCAAGAATACTAATGACCGCACCAAAGCAAATGCAGATATTAATGCAGCTCTCAAAAATCAAGAACACCAGACGAAAGTTCTCAAAGAACAAATCCGGCAATTCGATGACAATGCTTTCAAAGAACGTAAAGCAGAACGCCGAGAACGGTACACCAAAGCGGTAGAACAGCTGGGCGATGAGAAGGCCCCTATTCGTATGGGCGGTGTATACACACTTGTTGGGCTCGTAGATGAGTGGCTTGAAGAAAAGAGCCTATCCGATGATGAAAGATTTAAAGAGGGGCAGGTTATTATTAATAACCTCTGCGCCTACATACGTTCCCCATTTACTCTTACTTCTCATTATGATGAGTTATCTCAGGACAGCCCTACATCTGAAGGGATATATAAAGATAAAAAAGAAGAATTCTACATAGACAAAGCCATATTAGATTCCGAAGCAGACGTTCGCCTCAGTATTATTAAAGAAATTCACGACCGCATACAGGGTCCAGACAAAAACACGCCGGGGGCATGGTCAGACTTTGAATACGATTTCTCGGGAAGCACCTTCTTCTACCCAATAGACCTTACAAACTCTTACTACGCAAAACCTATTAATTTCAGCGGCTCCACCTACCAGGGCGGGGCTAACTTCAGCGACTCCACCTACAAGGATGTAGCTGACTTCGGCGGCTCCACCTACCAGGGCAGGGCTGACTTCAGCCGCTCCACCTACCAGTGGGCTAGCTTCATCGGCTCCACCTACCAGGGCTGGGCTTACTTCAGCGACTCCACCTACAAGAGCTGGGCTTACTTCACCGACTCCACCTACCAGTGGGCTAGCTTCAACGACTCCACCTACAAGAGCTGGGCTTACTTCAGCGACTCCACCTACGAAAATGAGACTAACTTTAGTGGATCTATTTTCTATCAGGAAACTTATTTTGGCGAAGACGGATACAGTAACAGCTCTTCTTGTTTTACAAACCGCGCCCCTCAATTTTAT
>NZ_KV817379.1:86423-88270 GCF_001814655.1 Rothia sp. HMSC069C01
CAAACCGCGCCCCTCAATTTTATGACAAGAAGAAGCGTAAGAATACGCTTTTTGGGTCACCTAATAATGATTTCGCAGTAGATATCGATAAAGGTTATCCTATTGACCTAGATTCCAAAGGTATACCCCTTAACTGTAAATTCCTTACTTCAGAGCAGAAAGAATACCTTGAAGGTAAACTCCAAGAAATAGAAAAAATAAATAATAAACTTTTTGAGGTAAAAGACCTAGCAAAGAAGACAGAACTCTTGAAAAAGCTGCGATCTCTTTATAAAGAGCTCCGTAAATGGCGAGAGAAAGTCACCACAGTAAAAGTGGAAGATGTAGTAGCAGAAGATACAAAGAGCTAGTCAACCCGCAAAGCTCCGGGGTGGTTATCAAAACTGTCCCAAAACTCTATGGGTCTAATTCTTATTGAACAAAATACCGGTCGACTGCTTATTCTGTTAGGCACCCCCCCCGACCAGAGTCTTTTACACGCCTATTTTGAGATGATAGGTAGCTTTGAAGACGCAAAGTACTACATCCCTGCACCCATTAAATATTTGTAAGGTAAACCTTAAGTCAAAATTCAGAAAACTCTGAGACGTGATGTGAAGATGCGGTACTGTGGTAATTACACGCACTCATTGTAAGGAGCCTACTCACCGATGAGCAATAAGAAACAGCACGATGAAGAGCATTCTAAAATATACAAAGTATGGTTATGGGTAAAACGGTGGTGGCTGCCTATTGCCATTCTGCTGATTACTAGTACCGGGCTAGCGTGTGCTCTCTCTATCCCACAGCAAGTTTTTGAAACCCCTAGAGAACCAGCCAACGATAAGAGTGCCCCCGTCTTACTGGCTCAGAGCAACCTCCGGTTAGCTTTTCTCTATATCACCGGTGGAGCTATCGCGGTGGTAGGTCTTATCGAAACTTTTCGCAAAAACAATAACGAAAAGCTCAAGAACGACCAGGACAAGGAGAAGAACGATAGAGAGCACCTGCGCCAGGTCAGGGCAGACCGACGTGAACGGTACACCAAAGCGGTAGAACAACTAGGCGATGAGAAATCCCCCATTCGCATGGGCGGCGTATACACGCTTGTTGGTCTCGTGGATGAGTGGCTTGAAGACGAGTCTATAGAAAAATATGAAGACAGACTCAAAGAAGGACAGGTTATTGTTAATAACCTCTGCGCCTATATACGCTCCCCGTTTACTCTCGCTTCTCATTATAATGAGTTATCTGAAGATGCCCCTTCGCTTGAGGGGATTTATAAAGATAAAAAAGAAGAATTCTACGTAGACAAAGCCATATTAGATTCCGAAGCAGACGTTCGCCTTAGTATTATTAAAGAAATTCACGACCGCATACAGGACCCAGACAAAAACACGCCGGGGGCGTGGTCAGGCTTTGAATACGATTTCTCGGGAAGCACCTTCTTCTACCCAATAGACCTTACAAACTCTTACTACGCAAAACCTATTAATTTCAGCGGCTCCACCTACAAGGGCTGGGCTGACTTCTGCGGCTCCACCTACCAGGCCTTGGCTGACTTCAGCCGCTCCACCTACCAGGGCAGGGTTGACTTCAACGGCTCCACCTACCAGGCCTTGGCTGACTTCCGCGGCTCCACCTACCAGGGCAGGGTTGACTTCAGCGGCTCCATCTACCAGGGCGGAGCTGACTTCAGCGGCTCCATCTACCAGGGCGGAGCTTACTTCACCTGCTCCACCTACACAGATTGGGCTGACTTCCGCGGCTCCACCTACACAGATTGGGCTTACTTCACCGGCTCCACCTACCAGGGCGGAGCTTACTTCACCGGCTCCACCTACACAGGTTGGGCTGACTTCCGCGAC
>NZ_KV817379.1:88370-147816 GCF_001814655.1 Rothia sp. HMSC069C01
GGTTGGGCTGACTTCCGCGACTCCACCTACACAGATTGGGCTGACTTCCGTAACTCCACCTACCAGGGCGGAGCTGACTTCCGCAACTCCACCTACACAGATTGGGCTGACTTCCGCGACTCCACCTACCAGGGCAGGGCTTACTTTAGCAGGTCTATTTTTTATAGTGAAACTTATTTTGGTAAAGACAAATACAGTAACAGCTTTTCTTGTTTTACAAACCGCGCCCCTCAATTTTATGACAAGAAGAACCGTAAGAATACGCTTTTTGGGTCACATAATAATGATTTCACAGTAGATATAGATAAAGGTTATCCTATTAATCTAGATTCCGAAGGCTTACCTCTTGGCTGTAAATTCCTTACTTCAGAGCAGAAGGAATACCTTGCAGATAAGTTCCAAGAAATAGAAAAAATAAATAATGAACTTCGTGAGATAAAAGACCCCAAAGAGAAAGCAGAACTCTCGAGAAAGCTGCAAGCTCTTAACAAAGAGCTCTATGAATGGTGGGAGGAAGCTACCACAGTAAAAGTGGAAGACGTAGCAGCAGAAGATACAGAGAGCTAATCAACCTGTAGAGTTTTGGGGACAGCTATTTCTTTAATAGCTGTCCCCAAAACTCTACAGCTCTCCCCTAGTACACGAAAATACCGGCGGCTTATGCATCCGCTCGTCCTTACTTCACCACCAAAGTTTTCAGGCTTAGTGGCGTACTAGTATCTTCACTAGATGTGCTCCAACCACATCAAAACCAGGACCTCACACAGAGCTCGATAAACCCCTGTGGCATATACTATTCATCTTCTTTGTAGACATAATCCTTGAAATAGTCAGGGTCACCGTCGCTGTCTAGCCAGAGCTCAAACCAGCCCAGGAAGTCCTGGCGTTCACAGCAGGGGCTAACGCCAACATCCGAAAAGCTCCACACCTCACCAGCGCACGGCCCGGCGGTGATCAGCTCATAGGTCATGCCGCATCCTTCATCCATGAGCTCAACGCCCTGGTTCCCCAGCTTATGTTCAAAGGACTCATCACTCAGCTGTTCTTCGTCCTCCTCATCCTCCCAAAGCCAGCCGTCCGTGAGCGTCATCGGGAGGGAAAGGTCTTTGCGCTCAATCTCTGCGAGCCGGTGAATGGAACCGGTGCTGATGTCCTCCGTCTCCGGGTCGTTCCAGCCGTCACCAACCTCTAGCAGAAAAAGCCGGTACGCCTGCGGCAGGCGGGTATTGCAGGCACTCTCAAAAGCAGCAATTTCCGTCTCCGAAACGGTAGGCCCCAGGTCGATATTCTTCTGAGCAACTTTAGCCTTAATACGCTCGATCACACTCGGGTATTCTTCAGGTGTATAGATGGGCACAAAAACTCCTCAAAATAGGTCATCGGTTTCACAGGGTCAGCGCGAGCCTTTGTACAAGCCACTGCACGCTGTTTTGTCTCCCAGCAGTCCTAAAGTTACGGGTGGACTATACCTTCACCCACCTGAAAAACATCTATGCCGAGGGAGAGCTGTTAGAAGAGCCAACCTGTCGGGATTTCCGACAGGTTGGCCAAGGTGTCAGGTAGGCTCAGCGCTCAAAACGCCTTTACTCCCCCACCAAAGTCTTCGGATCCAGCGGCGTGCTGGTGCCCTCCGCCAGGTGCTCTAGGCGCCTCAAGATTAAACCTTCGCGCAGTGCCCAGGGGGAAACACGCATCGTTTCGATACCGAACATCTCCATCGCAGCCTCAGCCGCCATCGCACCGGCGAGAACCTGGTCGGCGCGCATCCGGGAAACACCGGGCAAATCAGCGCGCTCGGTGGGAGCCATAGCCTCCATGCGGCGAGTCCACAGGCGCAAATCCGTCACATGCATTTCACGCTTCACATGCGGCCCCGCAGAATACGGTGCCGCCCCGCAAATACGCGCCAACGACCGGAACGTCTTCGAGGTGCCCACCACCATGTTCGGCTCGCCAAATGCCAGCAACCGCTGCGCCACCGGCTCAATCTGCTCGCGCACATACCTGCGCAGCCGTTTCGTCTGCTTCGGCGAAGGCGGCTGTTCATCAAAGAACTCGCGGGTCAGGCGACCGGCGCCCAACGGAACCGACATTGCCGCATCCGGCAGGGCATCCGTGCCCGTGGAGAACTCGAAAGACCCACCCCCAATATCAAAATTCAGGATGCGCCCCGCGCCCCACCCCTGCCAGCGGCGCACCGCGAAATAGGTGATAGCGGCCTCTTGATCGCCCGAAATCTCGCTCAAACTCACGCCGGTCTTCAACCGCACATACTGCAAAACCTCGGCACCATTACCGGCCTCACGAATAGCAGAAGTCGCGAAGGCGAGCAGGTCTTCGGCATTATTCTCAATGGCGAAATCGCGCGCAGACTTCACGAACTCGGTCAACGCGGCGCGGCCTTCATCAGAAATATCGCCCGACGGTGTCAAATACTGCACCAGCTGCAGCGGAATCTTATGCGAAGCATACGGCTCGGGGCGGGCGCCCGGGTGGCCGTCAAGCAACAACAGGTGAACAGTATTTGAGCCAACATCAAGAACACCGAGGCGCACGGCGCGCTCCTATCCCCCAGCCACCGCCGGGATAACGTACAACTTCATTAAGTGTGGCACACGTCGCCGCATGATGCGCGCAATCCACCGCCGGGTCTGCGCGAGTTCGCCCGTCACACATGGACGCACAGGCTAGGGAGCGCAAGTCGCGCATCCATGTAAATCTTGCCAAGCGCAACAATACGGATACGTAGCCCACGCTTTCGTGAGTAGCGCATCCGTATTGTTGGGAAGAAGAAAGGACTAGTCCTTCTTAGCCGCAGTCTTCTTTGCAGTAGTGGACTTTTTAGCGGTCGTTTTCTTCGCGGTACTCTTCTTGGCGGTCGTCTTCTTCGCCGCAGTCTTACGCTTCGCAGGCCCCTTAGCGCGCTTTTCGGCAAGCAGTTCGACGGCGCGCTCATGGGTGAGCGATTCGATGGTTTCCGAGCGCGGCACCGTAATGTTGGTAACGCCGTCGGTAATGTACGGCCCGAATCGTCCGTCTTTGACCACGATATTCTTTTCGCTGTTCGGGTCTACACCGAGCTCGGCGAGCGGGGGCTTAGCGGCGGCGCGTCCGCGCTGTTTAGGCTGCGCATAAATATCGAGCGCCTGTTCAAGGGTGATCGTGAAGATTTCTTCTTCAGACCCAATCGACCGCGAGTCGGTGCCCTTCTTCAGGTACGGGCCGAATCGCCCGTTCTGCACGGTGATTTCGTTGCCTTCCGCATCGGTACCGAGCACGCGCGGCAGGCTCAAGAGCTTGAGCGCATCCTCTAGGGTTACGGTCGCCAAATCCATCGATTTGAAGAGCGATGCGGTGCGCGGCTTAGCGGGCTTGGGTTTCTTCTTCGGCTTGGGTTTGCCGTTCTTGTAGTATTCGGTGGGCTGCGCATCCAGGTAGGCCTGAATCTGCTCCTCCGTCATCTCTTCGATAACTTCGGTGACGTAGGGGCCGTAGCGCCCGTCGCGGGCGATAATCTGGTTCCCGGAGGCGGGGTCGGTACCGAGCACACGCCCATCGGATTTGCCCTGCTCAAGCAGCTCTTTCGCCTTCTCGGCGGTCAGCTCGTCGGGCGCCAAATCGGTGGGAACGTTGGCACGCACGGGGTCAGATACCTCACCGGTTTCGGTATTGACGGTGCCTTCAGCCTCAAGGTAGGGACCAAATTTACCTACACGCAGCACAATGCCGTCAGCAATGCGGATCGAGTTAATATCGCGGGCATCAATATCGCCCAGATTATCCACGATCGGCTTGAGCCCGCGTTTCTTCTGCACCCCGCCGCCGAAGTAGAAGTCGCCCAGCCACTCCACGCGCGATTCTTCGCCGCGGGCAATGCGGTCAAGGTCTTCTTCCATCTGCGCAGTGAACTCGTAGTTCACGTAGGGGCCAAAACTGGTTTCGAGCAGGCGCACCACCGAGAACGCGGTCCACGAAGGCACGAGCGAACCGGAACGCACCTGCACATAGCCGCGATCCATAATCGTTGAAATCACGGCGGCGTAGGTGGAAGGGCGCCCAATGCCCAGCTCGTCAAGAGTTTTCACGAGCGAAGCCTCAGTGTAGCGTGGCGGGGGCAGGGTCTCATGCCCGGCGGCTTCAAGTTTTTCGGCGGTGAGCGAGTCGCCCTGCGCGAGCGCGGGCAGGCGTTTCTCGGCGTTCTTGGCGTCGCGTTCTGCCAGGCGGGTTGCGTCTACACCTTCCTCATAGGCGGCAAGGAAGCCGCGGAAGGTGATGACAGTGCCGGATGCTGCGAACTCGGCATCGCGCCCGTTGGATGCGGTTGCCCCTAACCGCACGGATGCGGTCGAACCGGTGGCGTCTGCCATCTGCGAGGCGATGGTGCGCTTCCAGATCAGCTCGTACAGTCGGTATTCGTCGTTGGAGAGCGTGCCGCGCACGGCGTCGGGGGTGCGGAAGGCGTCACCTGCGGGGCGGATTGCTTCGTGCGCTTCCTGCGCGTTTTTGCTCTTGGAGGCGTAGGTGCGCGGCGCGGAGGGCACGTATTCGGTGCCGTAGAGTTCGGAGGCTTGGCGGCGTGCCGCCTTCACGGCCTGGTCTGAGAGTGCCACCGAGTCGGTACGCATATAGGTGATGTAGCCGCTCTCGTAGAGGCGCTGGGCAACCTGCATGGTCACGCGCGATGAGAAGCGCAGCTTGCGTGCCGCCTCCTGTTGCAGGGTTGAGGTGGTGAACGGCGCAGCGGGGCGGCGTTTATAGGGTTTGGTTTCGACCGAGCGCACCGAGAAGGGAGCGGCGGTGAGGGCTTCGGCGAGGGTGCGCGCATCCGCTTCTGAGAGGTGGGTGACCTTAGTGGAAGTGAGGGTGCCGTCGTCGGCGAAGTCTTTACCGGTGGCAACTCGGGTGCCGTCGACCGCCACAAGTTTGGCGTCAAAGCCCTCGTTGCTGGTGGTGATGAAATGCCCGGTCAGATCCCAGTAGTTGGCGGCGACGAAGGCCATGCGTTCGCGTTCACGTTCAACAACGAGGCGGGTTGCCACGGACTGCACGCGGCCCGCGGATAGCCCGCGACCGACCTTGCGCCACAGCACGGGTGAGATTTCGTAACCGTAGATACGGTCAAGAATGCGGCGGGTTTCTTGAGCATCGACCAGGTGCAGGTCAATATCGCGCAGTTCCCCGAAGGCGCGTTCAATGGCTTCGCGGGTGATTTCGGGGAAGGTCATGCGGTAGACGGGAACCTTGGGTTTCAGAACCTCTTTGAGGTGCCAGGCGATCGCTTCACCTTCGCGGTCACCATCGGTTGCGAGGTAGAGGGCATCAACGTCTTTGAGTTTGCGTTTGAGTTCGGCGACTTTTTTCTTTTTGTCGGGGTTAACCACATAGTAGGGGTCAAAATCGTCGTCGATATTGACCGCGAACTTGCCGACCGGGCCCTTTTTCAGGTTTTCGGGCAGTTCGGAAGGCTGCGGCAGGTCACGAATATGTCCCATGGACGAATCCACCAGAAATTCGTTTCCTAAATAACCGCTGATAGTCTTCACCTTCGATGGTGACTCAACGATCAGCAGCGCTTTTCCGTTCTTTGCCTTGGTGGGCACGGCTCTCCTCATAATTGTGTGGTGTAGATGCGATACAACAATAGCGCACATTCTGGCGGTTACGCCTATTAGGTGCGCTTATCACGCATGTGTCTTATCACGTTTTACAGCTTGTGTTTGGATTAAGGGTGTGGATGCAACGATACCAGTTATTATGCACGTCTGTATTAAGTTGGCAACCGTAGATATGGGTCTTAGGCGAGCTGGCGGGCGAAATTAGTTGTACGGAAAATACCCTTCGCCCTGGGCGGGAAGAAGCGGGTATTCCCGGCCGTACACTTTGCGCGGCACAATGCGCACCCACTGCATGAGGTGCCCGCTTTCGTAGTGGCGCAGACCGAAAGTGTGCACGAGCGGCGGGGTCATTTCGGGCGGCAGCCAGTGCGCCACGCCCTGCACGATCACGGAGCGGATGCCGTTCTCTAATTCCTCGTCGATTTCAAAGGAGACGCGGCGGCTCATGACCACGGCGGAGAAACGGTCGCCGCGGGTGGTGCGCAGGTAGATTTCGTGGTCGGCTACCCCGTAGAGGACCGGCAGCACGTCTACAAAATTGCCGTCGGTGAGCACGAGTCGCCCTAAATTGTTGGCCTGCAGGCGCGCCCAGCAGTCTTCGGCGCTCATTTTCTTGGTGGTGTCTGGGGTGTCTTGCATAGTCATTCTTTTAGTGTAGGGGTTTCTTCGTGCCAAAATTTGTGATGTTCGGCGCGGCAAAGGCGTGTTTTACGGGTCCGCCGCTGGGGTGCCGGGGGTCAGCTGTTTTCGTCTGCGAAGTGCAGAAAACTTTTTTCGATGAGTTCTCGAATAGCGACCAGCAGGGTGTCACGCGGATGCTCGTTCTCGGTGCCGAAGGCGGCGCACGCATCCGGCGTGTAGTCTTCCCAGCCGAGAAGCACGGCGAGCGCACCTAAAATCTGCCCGATGCTCAGCTCGCCGTCGCATGCGGAGACGAATCCGGCGGTTTCGGTTGAGAGCAGAATTGTGCGGCACAGCCCGGATCCGGCACGCAGCAGAATCACGTTTGGATGCTCGGCGCCGGGGCGGCCGTGGCGTTCTTCGGTCACGTCTTCGGCGAGAACGAGGTGGGTTTCGGCGAGCGCCTGATCGGTCAGGGCGGTGAGGCGGTCGAAGCGTGCCACGGCCTCGGTGATGCTTTGCGCGATGGGCTGGGCTATGGGGTAGGTGATGTCCTCGAACCGGTTCAGGGGTGCGGTTTCGGTGGTGTGTGCCGGGCGGCGGAGCCAGAGCATCCCGAACCCAATAGAATGAACGTTCCGGTTTTTAAAGTCGTCGAGATAGGCTCGGTAGGTGTTCTCGTAGTGGTCACGGTCGCGGTTTTCGCTCGCGTCTTTGAGCCAGGTTTCCGCATAGGATTCGGGGGTGAGCACTTCGCGCTGAATTACCCACGCTTCGCTCGGAGTGCCGGTGGCTGATTCGGCGAACCAGGTGCGCAGGCGAGCATCCCAGGGCTGCGCCTCGCCTGTGTTGTCGCGGTGAATTTCCCAGTTGCCGAGCATCTGGGCGCGCCCGCCGGGCACCAGAACCTCGGGGATGCGCCGAATGAGCGTGCTGACAATATCGTCGCCGGGCAGCCCGCCGTCACGGTACGTAAACTGGTCGTCGCTGCTTTCGTCTGCGCGGCGCGGGGTAATGACGAACGGCGGGTTCGAGACCACAAGGTCAAACTGCTCCCCCGCCACGGGCTCCAGCAAAGAGCCTTGTCGAAGGCTGACGCGTGCTTCAAGGTTCTGCGGGTCGAGTTTCAGGGCGGGGGCATTCAGCAGCAGGTTAAATCGGGCGAAGGCGAGGGCGCGCGGCGAAATATCGGTGGCCGTCACGTGGTCTGCGTGGGCGAGCAGGTGGAAGGTCTGAATACCGCATCCGGTCCCCACGTCAAGGGCACGCGCCACGGGGGTGCGCTCGGTAATCTGTGCCAGGGTTAGGGATGCCTGCCCGATACCCAGCACGTGATCTTTGCGCAGCACCCCGGGTCGCTGATGCGCCCCCAAATCGGAGGCCACCCACAGCTCGGTGCCGTCGTCAGCCGAATGCGGTCGCAGGTCAAACACGGCGCGGTAATGCGGCGCTTCGCCGGGGTTCTCGGGGGTGCAGGTATTTTCTGACTCCGCCGGTTCCACGAGGTTTGCCGCGATAAAGTCGTTAAGCGCGGGTTCGCCGCCGAGCGCATCGGCAAGTTCCATGCGGGTTAGAGTGCGTGCGAACAGGAAAAACCCGATCATGTGCGCCAGGCGGCGGTCGGGGTCGGTGGTGTGTGCATCATCAAGGATGTTCTGTACCCGCCAGGTGCCGGGCACAACCTGGTCGCGCGCCATTGCCTCAAAAGCGCGCTCCCCCAGCAGGTCACGCACCCCGTCGTAGCTGTAGTTAAGCCTCTCAAGGGCGCCCCGGATGCGCTCAAGCCGGGCGGTATCGTCGCTTATGGGGGTGTCGGGGATGCGGGAGTACAGTTCATCAGCCATACTCCCCATTCTAAGCGCCCCGTTTCTTAACGCCGCGAGCAGGTGGTTTTTGGTCGAGCAAGTAGGAAAATACTACCTGCTCGTGTTATTCCCACTCGATCTTGGGGGCGGGACTCCGCTATGCCTTCACCGTCAGCGCAGGTTTGATGTCCTTCACAATGGATTCGAGCATCCGCAGGTTGAAGTCCACGCCCAACTGGTTCGGCACGGTCAACAGCACGGTATCTGCCGCCTGAACGGCAGCATCACGGGCGAGTTCTTCGGCAATCAGATCGGGTTCGCCAATATAGCTGCGCCCAAACCGCGAGAAGGTGTTGTCGATAATACCGGTGTAATCCTGCGAATCTTCCTGCGCGCGACGACCAAAATAACGCGCCGAATCGGCATCAATAATCGGGATCACCGAACGCGAAACCGAAACACGCGGCACGCGGGTATACCCAGCCTTGACCCATTCCTCGCGGTAAAGGCGAATCTGCTCTGCCTGCTGCTGATCGAAAGGCACACCTTTATCTTCGAGCATCAGCGTTGAAGACATGAGATTCAGCCCCTGCTGTGCGGTCCACACGGCGGTGCTGTCAGTTCCCGCGCCCCACCATATGCGCTCGCTCAGACCGGGCGACTGCGGCTGCACGGGGGCGTACTTGCCCTGCACCCGCGCGGAGGGTGCCATGCCCTCACCTCGAATAGCCTTCATAAAGATGTCGAGGTGACGGCGTGCCATCGCACTCTCATCTTCACCTTCGGCGGGGTAATAGCCGAAACTCTCGAAACCGCGGATAACGGATTCGGGCGAGCCGCGTGAGACACCCAGCTGCAGGCGCCCGGCAGAAATCAGGTCGGCCATCGCGGCGAGTTCGGCCATATACAGCGGGTTCTCGTAGCGCATGTCGATCACGCCGGTACCAAGCTCAATGCGGCTGGTTTTAGCGGCGATAGCAGACAGAAGCGGGTACGGGGTTGCCTGCTGCTGATCGAAATGGTGCACGCGGAAGAAAGCACCGTCTAGGCCAATGTCTTCGGCGCCTACCGCCAAATCGATAGCCTGGTGCAAAGATTCGGATGCGCTGTTCACGCGCGAACCGGGAATTTCGGCCCAGTGCCCAAAAGAAAGAAAACCAAGTTTTTTCTCTGTGCCCGGCTGTGGTTCAAGATTTTGTACCGCAAGTTCGGTTTTCTGAGTGTCTGATGCGTTCATTGTTATGCCTTTCGTATTGCCCTACAAGGGGTATTTCCTCGTGTATGAGCATTCAGCATACAATTATTTATTTTACAGAGCAAGCTTTAAATAATATGAGTAAAACCACTTATATAACTACTAGTCAATACGCTTTTCGACATAAAATATATGCGACATATTAGGTAATGATTCATTTATATTTTTTACGCGCAATACTTACCTCAAGGTAACGAATGTGCATTTCTTCTATCCTTAGCATATCCATACCTCGTTCAAATCTTTTATGTATAAGACCCCGGCAGAAAAACCATATGATTCATTATTTTCTAGGCACAGGTACTACAGACATTGCTTTTGTCGTAACTGCTTGCCTCAGATGACGTGAATCCGGGAGCGATGGTTTGTCGCGAGCCTGCCGACAGGTGTTTCCTGGAAAACACGCTTTATGATTCTTTACTCGCCTTGCGCTCATACCATTTCCCTACGCCCCACCACATCAGCGGCGTAAACGCCACCGCGATCAGCCAATACACAAGCCAGAAGCTACCCTTCAGGCCGGTCACAAAAATCCCGGCGATAAGCAAAGCCACCGCTATCAGACACGCCGCCACGCATTTTCTCAACTGCTGAGCGCTGCTGACCGCAACCCCCTCCGGGGCGGAGCCAGAGAATTTCCTGTCGAAAGCGTGAATAATACTCCGACCAAAAACGATTGAGAAAGCGATATAGAAGGCCGCGAATCCGTGCATAAATTCTGCCGCGCCACTCTGGCTCAGCGTGATATAAGAAAACACCAGCAATAACAGATCGATCACCGGGGTTGCCACTAATAATACGATTCCGGTTCTGGGCATCTTCAAGGTATAACGAAATACGCAGCCTAACACCAGGCATGCCCAAAACATCGCTTCAGCGACAACGGTGGCAACAAGCATCGATTTCCCTCATATACTGGCGGAAAGGTACGTAAAGTTTAGCATCAGAATAAGTTTTTATGATGTAAATCGAACGTATTTTCATAACTATACTTTGGTACTCGGCTCTTCAAGATGCACCTGAATTTTAGGAAATACTCGATATAAGACAGGTCATGACATAATGGCAACGCTCTGTCACAGTGGATCTCGCTGACCATGACGTCACGGCGCGGAACTCGTAGCCTAGAAGCATCTACACCACTGTGGGGCGCTCGAATCCTGTTCAGATGCGAGCGCCCCACAGGTACACCCGACCTCAATAATTTTTGGGCGGACCGCTGCTGTTTTACTTAAGAGCGCAGGTCTGCGGCGGTATAGTGGGTGGATGCGTATTTGGTCTGCCCACCCGTCCCTTCTTGACCGTCGCGCCCTGATCGCGTGCTGGCGTGAGAGCCTGCTTGCGCAGAAAGTGCTGCGCGGGCTCACCCGAGGGTACACGAATCACCCGCAGCTCATTCGGTTTCGTGCGCATTCTCAGCCGGTAGAGGCTATTGGGTCTTATCTGCATGGGCTCGCCGATGAGGCGCATCTGCGCGGGTACTCCTTCAACCGTTCGCTGATCGCCGCTGAGCGGGGTAAGAACCTGAGCTCTATTCCCGTGACCGAGGGTCAGCTTGCCTATGAATTGAGCTTTTTAGCGCACAAAGTTGCCGGGCGAGATGTCGATTGGGAGCCTATTCTTACCGAGCGTCTCGCGAAATTCACCCAAGCCGGTAAGCCCGCGGTGCACCCCGTGTTCGCGGTGATCCCCGGCGAAATAGAGGCTTGGGAGAAGACCAAGGAGTTCTAGTCGGAGCGCTTTATGCTGAGGCAGGAACCTCTAGCAGCGGAACCCACAGTTCCATCGTGTAGTCTGCCGCCTGCATATCGCCGCGACCGTACACCTCCAGGCCGCCTAGCGGGCGGTACTGCGGATGCGCCGGGAAGAACTCACGCTCAAAGCTCTCAAAACCTGCCGGGATAGACCGCGAAATCGGCCCGGTAACCTCAACCACCGCGTAGGTGCTCGCAGGAAGTTCCAGCAGCCCCAGCCCAAGTTTATGTGCCGAGGCGCGGTCATCAACCAAAATACCGGCCGTGTAGCGCACGAAACCGTCGGTACTGGGCTGAGTGCACACGCCAATGTACTGGGTGACCGCCAGAATATCGAGCATCGCCGGGGATGCCTTCTGATTCAGCTCATCCCACAGCGGCGTGAAATCGTCCCCCAGCTTATACACCTGGGATACTCCCGCGACCAGCAAAGAGCCGTGTTTCTCAATGCGCGCGGGTGAAACCGTCACGGGCGCCTGTACGGACTCGCTCATGAGATACCAGCGTGGGCGCTCTGGCGATCAGCCGCGCATTCGGGCACGCAGCGGCGTTTCGCATCATCGGTGGCGCACTCGGGGCACAGGAGCACAAGTTCGCGGCAGCTCTCATTCGAGCAGTTCTCAAATTTATTAGACGGTGCCGAGCAACGCTCACACTGACCGATCGTGACGGTATCCGGGGTGAACTCCATGTGCATGCGCTTATCGAATACGTAGAGCGAGCCCTCCCACAGGGACTTATCGCCGTATTTTTCGCCGTAGCGCACAATACCGCCGTCGATCTGGTAGATCTCTTTAAAACCGCGGTTTTTCATGAGGGCAGAGAGGATTTCACATCGAATACCGCCGGTGCAGTAGGTGACGACGGGCTTATCTTTCAGGTCGTCATACTTACCGGATTCGATCTCGCGAATAAAGTCATGGGTGGTGCGAACATCAGGCACCACAGCGTTCTTGAACTTACCGATTTTGGCCTCGAATGCGTTGCGTCCATCGAAAAAGACGACTTCATCGCCGCGTTCTTCTACAAGCTTGTTTACCTCTTCGGGTTTGAGGTGCACGCCACCGCCAACCACGCCGTTTTCGTCTACCTTGAGCTCGTCGGGAGCGCCGAACGCCACGATTTCATCGCGCGCTTTGACCGAAAGACGGGGAAAGTCTTCGGCGCCGCCCTCAGACCATTTGAATTCCATGTTCTTGAAGCCGGGGTACTGGCGGGTTTCTTTGGTGTACGCCTTAACCGCGCTGATTTCGCCGCCGAGCGTGCCGTTAATACCGTGTTTGGAAATGAGGATGCGCCCGCGCAAACCGAGCTTCTCGCACAGGGCACGCTGCCAGAGCATGACCGCCACGGGGTCGGTTATGGGGGCAAACTGGTAATACAAGATAATTCGATTCTGAGCCACCCTCCTATTTTACGCTTTCTGGGTACATCGTGTGTGCCGTGGCGGCGGAACTCGTCCCGTAACGTGGCCGATAATCCCTGTTCTCCCGCGGGATGCGCCCGCGATGATGGATTGCATGTGGTTTCTTCACCATGAGGTATGTCTCGTCGTTTTTCTGCCCCATCGCACCGGCTGGTTTCGCCATTTTCTGGTAGCGAATGCCTGCCTGCTGGGGTGGATGGAACATACCGGGCGCCCTGCGATTGCCCACGCCGGTTTACCGTACCCGAGGTTTTACAATGGTGTGATGCGCCCCGAACCTTCCTGCGACTCCCCGGCTGATGAGCACCCCGGGTTCTCCCCTGCCTCGCGCCCCGACGAGAACCTTCGCGAACAGCTGAGCAGGCTTATGCCCAAACTCCCCGGCGACGGTTCGCTGCCCCCGCAAATCACTCATGTGCACCGCATTCCCGCACGTGAAGGGCAGTATTCGCCGTGGCCGCACTGGCTGCACCCGCGCGTGATTGAGGCTTTCGAGTCGCTGGGCGTGCACGAACCATACACCCACCAGGTGCAGGCGGCACAGGCAGCGCATTGTGCATTCGATGCTGCACTCACCGAAGACGCGCACCGGCTCTCCTTCGGGCTAGCAGCCGGGCAGGGGCACGATGAGCCGGGCACAACGGCGCGGCACGTGATTGTAGCGACCGGTACCGCATCCGGAAAATCGCTGAGTTACCTCATGCCCGCCTTCGATGCTCTCTACCGCGGGGCGCACCGTGAACCGCTCAGCACCACGGCAGCGGATGCAGGTTCCACAGGTTTTCATCAGAGAGCGAACGTTCTATATATTTCACCGGCACGGGCACTCTCAGCCGACCAGCTCAACGCCATCACCGCCTACCACCTGCCCGGGCTCAACGCCGCCACCTATGACGGCGACACCCCGGCGCAGGAGCGGCGGTGGGTGCGCGAACACGCTAATTTTGTGCTCACCACCCCGGATATGCTCAACTACGGGATTCTGGGTAACCACCGGCAATGGGCAAACTTCCTGCGCGGGCTGCGCTATGTGGTGCTTGACGAAGTGCACAGCTACCGCGGCGTGTTCGGCGCGCATATCGCCAATCTGCTGCGCCGCCTACGCCGAGTCTGCGCGCTGTACCGGGTGAGCCCGGTATTCTACGGGGCATCCGCCACGAGCGCGAACCCTGCCGAGTCTTTCGCCAAGCTCATTGGAGTGCCCGAGGGGAACGTTGACGCGATTACCGCATCGACCGCACCACGTGGAGAATCCACCGTCATCCTGTGGGAACCGGAGTTCCTGCCCGATACGCAGGTGACCGATAAGCTCGCCGCCGGCGCGAGCGCCTTCGACACCCGTTCCGAGGCGGAAAAGCAGGCGCCACAGCGTATCTCCGCTATCGAACAGGGCGCCCAAATGCTCACCGACCTGGTACTCTCACGCACCCGCACGCTTGCCTTCACCCGGTCGCGGCGCGGTGCCGAGCTGATCTCCCAGCGAGCGCAGCGCTACCTTGACGAGACCGAGGCGGGGCTGGCGCATCGGGTGGCGGCGTACCGTTCGGGGTATATGCCCGAGGAACGCCGTGAGCTTGAGCATCGGCTGCGCACCGGCGAACTGCTCGGGCTGGCAAGTACCTCTGCGCTTGAGCTGGGTATCGATATTTCCGGGCTGGATGCGGTGCTCGTGGCGGGCTGGCCCGGAACCCGCGCATCCTTTATTCAGCGGATTGGGCGTGCCGGTCGCGGGGGTCAGGATGCGCTCGCTGTGCTTATCGCCGGGGACGATCCGTTGGATACGTACCTGGTGCATCATCCGCAGGCGATTTTTGGGCAGAGCGTGGAGGCTACCGTTTTCGACCCAACGAACCCTTACGTGCTTTCGCCGCATTTGTGCGCTGCCGCGGCGGAGTCGCCGCTGCGTACCGAGGAGCTTTCGCTGTTCGGCGAGCATACTGAGGCTCTGCTTAACCGGTTGGTGCAGCAGAATTATCTGCGCCGCCGGGCGGATGGCTGGTATTGGACGCACGCGGAGTCGGCGACGAATCTGGTGGATCTGCGTGCCACCGGCGGTGGTCCCTATCAGCTGATTGATGCCGAGGATGGTTCGCTGATCGGCACGATGGATTCGGCGCAGGCGATGACTCAGGGTCACCCGGGGGCTATCTATATTCACCAGAACGCCCAATACCTGGTGGAGTCCTTGGATGAAGCGGCGCGCGTTATTCTGCTCTCGCGAGTGTACCCCGACTATTACACGCGGGCGATTGAGGCGACCGAGGTGAAGATTCTGCAGGAAAAGGCGGGTGTGCGGTACGAGTTCGACGGCGCCCAGCCCGGTGCTGCTGGTCTGACGATGCATCGCGGGCGGGTTCAGGTGACCGATCAGGTTATGGGCTTTCAACGGTTCTCGGTGTACGGCAGTGAGTACCTGGGCGATGAGCCGATGGAGATGCCGCCGAGCATCCTGATGACCGAGGCTATCTGGTTTACCTTCGAGCCAAGTTACCTGTTTGCCGCCGGTGTGACCGAACCCGATGCACCCGGCACCCTGCACGCCGCAGAACACGCCGCCATCGGTCTGCTACCGCTGATTGCGACCTGCGACCGCTGGGATTTAGGCGGACTCTCCACCCTGTACCACGCCGATACGGAACGCCCCACCATCTTCGTGTACGATGCAGCACCCGGCGGAGCAGGCTTTACCCAGCGCGGGTTTGAGGCGGTTCGCACCTGGCTGGGCGCAACCCTGGACGCTATTGATTCCTGCGGATGCGAGAGCGGCTGCCCCTCCTGCGTACAGTCCCCCAAATGCGGCAACCGCAACGAACCGCTCTCCAAGGCGGGCGCACAAAACCTACTGCGGGTAATGCTGCACTCACTCGATGACGCAGAACGGGACATGCTGTAAGGCTAGAGCATTCCACGAGGTCTGACTAACACCTCCTATCGATCTCATCAGCCGGATTTTATGGGCTTTTCGGTTCTTCAGCAGATCGGTCAGAGGGAGCGTTTTCGGGAATCTCGTCGCCGGATAATCCCTCATCGGGTGCACCCTCCCCAGAGTCCGGATGCGGCGCACCGGCACGCGATGTACCTTGCGCATCACCGAGGAAAGCGAACGGCCCGTGCACGGCAGAGCTCACCCGAATATCCACGGTTTCGGGGCGGTCCGCGAGGGCGCATCCCACCAGATTGGCGTTATTATCGCGCGCTATCTGGGCGGCAATTTCGCAAGGGTCCCCAGGGGTGATGCCGCGCAGCGCATCCGCCGCGGCGAGCGCCGCCAGGTCTGCCGCCTGCGCCGCCCGCCGATTCGCCATGCTTACCCCGGCAAAACCGATGATGACGGTTGCCAGGATCAGCAGGGCGGCGATAATGCCTACCGCGAGTACGGTGCCGCTCCCCTCCTCCGGGTTTTCGGTCGGCTGTGGCCGATCAACCGCCTCGCACTGCGGTTTGGCAAACGGCGGCACGCATGCATTCCAGATGAAACTGGGCGTGACCATGTTTATTCGCCACCAGCCGTCGTGGCGTTATCCGAGCCGCCCTCAACCCGTGCGGTCGCGGTGGCCTGCAGCTTCCAGCCGGTTACCGAGCCGATAACCCCCGGCGCCGCACGCTCCACCTGAACCCGCACCTGCCGCGCCCCCGATGTTTCTTCCACGGTCTGCACCTGCAGGTTAATACTGGGGTCTATCCGCGAAACTTCATGCTGCACGGCGGCGAGGTTGTCTCCCCGCGCGAAGGCACGCGCCGCGACTCGCGAGGATTCTTCGAGCCGCGACTGGGCTATTCCCACCGCTGCCGCTGAGAGACAGAGCGCAAGCACCGCGATCACGGCGGGCAGAGCGACCGCGAATTCGGCAGTCACGGCGCCCTCATCACGTGCGCGTAACCGCCAGGCGCGCATCATGCGGTGTATAAGCCTCATAGACGTTCCTTTCGTGGGGTTTGGGCAGCTCTCGCGGTTTTCACGGGTAGTACCGGTTTAGAAAAGCCCAAAGGTCAGCCCTGAACCGCCTGTTGCAAGGGCGTTCTTGACCATATCTACGAGCATGCCGCGAATCTCGTCGGACTTGAGAATGGCGACCAGCAGACCGGCAAAACCGACGGCGGCGAGCATTACGATGCCGTATTCGGCGGTGCTGGCGCCCTCCTCCGGGTCGTTTTCGTCCGCGTATTCAACCTCGTCGGTGGGTGAGGTCATCTCTTGCAATTCGGTATCTTCGCCCTTACGAATTTCCGCGAAAAGTTCCTCGTGCTCGCTCAGGGAACGGCATTCTGCGGCGCATTCCTCAAGGGTGCAGCCGGCGGCGAGCGCCTGCGCCAGCTGCTGAGCAAGATGCGGTTCAAGCTGCTGCAGGTACATGTTCGTATATTCGTCGAGTGCCTGTCCCAAAAGTACGGGGTTCTCTTCCGTGTGGGCATAGGATTCAAGGCATTCCTGAATTCCCTTGTGCATGGTGTGCAGAACGGGAGCAGAGTGTACAACAGTCATCGTTGTTTCCTTTCATATAGTGTTATTTGATAATTTTTGTGGGTAGATTTGGTGCAACGTGTCTCGGGGTGAAGCCCACTGGATTCAGGCCAGCAGCCCCGGTAAAAGCGAGATCACAATCGGTATGATTCCGCAGCAGATAAAGGCCGGAAGCGAGCACAGCCCCAGCGGCAGAACCAGCGCCACGGCAAGTTTTGCGGATGCGCGCTCTGCCGCCCGGCGCTCTTCAAGCCGATATGTTGCCGCGCAGTGCCGCAGCAGTGCCGAGCTGGGTGTTCCCGCCGAATACGCCGGTGCCAGGATCCGAGCCAATTCCCGCAAGAGTGGATGGTCGTAACCGTCCCAGGCGGCCTGCCAATCGGCGCTTACCGTCAGGGTCAAGGTGATGTGCTCAAGCGCATCACTTATTGCCCGTTCTTCATGCGCGAGTGCCCGGCCAAGAGCCTGTAAGGCACCGGTCAGGCCGAGCCCCGCACGCAATTGTGCGGCAAGAAGCTCAAGCATCAGTGCCGGATCCAGCGGCTCAGTCTCTGCAGAACCGCTAAACCCTGCCAGTTCTTTCTGCGGTTTCTTTTCTCTTCGGCGCCGCCTAGTTCCTTGAGCGCGGGCATTCTTCTGCGCGGGTTCCTCGGCCAGCACGGAGCTGCGTTCGGCCCGGTGCACAAGCCGAGCCGTCCAGCGCCTCCCAAGAAGCGCCAGCGTAATGCCCAAAAAACCAGTCAGCAGACCAGCCAGCGAACCAGTCAGCGCGCCGACGGGATCCGTTCCCATCAGCCAGCCCATCACCAACCCGATAAACGGCAGCCACGACAGTATCTTGCCGGTCGTTTTCGGTCCCGTCAGCGCACTTTCTCGCCCAAGAAGAGCATCCAGGTGTTCTTCGGCGTGTTCGGCTGCAGCCCGTAGGGTCTGCGCCAGAGGTGCGCCGGTGGTTTCGTTCATGCGTAAGCACAGGCCGAGTTCGCGGATGCGCTCCCGGCTGTGTGCTCGCCGCGCGCTAAGGGCGCCCAGGGTTGTTCCCGCCGCGAAACCAAGCTGTTCTTCACGGGCCAAAATGTCTAATAGCTCGTCAATATCGTCTTGAGTTTGCCGGTATGCCCGCTCGCGTCTGCTGCCCGTCAGCCGGTGCAGCGCCCGGCGAAGGAGCGAGGACTTTTCGGGTCCGTTCCCATCAGCGTTCTCCGTTTCCCGACTTTGTGCTGCGGAACCGTGAACCGTAAAGCCGTCAACACCAGGCGGATGCCGGGTACGGTTTTCAGCCGTTGCCTCGCGCAGGCTCAGACCCGCATCCAGGGTTGCAGATATACCGCGCAACGCTTGCGGCCATAGACGCATCTCGGTTGAGGTTGGTGGAGTCGACGGGATAAGCCTTTGAAACCGTGTCTTTAGCCGAGGCTGTGTTGTGGCGGGCAGATACTCGCCAAATGCCATGCTGTCGTCTGCGTTTTTACGCGCCTTTCTCTGAGACGAACCGGCGGCGCGCGTCTTATGATCCACCATCAGGCTCATAGTTCCTCTCCTTCCTGGCTACTACGGTCGGTTTGTTCCCGTGGTGCGGTTGTGTAGGGCGGAACATCAGAATCGGTGCGAACCCCGGGGTCGTATCCATAGGTACATGCGGTCGGTGTAGTCTGCGTTTCGGGGGTTGCGCCGCGGTGTTCGTGTGCGGGCTGCGCGGTTGCCGAGCGTGCATGGGCAGCGTGCCTATCCGGTGAAATAGCGTCCCTGGGAGAGCTCGGCGGTAAGTTTTCCCCGTTACCCTCAGGTAGGGCGCCACCCGCCGAATTGTCTGCCGTTGAGCCTTCGTCCGCCAAGAGTTCACCCGCAGGCTCAGGCCCGCACGGCGTTACCACCAGCGCATCCTGGCGCAGGTCAAGCCGGTAAATTCCAGCAATCCGCCGCACGCCCTGCACCTGTTCCAGGTGAATAATGCGGTCAAATGCGGTAGAAGCGTGCAGGGCAACGGTGCGTTCATCCAAACCGGCGAGCGCGCCCAGCGCGGCAAGACGATGCGGCACAGCAAACGCGGAATTCGCATGCAGCGTTGTACCTGCGCCCTGGTGCCCGGTGTTCATGGCGTTAAGCAGGTGCAGGATTTCAGAGCCGCGACACTCCCCCACCATAAGCCGATCCGGTGCCATACGCAGAGCTTGCACCAGCAGGTCTCCCAACGTGATCTCTCCGGCGCCTTCGGCATTCGCGGCACGGGTTTTGAGGCTCACCGTATGCGGATGCTGCGGGCTCAGTTCCGGGGTATCTTCCAGGATCATGAGGCGTTCCCAGGCTTCGCATTCGCCCAAAAGCGCGTTGAGAAGCGTGGTTTTTCCGGTACCGGTTCCCCCGCTGACGACGAAGTTCTGCCGCCGCGCAATCATGGTGCGCAGGGCTTGCTCGGTCGCCGCATCAAACATGCCGCTTTCGCGGAGCGCGGTAAGTGTCAAACAGCTTTGGGCGGGCAGACGAATAGACAGGTGTGTGTTCTCGACCAGCGGCGGAATGACCGCGTGAATACGCCGACCGGAGTTGTCGTGCACGTCGTCCGCCGGATGCGCCGCATCAAGCCTGCCGCCATGCGCCCTAATGAGACGGTTGGCGAGTTGGCGTACCTGCGCCTCAGTCTCGAAGGTGAGGGTTACCGGTTGGGTTTGTCCGTGCGCCTGAACCCACACATCCTGCGGGGAATTCACGTAAATATCGGTGATTCCGGGAATATGTGTGAGAGTTTCAAGCGCACCCAGACCGTAAAGTTCGGCGTGCAGGCAGGATAACGCACGCGATACGAGGTCGGGCTCGTGCCCGACGGGAAACTCGTGGTTTTCGTCCCCGTACATCTCCTCTTCGCAAGCCTGCTGCACCGCTAACGTTAGGTCTTTACTCGACCACAATCGGGGATTTTCGCCGTCTGCCGAAGCAGCGGGTGAAGCATGCTCGGTCTCGGCGTGCGGGCTGGGCGGGCGAGCCAGCAGGTAGGTGAGGGCATGCCGGGCGATGCGCCGCGCGCGGTGATCCTCAAACACCGGAATAGGCGTGAGCCCCAGGCGCTCTCTCGTCTCGGCTGAAAAATCGGGTGCCATCAGCTCTTGAGGCGGCATGCAGGTGCCAACAATCGAGAGGGTTTCGGGCGGGGCATAGTTTCCGCAGGTGACGAAGTCTGTTTGCTCGGGGGCAAACCCGTCGGTGCCTGCTGTCTCGGCGCTATTCGATCTATAAGCGCTGTCGGCACCGCGAGAGAATGCTCGGAAAACGCCGTGTTCTGCCGTTTGGGTGCGAAATACTGCCTGGGGTGAAGGAGGTAAAGCTGCCATACCCCTATTTCACAGGTTTTCGCGCATGCGCACGGCAACCGAGCAGCAGACTGTGGATAACTTCGCCCTATGGGACACTTTTACGGGGTATCCACAGGGCAGGAGGCCATTCCCGTACCATCTCTCCGCCCGCCCAGCGTGCACACCGCGCTTTTATGTCGCTCTATGACGCGCCGCGCACAGCATAACCCGGTACACAGGTTCGTTCACCGTCGCCTTCGCATATTCGGGGTTCTCTCACCGATAATAGGAATGTGTACATTCTCGTTGTTCCCCTCGATGCGCCCGCCGGCGGTTCGGTCATTCCGCTGGATGCGCATCCCGCGCGTGCCCACACGGTCACGGGAACATCGGGGCATGGTTCCCCATCCTCCCCCGCTTTTTGGGGAGTTTTTCACGTCGAATCTCTCGCCCCGGCGCAACTGACCGGCATGCACACGAAGCTCAATATTCTGCGCGCCGACCGCGTGAGTACCGGAAATCTGCCCGCCTATGTGCGCGAAGTTGAACGCCGCTCTGACCCGCGCATTAACCCCGAGTCGAAGCAACCGCACGCACGCTGGATATGGGCTGACACCCGCACGATTGCGCCTATTCTGCTGCGCAAAGGGGTGCGAGTTCAGCTGTGCCACGATATGCGCCTGGTACAGCGAATTTTGCTCACCGCGAGTACTCACCCGAGCGGGCATGTTCGTTATGAACCCGTTCTCGACCTGGCGCAGGATACTGTCGAAAAACCTGCGGGTAAGCTGCCCGTCGCACGCCAAATTGCCGGTCAGGGCGAGCTTTTCGGGGACGACTTTTTGACGGCGGCGGAAGAAAATACTGTATCTGGTCATAAGGCGGCGCCCCCAACGCTGACATCGGCGGATACCGAGCTGGTGCACCGGCATCTTGACGAATTTACCGCGCAGCTGCGGGCGATCGCCACCGGTGCGCATCCCGAAAGGCTGCGGTTATTGGCGGCGGCGGAATCGGCAGGGTCCCTGGTTGCGGCAGAAATCGAATACTACGGAATTCCCTTTGACACCGCCGTGCATGATGCCCATTTGACTGAGATTTTGGGCCCGCGCCCGCCTGAAGGCGAGCATCCCGCCAAGCTGATGGAGCTTGCCGAGCAGATTCGTGCCGACCTTTTCGCGCCCCATCTGAATCCAGATTCCCCGCAGGAACTTTTACGCGCGCTTCACGCCGCCGGGGTGAACGTGCCCAGTACCCGCTCCTATGTGCTCAAGGGCTGGGCTGAGGAGACTGCCACGCAGCGGGAACGGCGGTGGGCGCTCATCGAGCCCATCCTCAGGTACAAGAAGCTGTACCGCATCTTTACGGCGAACGGGTGGTCTTGGGCGGATTCCTGGGTGCGCAACGGTCGTTTTCGCCCGCATCTTGAAGTTGGAGGCGCCGCGACCGGGCGGTGGGGCGCATCCGGCGGCGGGGCTCTGCAGCTTCCCGCCGAGATCCGTTCGTCAATTCTAGCGCCCGAAGGCGAGGTTTTTCTCGTTTCTGACGGTTCGCAGATTGAGCCGCGCATCCTGGCGGCGCTCAGCCACGACGAGGCGCTGGCATCGGCGGGCCGCGGCACCGATATGTATGCGGGAATCGCCGAACTCGCCCGGCTTGAGGGCGTGGCGCTCACCGAACGCGCACAGGCTAAGGTGGGGCTTCTCGCCATTATGTACGGCGGGCGCAGCGGAGAAATTGGGGCGCTGCTGCCGCATGTTGCCAAGCTTTTTCCGCGTGCGATGGAGTTTACGGAACGTGCGGCGCGCATCGGCGAGGTCGGCGGGCAGATCACCACCTTTTTGGGGCGCACCTCACCCGCCCCAGACGAACGTTTCAAACGGACGGTCGCAGACCGTTCTACCCCGGCGGCGGAGTCGCGTGCTGTCTCACTTTCGCGCTCTTACGGGCGTATGACCCGCAATTTTGTGGTGCAGGGCACGGCTGCGGAATGGGCGCTGTGCTGGATGGGCAGGGTGCGTTCGCGTCTGCTGACCGAGACGGTTTTCGGCATGCCCATGCGCACCAAAATTGTCTATTTTCTGCACGATGAGCTGCTGCTGTGCGGCCCCAAGCTTGAGGCGGAGCGTGTCGAGAGGATTCTGCGGGAGTCTGCTGCAGAGGCGGCGCGCCTGCTTTTCGGGACGGTGCCGGTGGAATTCCCGGTCTCAGTGACGGTCACAACCAACTATGCCGAAGGTAAATAGGTCCACGCCGCCTACGCTCGTTTCTCTTCCCTCCCGCGAGCCTTTAGACACCCGCCAACGGCTGCTTACCCAGATGCGGGCGCAGGTTTAAGTACCGAAGCATCCCACGGTACTGTCCAGGTGAGCGCATCAAAAATCTTATCGAGCACGATCGCGGTGAACCCCCACACGGTGAACTCGACCCGCGCATCACCGCTAGAGTGCACGACCTCAAACGCCGGGGTTTTATGGGTTATGCGCCCGCGCTTCACATATGCCGTATGCCGGTTGGCGGGGTTGAGCAAATCTCGCACGGGCACCCGCGCAATCAGGGCAGACTCGTTCGTATCGACCACGCCAACCCGCGTGGGTGAAGCCCACCACCCCAGCACCGGGGTCACCCTGAAATCGCTCACGGCAAGCGGCAGGGTCGGCAGCTCCCCCAGAATTTCAACACCCGCAGGGTCAAGCCCGGTCTCTTCCACAGCCTCGCGCAGGGCGGCGATGCGCCCTACCGGAACTCCCTGCTGGCGCGCCAGTTCGTAATCCTCGGGGTCGATTTTGCCGCCCGGGAATGCAGGCTGACCGGCGTGTGAGCGCAGAGTATCCGCCCGCACCAAAAGCAGAACGTCCAGGTTCTCTCCCACACACTCTGGGCATCCGTCAAAGTCTGCGGATGCGCTCGGTTCATCATCGAGTACTCCGAAGAGAACGAGCACTGCTGCCTCTTTGGAGAGCGTACTATTGGGCGCGTACCGCATGAGGGAGTCTATCTTGAAATCAAGTTTTCCTGCGGCAAGGTTCGCGAGTGCATTGCGGGCTTGTTCGGCGGCGGTGTTCAGGGTGTTAAGCACTCAGCGGGTATCCTTCGGCGTGCAGTTGGCGGCGTGTGGCACCGGTGAGGAAGCGCAGATGCAGGCGTTCACGACCGGGTGCCATTTCATATTTCATGAGTTTACGTGCTTTGGTTTCGTCCGTCTCGCCTTCACCCCAGGATGGGCACAGGTCGGCGATGGGGCAGACCCCGCAGGCGGGTTTGCGGGCGTGGCAGATGCGCCGCCCGTGGTAGACCATGCGGTGTGAGAAGTCGGTCCATTCGCGCGGTTCGATAAGCTCGGCAACATCGTGTTCGATTTTGACGGGATCGTCTTCGGTGGTGAATCCCATGCGCCGCGCGAGCCTGCCGAAATGGGTATCGACGGTCAGCCCGGGTACCCCGAAAGCGTTGCCGAGTACCACGTTTGCGGTTTTGCGCCCGACTCCTGCCAGTTTTACCAGTTTATCGAGTGTTCCGGGCACTTCTCCGTCGTAGTCGTCGGTGAGCTGGCGGGCGAGTTTGACGATAGATTTCGCTTTGGCGCGGTAGAACCCGAGGGATTGAATATAGGGTTCGACATCTTCTTCGGTGGCTGCGGCGAGGGCAGGCGCATCCGGGTAGCGGGCGAAGAGCGCCGGGGTTACTTGATTGACGCGCACATCGGTAGTTTGCGCCGAGAGCACTGTGGCGATCAGCAGTTCAAAGGCGTTCGTGAAGTCGAGTTCAGCCACGGCGTAGGGGTAAGTTTCACCCAGGATGCGGTTAATTTTGCGGGCGCGGCGCACGGTGGCAAGGTGACTTTCGGGGGCTTTGGCGAGTGCTTTCGCGCGGCGGCGTGCCGCCTGTGCTGCCTCAAACTCGGGCACGGTGCGGATGCTTAGCAGCTCACGTTCTTCTTCGGTGAGCTGTAGCTCTGGGGCTGTGTCGGTAGTGCTTTTCGGTGCGGATGCGCTCATAGCGCGAGCCTACCGTTTTTTGTCTGCTTTTCCCAGCTAGGGGTACCGAAGTTCGCCGTTACCGCACGGTTTCTGCCGCTTTTGAGCGGGTAAATATGCCACACTAGGGGTATGTCTGCAACGATTTTTGTTCTGAACGGCCCTAATCTGAATCTGCTGGGGCAGCGTCGCCCCGAGGTGTACGGGTACACAACCCTGCACGATATTGAACTGATGGTGCGCGAGCGCGCCGCCCTGCACGGCTTCGATATTGAGTTTATGCAGTCCAATCATGAGGGTGTGCTGGTGGATGAGATTCAGCGTGCACGCACCCGTGGCGCGGCGATTATTATCAACCCGGCGGCGTACACGCACACGTCGGTGGCGCTTCACGATGCGCTGGAGGCCGCCGAGCTGCCCGTCGTCGAGGTTCACCTCTCGAATGTGCACCGACGCGAGGAGTTTAGGCATCATTCGTATGTGTCCCCGCAGGCAACAGCGGTGATCGCCGGGGCAGGCGCCTACGGGTACGTGATGGCGGTAGATTTCTTAGCACAGCATCTAGAGTCGGAGTAGATTTCTGCGTTAATTGAAGCACCCAGATGGGTTACGTTCTGTTCTAGGGGTAGCTACGATTAACCAACCCGCATTTTTCGATTCCACAGCGGGAAGGTGTACCTGCCCCTGAAGGATTTCTTAAGGAGGACACATGAAGATCGCTCTTGTAGGTGCCACCGGAACAGCTGGTCGCGCCACCGCTCACGCCGCCCAGCAAGCAGGTCACGAGGTCATTGCTCTCTCTCGTGCCACAGGCGTTGATCTGCATACCGGAGAAGGACTAGCTGAGGCTCTGAACGGCGCCCAGGTGGTCATCGACACGTCCAACGCTTTTCCAGCAGACCCCGCGGCCAGCCTGGTTGATACTTTTTCAGACGTTACCAAAACCCTAGAGAAAGCCTGCCAGCATGCTGGGGTACAGCATCTGGTTCACCTTTCCATCTGCAATATTGACCACCCCGCATTCGACGATTTTGACTACTATCTCGCCAAGCGAGCGCAGGAGAAGGTTTTAGAAGACAGTTCCCTTCCGCACTCTATCGTCCGTTCTGCGCAGTGGATGGAGTTCGCTCTTAACCCTGCAGCCGTCACACAGACCGAGACCAACGTGAAGGTTCAAAACTGGCTGATTCAACCCATCGCTGTGGAGACTGTGGCTAAGGTACTTGTTCAAACTGCAGCCGAAAGCCCGCGCAACCGGCAGATCGCTGGGCCCGAGCAAATTCGGCTTCCAGAACTGACCCAAACCTACCTGCACGCCATAGGTGATCGTCGAAAAGTAAGCGTTGTAGATCCTGTCTTAGATGCGCTCGCTGAGGGTGTTCTGCTTGCCCCCAAGAATGCAGAGTTACTTGGGCCCATGGTCGCTCAGTGGGCGGAGGATCAGACACCCACAAACAGGTGACGTATTGGCACAGCATCTAGAGTCGGAGTAGAGCCGAGAAAGTTCGTCGTAGGGCCACTGCGTCGAGCGGTGAGGCGGGTACACATAAGGTGCCTCACGCATCCAATGGTAAGGATACGTGAGGCACCTTATATCTTGGTTGTCATCGCACAGTTACCCAGCGATAACATTATGCGTTTATCGTGTTACAGCAGTTAGTTCTTGCAGGTTCCGGTCGCCACGGAAGCGGTGTTGCTGCCGCCAGCCTCAAGCGCCTGCTTCAGAGTAGATGCGGTTATCGCATAACCGGTCTGCCCCGTGCTGCTTTCACCGTCGGGAGCTTTACCGAAGACCACACCCACAACGTTACCGTTCTCGTCAAGAACAGGCCCGCCGGAGTTACCGTGCTGCACATCTGCGGCAAGCTGGTAGACCTGGCGCATCGGGTTAGGCTTACCGGTCTCTACATCAATGGTCTGGGTATTGCCCACACCCTGCACGGTCGCAGGGAGCGCCTTGAACGGTCCACCCTGGGGGTACCCCATGAAGGTTACGGTCTCGCCAGGATTAGCGTTCCTGCCGATCGGCAGCGGATCCAGGTTCATCCCGGGCACGCGGATAAAGGCAAGATCCTGGGCGGTATCCATATAGACCACCTCGCCCTGCCAGGTGCGCCCGCGCTGATCCCTCACCATAGGCGAGTTCACGCCCGAAAGCACGTGTGCGTTCGTTGCGATAAGCCCATGATCCACCACGAACCCGGAACCGGTTGAAGTGTATCCGCACTGTTCGGCGGCGCCAAGAATCTGCACAACAGAGGCAGAGGCGTTATCGAGCGCCTCCGTCTCTACGCCCTGGGTTGGCGCGCTGGTTTCCGGGGCGATCAGCTGGCGCACCTCGGGAATAGTGCCGGATGCGAGCACATCGTTACGAATATTTTCGATGCCGTTGCGCAGACCATCCGGGGTGTTCTCGACCATCCATGAGAGGGTCTTTGAGTTGTTCAACGCGGCGTTGAACTGCGGCAGGGGTACGGTGCGCATCGTGAGCGTCAAAACCACGAGCACAAGCGCGCAGGCGGCAACATTGAGCACGCCGCCAAAGAAACGTTCCACGCCTTTAAGCGGGGTTATATCTGTGACGCGGCGCAGGCTGTGGCCGCCAATGAGTCCCAACCACTGCCCCAGCGTTAGGCAGAGGATCAGGATACCGATAGCGGTAATCAGCCCCCATTTAGACCCCACAGCCGCAACGGCAAGCGGGATGAGCCACGCGGCGGCGCATACGCCTAGAGCAAGACCGATGAAGGTGCCTAGCGTGGTGAAGAAGCCACTGCGCAGACCGGCGATGAAATAAAGCACGAGAATGACAGGAATAATAATGTCAAGGGGGCTAAAAGTTGCTGGCATGAGCGTCCTCCTTGGTGAATACATAAAATGCGGTGAATCCGCACGGCGCGTCCGGAAGGCACGCCTGAGCATGAGAGAAGTCGAAGAGTTCGTGCGCTGCTCAACGCCCTCTCACACTGTACATGCTGATGCTAGAGTGCGAAGCTGTGAATTTCTTAAGTTTTCCCCGTAAGCGCAGAAAACTTTTCCTCCTGGATGTTGTTTTTTAGATGCGGAAATAAAAAATATGAGGTACGCTCAGTATTAGTATTAGTTGAATATGTCACACACCAGCGATGCGGTTCACATCGTATCCGTCTCGCAGATGCGACCGTGTGACGCACAGATTTTCGAGCGAAAGAATCGCCCGCTATCCCACTCAAGGAGTAACTATGGATCTCGATATCCTTCGTCGTTCCCCGCTTTTCGCGACTCTCGATGACGCCGCGTTCAAGCTGCTTACAGACGATATCCAAGAAATTGATTTGTCCCGCAACGCCGTGCTCTTCTACGAGGGCGATCAGGGCGACCAGCTCTTTGCTGTGCTCTCCGGCAAGGTCAAGCTCGGGCGCACCGCCGCAGATGGGCGCGAAAACATGGTTGCACTCATGGGACCCGGTGACGTCTTCGGCGAGATGGCGCTCTTCGACCCATCGCCCCGCTCCACCAATGCCGTAGCGGTTTCCGAAACACGCCTGGCTGCTATCAAGCACGAATCCTTCAAACGTGCACAGCGACAGGATCCCAGCATCTCCGACCAGGTTATCAAAACCCTGGCACGCCGCCTGCGCCACTCCAACGAAGCGCTGGCAGACCTCGTCTTCTCCGACGTCCCCGGTCGCCTCGCTAAGGCTCTCCTCGACCTTGCAGACCGCTTTGGGCGCCCCGCAACCGACGGCATCCTTGTTGCCCACGAACTCACCCAGGAAGAGCTGGCACAGCTTGTCGGTGCATCCCGCGAGACCGTTAATAAGGCACTGGCAGAGTTCGTCTCCCGCGGTTGGATTCGCCTAGAGGCTCGCGCAGTCGTGATTCTCGATTTGCCGCGACTGCGCCAACGCTCGCGCTAAGCTCTCTGACAGCGCACAAAGTCTTTACAGAAAACCGCATCCGATACGTCGTGTTATTCAACGATTTCGGATGCGGTTTTTGCGTGCTCTGCATCGAATCAGTTCCAAGGCTCAGGAGGATACTCCACACTCGCTTGACAAGGCGACCAGTCATCCTCGATGCCGCTTCGCTTTGCCGTGGATGACAGCCTTAGGCGCTCGTTGCGGATATCCTCCTGAGCCCAAGCAAGAGTGCGGGAAGCCAGACGTTCCCGATGGGATACTCGTCATAAGCGTCTAAGGGTGGATCGCCTCCAGGCGATACGGGTCCCCTTGTAAAGCGAATGATGAGTATCCCACCGGGATAAACGTCTTCCCTGTGTGCACGTGCCCAGACGGTTCTTCGCGAGGTATCTCCTAGTTAGCAACATAGACATGCTGTCGGTTCAGGTCCTCACGTTCGGCAATATCGAGCAACGCAGTAGCCATATCTGCAGGGGTAATCATCCAGCCGCGTCGAAGCGGCTTGTGGGCATCTAGCCGATAAGAACCTTTAGCTTTCATCGGCTGAATGCGAGGGGCACGCACCGCCGTCCACTGCGCGGTGCTTTCCCACAACACCACGTCCATACGCCGCATATCATCGTAGGTCGCGCCCAAAAAGTGTTGTAGCAGCGGCAATACCACCCAGAGCTTGAAGAGCCCTTGATGAGCCCAATGTTCGGCGACCTCCGAAGAGATCACAACCAAACGTGATACCCCATGCTCTTGCATGGCGTCCAGAAGATTGTTTGTCCCGGCAGAGTAAAGGGTTGTCGGCGTTTTCGAGGTGCCAATCCCTACGGTACTAATGACCGCATCTACGCCTTGAAGCCAGGGTTTGAGGGCCTGAGCATCAAGAATATCTACAGCGCCCGTGGTTAGGTTCGGGTGTTCAAGCTGAAGATTCTGCGGATTCCGGGCAAGTGCAACTACCTCATGACCACGCGCAAGCGCCTGTTCCACGACCAAACGACCCACGTTTCCGGTAGCACCAGATACTAAAATTTTCATAGTTTTCGACTTTTGTTAGGGAATAGTGACCACAAGTTTACCGCGCACATGTTCCGTGCCCAGTTCCTTATAACCGTCACGGATGGAATCAAGCTTGAACGGGTACACATGCGCTAAGGTCACGTCAATATCTCCCGATGCCACCAGATCGGCGACTTCTTTCAGGTCACCGGGCTGAGCATGCCGCGCCCCCGTAAACTGCGCGCCCTTCATCATCGCCTTCGGTGTAGGAATCAGCGTGCCCATAGCGGACCCTTTCAGGCCGAGCTCTGCCCCTAATGGGATATAGTCCCCGCCGTAGCAGTCAAGTATTTTCGTAACCGGGGTCGGTGCTGCCTTGAGAATACGCTCCTTCAAACCGTCACCGTATGCAACCGGAATAGCCCCCAGAGAGCGCACAAACTCCGCGTTTTTCTCCGATGCGATACCGATAACTGTTGCTCCCCGATGCACCGCAAGCTGAACCGCCACGGCTCCCACACCGCCGGATGCGGCACTGATAACCAGCACATCCTCGGGTTTCAGATCGATTGCACGGAACGCCCCGCATGCGCTCTCTCCGGCGACACCCAAGGCTGCGGCAACCTCAAAGTTCAGGTTCTCAGGTTTCGCAACAATATTCTGGGCAGAAGTTACCAGCTTCTCAGCCAGGGAGCCTTTCGTCACTCCGGAACCGGGAGCGCTGCGCAGGGTTCCCAGTACCGCATCGCCCACAGCAACATTGTTCACACCGGGGCCGAGAGCATCTATCACACCGGAGAAGTCACGCCCCACACCCTTCGGAAAACGTGCGGGACCGCGGCCAAACCACCAGGACGGGTGACGCAAACGGTTAATCGTCTCTACGACGCGAAGCGGCTTGAACCCCTCGAAAGTCTTCATCTCCAGAGGGTTCAGTCCAACCGCTTTGACCGTCACACGAACCTCGTCCTCCCCCGGCGTAGGCTCATCTGTCTCAACCATTTCTAGTACGCTGGGATCGCCATAGGCGTTGTACTGAATTTTGCGAATCATGAGATTTTTTCCTTTCACTGTGACTATCTGCCTACAACAAAGGCCGGATTCTCCACACAATGCGGAAAATCCGGCCTTCCAAGTCTTATGAGGGGGCAACAGAGGCCGACTTGAGTGGACCAACTGTGCCAAGCGTTCCTGTTTTAGACGACACCGGTACAACTTCAGTAAACGAAAGCATACACGCGCCGTCATTCTTCACGAGCACGGGCTTCTTCACCTCAACGGTACGACGCTTTGCCAGCCACGATACCCCGGTTTCTGCGGCGGCGAGCGACTCAAGCATACACATCACGGCGGGAGTCACCAGTTCCTCAAGGGTTTTACCCACCGTATTCGGCTGCCCGATACGATCCCCCAGTTCCGAGGTATCCCTACTCTCCATGAGCGTGCGCACATTCACCCAGCTGCCCCACACGCCCTTGCCTTCCAGCAGCTTGGCGTTCTGCCCCACAGGAACGACCGTGGTGAAATAGGCGATGTCGTAGCGTTTATGGAAGAAGTCTGGCGACTGCCAACGCGATACCGGGCGCAACAGGTCTGTGCGTAGTTTCAGCCCGCATGAGGTTAAGAACTGCCCGAAGCTCTTGTCTTGATCGGCGATTGCCTCACGCTGACTCATCTGCTCTTCACCCGCGCCACTCTCGGCGACGCTCTGCCCGTCCTCACCGGCAAGAAGCAGACCGGTCTCTTCAAAGGACTCGCGAATAGCAGCGATCACGGTGCGGCGCGCGCAGGTTACATTTTTGAATTTGAACTTGGCAGACCATTCATCGGGGGTCGGACCATACCAGGGGGTTGCGTCGTCATCGCCGGAGGTCACGGTACCGCCCGGAAAAGCGACAACGCCCAAGGGTGAGGACCCCGGACGGTAGGTCAGAATGGTTTCAAGACCGTCTTCGCCGTCACGCACAAAGATGACTGATGCCGCTTGGCGGAGCGAGCATGCCCCTCCAGCATCCTCACCGCCCTCGGATGCCCAGGTTTCGGCGGCGGTGCGCATAAACTCCGGGATTTTATAAAGACGCTGAATCTGCTCGGTGCGTGCGGCAGGTGCAGAAGACCGCCCGGTAAAGATGCGCGGCTTTTGTTCTTCACCAACCACCGGAACTACTCCGGTGTACAACTTCTGAGAAGGTGTCGTAGTCATGATCCTGAGAATATTAGACGTACTCGACGATGATTTCAACCTCAACGGGAGAGTCCAGCGGAAGCACCGGAACACCGACCGCCGAGCGGGCATGCGTACCAGCCTCACCAAAGATCTCACCCAACAGCTCAGAGGCACCATTGATCACCCCGGGCTGACCGGTAAATTCCGGGTCTGATGCCACGAACCCCACAACTTTCACGACCTTCTTCACCCGGTCAAGGTCGCCGATAACGGACTTCACGGCGGCAAGCGCATTCAGCACTGCAATAGCGGCGTACTTCTTGGCGTCCTGAGGGGTCACGAATGTTGAGTCACCCGAATCCGAGACTTTACCGGTGGCGGGTAGCTGACCGCTGACGAACGGAAGCTGCCCGGAGGTATACACATAGTTCCCGCTCACCACAGCGGGTACATAGGCGGCGACAGGGGCTGCGACTTCGGGAAGTTGGTAGCCAAGTTCACGAATGCTCAGTTCGTAACGGGATTCAGTCATGGGGTTCTCCAGGGATGTGGTTGGTGGCACGTGCGCCGCATATATGTAGTGTTTGTAGAAGCATATCGCAAAAGGGACGCTAAACCCGGCAACCGGAGGATTCAGGTTACCGGGCGTGGTGCAAGGCTTTAGCCTTCAACTTTCTCGCGTTTGAGGTAGGCAATGGGGTTACCCTGGGTGGGTGCCACCATGTTGCCTGCAGGGGTCGGTCCGCTGGGTGCGGGTGCACCGGGCAGAACCGCAACAAGTTCCCACCCTTCCTCACCGTAGTTATCAAGGATTGCCTTGGTGGTGTGCACGATCAACGGCACAGTCAAATATTCCCATTTCTTCATAGCTCTAGGGTAGTCCTGTTCCCCGGCTCGAACAAGGTCATTGCGCTCTATTGCAGGTTCAACGCTCTAGGCGTAACAAAGGGGCAGAACGTGACGCCGAACGGTCACCTCGTGCACCGGGTACGCCGGTCAGCCCCGCACAGAGTACATAACCCGCGAGATGCCGCGGATTTTCGGGGCATAGACGCGGTGTTTTCACGATATAACCAAGGAAGTACATCCGGCGCGTTGCCCGCGAAGACGGGAAACCGGCAAGTTAAACCTAGAGTTTAACCCTTTTGAGGGATGCGTTCTCAGGTGTATCCGCTAAACTGAATGAATGGCTTCACGAAAAAAATCGCGCGCGCAACGGCGTCGCCCCAGTGACTTTTTGCAGTTTGTGGCGTTCAGTATCATTGCCGGGTTCTTGGTAGCAATTATCGTGGTACCCCCGGCGGTAGGTGTTGGCATGGTCGCTAATGCCTCAATGACGTGGTTCCAGGATCTTCCGGAAGACATTTCAGAAGGCCCCTTCTCACGCCCATCGACTCTGTACGCCTCTGATGGTAAGACCGAGCTTGCGACCTTCTTCGAGGAAAACCGCACAGAGGTTAAGCTCGATCAGATGTCACCGCATATGCGTGATGCCATTATCTCGGTGGAAGACCGCGACTTCTACAACCACGGTGCCGTATCAGCTATCGGCATTGGTCGTGCGTTCGCGAATAACTTCCTGAACCCGAAGAAACGTCAGGGTGCATCGACACTCACACAGCAGTACGTGAACAACCTGATCGTTGATTCCGATGTGCAGCGCGGCGCAGACCCCACAACTCTGGGCGGGAATAAAGGCTATCTCGATAAGATCAAAGAGATGAAGCTCGCTATCTCGATGGAGCAGAACAAGTCTAAAGACGAGATTCTTGAGGGCTATCTGAACATCGTGAACTTGGGCGGCACCAACTACGGTGTTGAGGCGGCGGCCCAATACTATTGGGGTATTCCCGCGAAGGATCTTTCGGTAGCCCAATCGGCACTTCTCGCGGGTCTAGTGCAGTCACCGAACACTTATGACCCAACGACGCACCCCGATTTGGCGCGTGAACGCCGCGATGTGGTACTTAGCACCATGCTTCGTGACGGTAAGATTTCACAGCAAGAATACGATGAAGCCATTGCATCGCCTATTAAGCTCAATGTTCATCCGCCTGAGAAGGGCTGCTCTGTTGCGGGCGAAAGCTCATTCTTCTGTAACTACGTGGTGAACTATGTTGCGCTTGACGAATCTTTCGGGGCAACTCCTGAGGAGCGTTTGAACCTGCTCAACCGCGGCGGTTTTAAGCTTGTGAGTACTCTGAACCCCGAAGCGCAGAAGATCGCTAAACAGTCTGTGGAGGCTGTTCAGCCCGGTTCCACCAACACCAACAACGTGAACGCCGCTTTGACCAGTGTGGAGCCTGGCAGCGGTCGCGTGGTGGCGATGGCTCAGAACGCCGAATGGGGTAAACCTAAGGATGCGAACGACCACTCGCAGACTCAGTTTAACTTCAACGTAGATTCGCTCTATGGCGGTACCCCCGGATTCCAGCCGGGCTCGACATTCAAGCCCGTGGTGCTGTCCCAGTGGATTAACTCTGGTCGAGGTGTGAACGCCCAAATCGATGGTACGGCTCTATCCTACCCAAGCAACTTTGGGTGGAACGCCCGCTGTGTGGAGGGCGGTAAGTATTACTACCGCGACTCCGCTAACGGCTGGTCCTTCAAGAACGCGGTTCCGGGATACCAGACCTGGGGTACGGTCACCCACGGTATTCGTGTTTCGGCTAACTCCTACCTGTACTCGATGGTCAGTAAGCTCGACCTCTGCGATATCAGCGATATGGCGAATAAGCTGCACCTGCACGACGGTCTGGGTCAGCAGCTGTACGATCCGGGTCTGCTCAGTGCCAACATTGGTGGTACCAGGTACGGTGCTACCCCGCTGACCATGGCGAGCGCATACGCAACTTTCGCGAGCGAAGGTAAGTACTGTGAGCCGCGCCCACTTGAGAAGATTACTAAGAGTGATGGTTCGCCCATGAAGACTTACGAGTCTAAGTGTGAGCAGGCGATTAGCCCGGATATTGCTAACGGTGTGAGCTACGTGCTCAAGGGCGTGCTTGCCTCCGGAGGTTCAGCGCCTAAGCGCGCTATCGGTCTGCCGGATGCTTCCGCCGCGAAGACCGGTACGAACGATAACTCCTCGCAGACCTGGATGGTCGGTTACACCCGCGGCCTGGCAACTGCTTCATGGGTGGGCAGTAACGACTTGGGTTACCGCTCGATGAACGGTATTGCGATTAACGGTCGCGTGCTGGAGTACGTGGACGGTGCGACCTATGCGGGTGCCCAGTGGCAGCAGTTCATGCAGGCCATGGCACCGAAGTACAACACCGAGAAGTTTACTGAGCCCCCGGCATCGGTGACGTCAACAAACGTCAACGGTAACTAAGAGGGCGTACTGAAGAAAGGCACACGATGTGTGAGAACGCATCCGGTGCCCGCGCATCCGTGGCGGCTTCTGAAGCGGCACATGGTTCGCACTTCACACAGAGTATGGTGAAGTTTGCGGCTGCAGGGCTTGCTTTGGGAGCCGCCACGGCGGCGTATGGGCGCTTTGTTGAATTGAATAATTTTCAGGTGCGCGAGGAAACTCTCGCGGTGCTTCCGGTGGGGTCGCCAAACTTTAGGATTCTGCATATCTCGGATATGCATATGATTCCTGGGCAGAGGGCGAAGACCGAGTTCATGCATTCTTTGGCGGGCCTGAACCCGGATTTGGTGGTGAATACGGGCGATAACCTCTCGCATGTGGGCGGGCTTGATCCTCTCTTGGAGGCGCTTGATCCTCTCCTGGATTTTCCGGGGGTTTTTGTGCCCGGCTCGAACTGCTATTTTGCCCCGGTGCTGAAGAATCCTGCACGGTATCTGTGGCAGGCGCGCACACCTCAGGAGATTGAGGAGGGTTCGCGTGTGCCGCTTCCGATTGAGCGTATGCATAACGCCTTTGAGTCGCGCGGATGGATGGGGCTTATTAACCGGTACGACGGCATCACGTTGGGTGGGCTGCGCCTGGAATTTTCGGGGGTGGATGATCCGCATCTGCGTTATGATGCTCATCCGGGGTTCTCACCGCAGGCGTTTGAGTCTTCGGATGTGCCGAGTATTCGTGTGGGTGTTGCCCATGCACCGTATATGCGCACTCTGCACAGATTTGTGCAGGATGGTGCCGAACTTATTTTTGCCGGTCACACGCACGGCGGGCAGGTGTGTCTGCCGGGCGGTCGTGCGCTCGTGAGTAACTGTGATTTGCCGCCTTCGCGTGCGAAGGGTGTGAGCTATCAGGGCAACGTTCCGGTGCAGGTTTCGGCAGGGTTGGGGACCTCACGGTTCGCGCCGGTGCGCCTCTTCTGTACCCCGGAGGCGGTGCTCGTCACCCTCACGGCAAAGAACGGGTAGATTTTCTTCCCCTTCAGATTCCGCGAGCAGGTGGTTTTTGGTCGAGCAGGTAGTATTTTCCTACCTGCTCGGCCAAAAGCTACCTGCTCGCGTGTGGAGAATGAGTCTTTACGGGGAGATTGATTCTAAGTTTTGTCAGAATTGATTCTACATTGGTGTACATAGCAGGTTTGGTTTTCTCATACTCCAGATATTTCAAAGTAACTTCGCTAGGTGTAAGATTTTTTGTTTTATTTCATGATCTTGGGGATTTTGCTTGTTAATGTGCTAGATATTTTTGATGATAGTTCTTCCTTGTAAATTATTTAGTATTTTTACTTGTGAGCTTGTTTTATTGTTCTTGAATAGATTTTTATTTGACTTTTACTATTCAATTCGTGAGAGATATTTCCAAAATCTGTTTTGATTTTTTTCTATACTATAATGGTTTCATGTAAGTTATTAAAAATACCTTACAAAATGGTGGCAGTTTATAACTAGGATATTTTGTCTTTACTATATCTGCCTCTAGGATCAAATATATAAATAGACATAAAGAGGAGGTGATTTAAATGATAGAAATAATTACTATCATCTTGGCATACGCACTATTAGCATCCAAGATGAAATAAAGTAAAATCATGTGGGTGTGCCACAGTAATATGGCACACCCACATGCATACCACTCATCTCTACACACCGAAAAATATCAACCACTCATAAAAATATAGAGGGCTAGTCTGCATTACCTATCTGCTTCCACTTAATATGCTACACTGCACGACATCTCTTAGTATTACAACTTTCGTTTGCAAACGAAAAATACTGTAAACTAGGGAGAAATCCCCAAGTTTGTATGAGTTAGGAGGTAGCAGTCATGACTGCCCAGCACACTCAAACTTTTGCGGCTGAGCCTCTGCAAGAACAGATTATCCCGTTATCAAAAGAGTTCGTCCAAAGTCTCACAGTTCAGGGGACTCTGCCGAATGGGCAAAAGGTTCAAGCCCCTGAACCCGTTGCCGACTTTGTTCGTGCATAATTTCGAGCGATTCTTGCTCACCATGTTGTTTCCGTGCAGTTCAGCCCAGAAATTTTAACGACCAGCGAAGCAGCCGCAATCCTGGGACTGTCCCGCCCCACCCTTGCCAAGTGGGCTGATGAAGGACGGATACCTTCGCATAAAGCTGGCACTCACCGCCGGTTCAAACGTGAAGATGTTTTTGCTTTTCGCGAGCAGCGCCGTACCGAGAAGAAGCAAGCATTGCATGATCTCCTTGACTTTCAGAGTGCGCATCCTGAGCTTGATGAGGGCTAGGTTCAATTCGCCATGTTGTATAAGCTACGCCCATCTCAGCGAGTCTTAGTAGGTGCGAATATCTTTTTTAGCCAGACTCTAACCAATTGGCTATTCTTCCTACATACCTATCTTCCCGAGTCTTTTACAATTCTATGCACTGAAGATATTCTCGCAGAAGTTCGGTATCACCTGCGCAGACGTCACCCTACTGCCAGCAGCAAAACCATTAAGACTAAAATTTCTAAAATCAGAATGTGCATAGATGATTTTGTTGAATTCTCGGGGTCTTCTTCGGGGGTATCTGATATCTACGATCTACACGTACACTCCGCAGCCCTAGACGGACATATTGATGTTCTGCTGACCGAAAACGTTAAAGATTTTCCTTCTCCATCTAAGTACAACGTTTCTACAGCCGACGATTTTTTCATAAAAATTGTTACTGATACACAAGGTTATAAAGAGGTTCTTGAAATCATACAGATGCAAAGAGAATACATGAGGCGAAGACATAAAAGTCTAGATCTAAGCGCATACCTTGAAAGAGCTAACTGCCCCAAATTTGCATCCCTAATTAGAGACCTACAAAGAGATCATCTATCTTCAACACAGGACAAATAGATTTACATTCGTTACTACCCAGCAGGTTAACACATCCCATAACCTGCTCGCGTGTAGAGTAAATACCGGAAGACACTCTTCCCTACTACTGCAATGCATTGGAAAGGCCCATGCGATATAACGACTACCAGCAACCTATCGGCGATGCCCTGCCCGACTACCGCGCGGGCGATACTCCCAGCATTGATTGTTTACAGGGGCGCTACTGCCGCCTCGAAAAACTTGATGCAAAACGCCACGGCAACGACCTGTACGAGGTCTACGGTCCTGAAGCTCCCAAACCAAGTTTCACCTATTTATCCTTGAATCCTGTTGCTGACCGGGCAGAGTTAGGGACCCTCCTCAAGCGCATGGAGGAATCCACCGACCCGTACTATCTGGCTGTGATAGACCAGGATGGGCGTGCGATTGGTACTCTAGCGCTCATGCGCATCAACCCGGCCCACCGTGTTATCGAGGTGGGCAGCGTGACGTATGGCGAACGTCTAAAACGCACTCGCGCCGCCACGGAGGTGCAGTACCTTCTGGCGCAGTACGTGTTTGAGACGCTGCGCTATCGCCGCTACGAGTGGAAATGCGATGCACTGAATGAGCCTTCACGCCGCGCAGCCGAGCGCCTGGGCTTCACCTATGAGGGAACATTCCGCCAAGCCGTCGTGTATAAAGACCGCAACCGCGATACGGCGTGGTATTCAATGCTGGATACCGAATGGGAGCAGCGTAAACACCGGTTGCTGCAATGGCTGGATACGAAGAATTTTGATGCGCGCGGTCAGCAGCGCACCTCCTTGCAAGAGATCGCTTTATAGCCGTTAGCCGAAAGGGTACTCTGCGGTATTGTCAGAGCCAAACGGCATGGATACTACGGTATTTTCTCAAGTCGAACGGAAGGGAATACCATGAAAACCCTTGTGATTGTCACGCATCCTAATATCCATGATTCTATGGTCAGCAAAATCTGGGTTCACATGCTGCGCCAGCATCCGGATCGGTTTACCGTGCATGAGCTGTACAGCGAGTACCCCGACGGTGTGATTGATGTAGAGCGCGAGCAGGCTCTCGTGGAAGAGCACCAGAACATTGTGCTTCAGTTTCCGGTGTACTGGTTTAACTGCCCGCCGCTTCTGAAACAGTGGTGCGACGAGGTGCTGACATACGGGTGGGCCTACGGCTCGAAAGGCAAGGCATTCGAGAATAAGAAACTCGGCATTGCCGTCTCGCTGGGCGCTCCTGCCCCAGAGTACAGTGCGGAAGGTTCCGTTGGGTATACCGTCGCCGAAACCCTGCGTCCCTTCGAGCTGACGGTCAACTATATCAGCGCTGATTATCAGCCTCTCTTCGCGTTCCACACCATCGACACCTATGAGAGCTACGATGAAGCCGCTGCCCAGCAGGTGGCAGATAGCGCGGATGATTACCTGGCGCATCTGAACACCTACTACGCCTAGGCTATGGCCGCGTAGCCTCTGCGAGCAGGTGGTTTTTGGCCGAGCAGGTAGGAAAATACTACCTGCTCGGTCAAAAGCTGCCTGCTCGCGTGCTAGGAGAAGAGGAAACGGGTTAAGCTCACCGATAAGAACGGGACGCTCAGGGCAGAACCGTAGGGGGCGCATCCGGGATGCCGCTCTATAATTAAGAGCACTAACGCTCACACCATGTAGAAACGTTGAACCGCTAAGCAGGAGGAACCGAGTACGACCCGCACACACGCCCCCGGTACTTCTCGACGACGCAATCCCTTCCTGGAAACCGCCCCAGAACCTATTCCCGCACCTGTAAATTACGATGAGGGCGAGCGCGCGCCTCTCAAATTCCTGCCGTATATTGCCCCGATTCGGTGGCGCTGGACTATCGGCATGCTGGTTGCTATTGGCGCGGCGATTCTCGAAATTTCTATTCCGCAGATGCTTCGGTTCATTGTCGATGAGCTTGTGCAGAATACGACCGAGGCGGGTGTCTGGATTGGCGGCGGACTAGTACTTTTGATCGGCGCGGGGAACGCATCGTTGGCGTATTGGCGGCGGTGGCTGATCGTGGATCCTACCTCCACGCTTGAAATCCGCATGCGCATGAACTTTTTTGACCGGATTTTGCGGGCGCCGCTGAGCGTTCTTGACCGGTGGTCTTCTGGGCAGCTGCTCACCCGTTCCATGGGTGATTTGGGTACGATTCGCCGGTGGCTTTCGTTTGCGCTGGTGCAGATGACCTCGGTTGTGGTCATGTTCGTAACGGGCGGGTATTTTATGGTGACCGCGTCCGCCCCGCTTGCGGTTATTTTTGGGGTGGCTATTCCGGTGCTGGTGCTGTCACTCATCAGCTATGTGCGCAAATATGAGGCTTATACCCGCGAGATTCAGCGGCTCACCAGCGATCTTTCGACCCGCATTGAGGAGTCTGTGCGCGGTATTCGGGTGGTGAAAGCGCTGGGTCGCTCCCCCGAGCAGATTACCGAGTATACCCGCGATGCCGAACATTTGAATGAGGTGGAGCATCGCCGTGCCATGTTGGTGGCGCGCGTGGGATTTTATCAGCGCGTGATTGTGGGGGCGGTAACGATGCTCGCCCTGCTGGTAGGCGCGCCGCAGGTGGCATCGGGTAGTCTTTCTTTGGGTGCGATGACCGCCTATTTTGCGGTGCTGACGGTGGTGTTGGGGCATGTGCTCCGTTCGACCGCGCTGATGGCATCATATTTGAATTATCGGGTTGCGTTTGAACGTCACGTTGAGGTGATGGCGGATCCCGGCGATGAACAGGTACGACTAGTTGAGGAGGAGACCGTGGCCTATCCTTCGGGTGGCGCAATTTCTGTGGCGTGTGAGGCGGTGAGCTTCAGCTATGCCGAGCAGGCGAACACCGTAGATGCCGCCGATTCTGATACGGTGGCTCGCGCGCACGAAGATTCCGCTGATACTCAGGCGCGCACGGCTGAGGTTCCTGAGGAGCATTCCGGGCAGGATGGGGCTTCAACGGATCACGCCGAGCAGAGCGGTTTGGGCGGTTTTCTGGCGAAGATTCTAGGTTTTGCCAAGGGCTCGCAGGGTCACCAGGACAGTGCCGGTTCCGCGCAGGAGGCAGACCCCGCGGCGTTCCCGGAGTTACAGGCTGATATGCAGGATCCAAGCCCCGAGCCTACGGAGCAGGAACGTGAGTTTGCGCGTGCGCAGCAGAAGGCTGCAACCTCCAAAACTCCGTCGGTACTTCACGATATTACGTTTAAGGCTTTTGCGGGTGAGATTTTGGCGCTCGTGGGGGCTACCGGCAGCGGAAAATCGACAATTCTCAACCTGATTCCGCGGTTCTATGAGCCCTCGTCGGGAAAGATTCTGCTGGGCGGTCGCGATGCCGCCGATATGCCGCTGCCCGAGGTACGCGCGCAAATGGCCTCTGTTTTTGAGGAGGCCGTGCTGTTCTCGGGGTCGGTGCGTGAAAATGTCCTGCTAGGGGTGCACGATCTTAGCTCTTCTGAGGAGGCGGATCAGCGTGTGCGCGCCGCCCTCACGATCGCGGTCTGCGATTTCGTGGACGACCTTCCCGAAGGGGTCAATACCATTATTGGCGAAGAGGGGTTGAGCCTCTCGGGTGGTCAGCGGCAGCGGCTTTCTTTGGCGCGTGCCCTGGCGGTCCGCCCGAGCGTACTGCTGCTTGATGATCCGTTCTCGGCGCTGGATGTTCACACGGAAGAGAAGATTATTGAGGCGCTGCGCACCGGGCACGAAGGACTAGGCGGGGCTACCACCCTGCTGACCGCGCATCGTCCTTCAACGGTGGCGCTTGCCGACCGGGTGCTGCTGCTGGAGGATGGCCGTATTACCGCCCAGGGCACCCACACCGAGCTTATGAAGCTGCCGCAGTACCGCCGCCTAATGAGTGTGCAGGACGAGGATTAATGCCCACGCGCCTCGTGCCGAATTCCGACGAACGCACGAACCTGACCCCCGAAGAACGGCGGCAGGCTCGGAAGCGTTCGTATCGTCTACTGCGCGAGATTTTGCGCCCGCATCGGCTGTCCCTGGCGATTTCGGTGGCGGCGGTAATACTTGGGGCGATCGCATCCGCCGTACAGCCCTGGCTGATTGCGCGCGTGCTCGATACCGCGATTGAACCGCTCACCCGCGGCGACAGCGCCCCGCTTATGTTCTTTGTGGTACTTTTTGGGGCGACCGTGCTCGCTAACGGCACCCTGACCTGGGTGAATGTGGTGTATACGGTGAGGGTTTCGCTGGGTGTGCTGTTGAGCCTGCGCACGCGCGTGTTCCAGCATTCGCAGTCACTGAGCGTCTCGTTCCACGAGTCATATACGTCAGGCCGCGTAATTTCGCGGCTGACAAGCGATATTGATACGATTCGCACCTTTTTAGACAGCGGTATAAGTCAGCTTGCCACAACCCTGCTGGGGATTGCGTTCTCGGTAATCGCCATTTTCCTGTTGGATTGGCGCATCGGGCTGCTTCTGGTGGCTATGACGGTTCCCATCTGGCTGATAACCCGCTGGTTCCGCACCCGCTCAGAAACCGCATTCCGTGCCATGCGTAACGAATCTGCCCAACTGACAAGCCGTTTTGTTGAAACCTACACCGGTATTCGAGCCATCAAGAGTTTCGGTGCAGAGGCGGATGCGCGCGCATCGTACGCACGCAACGCCGAGCGGTACCGGGTTGCGGTCATGGATTCTATCAAGCTCTTCGGCATCTACTCCCCCGTGCTGATTCTGCTGGGCAATATTTTTGTGGCGGCGGCACTTGTGATTGGTGGGTATGCGGTGCTCGGCGGCACCATGCAGGTGGGCACCCTGCTTGCGCTCATTATTTATGCGAACCGGGTGTTTGAGCCGATTATGACGCTCTCCGAGTTTTATAACGTACTCCAGTCGGCGTTTTCGGCGTTGGAGAAGGTTTCTGGGTTCTTAGCGGAGAAGCCGCAGATTCAAGACCCGCAGCATCCGGTAAGCCTGCCGCAGTCCCCCACCGCGCCGGTGAGCACCGAGAGTTCGGTGGAAGCAGCCCCGCTGGGTGAGATCGTTCTTGAGGATGCCGCATTCGGTTACACTGCGGGTCAGCACGCGCTCATGCCTACGTCGCTGAGGATTGCACCGGGGCAGACGGTGGCACTCGTGGGTGAAACCGGTGCCGGAAAGTCTACGATTGCCAAATTAATTGCCCGTTTCTATGACGTTGATACCGGCAGGGTGCTTCTCGACGGCGTAGATGTGCGTTCCCTGACCGACCGGGAGCTGCGCCGAAACGTCGTCATGCTCACCCAGGAAGTCTTTCTGTTCTCAGCCTCGATTACCGAGAACATTCGTTTGGGGAACCCGCAGGCGACCGACGACCAGGTACGCCGGGCGGCGCAGGCTGTCGGCGCGGATGAGTTTATTCAGACCCTCCCGCAGGGGTACGGCACGATGCTCGGGCGCGGCGGTGTGAACCTTTCAACCGGGCAGCGTCAGCTTGTGTCTTTTGCCCGCGTTTTCCTGGCAAATCCGCGGGTACTGATTTTGGATGAGGCCACCGCATCCCTCGATATTCCCAGCGAACGTGCGGTGCAGCGGGCGCTCAATGCCCTGTTGGCGGGGCGTACCGCCGTGGTGATTGCGCATCGTCTTTCGACCGTGCTGAGTGCGGACCGGGTGCTGGTTGTTTCTGCGGGGTCTATTGTTGAGGATGGTTCACCGCAGGAGCTGATTGCCGCCGGTGGCGAGTTTGCCGCAATGTACACCTCGTGGGAGGATGCGCGGCAGGATTCAGACTCCCCCGGCGCCTAACTCTTATGCGCACGTTTACCTATTGTGATACGTGCATGAGAGCCCTAAACGTCATAGTTCTTAGCTGTAACCGCCCAAGTAGACACGGCAAAGTTTTTTGTGGATGATAAAGGTGTCTTGCCGCTTCGTGGAGCGTGCAGATACTCATTCACTTAAACTCTTATAACCTCATGGAGGAAAATATGTCACGCAATGATGCGAGGAAGTTTCTGGCTCAGGGCACCGCTTCTGCACTCACTCTTGCTCTTGGCTTGACCTTTGCCGCTCAGCCTGCTTTTGCGGAAACTGCGAAGGCGGCGGATCCTGCGCCGAGCGCATCCGCAGCCCCCAGCGCACCGGCGGCTGAAACGAACCCCGGGCTCTCGGTAGATCCGACTCCTGCGGCGCCTGTGCCCGCACCGGCTCCGAGTGACGGCCCGTCTCCGGAGGCTCCCGCACCTGCACCGAGCGAAAAGCCAGCGGCGGTGGTCTTCAAGGATGTGCCCCAGACCCACATGTTCTATCAGGAGATCACGTGGCTGGGAGAGACCGGTATTTCGACGGGCTGGCCCGATGGCACCTTCCGCCCGTCCCAGAATATTGAGCGCGCCGCAATTGCCGTATACTTCTACCGTATGGCTGGCTCACCCGATGTTGTTCTGCCCAAGCAGTCGCCGTTCACCGACGTTGCTCCGAGCGATCCTTTCTACAAGGAGATCGTGTGGATGCACCAGCAGCACATCACGACCGGCTGGTCGGATGGCACGTTCCGCCCGCATGATCCCGTTACTCGTGAGGCTCTGGCGGCGTTCTTCTATCGCGCCGCTAATATGAACGACGATGCGGCACCGACTCAGGATCCCTTTACGGATGTGACCTCGGCGAACCCGTTCTACCGCGAAATCTCGTGGTTTAAGGCCCAGAAGATCACAACCGGTTGGCCCGACGGCACCTTCCGCCCGCATGAACCCGTTACTCGTGAAGCGACTGCCGCGTTTGTGTTCCGAATCGCCAAGATCTAGGCGCGTAATCTTGTATAGCCGCTGCGGGAAATGTTGAGCGTTTCTCTCAGGCGTCGCGTGTGCTTCCGCGTTTTTAGTGCATCAAGCAGAAGGCGGAAGCACACGCACAAGACACCGCGCCTACTCCCCTGGAAATGCAGGGTTTACAGGTTTTTGAGAGGGCTTATTCGTGTTGCTTTCCCTGGGCTCTTCGGCTATTATTGATGAGTTGCCTGCGGGTTGCCCCGACAGGTTAACACCGGGATGTGGCGCAGCTTGGTAGCGCGCGTCGTTCGGGACGACGAGGTCGCAGGTTCAAATCCTGTCATCCCGACCAAAAAATTCCTCTCAGAACCATATGTATCTGAGAGGAATTTTTATATTATTTTCACTTACTTTATTCTTACCTTCCATAGTTGTTTCACTTAGAGCATAATCTCTGAATGATAACATCACCTCCACAATTCTGACGTGCCATAATTTATCTATGGCAAATGTAACTCTACTAGTCACTGCAGAAGTAGCTGAAGAACGACTCAACGACCTAATCACTGAGGGCTATACCTTGCGTGAAAAACTATCTTCTCTAGATTTACCTACAGCATGGAATGAATGGCAAAATTGGACTGAAAAGACAAAAAATGCATTAGAAAATATGTATAAAAAGAATGGAGGATTTTTCTCTCAATCCCCTAGCGAACAGTTCACCGCTTCCTTAAATACAATACTTCTTTCTGCAAAATTATCTGGAATCAAGAAATTAAATGATACAGACCAAGAAGAACTCAGAATAAATCTACCCGACGAACTGTCCGAGCGAATTAGGCGCCTTGAATCATTCCGTAGCCAACTCTCAGATTATGCATTAAATTATCAATTAAAAGAAGAAAATACTGAAATTGAGCACACTCAAGATAGTATATTTATCGTTCATGGACGTAATGATACACGCCGCTTAGAGGTTAGGAATTTTATTGATTCCCACACGGATCTGCAGCCAATTACACTAAGTGATCAGCCAAATAAAGGCCTTGATCTCCTTGGTAAATTTGTTGAAAATGCTCAGAAAGCACGTTTTGCAGTAGTCATAGTTACAGGTGACGATGAAGGAAGAATAAAAGGAGGCAAAGATCTGAAGCCCAGGGCTCGACAAAATGTGATTTTTGAGCTCGGATACTTTATTGGATTACTAGGACGCGATAAAGTCGCAGTATTATATGAAGATAATACCGAGTTACCAAGCGACTTTGGCGGCATCGTTTATATACCGTTATCTCGCGACTGGAAAATTCAGCTTGGACGCGAGTTAAAAAATGCAGGTATCCAGGTAGATCTGAATAAGTCTCTATCAACAAACTAAATAAAAATCTAAAAGTGATCTTCAGGGGGTTTGCTGTATATACCTTCTGCTCGGGTCACCCATTGAGCCGAGTCGAAAGTCTAAATATCCAATGTACGCAGCAGTTCGCGCGGCGGAATCACACCGTCCTCAATATAGGCGCGGAAGATAGGCGCCGCCTGCTCACCCGTGAAAACCTCTTCGGGGTGCACTTGAACGGGCAGACGGTTACCAACCCATGTGATGGTTGTCCACGCATCGGGGTCGGTCACGGGTTTGCGGGCCACCGTGTACTGTTCGTACGAACCATCTTCGGCAGTCACCCTAATTTCCACCATCATCGCATGCGTAGAACCAGCACACTGTATATAGTTGCCGTGCGCCACCGAATCCTGGGGAACGTCATCAACATGGTTCACGCCTTCAGGCAGAGCCCACACCACGAGGGCAAAACGTTTGTCACCCTCCAAAAAGTCGGGATCAGTGAGGCGCTGCTCGGTATCGTCGGCGAAAGACTGCGGAGTCTGGGGGACATCAAATCCGTTATATTCAGTCTTCCCCACCACCCTGTACGCAAAGTACGTCACGGACTTATTCCTCTCTCACGTGTTCTTCAGTAGGCACCAGAGTATCGAAGAGAAACCGTGCGTGCTAGCATATTCGTCACTTCGCCGGGCTAACCCCGCCCACTCATGAGGGCGAGCGCCATTTCGAGGGGGCCGCGCTGCTGAATTTTCTCCCACAGGGTGCACAGCATCATCGCCAGCACCCACCATACGAGCAGGAACCCGAACCAAAGCGCATATCCATAGACGCTCCCCTGCTGCGGGGCGCGATAACCTTCACCGGCGACCATCGTCACAAGCCGTCCGCCACCGTAGAATGCCAGCCCCAGCATCACAATGGATGCGCTCAGCGACATTCGACCCAGCCGCGCGAACGGTTCCAGCACACCTTTTCCGGCGCTGAGCCGCGCAAATTCGCCCCAGGTGCAGACGGTTCCCACCACTCCCACGATGGTGAGTACGATCGGCCACGTGAGCGGTCCCAGTTGGGCATGCGGATACACCCACAGGTAGATGCTCACGGCAAGAGAACCCAGCGCCACCGGTATGCCCAAGCGTGCGCCGAGTTTTTCGTATCCTCGCCACAGCACCATGCCCAAGCCCATAAGCCAAATAAGTTTGAATCCATCCTGAAACATGGTTCCCGCGCTCTCGTTCACGATTGCTGGGATTGTGCGATGCAGCCAGTCGTCGGCAGTCCACCCGCCCACGCTCAGCCGCTCGTAAGTGAACGGCACGGCGGGGCTGGCGAGCACGGTCACGGCAAGCTGCACCCAAAACGGCATGTACACCAGCCCGATGCTCAGCAGGGTCAGCACGGCTAGGGGCAGAAGCATATCGAAACGGATGGGGAAGTCTTTCCACCCGGAAAAAGCTTGATCCGCAAAGGCGCTGTGTGGAAGTTGGGCGAGAACCCAGCCGAGCACGCAGAACGCCAGAAAACGCACGATACTGCTCGCAAAAAACTGCGGAAAAGCCACCTTGCGGGAGTATAAATATGCAGCCGCGCCCAGAATCACGGCGAACAGGCTCAACGCCTGCGGAAGCACCTGCGAAAGCCAGCTCAGATGTTTGCCGGGCACCAGGTTAAGGCTTACGCTCACGGGAATGAGCATGAGCAGAAGCGCAAAAGCGCGAGCGCTGTCTAACCCGGTATCTCGCCGGGTGTTGGTTTCCGGTAGCATGCGTCTCCTGCTCGCTCGTGCCTGTGGTGGTGCATTCTACGGTACCGTGTTCTGCGGGCGGTTTCTAGCGGGGCCTGATGCTGTGACGGTTCGTGTTGAGGGTATGCCGCATCATGTGATGTCAATGCGTTTTGCCCCAACTCAGAACGCAGATGTGCGGGGCGGAGGAGAGATACCGAACCGTTGTGTGCGGATTATCCGCTGACTTCAGAACATGATGTGATACCTTGGGCAGCTGGAGTAGATTTCTTCGCCCGCTGTACTTACGCCTAGTCTTTTTGAAAGAACACAGTCAGCCCCTCCTATGTGAATAACCCGAAGTATCTAAGGTATGCTTTCTTCACTATGAACGTTCTGGATGTTTCTCAGCTTGCCCAGCCCCTCGCCGCCGCGCACACGCATATTCTTGCTGCGGGTCCGCACGAGGCGTCCGGGGTTGAGGGTACCGCGCAGTATGTCTCGATTTTCTGGGTGACCTTAGCGGCGCTGCTTTCGCCCATCATGTCGCGGCTAACGGGCAAGCGCATCCCTGATGTGGTGTTCTTGCTGATCTGCGGTGTGCTCATTGGCCCGAACGTGCTGGGGCTGGCATCCGGCAGTGACGGCGGTATTCCGCTGCTGAAAGAGCTGGGCTTAGGCATGCTCTTTCTGATTGCCGGGTTTGAGATTAACGTCGATTCGCTGCGTAACCGCCAGGGTAAAAGCGCGATCGTAACCTGGTTTATCTGTTTTGCGCTGGGCGTGCTGGGGGCGGCGCTCATCACCGGTTTCACCAGGGGTTTTAACACCTATATTGCGGTGGGTATTGCGCTGAGTTCCACGGCTCTGGGTACGCTGCTGCCCATGCTCAAATCCCATGGTGCGGCGGGTACTCGGGTGGGTAATGCGGTGCTGGTGCACGGTGCCGTTGGCGAGCTTTTCCCGATTTTTGCGATGTCGCTGCTGCTGTCTTCGTATTCACCGGGTTTGGCGATTTTGATTCTTCTGGGGTTCATGGCGATTGCTGTGGTGATGGCGATTATTCCGCATCGTCTTCTGCAGAAGGTGCCCGGGCTGCGCCAGATTATGGCGGTAGAAACTAACACAACCAGTCAGCTTGTGCTGCGTCTTGCTATGTTTCTGCTGGCTACCCTCATTATGTTTACGGCACTTTTCGGGCTGGATGCGGTGCTCGGTGCCTTCGCTGCGGGTATTATTATGCGTTCGCTCACCCCGGTGGGCGCACTTCATATGATCACGGCACGGTTAGAGACGGTCGGGTTTACGTTCATGATTCCGCTGTTTTTCGTGGTCAGCGGTATGGGGATTAACCCTTCTGTGGTGGCGTCTTCGCCTCTGCTGCTGGCAATGGTGGTTATTGGTATTCTGCTGGTGCGCGGGGTGCCGGTGTTTATTGCGGAGCGGTTCACGAACACGGGTTCGGGTCTGCAGTCGATGAGCGAGAAGGTTGAGTTAGCGCTGTATTCGGCGGCAGGTCTGCCTATTATCGTGGCGGTCACGAGTATCGCCACGAGTTCGGGGCTGTTGGAGAGCTCTACCGCATCGCTTCTGGTGGCTGGTGGTGCTCTCACGGTTCTGCTGTTCCCGCTGTGGGCTGCAGCCATTAAGCGGGCTTTTAGGTCGCAGACGGCTGAGGCTGAGTCCGGTGTTTCTAAGCGTGCCCAGATTGATGCGTTGAAGGCGCACCGCAACGCGACGGTGAAGCTCACAACCGGTATGATTCCGGTTGTGAAACCGACGAAAGAAACGCACAGTCCTCTGCGGGGCAAAGGCTCTTCGGGGTCCTCCAAAACTCAGAAACCGCCTAAGAAATAGCTTTTAGCCGATGTTGCCGTTTGACTCTTCTGGCTGACCTAACCCCCTAGAAAAGCGTATTTAGGTGAGGGTTTTAGGGTGACGGTCGTGCCCACCGGCGACCCCAGCAGGTTCACGAGCGTATCCTGCCGTTGAGCGGATTCTGCGGCGGTGGGTTTGAGCGCGGCATACATGCGGGAGAACCACCCGGCGCGGTAGGCCGCGAAGTCCCGCGCTAACGATGCCAGGCACGCATCCAGCAGATGTTCCCGGGGAACCAGCCCCTCGGCGGACGCGTCAAGCAGTTCTCTCTGCCAGGTGTTTCTGAACGTATTTTTATCTACCGTCGTGAACGACCTTTCGGGGGTTCCCTCGACGGTGAATAGGTGCCACAGCAGCTCGTCACGAAATTGCTGGTCGTGGCGCAGCAGGCTCTGCCGAAGCGAAACGTTCAGGTTCATAAGCGCCAGAAAATAGTCGTCGTCATGGTTCAGCTGCAGCCCATCGTAGAGCTCGGCTAACCGAAAGAACCCCTGATCGCACCAGTGAGGTGCGGGACTGGCCATTCGTTCGATTTCCTCGCGGAACCCGCCCGCGCGCAGGCTGCCATAATTCTCGGCTTTGTACAGGGCATATACCTGTTCGGGGCCTCTGTCCGCGAGAAGCTGGGGTAAGTCCTGGATGAATTTCTTATAGGAGGTGCGAAGATCCATATCATTGCTCATCTGCTGCTCCTGTAGACTTGACGCAAGGCATTGCTCGTTCGGCGTTTATGGTTCATTGTAGGGATTTTCCCGCGCGGATGCGTTCGCTGCGGTCACACCGTCCGAAGTTCGTGGTCCCCCCCTCCCATGCCAGAAATCCGCACGATTATAGGGGACGGGACTACCTGCGAGATTCCGGGGTTTAGACGGTATATGACGTCCCGTGACGAGCATCTGTCAGATAGATGTCCGTTATTTAGAAAAAATATATATACATGTTGCGTTGGGCATCCACCGGCTTTTTGAGGCACATCAGCTGCATATATCCCTTATATGGGGCTATAACACATCATTTTCGCGTGTATACCAAACATCTCATCAATATTTATTCACAACTCACAGATATTTATTCATAAATATGGATAATTTTATAATTCTACAGCCTTGCTTTCTGGGTGATTTACGCTAGATTTGAGATACATCACAAAAACGTGCTGTACCACTCACATGGTTCTGTTGGACTGGATGCTCAGTCCCCTCATCTCGAAAGAATCCAAAGCTATGAAAAGGCTTCTCTCCGCCATTACCTGCCTTGCTCTCCTGTGTTCAGCATGTTCAAGCGGACCCCACACAGGTGAACCTCAGGGTGATCCTAGTGCCGGAAAAGATTTAAATTATTCAAAATTTTCAGATGTTAAAGCAACCTTTGATAACGAACATATGGAAATTATTCTTCCACTCAACAAATATATGATGTCTACACCAGAAGGGCTTATAACACTCAGCGCAAATATTTACAATAACAATGACTGTTCAGTAGCGCGAGGAGTTCCAAGCGGCAGCACCGGAGATGGTGTTGAAATTAAACCACATTTTCAGTACGGAATTTGGAATAAAGACTACGTCTCCAAATACGGATACTCTATCGACCATGATGTAACAAAAATTCGTATAGTTACATTACTTCCCCAAAAAGAATATTCGGAAGCCCAGATGGAAATATATAGCGAATGCCAAAATACAGTCCGTCAGCTGGGCGATTTCCCCGCTCGAATGCCCGAAGCCAACACCATCGTTGCTCAGGCTGATCTTGAAGCAGACTCCGCATGGATGCGCGATGAAGACGTCAAAAAATGGCACGGAGAATGGGAACAATGCCTCAAAGATAAAGGTATTTCTATTCCCAAAGACTACTACTGGGCACCAGAAGTTCCCGGCGATAAAGAAAAAGAAATTGAAGTCGCTCTCGCCGATCTAGACTGCAAAGACAGCACCGGATATTTCATGAAAACTATGAACCGCCGGGCACAATATCAGGCCGCAGCCATCGAAAAGTACAAGCCGCAGCTTGATGAATACCGCAAAAACCTTGACGCCCAAATCGAAGAGGCTAAAAAAGTATTAGCCGATCACGGAGAGCCGCTGCCCTCATGGTAAAAAATACGTCACATGTTTCTTTGGAGCGCATTCCCCGCTCGCGCATCCTCATTATTTTTATCTGCGCTAACCTGCTTTTTCTGGTTCTAGGTTTAATCGTGGGTAAAAATATGAGTACCGCACAGTCAGAGGCCCTTGCCAGCTCTCAAGAAAAACTCACCGTCACCACCAAAATCGAAAAACGTCAGGTAGGGCAGGCGACGGTACTTCAAGGGAAAGTGCAGCTGGGTAAAACTGAGCCCTACTCCCCTGCTGTAGGGGCTGAACGTGCCGTGGTTACTCGCGTTGCGGTAGAACCTGGGCGCACTATTCACCCCGGTGACCTTGTGGCAACTATCTCTGATGTGCCCATTATTGCCATGCCCGATTCCATTCCCTTCTACCGCACCATCAAGAAAGACGATTCGGGGTCTGATGTGCTGGCGCTCCAACAGACCCTCACCAATTGGGGGTATGCCCCCGGTACAGACGGCACCTGGTCGGAGCAAAGTATGAAGGCCTATCAGTCCTTCCTCTACAACTTAGGGGTTGCCAGCGGCGATGTCGAAAGCATCGACTGGAAAACCTTTATGCTGGTGCCCTCTGCGGGGCGCACCGTCGAAACTATCGCAGCACAGGGTACGGTACTGGGGGAGAATCCGCTGTTGACTACACGGAACGGCTCTCCCACGATCGTGGCACGTGCAACCATCGATGTCACCCGTGACCTGCACGTGGGCAGCACCGCCGAAGCAAAATCCACCGGTGGGGCCTCAGGAACGGCAACCGTTACCGCAATATCAGAGTTTAACGCCACCGGCGATATACCAGGTAAAGACGTGACCTTCACCGTGCCGGAAGGGTTCCAAGCGCCCGATGGTGCATCCGCAACTCTTGAGGTGAAAAGCAGCGGCGACCCCACACTAGCCGTACCTATTACAGCCCTGCGTGAGAAAAACGGTGAAGAGTATCTGCGCCTACACAACGGAGAAGAAGTCACCGTGACCGTAGTACGCCAGGCTGAAGGCTGGGCGGCCATTAAAAGCGACCACGAGCTGCGGGAAGGAACCGACGTTGAAATCCCAACCCCGTAGCGCCGACTTGCCCTACGAAACCGAACACGAAGAATCCATCGACAACGGGCATGAGCCTATTCTTGAGCTCGTAGGCATATCCAAAACCTACACCAGGGCCGATACTCCCGTTCTGCAGAACCTAGACCTGCGGGTGTACCCGGGCGATATGCTCGCAATTATCGGCCCTTCCGGATCCGGTAAATCTACGCTCTTGAATGTGCTCGGCCTCTTAGATACCCCCACGCACGGCAGCTATTTTCTTCGTGGACGTGACATTACCCATGCACCGACCCGCGACCTGGACATTCTGCGCAGCCGACATCTCGGGTTCGTTTTTCAGGACGCACATCTGCTGCCCCACGAAAGCGTGATACGCAATGTTGCACTTCCCCTTCGGGTACAGGGAGTGGGTCTTCACGAACAACTACGCATTAGTGAAGAGACGCTCACCCAGTTGGGGCTGGAACACCGGCTTATGTATTCCGGAGGTGCGCTTTCCGGCGGTGAACGCCAACGGGTTGCTATAGCCCGTGCCCTGAGCACGCACCCGGATATTCTTCTTGCTGATGAGCCCACCGGAAACCTGGACCGTGTAACTACCGAGCGAGTCATGCAAGATTTCAAAAGGCTCAATGCGGTGGGTACTACCATTGTTTTGATTACCCACGATGAAGATGTTGCCCGTCAGGCAAGCCGGTGTCTGCGCATGGTAGACGGCCGTCTAGAAGAGGTGCACTTCGAGGACGCAGAATCAAGTACCGCCCCACAGCATAATATGTCTGAACGGCAGCAGAAAAAGCAGCCCCTGGAACGCAGCGGTGTTCGCGCCTGGTTCTCCTCCGTCTGGGATGCGGCGGCCGCCATGACAACACGGCTAGGACGCTCAGCTTTGCTCTGCACCGCCTATGCGCTCGCGGTCACCGGGCTGGTGGCATCCTCGGGGCTCTTGAACAGCACCGCTCATCAGGTCAGTGAACGCCTGGAAGCGGCGGCTCTCGATGAGGTTCGACTTTCACCCGTCTCCCAAGATTTTTCCTCCGAAGAAGCCGGGGAGGTTTCCCAAAAACTCACGGCGATTAACGGGGTTACCGCTGTCGGATACCGCACGAGCATCGCCGGTGATGTCTCAAAGTTCCCGCTTGACGTACCGGTTCCCATCAATAAAATAAGCGTGCTCACCTACGCTATCGACACGGGGTACCTGGAAGCGGCCGAGGCGGTCACCAAACCAGGCAACGCCCGCACCCTTTTTACCCGCGCGCATACGAATCAAGACCGCCCTTCGGCTCTCGTAGGAAAGCACGCAGCGGAACAGCTTGGGATTTCCGGTTCTGGTGCCGGCTCCATCGTGACACTCAAAGGGCGGGAGTATAGTGTGGTCGGCATTATTGAGGAAGCTCCCCGAGATGCCCTCCTGCTTAATGCTGTGGTGCTTGATATGAAGAGCGCATCGTCATACCCGCAAAACGAGCACCTTTTTCTCATGCGCACTAAACCAGGCTACCCCGCGCCTGTTTCTGAGGTAGCGCCCTTAAGCGTGGATGCGGCGCATCCGGAAAATTACAAGGTTCAGACGGTCACAGACTTGAGGTCTTTGCATCGCGGGGTCTCGAACGATATTGCGACCCTCTCGCTTGTATCCTCCTGGGGTATTCTTCTGCTGGCGGCACTGAGCGCGGGCACAACTCTGTACTTAAGCGTGCAAACCAGGCGCGGCGAGATCGCGTTACGGCGTGCGGTGGGAGCGTCGAAAGCGGCGGTACGGCGCATGTTTCTGCTTGAAGGGCTTTTTATTGGGCTTGCGGGCGGTATTTTGGGGATTACGCTAGGCACGCTCCTGACCTTACTGATATGCCAACTCAATGGCTGGAAACCTATTCTGGAGGCGACTCCCCTATTCCTGGGGCTCGGCGCAGGTGGGATCTCCGGACTGGTATCTGCCATGGTTCCGGCTATTGTGGCCTCTCGCGCGCAGCCCGCCGATGCAATCCGCACGGTCTAGAGTCAGGATTCTACCCCCAGATATTATGTCGGCGAGCAGATAACAATCCGCTATCTGCTCGCCGACATAATATCTACTCACGCTCTAGGTACGGGCGGGGAGATACGCCCGACCAAGCCTCATCTGCTGCGTTCGCGTGCATCCTGCATACTTCGGTTCTCAGGGTGCCGACGAGTTGAGGTGTCTGAAACCATAAAATAAGAACATGTAATTTTGGTTTAATCGCTCTAAACCCACAAAAAGGGTATCCTAAGTTTTCATACATATAACCTCTTAAATTCCATAATTTACCCGTCACGTAATCGTTATCCGGCAGCATTACTTAAGGTCATTAACACCCTCAAAAGTCCGTAATATTCGGTATTTTTACGACAAATTTTCGGCGTGTTACGACTCTTATCTTTTGCGAGTGACACTGTGTCAGCTAAGATGAAATAGATACGGCAGGGCTCCTCATAAATCCCACAGAATCCAATATCTCATGTGGGGTTGCAGGTTAGTCGAGACATGACTCTTCCGGGTAGTCCCGCGTTGACAGACGAGCTCTACAGGGACGGAGAACGATATGGATTCAACCTCTGAATAGCTCATCAGAGCATCTCAACTTTACGGCCTCACACACTAATTCCATACGCACACACAGTCATTCTAAGGAAGACAAATGCACCAAACACTCATGATGAGTGCCGGTGGTGTAGCACTAGACTTTCCTGCCTGGCTGCGCATCACCCACTTCATTAACTTTCTGATGATTGGACTTCTCATCCGATCCGGTTGGGAAGTTATTGCCTCACATCCGCGTTTTTACTGGAACAACCACTGCACCCCCGGGTCTGAGTGGCTCAAGTTCACGAAGGATAAGGTTTCAACCGTCCCTGGCGAATACACCGCCCGCGACGATCAACGAAGCCTCTCCCCTCTGATCTCGCTCCCCGGTAAGGCTCAGATTGGCTTGGGACGTGCTTGGCACGCTCTCACTACCGTCATCTGGATTGCTAATGGTCTGGTTTATGTGAGCCTACTCTTTATTACGGGTCAGTGGCGCCGTATTGTTCCTACCTCCTGGGATATTTTCCCCGAGGCATGGCAGTCCATCCAGATTTACGCGGGTTTCCAAATCCCCTCTATTGAGCATTTCCAACCCTACGATGCGCTTCAGAAGCTCATGTACTTCACCGTGGTTTTCATCGTGGCACCGCTGATGATTGCCACCGGTCCTATCATGAGCCCCGCGTTCTGCGGTCGCTTCCCACGCTACGTGCGGTTGTTCCGTAACCGCCAGACCGCCCGCTCAATTCACTTCTTGGGCATGGCGTTCTACTGCGTCTTCACGATTATGCACGTGGCGCTGGTACTCATCGTTCACCCGCAGTACAACATTGCGCACATGATGCTCAACAAGAACTACAACGAGATTGATGCGGCACAGTTCGCCCAAGCAGTGACCATGCTGATCGTTGGCGTCGTCGTGGTTCTCGCGGTCTGGATCGGTGCTTCTTACTGGTCGCATCGAGACCTGCGCTTCGCCCAGACCTTCGTTTGGGGCCTGACCCAGCCGGTTCGCAACCTGTTCCTGGATCGCATTTCCTCACGCCAGGTCAAGAAGCAGACCTTCACGGACGCCGATATTTCGCCGTTCCACTGGGTTAACACACGCCCGCCTACAGAGCGTGAAAGCACCGAATGGAACCGACTGCGTGAACAGGACTTCGTGGATTATCGCCTGGAGCTGGGCGGTTTGGTGAAAGAGCCGAAGTCGCTAAGCATCGACGATTTGAAGTCCTTGGGCAAGGAAGTCAATATTACGATGCACACCTGCATGCAGGGGTGGACGGGCATCGCCAAATGGGAAGGCGTTCGCCTGCGTGATGTACTCGCCCTTGTCGAAAAGGACGATAACGCACGGTACGTTATGGTGACTTCCTTCGGGCACGTGGGTCACACTTACGATGGTCGACCCACCGAACCCTACTACGAATGCTTGGATATCTCCATGGCAATGGAGGACGAAACCATTCTGGCTTGGGGTATGAACGATAAGCCCCTCCCAGATGTTTACGGTGGTCCCCTACGCTTGCGTGCAGATTCCATGCACGGCTACAAGATGGTCAAGTGGGTTCAGAAAATTGAATGGATCAGCGATTACCGCGATGTTGGCGACGGTCAAGGCGGTAGCCGCGAAGATTCCGGTCTGCAGCACTTCGACGCTCGCGCGTAAAGTTCTGTAGCTTGTTCCTAGAAGCCCCTGCTGGGCACCGGGTACTCTCCCGGATGCGCGGCGGGGGCTTCGCTGTGCTCGTGCTGCGGGCGGGGTGACTGACTTTGCCTCTGCACGCCTGCCGTATCCACCTCCGTGCTGTTCTCATGCTGCCCGGGTGGTGCGGTGGCATTGCATACTGGGTATGCAATGCAGCAGGCTTCTTCGACTACCTCTGCTCCTTTGCCTCCCTTACCCTGCTCGCAATATAGCTACCTACCACGTAAACCTAATACTCCCCCATGCGGTAGAGTAAATACACTAGCCATAATGCGTAGAAAGCGAGACCCGATGAGTTCTGTACACCTGCCCACACGCAGAACCATTCTCACCCTCGGACTCACCGCCACAACCATGACACTCAGCGGATGCGCACCATCAACACGCACTAAAGAAAAACCAAGCCCCTCATACCCCTCACCAACACAATCATTTGTCCGCGAGCCCGAGTATGGGTACGGCTACGATGGAATTATTCGGCTTGATAATTATGAAAAATCTGGAAAATACGCCCCAGCGACTCACGACCATAAAGCACTAAACGTCCCCAAACCCCTAAAACCCGAGTACATTAATGAGTACAGCCATGATGGTATCTGTGCTTTCCTAGCATATTGGATAGAATCAACCAACTACGCCTATCTCACCGGAGACCTTAAACCCCTAAGCCAGATAACAGATCCGTATAAAATTATCCATCCTGAAATCCTCAAAATGTATGAGGACAACACAGGATGGGTTATCGGACCACAACATATTTATACTCTTGAACTGGTTACACCAGCTTCAGGAAACGATTTCAAAGATTCCACAATCTATGAATGGCAAAGTGTGCTACGAGTTTCACCAGAAGCTACGGTCTACGTAACTGCCAATAAATCAGAGAAATTATTTACAGATTTTATTGGTGCCCGCGAAAAAGCTGATATAAGTAGCGATGTACGTTACACAGACGGAGAATGGCATCTTGTGAATGACGACGGTTCTAATGTCGAGAAGAAACCACTCTAAAACCTCTCACGAGACCTGATAAACAACATCATAAGCAGTCTCAGACCTCCACTTACCCTCCACATACGCAATCTGCAACTGCACCTCACCCGGCTGTAACCCTAGAACATCAGCCAAAGGACGACTCTCCTTCGTGTCCGCATAAAACACCGAAGCACTGGCATCTATACTCAACCGAGCACGCCACAGATAATTCTTCGACCCCTCAGGAGTTTCAACAGGTTTAGGATCCAGCAACTCTAACTTTAGCGGCGACTCCATAGGCGATAAATGCTGACTCATCACCCACCCAGTCTCATCCTCATACAGCTTCACAATATCAGGACGAGCCGTCTTCAACTCAGGATCAATAACCTTCAAAGGCTCTACCTCTCCCGTAAGCAACAAATAATTCAGAGCAGAAACCCAAAAACCTAAAGCACTCCAGACATTAGAAACGATATATTCGTTACTTGACTGATACGGGCGAGGAATTGGAACACCCCACGCACGATGCTCCCGAGTCCCAGGAATAAACTTACCAACCGCCTGAAACTCCCAATACTTTGTAACGCCTGACTGGTCTTCCTCATCCCAAAATGGCTCCTCCGTAGGCGAAGGAGAAGACGAAAAACCCTCAGTTCTAGAAGGAGTTGGCCTAGAAACAACACATGAACTCAACACCGAGCCAGCAACAAAACCCCAACCACCAGTAAACATTAATCGGCGAGATAATCTGCCCATCATACTCCCCTTCATCGCAGCAAAATCAGCCAGGCAACAACCCAAACCCTATACAATAGAGTAATACACTGACCAAAAGCCCAGAGAGCCAAACACCCATGAACTCCACACACCTGCCCACACGCAGAACCATTCTCACCCTCGGACTCACCGCCGCAACCATGACACTCAGCGGATGCACACCATCTACACGCACTAAAGAAAAACCAAGCCCCTCCTACCCCTCACCAACACAAACTTTCATGCTCAACAAGGATAAAAATGGATACGACGGAGTAATACGCCTTGATACCTATGAAAAACACGGTAAATTCATTCCAGCAACCACCGAACATCCGGCGCAAAACGTCCCTAAACCCCTCATGCCCGACTACATCAACGAATACAGTAGCGACGGGATGTACGCCTTTATTGCTTATTGGATGGAAGCCATCAATTACGCCTATCTCACCGGAGACCTTAAACCCCTCGACCAAGTCGCCGACGCTCACCAAACAATTAGCTCCAAAATTATCAAACTCTACGAAGAAAAAACCGGATGGGTTATTGGACCGCAGCATATCTGCAGCGTTGAGTTTGAAACAGCAGGATCACACGACAGCCTGAAAGATTCTTCCATTCGAGAACGACAAAGTATTATCCGGTTATCCCCAGATGCCCAGATATACAATTCAGTCGATGGTTCGATTACACCATTTTTAGAAGCGATAGATCAGACCGCTGAAAAGAAAGCTATGATTGGTTTGCGCTATCTCAATAATGAATGGTATTTCGTCAATGATGACGGCTCTAATGTCGAGAAGAAACCATTCTAAAGCCTCTCACGAGACCTGATAAACAACATCATAAGCAGTCTCAGACCTCCACTTACCCTCCACATACGCAATCTGCAACTGCACCTCACCCGAACGTAACCCCAGAACCTCAGCTAAAGGACGAGTATCCTTCGTGTCCGCATAAAACACCAGGGCATCAGCATCTACATTTAAACGAGCAGACCACGTGAACACTTTCGAGCCCTCCGACGTTTCTGCAGGCTGTGGTGCGAGGAGTTCGGCTTTTATCGGAAATTTATCTGGGCTGATCACCCACCCAGCCTCATCCTCATACAGCTTCACAATATCAGGACGA
>NZ_KV817379.1:147916-231200 GCF_001814655.1 Rothia sp. HMSC069C01
GATCAATAACCTTCAAAGGCTCTACCTCTCCCGTGAGCAACAAATAATTCAACGCAGAAACCCACATGCCAATACTAGTCCGCATATGCGAAATAGCATACCCATTACTCGACTGATACGGGCGAGGAATTGGAACACCCCACGCACGATGCTCCCGAGTCCCAGGAATAAACTTACCAACCGCCTGAAACTCCCAATACTTCACCTCACCCGAACGATCTTTATCATCCCAAAAAGGCTCCTCCGTAGGCGAAGGAGAAGACGAAAAACCCTCAGTTCTAGAAGGAGTTGGCCTAGAAACAGCGCATGAACTCAACACCGAACCAGCAACAACACCCAAACCACCAACAAAAATCGATCGACGAGAAAAGTACTTTATATTATGGGTCAACATACCTGTTGTACCCCTCAGAAAATTCATTAGTTCCTCTACTCCAAGGATCTTCATCTGCCGTATTTGTCCCAGTATATAGTTTAGTCGTAGTCTCCATGTCACTAGTTTCTACTGATACTACTGGCTCTGAAGGTATTTTATGGCTTTGAATGTTTCCTTGTACGGCTTTATCGTAAACGCTCATATCATGATACTGCATAGGGTTTAGTGACTCTAGTGGAGATTCGATGGTAATTTTATTTCCTTCCGGACCACTTAAATTCATACCATATGGAGTTGCATGAGGTATAGGATCATATCGATTCTCTACCTGCGTCAAGTTAAAATGATGGGGCAAATTTTTATTCTGCCCCTGTAAATTGTCAAGAGGCGCGCCATAGGTAACAACGTTACTCACATTATATTTATTATTAAATTCTTCATTATTCGCTAAGTTATAGGCAACAGCACCACCCTGAGAATGACCCACAAGAACTACCTGATCATCAGGAGATATTTCTGCATCTTGTAATGCTTGTGCTACAAGTCTAGGATACGGAGACATATCATCAATTTTATCCTTTGTATTTCCCCCAGGGGTACCCAGATTAGATCCTATACTACCCAGCTCACCTTTCTTGCCGTCGAAATCGGTACCAGATATATACACATAAACGACACGCTTGCCTTCTTTATTTTTATATATATCAAGCTGTACACCCGAGTATCCTCTATCGTCTTTTTTCTGCAATTCCTTAACATAATCCGCAGAATCAACCTGACGCATACGAGTCGTGATTTCGTCAAGGCGTGTAGGAGGCTCCTTAGGGGCAGCAGATATTTCAGGCATTCCATCTTTATTATTCTGTTCAGTTACATTCAGATCCTTAATATCAGGATGATTCTTATTATCCTGAAGCTGAATTTTAGGCTGCCTGCGTCCTTCTTCCTCACCGGCGCGCCCAGCACGCCAGAGCATAATTAGCAGTGGCAACTTCCTACCATTTTGAGAAATATCCGTAGTGAATTGGCCAACGAATCCGTCTATATAACCCTTCATATACATAATATTATTTATTGTATCTATATTAAATGAAATTAAACCATTTGAAGCCTTATATATCCAATCAACCGGCATAAGTAAAAATTTAAAAACAGTTAAAAGTGCCTTCTCAAGTATATGCAAAAAATCATTTCCTATCCCTACAGACCAAATAGTATACGTAATGAGGCCCAACGTCATCCGTGATTTTATATCAGATACAATCCCGTCCCATTTTAAAGCAGCTTCTAAAAGGGTTTGTTTCCACCAAGTCTGAAAATAATTCCAACCGCTATGAATCTCCCTCAACTTCTTCAGCTCTTCAACTGAGACAGGTGAGAGTCCCCACGGGTCGATGAGCCCTACGGGGTTGTTGCCGACCAGAGAATATTCGTTCCCTACCCAGCCAGTGCCGGGAATTGCCGGAAGTGGGTCACGCGAGAGGAACGAAGCCGTCGACCCATCCACCATCCGGTGTCCCAGAACGTTTACCCCTGCAATCCCGATACCACCAGCACGCGGCACAGAAATCAGAGACAGCGCATCCGGCATCATAGATGTCTGAGCTGGTGAAGGCGCGCTACTCTGAGGGCTGTAGGCGCTAAACGGATCGAGTGAACCCGTTCCCGGTGCCAGCATGGGAATCGAGAACTCACGGTCTTGGGGCAACGAAACGCCCAGAGCGCTATCGGCAATACCTTCGGGAAGCTTAGCAGCGGGCGCGGATCCCACGCCCATAAGCGCGGGCACATCCAAAAGATCATCCCACACCACCGGAACCGATACACCATCTGCGCCTGTCACCTGGTAAATCTCGCCCTCATAGGAAGCTGCCGCAGAAATAGTACCCTCAGCAGCCGCAGCATTCGCACGCGACACAGCTGCCAGATACCCGGAAGGGTTGAAATCTACGTCTATCTGAGAGCCGTCAGAGGTACGCTCACCCGTGCGGTGACCGTTAGCATCGTAGGTAAACACACGAACCTGAGATAGTGAAAGCTCGATAGGTTCTGTTGGCGTATTGTCTAATGGCAAAGCGCCCAAGGTGAAAGCCTGAGGATGCTCTAGACCGTGCTGCTTTAGGAAATCATCAGCATGCGCGATCTCATCAGAAGAAACATCGAGAGTATACGTACAAACGTTGTGAAGCTGAGCCGCAGCGTCATAGGTGAAAAGGCGCACACGGGCAGAGACAACCTGTAAAAGCCCAGGATTTTCTGCATTTTCTGGTTCGACGAGCGCGTATACTTCACGTTCCAGCGTGCCTGCGCTCCCCCAGTTCCAGGTCATGTATTCGTTTCCACGGCGGGCACTCACCAGCTGCCCAGAACCATCATAGGAGTACATGACTAACCCAGCAGGAGAATCGACACCAATAATGCGCCCTTCACTATCCCGCATAATCTGAGCATGGCTGTAAACATCGCCTGAAGATGCAGACTCTTCGGAATACTCCGTGATCAGACCGTCCGTGTAGTTCCAGCGGCGAACAATATCTCCCACCCGAGCACGTACTAGGTTGTTAACGGCATCATAGGCAAAGGACGCGGTTTCTCCCTGAAGGTAGTCACCCGTCGATACCAGGTTTCCGGCATTATCGTAGGTGTAACTCTGCATGCCATAGGGACTAATCAAACCCGTGCGGTAGCCATCGGCATCATAGATATACACTAGCTCATATGTTCCTTCCGAGAGGAAGGTCTGAGAAATATCAGCAACCGAGGTTTCGGAGGACAGCACCGATTCACCGACTCCGTGACGAACGCTGACCACGCGATCCAGGCGGTCACGGTGAGTACGGGTCACCCAAGGTTTTTGACCCGAGTTTTTACCGCCAACTGCGGTCCAGTCCCGCACGGTGATGCTTCGTCCGCGCAGGTTGCGGGCAATCTGTGCCATCAGCTCACCGTCAACGCGGTATGCCGTCACCTCGCCGTTTGCATCATACTCCCACACATGAACCCTGTGGTCAGGGTTAGTCTTTGAAACTAGGCGCGAAGCACCATCGTAGGAGTACTTTGTCACGGCACCTACGGGATCAACTCGGCGTACCATATTGCCCAGAACATCATATTCGTAGCTGGTAATGGCGCCTGCTGGGTCCATCATCGATACTACATTCCCGGCTTCGTCATAGGTGTAATGGGTACGTCCGCCTACGCCGTTAATCATGGTGATAACCTGACCTGCGGCGTCATAAACGAAGGAGCGGGTACCGTACTTACCATCACGGATACTTGTTACGCGCCCGGCGGCATCATAGGTATAGTGCGTCGGAAGCTGCGAACCACCCACCACACTGATAATACGGCTGGCACGGTCGTACGTCATGCGTTCTACAGTTCCATCCGCAAATTTACGTGCTACCGGGCGCGAATCGGCATCATACTCCAGCTCGGTGGTATTCCCGTTTCCATCGGTCATAGACGCAAGCCGCCCCGCTCGATCGTAGGCGTAGGTTTTGACTCGCCCTGCGGGAGATACTTCACGCACAAGCTGATGCGCGCGGTTATATTCGTACCGCGTCAGGCCGCCTTCGGCATCAAGAATTTCAACCGGGTTACCCACGACATCATAGACAATGCGCTCTTCACCAGATGCCGCACGCTCTTGAACGGTTTCCGTGGGTGAGGGGATTTCCTCGCGTGCCACCGGGCGTCCTAGCTGATCAAGCTTCACCCGTATTGCTGTACCTGAACCGTCATGCTGCGTCACCGTGCGGTGGGTACGATTGGCGATATTTTTCACCTGCACACCGGTCGGATCGATCGTGCTGGTAAGCGTACTTGCCGCGTCGTAAGTACGTTTCCAGGAACCGCCAGCGGGGTCGACGGTTTCCACCAGACGTGCCAACCCGTCATAGATATAGGTAAAGGTTCTATCGCCGGGCAGGGTTTCCGAACTCATATTTCCGTAGAGGTCGAAAGTACGTGTGGTAATGCGCTCAAGCGCATCGCGAAGCTGAACCACATCGCCGCTGGCACCGTATGTGTACTCTTGACGCGCGCCCAGGGGGTCAACGGCAGCAGTCAGGCGAGCGCCTTCAGCGTACTCAAATTTCCAGAGAGCACCCGTGGGGTCTTCATAGCAGATCAGGTTACCTGCGTTATCGTAGGTTAGAGTCGTGCGATAACCGAGTGGTGTTGTTACAGCCGTTAGCTGGCCTGAAGGAGTGTACTCCAGACGTGTGGTCTCGCCCAGATCATTACTCATAGTGACCGGCTGCCCAAACTTGTCGTAGGTGAAGTTCACCCCTACACCTTCAGGATTTTCAGTTCGGATCAGCATTCCCTGATTCCAGGTGAATGTGGTGGTGTTGCCTTGGGCATCAGTCACGGCAGACGGATAGCGATCCTCAGGACTGGCATAGGTGAAGGTCTGGGTTGCAAGGACCTGCGGTGTACTATCTTCCGTTCCCTCCCCGTTCAGGTGGGCAATGTACGTTTCGTAGCGTTTCCGCTGGTCCACCTCAAAAGTAGAGATGATTTGAGAGGTCACCCGGTCAAATTCATCGTAAGTAGTGAGCGTTTCTGCGCCTTCGGCGGTGATCTCGCGAATCTGCCGACCACGCTCATCGTAGTACCTGTGTATGCGGCTCCCATCGCGTTCCGTTACGAGACGGCGGTTACCGAAGGTGTCGTAGGAGAAGGTAGTACGGCCGCCTTCAGCATCATGCAGGGCAACCAGGCGACCGTATTCATCGCTAACCCACACGTTTGCATCGGTGCCGTCAGTATTGGCAATATCGGTGATGCCGTGGTTCAGATAGGAGTACCGCACGGTACGCCCGTAGTGGGTGAGCTGCTGAATTATACGGGCTCGTTCATCATAGGAGTTAGTAACCTCGACGGTACCATCTGCTGCGATAACACGGTAAATCAGATTATTCTTATCATGCTCGTATGTACGGGTACCTCGCGCAGTATTTACACCCGTGAGATGTCCAGCAGTTCGTTCTGCAAGACCTCCGTACATATATTCAGCATGCTCACCAGTAGAAGTGGTTGCGTAAGCAACGCGCCCATCACGGTATTGAATCTTAATATGTCGTCCAAGTTCGTGTATAAGCTGAACTATTTGATCTTCGCTGTTACGCAAAGCAGCAATTGTAGTTCCTGGGCCAGTAGTTGCACCAAGCCAGGTACCGCTCGGGGAGAAATAGGTTCGGGTTCCCTGATTATCTTGGGCACAGTAGAGCACACCGACATGTTGCTCTGTGGTATTCAGAATGAATTCAAGCGTGGAGTCAATGTCATGATGTTCTTCAAGACTTATACGCTCAAGCCATTGCGCTTCTCACTGAGCTCGGGCAAACCCTTCACCCTGCCGTGCATAGAAGATATGCCGCCCATCAGGAAGAATACGGGTTGCGCCTTCGTCCTCAAAAAATAGTTTTACGTCCAGATTCGATGACCAACCAGGACCAAAAACACCAGTATCCATAGAGTCATCGAGCAAGGCGACGCTGTTGTACATGCGGGTTAGAGCACAGGATGATGCAAGACCGGAATACTCAAGGTCAATCTCCGGTTCGATAAAGTTACCCGTCGCCACATTAACAGGGTCGTTTGCGAAACCACTTGAAGGCGTTTTACCCGTCACCATAGGTGCTGGAATCGTTAGGTCGGCGCGGTTATTACGTATACCTTTAAGATCTAAGCTGTTTTGCAACGCCGCGTCCGAGAGGGTAACAAACTCGCCAGCAGCTCCAGCCTTTTTAAATTCGTTCGCAATAGTATTTGCCCACCGATGATCTTGGCGGTTCTCTTCATTCCATGTCTCAAATGCTTTTATAAAGTCTTCGCAGTCAACGCTCCCCCACTGACTTCCAGCAGAAAATTCCGCAGCTTTATTACGGATTTCACTAGGAAAATGACTAAGCCCAGCGACAAGGCTCTCAGTTTGCATAGCGCTTATCATCAATCTGGAAGGTCGGAGCGAAGATACCGACATACCCTGTTCTGTATTCTCTCCTATACGAGGAAACTCACGTGAAGGCTGTCTTACGACCTCAATATGAACATTGGGAGGAATAATTTCATCTACTGGCGGGGCAAATCCCCAAAACTCATCCCAGCTTTTATGAAGCCCCCACCAGTCATCCTCATACTCGCGTGCCTTCTGGCGGTTTCTTCGTTCATCATAAGCAGATCTATCAATTTGTTTAATAGACCGTTCTAGCTGCTCCAGGTAGCTGATAATAGCGTTTCCACCCTCAACAGCTATCTCCATATTCCGCCGGTAAACTTCAGCGAAATACCCTCTGAAATCTTTAAGTGCTTCATCAGCAGTTCTACGCAGATCAGGTAGCAGAAATTTAAGCTCTCGCAAGGCTCTCTGACATATATCTGCGAATAAGGAAGCTGCAGAATGATCAAATATAAGGGGATTATGGTTCGCGTATCCGATTTCGGTTCTCTGTGGTTGTTCATCGCTCATGGCATGCATCCTCAATTTTATTAAGTCACGGAAGCTCAATGGTGTTCATGTAATTGACACCTATAAGAATACCTTGAAGAACGTAAATTATCGTGAATTTCTTCAATACTCCTTGAGAAATTTTTGCACTTCATATTGCTGGACTCCTCATGTCATACCCTAGACTCTTAGTACAGAATGCTACTCACAGAGAGTACGCCGCGCATAGTGAAGGGGATGGGAACCACGTTAGGTTCCCATCCCCTTTCTATTGCGTCAGCGGTGCTCTAGGCTCAACCGCCTAGTCCGTTTACCGCATTTGCCGAACCGGCTATTTGCCTTCGAGGATCACCACATCCAGGATGCGCGGCCCGTGCACACCCTCCACGCGAATCAGCTCAATATCGCTGGTCGCAGACGGCCCGGAAATCATGGTCACCGGGCGCTCGTAGGTGATGCGTTCAATCGCCTCCGGCACCAGCTCCACAACCGTGGATTCCGGCACCACGCATACGTGGTGATCGGGCACCAGGGAAATCGCACGGCGACCTTCCTGTGGGGTGGAGTTCAAGAAAATGGTGCCGGTCTCAGCGCACGATACGGTCGAGGAGGTGACCACCGCATCCACGGCATCAAGCTCATGCACCGAAAGCGCGCCGGGTTCAAGAGTGCTCCCCGAATCGGTGACATGCACGCGGGTTGCAGTGTCCTCAGGCAGCCATTCGGGGTTCAGCCCGGTGGGAACCACATAGCGCGAGTTCTCTCCTAGACGCTCAGCAATAACCTCGGCGATATTCGACTCGGTCGCGTTGAAGACGTTCGCCTTATAGTCGATCAGACGATCTACCAGCATCTCAATAGTCTGTTCGCGGTTCAGCTCGCTTACGCGGCGGTAATTACGCACGGGAGTTGGTGCCTCGGGGGCATCCGACAGGGACTCACGAATACGTGTGAGAATATCTTCCTTCGCAGAGGACATTATGCGTTCTCCTTACCTTCACGAGCCGCCTGAGCTTCGGCCGCAGCCTGTGCGTTCGCTGCGGCTTCTGCAGCCTTACCCTTATTCGCTTCGATGAGAGCGGAAATATCCACGCGCTCGGCGCTGTCACGAGCGGGTGCGCCAGACTTTTCCTTCTTCCACCAGTTGCGGAACGATTCTTTGGGAGGCTCAGGAATATCGCGGTAGTCCGTCCAACCGCCGACAATTCCGGGCACCTTCGTAATCTTATGTTTCTTGCCGCTAATCAGACGGGACATCGGCAGACCGCGTTCGGCGACCGCCATCATCTTGCCCGAGGAGAACAGCTTCTTAGCACCGTACATCATGGCGTCCATCTGGGTGGGCGCGTGTTTCTTCGCGTGCTTCGCCTCAACATCCTTACCGCGCAAATGCACCAGCACCTCGGGGAAGTTGATCTTCACGGGGCACACTTCGTAGCAGGCACCGCATAGCGAAGATGCGTATGGCAGCGAGTTATTGTGCGCCGCCTCAATACCGGAAAGCTGGGGCGAAAGAATTGCACCAATCGGACCGGGGTAAGTGGAACCGTAGGCGTGACCACCGGCACGCTCGTACACCGGACACACGTTCATGCAGGCAGAACAGCGGATGCAGCGCAGAGCCTGGCGACCCAGTTCATCGGCCAGCACAGCGGTACGACCATTATCGATAAGGATCACGTGCAGGTTCTGCGGGCCGTCACCGGGGGTTACGCCCGTCCACATGGAGGTGTAAGGGTTCATGCGCTCACCTGTGGAGGAACGCGGCAAAAGCTGCAGGAACGCCTCGTAGTCCTGGAAGGTGGGCAGCAGCTTCTCGATACCCATGAACGAGATGAGAGTATCGGGCAGAGTCAGGCACATACGACCATTGCCTTCGGATTCCACGATGGTCATAGTGCCGGTCTCAGCGATACCGAAGTTCACGCCCGAAACGGCGACCTTAGTCGAGAGGAACTTCTCGCGCAGACGGTTACGCGAAGCCTCCGCAAGCTCAGCGGGTTCATCGGTAATATCCGGGTTAATGCCTTCAATCTTCTTAAGGAAGATATCGCGGATTTCGCGGCGGTTACGGTGAATTGCAGGAACCAGAATGTGCGAGGGGCGGTCTTCGCCGAGCTGCACAATTTCTTCCGCAAGGTCGGTCTCAATGGCGTTAATGCCGTTCTCTTCCAAGAACTCGTTCAGACCGGTTTCGGCGGTTGCCATGGACTTGATCTTGATGATCTCGTCTACACCCTGCTCACGAATCAGATCGAGGGCGATCTGGTTTGCCTCGTGAGCATCGCGCGCCCAGTGTACGTGGCCACCGCGCGCGGTAAAGTTGCGCTCGAACTGTTCCAGCATTTGGGGCAGGTTGAAGAGCACATAGTTCTTCACCATTTCGCCGGTGTTGCGCAGTTCCTGCCAGTCGGGCAGCTCGCTGGTGACGCGGGCACGCTTATTGCGAATAGCGTGGGTCACGAAACGCAGGTTATTACGCAGCTGGTCATTCTTCAGCTCACGCTTGGCGTATTCGGGGAACGGTTCGTTCTCAAAGATATTACCTTCGCCGTAGTGCACGACCTTCGGCATACCCAGGGGGATTGCGGTGGAAGTCATCATCAACCTACTTTCTATGCGAAGGCGAGTTCTACGTTGCCGTCAATCTTCAGCGGATTCTCCTTGGTGGAGGCGAGGATTTCGGCAAAATGGACGGTCTTAACAGAGGATCCGCGGCGTGAGAGCGCACCGCCGATATTCATCAGGCAGGAGCAGTCGCCGCCAGTGCATACGGATGCGCCGGTCTTCTCAACGTTGGTTGCTTTATCTTCAACCATCGCACCGGAAACATCGGCGTTCTTGAACGAGAAGGTTCCGCCGAAGCCGCAGCACTGGTCGAGACCCTCAATTTCGGTGTACTTAATACCCTCAACGGTGCGCACAAGATCTGACTGACGAGAGCCAAGATGCAGCAGACGCATACCGTGGCATGAGCTATGGTAGGTCACGTGCTCGGGGAAGTAAGAACCAAGCTGCTCGGCAGCGTTGGTGATGCCCAGAACGTCAATGAGAAGCTGGGAAAGCTCAAAGGTGCGTGCAGCAATCTGTTCTGCGCGCACGGCAAGATCTTCGTCGCCCTGATGACGAGCGATCATGGGCTGCTGGTGCCCCAGGGATGCTACGCAGGAACCTGAGGGTGCCACGGCAACATCCCAGTCCCACGCCTCAAAAGACTCGACGTGGTTTTTTACGACGGGGTAAGCATCATCAAAGTACCCGGAATTGACATGCATTTGGGAACAGCAGGTCTGCCCGGGAGGATAAACAACCTCATGCCCCAAGCGTTCTAGAATCTCGACGGTCGCGCGTGCTACGCGGGGATACATGCCATCAACAATGCACGTGGAGAAAAGCGCAATACGCATGTTATCCGTCCTTTCTGGTTTCGAGTCTCTACAGAACCGCTGATGTGGGATGCGGTATGCGCTCCGGGACGCAAATTCCTGTGCCGAATTTACGTAACGCGGGTTTTCAACGCGCCAGGATCATGACTGACCAGGTTCTCTCAGGAACCCGCCGGTGTTTACGGGGACCGGTCATATCGGTGTAGAAACGTATTCGTAGACTTTCTTCGTTGATCTTCATTTAACACCAGGTTCGGAGCATTCCTTTAATTGAAATAACGAACATTTTTCTCACCAAATTGAGTTTTAAGGACTCCCTTAGTTTCAGGTAGTAAAGCATACTTTAGGTCATAGCAACCCCAATGTTTCGAGATACCTTAAACAGACATTCCGGCGGGTGTATATGCAGCATCCGCGAGCTGATGCGGAACTGCCCAATTTTTCTGCATAATTTCCCGCAAATATGCATACCTTACCTATGCAGTCCCTTGCAATATCGGGTGGCACAACCCAGGAACATCTCGAAAAAATGCAGTGCGCAAAATCTCTATGCGCAGAGCTGAAATTTAATGCCAGAAGTTGGAACAACCCGTTTTTGGCACCCAGAACGCAAATATCACCCCTCTCCCCCGCCATCGTGCGGAAAACACACCTGCACTCTATAAGTTGTATCTCAAAGCACCCTTCGGGTAGGCTTCACATGAAGCTAATGGTCAGACCACATCCCAGAAGGGTGCCATAGTCGCCACGAATCCGTGGAATTTTGATTGGTCTGACCACATCACATTGAACCGAACCAAAGGAGTTCCAGTGAATACATTCTTCGCTGAACCCAACGCAGTCGGGGGAAGCCTTGGGCTAAGCGCGCTCGTGGCAACCATACCGCTGCTGACCTTCTTCATCATGCTACTCGTCGTCAAGGCACGCGCGCACTGGTCGGCGCTGGTGGCACTTGCCGCATCTATCCTGGTGGCAAGCCTCGGCTTTACGATGCCCTTCGATTTGGCAGGGCTCAGCGCGGTGCGCGGCGCTATCTACGGTTTGGTGATCTGCTGGGTGATCCTCGGTGCCATCTGGTTCTACCAGGTCACCGTGCTTGCCGGACGCTTTGAAGACCTGCGCCGTACCTTCGACCGTCTGGGCGGCGGCGATTTGCGCATCCAGGCGATTCTGATTGCCTTCTGCTTCGGTGGTCTGCTTGAAGCCCTCGCAGGGTTCGGTGCTCCCGTGGCAATTACCGCGACCATGATTCTTGCCCTCGGCGTGAAGCCGCTCAAAGCAGCTATTACCGTGCTTCTTGCTAACACCGCTCCTGTGGCCTTCGGCGCCGTCGCCGTCCCGATTGTGACTGCAGGCGATGTTGGCGGCAAAGACCCGCACGTTATTGCAACTATCGTCGGTCACCAGGCACCGTTCCTGGCAATGTTCGTGCCCGTCATTCTGCTCTTCATCCTCGACGGTATGAAGGGTGTTAAAGATGCATGGCTCCCTGCCTTCGTTATCGGTATTTCCTTCGCTATTGCGCAGTGGATTACCGCCGCAACTCCCGCCTACAACCTCACCGACGTGGTGGCATGTATTGTTTCGATGGGTGCTGCGGTGCTCTTCCTGCGCTTCTGGAAGCCGCGCGGTGTTGAGGGCGTGCGTGAACGCTACGGCCTGCCTTCACAGTCTGAGGAGAAAGAGGCGCTGCCCGCAGTGCGCGTGTGGATGGCTCTGCTGCCCTACCTGATTGTGGTCGCTATCTTCGGCATCGTGAACCTCAATGCCGGTTTGAAGGCATGGCTGAAGACCGTGGCTATTAAAATCAATATCCCCGCGCTCAGCTCCCGTTTGGTCACCAAGGACGGCACACCCGTCAAGGACGCCCCTTACACCTTCACCTGGCTTTCAAACCCCGGTACTCTGCTGATTATCTCGGGCCTGATCGTTGCGGTTGTTTACTTCTTCTTCAACGAGAAGGGGCGGTATGGTTTCAAGTTCCCAGCCGTTTTCGCCGAGTTCGGTTCGGTCATCTACCGTATGCGCTGGACGATTCTGACCATTGCCTCGGTGCTGGCACTGGCATACGTCATGAACTTCTCGGGTCAGACCGTCGCAATGGGTACTTTCTTGGCGGGCTTGGGTACCATCTACGCAGTACTGGCACCGGTGCTGGGCTGGATCGGCACTGCGGTGACCGGCTCGGATACCAGCGCAAACGCGCTCTTCTCCAAGCTGCAGGTATCTGCTGCCGAGAATCTGCAGCATGCTGGTGTGAGTGGTGCTACCCCTGAGCTGATGCTTGCAGCAAACACCACCGGTGGTGTGGTCGGCAAGATGATCTCTCCGCAGTCACTGGCTATTGCGGCCACCTCTGTGGATATGGAGGGCAAGGAGTCCGACATCCTCAAGGCCGTGGTTCCCTGGTCGTTTGCGATGCTCGTGGTCGTCTGCCTGCTGGTCTTCCTGCAGACCAATATCCTCTCGTTCCTCGTTCCCTAGCCCTTAGGGTTCCGTAACGAGCGAGCTGGCGGGGCGGGGCACCACAGGGTGCACCGCCCCGCCGCTGCACTACCGGAATGCAGTGCGGGCATCATAAAAATACTGTAGGCTTGCAGAGCACAACATTGGGCGTGGTTCTGTGACGAACCCACCCAGGCGGCGTACACGCCCTCAGGCACCCACCCACAGGGTTTTGCACCCTGGAGAGTTGCACAAGCTAAAAGTCACTTTCAGATTTCACACGAAATGGGACATACTCATGACGCGCACAACAGGCTCAGGGACGATCATGCAAGAGCGTAGTTACAGCATCCTGCTCGAAAACTTTGAACGCAGGCTGCGTCTGGGGGAGCTGCGTGTGGGCGATAGGCTACCATCCGAACGCACCCTAGCCGAACAGTACGGTATTTCACGCCCATCGGTGCGTGAGGCCCTGCGTATTTTAGGGGCTTTGGGACTGATTCGTTCCAGCACCGGTTCGGGCCCAAAATCCGGCGCTATCGTTATTTCTGAGCCTTCAGATGCGCTCAGTTGGGCGCTTCGCATGCACATTGCCACCCGCAACCTGCCCGTCAAAGACGTGGTTTCCACGCGTTTACTGCTGGAGGGGCCTGCTGCACGTGCCGCCGCGAACGCTCCGGATTCTGCTGAGCGTGACCTCGCCTTAGAGAACGCCCGCGAGCACCTGGCGGAGATGGATTCGCCAGATATTTCCAATGAGCGGTTCCATTTCTGCGACACACGTTTTCACTACGAGCTATCCCGCTTGAGCGGCAATATTGTGCTCGATACGGTCATTGATTCTTTGCATATGGCCACTATCAGTTACGTGCAGGAGGCGGTTCCGCTGCTGCGTGACTGGGCTACGGTTAAGCAGACTCTGCAAGATCAGCACCGGGGAATCTATGAGGCGATTTCCACTCGTGATGAAGAGGCCGCCTATGAGCGCGTATGTGAGCACATTAAATGGTTCTATTCCCTCTCAGACCGCGCCCGCGACCAACAGCGGGAACGGCAGGCTCAGGTGATAGATGCGGATGCGCTGCCGCATCAGGTGGTGCTGCATGAGGAGCATCTGGCGTAGAAGCTCTCTCATATGCATTAGGCACAAAGCGGGAACGTTTTCTATCCCTTCGCTACGTTGTGCCCTATCAGCTCCACTGCTTGGAGAAGATAAGGCATAGGTGTGGCTGGGGATTCGGCTAACTCGTTCGGCATAGGGTTGTAGTTCCCCGTAAGATGTGCGTTCCCGCATGCTTTTTCGTACTCCTCAAAAGGAAAATCTTGAGGAATAGTTTTCTCATCTTTCTCCAAGACTCCCGATAACTGACGATAGTGTCGTTGCGCATCTTTCTGATTTTGGTATTTTCTGACCCGTTCGTAATGAGCGTTAAGCCACACTTCAAAGCACGGTGCATTCACAACAGCGGCGATATCTTCGTCCGTACAACTCTTGATAAACTCACGTAATTTTTCACGGGTATGGTCGTCCTGATCTACCACAAACCATACCTGATCATAGTTTTTAGAAGTTCTGCCTATTACTTTTTGAAGTATCCACGTGGGATCTCCTGAAATAGCTTCTATCGTTACTGAATACTTTTCACGCGGTCCGTTGACCTTATCGCGTAACCATTCAAGGTAACGATGCTCCGTCACTTCACCATTGGTTACGACTAGGATAGTAGTCTTTGTGCTGCGTTTTCTTGGTGCTCTTAGCACGACGGCTCATTGTTCCGCCTCTAAAAGAGCACGTAACTCAGACATGTAGGTGGTGGGTATAGCCCCGAAAGCACCGGTGAGATACTGTTTCTGAATATTGCTCTTGGGACGGGTATCAAACTCTTCCAAAGAAAAAATTTCGCTCGCGCCCTCATTATTTTTCTCGGTAAACCACACTTCCGGCGGGTCAAGCAGGCGCATGGGGATATTACCCAGCAGAGTAGCATCGTGCGAAGTAAAAATGAGTTGCGCGCCGGTACGGTTCATGTCAGGGTTCTTGAACATGCTCACCAATTCAGCGGCCAAAGTAGGATGCAGGCTAGATTCCAGTTCATCAACTACTAACGCTGCGCCCCCTTGGAGGGCTGCCACAGCTCTACCCGCAAGCACAAGCCAGCTGAGAGTACCATCGCTCTGTGCGCTAAGCCCCAGCCTAACCTCTTTCTCATGTACTCCACGATGGTATAGATTAAGTGCTTGTGCACTCTCTAACATATCTTCATGAGAAAGCTCAGGCCCGAAACCCGCTATTTGTCTAATATTTGCTACTTCAATAAACTCTGGTGGGAGTTTTTTACGGTCTACTTCAAGACGGGTAACTCCAATATCAGCCACTTGTGCTAATGCGCTCATAGAACGCTCCCACAGGTCGATATTACGAATTATCATACGCATTATTGTCACGATATTCGTCTGTCGTGAAGCCATACCATCCATGAAATAGAAATCGTAGGCAAGAACACGCGCCAAAGGTGCCAGGGTCTCATGCCCGTATTGCCGAGCAACCGCTAAAAACAGCTGATCTGGCTGTGTAATTTTACGAACCTCTTGGGTGGCGCCCTTCAGCGAGGACCCTGCCTTTACGGTAACTGTGGAGTCTTTTTGGGTGCGGCGCTCAAAGAGTAATCGTGCTGTACCTTTTGGGTAGGCATGCATGGTTTCAAGGGCTATAGCACCGCTTTTATCTGCCTGTACCCGATAGTCATAGCGCACCTGCTCGTGGGTGAAACTCAGCGTGTAGGTTGTCTGCGGGTTGAGAGGGTTCTGAAGCAGATAAGGATGATAAAGATGTCCCCCAGGCGCACGGACAGCCTGGCTCAGTCTGATAAGCGCACCACGCACAATGGTGCTTTTACCAGAAGCATTCGCCCCGAAAATAGCGGCCACTCGGCTCGTAGAGCTCTCCCAAGTCTGCCCATTTTTCGGCACCTGCGTTTTGAGGGAGGGAAGCACCATCGACAGGTACGCTTCATCCCTGAAACTTTCATAGTTTTCAACCGAAAATTCTAGAAGCATACGCCAACTCTAACAAAAATAGAGGGTATTTTGGGAAAATTTTTCCCTAAAACACCAGAATTTACCCCTGAGTACATAATATTCTAGGTAAAAAGAGCAACGCTGCATGAGGAGCATCTGGCGTAGAAAATTTCCGCGAGTAGATAGTATTTTGACGAGCAGATATCAACGCGTTATCTGCTCGTCAAAATATTATCTACTCGCGCATTTAGTCTATCTAGAACTTCGTTCCGGTCAGCCTCTCGTAGGCTTCAACATAGCGGGCGCGGGTCTTCTCAACCACATCCTCGGGCAGATGAGGCACGTTATCCGAACCGTCCCAGCCCGATTCCGGCGAGCGCAGCCAGTCGCGCACAAACTGCTTATCAAAGCTCGGCTGAGACTTTCCGGGTTCGTACTCACTCGCATCCCAGAATCGTGAGGAGTCGGGGGTAAGCAATTCGTCGCCAAGGGTGATTTCGCCGCGGTAAGAGTCGGTTCCGAATTCGACTTTGGTGTCTGCCAAGATAATGCCCTGCTCGCGGGCGATTTTTTCGGCGGTGCTGTAGAGTTCGAGTGAGAGTTCTTCTAGGCGGTTACCGATTGCGTGCCCTACTTCGGCGTAGAGTTCTTCGCGGGTTACCGGTTCATCGTGCTGGCCTACTTCGGCTTTGCCGGTCGGCGTGAAAATTGGGGTTTCGAGGCGTGACCCGTCCACAAGCCCCGCCGGGAGTTCGATGCCTGCTATGCTTCCGGTGTCGCGGTAACTTGTGAGCCCCGAGCCCGTCAGATAGCCGCGCACAATGCACTCGACCGGGAACATATTGAGCGATTTGCATATCATGGCTCGCCCTGCGACTGATTCGGGCACATCGATTGAAATCACATGGTTTGGGATATGCGAAAGTTGTTGAAACCACCACAGCGACATTTGGGTGAGGATTTTGCCTTTATCGGGGATTTCGGTGGGAAGAATTTTATCGAAGGCACTAATGCGGTCAGAGGCGACGACCATGACGGAGCCTGCGCGGATTTCAGCATCGTCGCTGACGGTTAGCCCGGCAGCGTCATAGCGGCTTTCTTCGGGAACGTAAAGGTCGCGTACTTTACCGGAGTAGACGTGCGTCCACCCCGGAATCATGGGTGGGTTGTTGCGGGAATTCATGGGCAGTTCTCCTGTGGGGCGAATGTGCGCGGCGTGTTTATCTATTCTTTACCTTACCGGACAATGCCCGCATCCCGCGATATGTGAATCCGAATGCGACCGCAACGCCGTGTTCTCAGGGTTCGGCTGTTAAGTTCTGTTACTTGGCGCCCGGCTGGAATACACCGCGAGCAGGTTGCTTTTGGTCGAGCAGGTAGGAAAATCCCACCTGTTCGACCAAAAACGACCTGCTCACGCGAATAGAGAGTAGCGGTTAGTTGCGGAGTTCGGGCACGGTAATCGCCCCCTGCACCGCTTTGAGGGCAATATCGGTGCGGTATTGTGCGCCTTCCCAGGTGATGGCTCGTACCCCTTCATAGGCGGCATCGCGTGCATGGGCAAGGGTATCACCAAGCGCGACGACGGCGAGCACGCGGCCGCCCGCTGTCACAATCTCTTCGCCCGCGACGGCGGTTCCGGCGTGCACCACATGCACATCAGGCATAGCGGATGCGCTCTCAAGCCCCGCAATCGCATCGCCCTTACGCGGGGTTCCCGGATAGTTTTCTGCCGCCATGACCACATCCACGGCGGTGCGGGGGTCCCATTCCAGGTGGGTGTCTTCGGCGATCTCGCCGCGGGATGCCGCAAAGAGCAGCTGTCCGAGCGGGGTGCGCAGGCGTGCCAGCACCGCCTGGGTTTCGGGGTCGCCAAAGCGAGCGTTGAATTCGATGACGCGCACGCCGCGGCTAGTAACGGCGAGCCCGCAGAAGAGCACGCCCACGAACGGGGTGCCGCGTTCTGCCATGCGCGTGATGGTGGGGCGGGCGATCTTTTCGATCACTTCGTCCACAAATCCTTCGGGCAGCCAGTCAAGTGGGGTGTAGGCGCCCATCCCGCCGGTGTTCGGGCCTTCATCGTTGTCAAAGATGCGCTTGAAATCCTGCGCCGGAGAGAGCGGGAGCACGTTCTTTCCGTCGCTGATGACGAAGAGCGATACTTCGGGACCGTCCAAGAATTCTTCGATCACCACGGAACCGCCAGCGGCAAAGCAGGCGTTCGCATGCTCTAAGGCAGCGTCCCGGTTCTCGGTGACAACCACGCCCTTACCCGCGGCGAGCCCGTCGTCTTTCACCACATAGGGGGCGCCGAATTCGTCAAGGGCTTGCGCCGCTTCGGCTTCGATCGTGGCGACGAAGGCGCGGGCGGTCGGTACGTTTGCTTCTTCCATCACCTGCTTGGCGAATGCCTTGGACCCCTCAAGCTGTGCCGCAGCCGCTGAGGGTCCGAAGACCGCGAAGCCTGCCTCGCGCAGGGCATCAGAAACACCGGCGACTAGAGGTGCCTCAGGGCCAATAACCACCAGGTCTGCGGCGAGCTCACGGGCGAGCGTGACAGCCTGCTCGGGGTTATTGGCGTCGATGGCGTGTACCGGAACGTCCTGAGCGATGCCCGCGTTGCCGGGTGCGCTGTGAACTTCGGTTACCTGTGGATCGCGTGCAAGCGCACGGATAATTGCGTGTTCGCGGCCGCCGGGGCCCAGTACCAAAACCTTCATGTACATAAGGGTACCGTGTCGGATGCGGCACGGGCGGGGGTTTCGGCGCTCTTCCGTATCGTGGGGTTCCCACCCTCAGGCCGTAAAAAAGAGCCTTTATGTGAATAAAGCGGTGTTTTTAACGCTTTTTTCGCATAAAGGCTCTTTTTAGCAGGATAGTTTAGGGCTGCCGCCATGGCCTGCATTTGCGTCATTCCAGGGGCGGGAGTAGGCTAAATTGTCTTGTGAATACGGTCTGTTCTACTGGCCGGGCGCATTTGCAGGGCGTATTACACAGACGAAAGGATCCTCATGAGCGCGCAAAATTCCAGCACTCAGACCCCCACCCAAGATACGCACAGCGAATCCGATATTCACGCCAGATTATTCCCGATCCTGGCGCGCGTAGCATCCGTAACCGCGGTGCTCATGTACGTCTTCTACTTCCCGCAAATTATCGGCAATATCAACGGCCATAAGGGCGACTGGATTCAGCCGCTCGTTGCAGGCATTAACTGCACGCTGTGGGTGGCATACGGTTTGTGGCGCGAGAAGAAAGACTGGCCCATTGTGATTGCGAATGCGCCCGGCATTATTTTTGGCGGTACGGCAGCCATCACCGCGCTTATGTGATTTTATCCGCTAGAATTTCTATTTTTAGCACTATTATTGTGGGTATATGACTTCTCCTCAGCTTTCCCTCACAGACGCCGAACTCGTATTTCAGACTCGTAACGATCTGATCGAGACGACCCACCACGGTATTGTGGTGGTGCTCTCCCCCGAAGGCACCACCGATCTTGCCCTCGGAGACATGAGCCAGCCATTCTTTGCCCGCTCGGCGCTCAAGCCCCTGCAGGCTATCGGCACGCTCAAATCGGGGGCGCCGCTGCGTGGCGCGCAGGTAGCGATCGCGTGCGGGTCGCATCAGGGAACGTTCGAGCAGATGCGCGCGGTTCAAGACGTGCTTCAGGGCGCCGGTGTTGATGCGACCGCCCTGCTCTGTCCTACCGCCTACCCCGCTGATGCACACGCGCACGAACAGATGGTACGCGCGGATTTGGCGAAGACCCCGCTTGCGCATCCATGTTCGGGTAAGCATGCCGGGTTTCTGTGGGCGTGTGCCGCGCAGCTGGACCGCTCGGTCGTAGACCCGGATTCGCGCCAGTGGACGATGAAGGATTACTGCGACCCCGAGCATCCGCTGCAGCGCATGATTGCTGAGGAGATCGCGAGTTTTACGGGCGAGCCTGTGGGCACATCGGGCATTGACGGATGTGGTGCCCCCGTCGCAGCGGTCTCAGCTCTGGGTCTGGCGCGTGCCTATTCGACGCTCGGTGCGGCGATTCGCAATATGGATGCGGATGCGCGCGCCTCAACCGTAGCGACCGCGATGGTGGATTACCCCGAACTGATCCAGGCCCCCGGTATGCCCGATACGGTACTGAGTGAGCAGCTGGATGCGGTCGTCAAGAGCGGCGCCGCCGGGGTATTGTGTGTGGGCCTGCGTTCTGGCGCGTCTGTGGTCGTGAAGATTTCCGACGGCGCAACCCGTGCTGCCTACCCGGTTGCGCTGTGGGCGCTGGAAGCTACAGGGCATCTGCCTTCCGAGCAGGTGCAGCAGCTTCTTCCGCAGGTGACTCGCCCCGTGATCGGCGGCGTGCAGGATAATGCGCCCCGCGAAGTTGGAGGCTGGGTGCCCGGCGCAGATTTAGAACCGCTGGTGGGTGAGAGCGCATGAGTGTGCGCCGTCGAGTTTCGGAGGCTGACGGCGCGGCTGCCTTTGCACAGGTCAGACAGGTTTTTGATACTGTGCTTTCCGGAGAAAAACCGCTTATTAGTGCGGAAAATCGAGCCGATATAGAACAAGCGTTCGCTCGCCTGCCGCGCGGTGTGCGCGCTACCGCAGTGCGGTACGCCCTTGAAGAGCTCGCCACGCTCGCCCCCGGCAACAGCGTGGAGGTTCGGGTTCCGCCCTACGGGGTTACCCAGTGTATTGCCGGGCCTCGCCATACCCGCGGCACGCCGCCGAGTGTAGTCGAAACGAGCGGGTTTATCTGGTGTGCGCTGGCTGCCGGTGCCTTGGCTTGGGATGATGCGAGCGCATCCGGACTGCTGACCGCTAGCGGCGAACGCAGCAATCTATCCCGCTACTTCCCGTTGTTCTAGGCGCCGAGCTACCTGACAACGGCACCTCAAGTCTTAGCGTCCACGCTCTAGAGCAGACGACATTCCTTCAGCCGCGTTTTCCGCACCCCGCCGTCGCCAAGAGTCATTAGGCAGGATTCACCCCAAAAGATAGACTTGAAGACATGAGTAGCGCACACACACCTTCTAATTCCCACTCTGATTCTTCGGAACCGGAATCCCTCACGCCCGAAGCTGAAGCATCCCCTGAAGCCGAGGTTGAGTACTCACAGGTGCGGGTTCGCCGTGCCCCGTCGGTGGTAGCTTTCATGATGCTGGGGCTCATCATCGGACTTATTGCGGCGTTTATTTCGGTGATCATGGGTCCAGGCGATCCGTCATATTCTGAAACATCAGTGTTCGGTGTTATCGCGGTTATTTACGGTGCCGTCGGTGTGGCGTTGGGCGCCCTCGTGGCCCTGTGGCTTGACCGCCGCTCCCTCAAAAAGTCCGTAACGGCGCAGGTTGAGCCAGAATCCAAAGAAGAGGATAAGTAGGAGCGAGCGGCGCATCCTAAAACGCTTGACGCAGCCAAACGTGACATATTCATCGCTCCTGCGGGCGTTAAATTTCATAGCGTGCACCACAGGGTGGCTTGAAAGAGGGTAGACTAGAAATGTCTGTGTACTCCCCCGAGGGTACAGCTGCCCGGCGGCTCACACACCCGCGCGCAGACAAGACTTTCCCGCAGTCCCAACGTCGAAAAGATGTGAATTGATTCGTCCTGACGGAAAACTCACTCACGATCTCGATCCGATAGACCACGGACCCAAGGACGCCTGCGGCGTATTTGGTGTCTGGGCTCCCGGTGAGGACGTGGCAAAACTAACCTACTACGGCCTGTATGCACTGCAGCATCGCGGGCAGGAATCCGCCGGTATCGCAACGAGCAACGGCAAGCGCATCCACGTGTATAAAGACATGGGGCTGGTGTCTCAGGTTTTTGATGAGGCCACGCTCAGTTCCATGCCGGGCGAACACGCTATCGGGCATGCGCGCTACTCCACGACCGGCGCATCCCATTGGGCGAACGCTCAGCCGACTCTGGGCACCACCCCGCACGGCACGCTCTGCCTGGCGCATAACGGCAACCTGACGAACTCGGCAGATCTTTACGATAAGCTGCTACAAAAGAACGGCGGCAAGCCCCCAGCGTTTGGTGAGCTAGCGCAGGGCAATACGACCGATACCGCACTGGTAACCGCGCTTTTAGCCGAGCACGATTTTGATTCTCTAGAAGAAGCCGTTCTCGATCTGCTGCCCACCCTGCGAGGCGCATTCTGCCTCACGTTCATGGACGAGCAGACTCTCTATGCGGCGCGTGACCCACAGGGCGTTCGCCCGCTGGTGCTGGGGCGTTTGGAGCGGGGCTGGGTGGTTGCCTCCGAGACCGCAGCACTCGATATTGTGGGTGCATCCTTTGTGCGCGAGGTTGAACCCGGCGAACTTATTACGATCGACGAAAACGGTCTGCGTTCACACCGTTTTGCTGAGGCAAAACCCGCCGGATGCGTCTTCGAATACGTCTACCTGGCCCGCCCGGATACTACGATTGCGGGGCGCTCTGTATACGAATCCCGCGTGGAGATGGGGCGCCAGCTCGCCCGTGAACACCAGGTCGAAGCAGATTTGGTGATGCCCACGCCAGAATCCGGCGTCCCTGCGGCCATCGGCTACGCCGAGCAGTCCGGCATTCCCTACGGTAACGGCCTGGTCAAGAACGCCTATGTGGGGCGCACCTTCATTCAGCCTTCGCAAACCATTCGCCAGTTGGGTATTCGGCTCAAGCTAAACCCGCTCAAATCCGTGGTTGCGGGCAAACGCCTGATTGTCATTGACGATTCGATCGTGCGCGGCAACACTCAACGAGCCCTAGTGCGTATGCTTCGTGAGGCCGGGGCGAAAGAAGTTCACGTGCGTATTTCTTCCCCACCCGTGAAATGGCCCTGTTTCTACGGTATCGACTTTGCCTCACGCGCAGAGCTGATTGCGAACGGTCTTTCGGTGGACGAAATTTGCGCTTCTCTCGGCGCCGATTCGCTCGGTTTTATATCGGAAGACGGCATGATGGCGGCAACCGAGCAGCCCGCGAAAAACATGTGCACGGCGTGCTTCACCGGCAAGTACCCGATTGGGCTTCCCTCGGAGGAGCGCCGCGGCAAGTCGCTCTTCGATGCCGAAGACGGCAAGGGCGGACCGCTCGCCGGCAAGGCGGCGGAAGTGACCGTTGAGCGCCCGGTACCAAGCAAGCCCGAGCATGCGGAAGCCGTCTCCATTGAAACCCGCACCGGTACCGATACCTTGGAGAACAAGTTCGATACCGCCGCGCTTCCGGTGGTTCAGGCGCAGGCTGGCTCTGGCGCATCCGCACCCGTTGGGTCTGTTCAGGAAGCTCAACAACCGGCACCGGGCATGTGCAACCCCGGTCCCGACGCCGATCTTGAAGCGCTTTTGACCGAAGAAGACTTGGTTCCAGCACACGTTAATTCACGCCCTATAACCCCGAAGGACTAATAAACCCATGAGCGAAAACAGCACCTCTGTAACCTATGCAAGCGCTGGCGTTGATGTTGAGGCGGGCGACCGCGCCGTCGAGCTGATGAAGGATGCGGTGAAGGCGACTCACAACGCTTCGGTAATCGGCGGTGTGGGCGGTTTTGCCGGGCTGTATGACCTCTCGGCGTTGTCCTCATATCGCAAGCCCTATTTGGCGACTTCTACGGATGGTGTGGGCACGAAGGTTGCTATCGCGCAGGCGCTCGATATTCATGACACGATTGGCTACGACCTAGTGGGTATGGTCGTGGACGATATTGTGGTGTGCGGTGCGAAACCCCTTTTCATGACCGACTATATTGCTACGGGCAAGGTTGTTCCCGAGCGTATTGCTGATATTGTGCGGGGTATTGCCGGGGCTTGCAAGGTTGCCGGTACCGCGCTGGTGGGCGGCGAGACGGCGGAGCATCCGGGGCTTTTGGCTGAACATGAGTACGATGTTGCCGGTGCCGCAACCGGTCTGGTGGAGGCCGATGAGCTGCTCGGCCCAGATCGCGTGCGCGAGGGCGATGTGCTGATCGGTATGGCATCGTCGGGTATTCACTCGAACGGGTACTCGCTGGTACGCAAGGTGATCGATGTGGCGGGCTGGGGCTTAGATCGTCAGGTGGACGAGCTCGGCCGTACTTTGGGCGAGGAGCTTTTAGAGCCTACTCGCGTGTATGCGGCGGATTGTCTGGATTTGGCGGCTGCGTTCCCGGTCAATGGTGCTGACGGGCAGACCGGTCACGGTATTCGTGGGTTCTCGCATGTGACCGGAGGCGGTCTTGCCGCTAATCTGGCGCGTGTTTTGCCGCAGGGTTTGGAAGGTCGCGTGGATCGTTCAACCTGGCAGATTCCCGCGATTTTCTCGCTTATCGGTTCGCTCGGTCAGGTTCCGCTCGCCGACTTGGAGCGCACCCTGAACCTGGGTGTGGGCATGATTGCGATTGTTGATCCTGCGTTAGCGGATGCTGCGGTGAGTCGTCTGAATGAGCGCGGTATTTCTTCGTGGATTATGGGGGATGTGGTGAAGGCTGGCGACCCCGAGTTGAATAACCCTGACTATGTGCAGGGTGCCAAGGGCGTTGATGGAGGCGCGGTGCGGCTTTACGGCAGTTACGCGGTCTAGCTTGTACTCTGGTACGTTTTCGCTGTACCTCTTCCCCGCAGCTCAGCAACCCGCGAGCGGATGATTTTTAACGAATCATCTGCTCGCGTTTTGTGTAAGGCTTCGGCGAGTTTGAAAGACGACGAGCTAATTTTGTGCAGGCTTTAAATCTTTACTCAATACTTGGTGAGCTATCATCCATACTTGCGGAAAACTTTAAAGTATTTCAAGACCCTAAATCTCGTATACAAGATAGTGTGATGTATATTAAATACACTATTATTTTCTCCGGAAGAATAAATTAGACCCTAATTTTACCGCGCAAAATCAAGGATTTCACCAATATTTTAATAGTAAAACTTTATGGGTAAATATATTTTTAGTGCGAAATGTACAAAAATATTTTGAGTTGAAATACTTTCAAGATGCACTTTTTCAAAACGCCCTATATTCTATTTTTTGATGACGAGTTCAATCACAAATTCGCCATCACATATATTCACTCACACATAACTGAACATAGGACATTTCATGTCACTCATCGAACACCCTACGGTGAAGCGGACCCGCATGGCGGCGCTGAGCGTGGCGGGTATCGCATCCCTGATGGTAGGGCTCTGCGCACCGTCCGCTCACGCCGCACCCGCATCGCCGGTATCAACGAAGACCGGAGTTCCCGCATCCGCACAGGCTGAGGATATTCTGGCTGCCACCTCGGCACAGCAGCAGGAACAGGGTTATGACCGCTTTATCATCAACTATGCCGATCAGGCCAAGAATGACCTCAATATCGCGGGGCTGGAATCTGGCGAATACTCCGAGTTTGTGCCCGAACTCTACCAGGGCATCGAGAAGAGCGTAAATTCGCTTGACGAGCTCCTTGGCGTTAAAACCACCTATGTGCGTGATACCGCACAGAATGATTCGGTTATCTCCCTGTCAAAGCCTCTGAATGCGCAGCAGGCAAAACAGTATATGCAGACGCTCGCCGAGAACCCACAGGTGGACTCGGTCGAGCCCGATCTCAAACGCCAGCCCACCGGCAGCCTCCCCGGCTCGGATAAGGTCGATTTCAACGATCCTAAGATGTCACGCCTGTGGGGTTTCACCACTATCAAAGCCGATTATGCGCTGAAGCACGCAGGGGATCACCAGGTGACCGTTGCCGTGATCGATACCGGCGTTACCAAGCATTCAGATCTGGATGAGAATGTGCTGCCCGGCTACGATTTCGTCTCGGATGCATCCGCTGCGCGCGATGGCAACGGACGCGATAATAACCCGCAGGATGAAGGCGACTGGACCACTGAAGGGCAGTGCGGTTCTGGGGCAAAAGCCACCAATTCAACCTGGCACGGCACCCATGTTGCCGGGACTATAGCGGCCGTTGGCAACAACAATATCGGTATTGCCGGGGTAGCCCCGAAGGCCAAGATTGTGCCGGTGCGCGTCTTGGGTGCCTGCGGCGGCTACGATTCAGACATCATTGATGGGATGATCTGGGCATCCGGTGGGTCCGTGAGGGGTGTACCCGCGAACCAGCACCCCGCGCAGGTTATCAACATGTCTTTGGGCGGTGCCGGGAAATGCTCGCGCACCTACAACCGTGCCATCGAGTCCGTGAACAAGCGCGGCAGCATCATCGTAACCTCCGCCGGAAACTCAAATCAGAATGCTTCGGCTCAGATTCCCGGCAGCTGTGACGGCGTGATCAATGTGGGCGCAAGCAACCCTGGAAATTCACGTGCACCCTACTCTAACTACGGCTCGACCGTTGCCGTCAGCGCCCCCGGCGGCGATTTTAGGCAGTCGGGCGTGGGCGTTCTTTCGCTGGTGAACAAAGGCAAGACTGTTCCCGAAAAGGAAGATTACGCCGAATATGAGGGCACCTCAATGGCGGCTCCTCACGTTGCGGGCGCGATTGCCATCATGCGGTCAAAATACCCGAACCTGAGCTACGAGAAGGCTCTGGATATTCTGAAATCCACCGCTAACCCGATCACCTGCGATCGTGACTATTGCGGCGCCGGCATTATAGATGCGGCTAAGGCGATGGATAAGGTCGATGAGCTCGTAGAATCGGAGAAACGGCCGAGCCCTGCACCGACTCAGCCTGCTCCGTCCGAACCTTCTAAGCCTGAGCCTGCTCCGTCCGACAGCTCTACTCCGGCACCGGCTGAAACCTCAAAGCCCGCGCCTGCACCCACGCCTACCCCAACGCCTGCGCCGAGCAAGCCTGCACGCCCGATTGGACCCCCACCGTCGAAGCCTCTGCCCACGCTGCCTCCATATGAGGAACAGCTGCCGGTTCTGCCGATCAAGCCCAAACCTTCGCCGAAGCCTACCAAGCCCGCACCGGTTGAGACTCCTAAGCCGAGCCCGGCTCCCGTAAAAACCAAGAAACCCACGCCCGCACCTTCGGAGTCTTATAAGCCAGCGCCTCCTTCATGGTGGTACTGGTACGATTACCCGGGTCAAGGCTACTACTCCCCCAGCCCCTGGTACGATCCCTGGTCGGGATACGGTGCATGGAATCGCTGGGATTACGGATACGGTTCTTGGGGCGGTTGGGGATACCACCGCGGACACCGTGGAAGCTGGCACAACACCTCGTGGATGTACCGTTCAGGGCATCCGTGGTGGGCATCGTACCCCTACGGCTGGGGTAACAGCTACCGCGGCTACGGCTACTATAACGTAGGCTACCGCTACTAAAAGCCCCTGACGGATAACACATAAAAAGGCTCTTGATATACATCAAGAGCCTTTTTAGTAAGAAGTGGAATAGAGAAAATATGTGCAATTTTAAGTCTACATAAAATTTTACTTTATGTGTGATGCATGTCTATGATATAGGACATCATACAAATCTCATCCATGCTCAACACACGGGGTTTTTATTTGAGTAATTGATGAGGGCAATAACCGCATCGCGCCTGTCTGCTCTGCACAATATGTAGCGGCTATGAGGCATGATGCGGTGCTGCGCTGCTATGAGGCATAGTAGCCTCACAACCTTGAATATCTGGAGAACCCCATGAGTAAACACAGCCTTTTGCGGGCAAATATCCCTTTGAGACGCACAGTATTCGCGATAGGTGCGAACCAGCTGTCAGACGCTATGTCTTATATAAGTGTTCCCCTAATCATGCTGTTCCTCACCGGCTCCCCCGAAAACGCGAGTCTTGCCCTCTTTGCTACAGGTGTAACACGCATACTGGCGAGCTTCCTGACTGGAGTTATTGTCGACAGATATAAGCCCACATACACTCTTACGCTTTCATGCATGGGGCAGTGCATCACCTGGATAGTCCTAACCCTGTGTGTTCTCGCAAACGTCGGTTCTGTTCCAATTCTGATAGGCATCCTGTGCGTGATGGCACTGGCATCATCGTTCGATTACCCCAGCGAGCAGGCTATTATCGCACGGGTGGTGCCTACCAAACAGCTCGGGTACGCCTCTGGATTAGGAGAAACACGAGAATCTGCCGCGAACCTAATTGGCAGCCCGTTAGCGGGTCTACTCGCCTCCACTTCTTTGATTCTGACCGCTTGCGTGCACGCGTTTGTCAATTTCACAGCTTTTCTGGCGGCACCTAGTTCATCTACTGTTGTGCATGCCGAGCGTAAGCACCGGCAGGCAGGCAGTGAAACTACGGTGTCCGATACTGTCATCGATACACAATCTACCGGATTTTTTGCCGACCTCGCCCAAGGGCTCATGTATGTTGTGAAGAACCGTGTTCTTGTAGCGATCGCATCTGTAGCCTGCTGCGCGAACTTTGCCGCAACAGGACTGCCACTCGTCTTCATCTATTATTACGCGGAACAGGGTATTGCGGCCTACAGTATCGGTATTTTTGCCTGTGTTTTTGGTGCCGGAGTGCTCTTAGGGTCCCTAACAGTCGGGTGGATGACGGAGCGTTTCGCCTTAGGAACATTGGGTGTGCTGGCGGTCGGGATGATGGTCATATGCTACATGACAGCGGCGTTCACCCACGACTATTTTTGGATAACCTGTGCGCTGATGCTTATTTCGGGAGTGCCGCTTCCTGCCTTCAATTCCAGTATCGTCGCGTATATCAATGCTTCGACTCCGGTAGACATGATAGGACGTGTACATTCGGCGCAGGGCATCCCGAATATGCTTCTAGCTCCTGTGGCGGCATTGCTTGCTGGCATCATGTATGTGCAGTGGGGGATTTCCAGAACGGTTCTCTTTTACGGATCGTTTATGGTTTTGGCTTTGATCCTGATGCTCTCACAAAGAAGTCTTCGCACACTGCCTAAACTTTCGGAAATGGCCCCGGCTTCTGACTAAGTAATCTATGTTCCCCCTCCCTATAAAAGGCTCATTATTTGAATAATGAGCCTTTTATAGGGAGAGACCTACGCCGCAGGATGTTCTACAAAGAATGCGTGGCAAGCTCGCGTGAGCGCTCGTTTTGCTCCGTAGTCTGCGGAGGCGGTGCTGGCAGGAAAACCCACCGACGCTGTACCGCGAAACTGAGGGGAATCAAGGTCAGCTCGGTCAGGATCTTCGCCACGATGAGCACGACCCCGAAAGCGGTGAGAACCTCCATCAGCGCAGCATTTGCAAGCAAAATCCCCACCGCTAAAATCGCATAGCGCCCCAGGGACACCGCCCGCGAGGGGCGATCGGCACCGTCGTTCATGAGAATACGGTTAATACTGAAATTCGTCAGCGCCGAGATAATGCGCGCCAGCACAATCGCCGGGAGCAGAGCAAAACCCACGCCTACGAGGGCAAAGAGGGCGAGCGCATCCACGATAAACCCGGTCCAGGAGGATACTAAGAATCCCAACAGCGGCGCGTAGATTCGTGCGGAATCGCGGATCGGGCGGAAATGACTGCTCGGGTTCCCCGGCTCATATACTTTCACGATGGGCAACTCAATAAGCTCCACCCCGGCCCGGCTGGCACGAAGCAGCATTGAAAACTCGTATTCGTATTTATCGCCGCGCAGGCTGAGAGCCCAATCAATCATCTGTGTGGTAAACCCGCGAAGCCCAGTCTGGGTGTCGGCAATGCGAGTGCCCGTCGCCAGCGTGAAGAACCCGACGGTAAGCGCATTACCCAACCGGGAACGCAGAGGAACGGTGGGCTCGGTGAACTCGGCGCGAGTATCCGGCAGGGTGCGTACCCCCAGCACGAGGGCACGCGTACCAATGCTCGCCATTCGCTCGGTTTTAGCGCCCACTCGCAGAATATCGCGGGGTAAATGCTGCCCGTCAGCATCCGCCGTTACCACAATGTGATCGGGCCGATGCGCCCGTGCCCACGCCAACCCGGTGCGCAGGGCCGCGCCTTTTCCGCGGTTTGCAGGGTGGGCAATAATCGTGGCGCCCCGAATCGCCAACTCGGTAAAGATCGGCACGTAGGTGCTTCCCGAGCCGTCATCGACCACTAGGATTTCGGCGTGCGCATCCAATTCTATGATCTGCTGCGCCAGCCGCACGAGAGATTCATCCGGTTTATAGGCGGGTATCAGGACTATCATGATGCGCTCCCGGCGATGTACAGAATATCGCTGGTTCCGCGTTCTTTGGTGCCGCCCATTGGCTTATTGACTAGCTGGTTGTTGAAGACCATCACCGAAGATCCGCCGCCGTCTAGGTTATAGGCGCTTACGCATCCGAGTTCCTTGAACATATAGGCAAATTCGGGCATGGTAACTCCGCGCGAATACCCGTCGGAACGCCCATCGACCACGATAAATACGAGGTGGTTCTGCCCGAGCACGCCCACACCGGTACGCGGCTGGTTGCCTTGAATGGAGTGGTTGCCGAAGTTGGTATCGACCTCAACCTGATCAATGCCGCTGACAACCTCTGAGTCCCGCACGAGTGCCGGCCCGAAGGAAAGCGTATTCCAGACGCCTTCGTTGAGGAGCTGCTGCGCGTTCGTGCCGGTTTCGTCGTAGAGTTTGACGGAGCCGTCTTGATAGAACGCGAGCCCTTCACGGGCGCCGGAATCGCGGTATGCCACACCGTTGCGAATGACGATGCCGGTGTCACGGAACCCGTAGTAGTCACCGTTAATCGCCCAGATGCCGTTGTGCTGCGCGGCGATATTGGAGGGCGTATCGATAATGTTTTGCCCGAATTTGTTGTTGGCGAAGGCTCCGCGCAGCAGGGTCATGGCGTTGAGTTTGATCTCTGCGGCAAAGGAAACGACCGCATTATCGCCGCTTCCTTCGGTGGATTTGGTAATAGTAATAGAGCCTTCGCTGGCGCTCAGACCATCAGAGGTGACCTTAACGTTGGTGAGTTCGCTGGGATTTGAGGCACCGTCAGATGATGAATTATTATTCTTTGCTTGTTGTGATTTTTCATAGGCTACGGTGTCATCAATCTGCGTATGCTCGGCAAGATAACGATTATATGCCCAACCAGCACCAACACCTGCGACGGCAAGGGTGCCGAGGCCGCCTCCTAAGAGAACGCGCCTAGTTACTTTCTTTTTCTTGGGTTTCTGGGATGTTTCAGAAGCCTCTTCGACCTGTTCGACTGGCAGTGTTGCAGTAGTATTTTCGTTCTTCATGATTCTAGAATGCGTTGCATTTCTCGTTTTAAAACATGAAGAAGCTATGTTTTAGCTATGTATGAGTATTCATTTCCGGTGATCGTCTCACCATGCGCATATACTCCACACAGCTTGATGCTTTAGATGCCAGACCGTCTTCGTCCGATTTCTATTTCGCGGGTTATCGTGCATCGGGCGACTTAAATAACCGCAAAATGCACAATAACTCGCAATAAGCCTGCCGCCTCTGCGTGATACGCGCTTACGCACCGGTGAGGTTATCGAGGTGCCGCTTTGTGACGGAGTCGAAAAGATCAAGGCTCTGTGCGGAGCGTGCTATCAGCTGCGCGCCCTGCACCGTGCAAAATAAGGACTCCGCCTCTGCCTGCGAGTGCTCGGGATCGTACCCGGCATGCTCAAAACGCTCGGCGAGCCAGCGAATATTCTTAGTCTGAAAGTCTGCGGTGTTAATCTCGGCAGGCTCACGGTTTTCAGCCTGGGCGCGCAGGGGCACGAACGTGGCGTTGATATGCGTTCCCCGTTTCGCCGTCTTCTTGTCCTCTTCAGCATCGTGATCGGGTGCGCTCTGCTTTAAGGATTCCAGCGCCAACATTGAGCAGAGGCAAAGTTTATAGCCCTGTTCCAGGTTTGCACGGTAGGGCCTCATATAGACTTCGAGTTCTTCGCGGAGGCTGTGTGCCGCATCCACACCCTGGCGCAGCGTCTCAAAAAAGTCTGTGCTGTACTTTTCGAAGGCTGCACGCACGAGATCGGATTTCACAGGGAAATAGTAGTGAATGCTGGGTTTTTTGATGTTCATTTTGCGCGCTATATCTGCGTAGCTAAAAGCGTTGACGCCGTTCCTTTGGATATAGTCGGTGGCTATGCGCACAATATCATCTTTAGTTCCCATCATTCTCTCCTTATGTGATCGTTAAAATCCCCTCGACCGTTGGAGCGGGGGCTGCGATGCGAATTCGCCTTGTCATCACTGCGGTAACCGAGGACAATTCCCGCGAGTGCGATTTCATTGGCGGGAATATCCAGGTGGGCACGGACCTTATTCGGGTATTGTACATTTTCGTAGGTGACACTATCGTATCCATACCGCAGGATGCCCGCCAGCATCAGCAGATGCGCAAACAAGCCAACATGAAAACCCGTAGGCCGCTCAAGCACGCCCGCAGAGTATATAAAAAACCGGCCCAAGCCACCCTGCAGGGTGCTTAAGCCGGTTCACGTATGAGCGTAACGCTAGGGCTCTACCGCTACACCTCATCATCATATTTGGCATATTTCTCCGCGTATGCCGAGTAATCATCCTCATCATCATAGCGACGAGAAGATGATTCGGAGGATTTAGTGTTCTTAGCGTTGAGCTCGCGCTCAAGTGCACTGTAGTCGGTCTCGGGGCTGAAGTACTTCATCTCCCGAGCCTGCCGTGTTGCCTTAGCCTTCTGACGGCCGCGCCCCATGGCGTGACCCCCTCTTTCCTCATGTCCGCAGCCACCACACCCAAGGCGCGCATAACCCACGGATCGCTCTCTAGTCTTTCCTATGTTCTAGGGTACCTTGTTTTACCCCTCAATGTCTTGTTGATTGACAGATTCATGCTCAGAAAATCTATCGAATCTTCAGTTTCTTCGCCTGAACTCCGGCGAATTATGCATAAGGTTTGGGCTCCACCTCGCGCATTATACGCTGATGTGGAGCCCAAACCTTTGTAGGAGCCTTCTATAAGAGCCGCGCGTAGCAACCCATCTCTACAAGCCCGAGACTCAAAGATTTTATCCCCAAGTCCCTGGGAACAACCCGCACTAGCTGGCTGTAAAGCTACCTAGCTCGGTCGCACCGGATGCCAACGACGCTGCGTTGGAGTCCACAGCCGATGTTGTAGTGTACACCGTGTAACTCTGACCCTTGACGATCGATGAGCTAGAGACGAGAACCAACTGCACATTCGACTTGGTGACTTTATAGTTAGCCACCACCTTACCAGATGAATCCGCTACTTGAACCGTGGATCCTTGCTCAAATCCGGAACTATTGGTCAGTTTCAGGTAGCCGCTCGTCGAGTTGGTGGAGGGAGCCTCGAACATATCTGCCGTGCTGCCGCTGAGAACCGTGGCACCGTTGAGGAGCAAGTCGCCGTTGGTATCCAGCGCAGCGTTACCGCCTTGGCTGGGGCCGTTCACTATCAGCGTTCCTCCAGAAAGAGTTGTGACACCGTTCGAATCAATGCCATCGCCCTCAGCATTGACGGTAATATTACCGCCGCTCACGTTGATTGCAGCATCGATAACCTCAAAGGTTCCGCCACCACCACCGGGCATACCACCCTGCGGGGGCTGACCCGTCCCCTGCTGGCCGGTACCTGTAGTTCCATTCTGAGACGTGCCGTCCTGCGAGGTTCCAGACATCGCAGGAGGTTGTCCTTGCGGAGGCTGACCCGTCCCCTGCTGTTGTTGATTGGAGGTTCCGTTCTGCTGCCCACCCGGCAGGCTGCCCTGCTGCTGATTGGCAGTATCAGAGGTGTTCGCGGATGAATCCGTGCTCTCAGAATCGCTTGTCTTCAGCGAGGCATTCATGCCGTCATCCGCACTCGTGACGTTTACATCGCCGCCAGAGATGTTGATGTACTGTGCCTCAATGCCTTCATCGGACTGTTCAACCGTCAGGGAGCCCCCGGAAATTTCGACGACCCGAGAGGCTTTGAAACCGTCATCGCCCGCATTCACGGTTACGGTACCGTTGCTCAGGCGGGTCCAGCCCTTCCCCTCGTCGGTATCGTTAGTGGATTTGATGCCGTCCTGCTGCGCGGTCACGTTAATAGTGCCGCCTAGGATATCCACATAATCCTTGCCCTTGATACCGGTGTTCGCCGCATTGACCTCAAGAGTGCCGCTGGCAATCACAAGGCCGTCATTCGTGTGAATGCCGTCTTCGTGGTTGCCGTTCACCTTCAGGGTGCCTTCACCCGCGATCGTCAGGTCGGCCTTGGAATAGACCACGGCATCCGGATCATCTTCCCCCGTTGCGGTGTAGTCTGCACCGTCGCTTATCGTATTGGTGGTGCCAGATGCGCTGTAAAGAATAACCTCGTCAGCGTTTACCACGTTCAGCGCGGCACCGCTGGAATTCGTGATGTTTGCGTTATCGAGAACGAGCCGAACCGCGTCGCTGTCAGCGGTTTCAACCTTGATCTGCCCCTGGTATTCGCCGGAGAGTTTGTACGTGCCAGCCTTCGTGATGGTCAGCGTTCCGTCTTCAACGGTAACGCCGTCCGTTGCGGTGGGGTTTGACAGGTCAATCGCGGTTTCGGAGGAAGTGTCCCAGCTGAGATCCTGCTCCGAATAGTGAGTATCGACGTCGAGTTTTTCGCCGCTTTTCACGTTGGTCGAGAATGACGAGCTGCTGGTGGCAGTGTCGGTGGCGGTCGCCGAGGATGTTGTCGCTGTCGTACCGACTGAGCTATCCGCCGCCGTGCCAGAGGCGAGGGCGTTGCTCGTAGTTGAGCATCCGGTGAGCGCAAGTGCTGCGAGCAAAGTTACCGAGGTTGCCGAAGTCAGTATTTTTTTATTCATGGGGAAAGAATCACTTTCTATCTACACTGTTTGAGCAGTTTGTGAGTATTTTCAGGGTTTACATCCGAATTCTACGGGGTAACGGGTACCAGCCGCATCAAATTCACGGGTTCCTGCAGGCTCCTGATGTATGTGTCGTGTGATAGAAATTGGATTTTCTGATGCATATTTGTGGCGTGCACCGCCACCCGCGCCGGAGTTTTGTGTGATGGTTTTATCCTGCGCAGGCTAAAGGTTGGAATAGGATTCTCTCCTCTCGTTATGTTTTACAGATCAGGGGTTGATGCCGTGAAAGTTCCACGTTCAACGGCACCAGGTGCAAGGGTGGTGGTCTTCGGATCCACCAGCGTGGGTGCTAGGTAAAGAGTATATTCTTGACCCTTCACGATAGAGGGATTCGAGAAAAATACTTGTTTAACACCCGGAGTAATCACCCGGTAGTTTGCAACGACTTGTCCGTCAGAATCTACTGCCTGAACAGACTGCCCTTGTGGGAAAGTATCGTTATCTGCAATTCGCAGATACCCATTTGCGGAGTCGTCGATCGGGCGCTTGAAAAGCTCTACACCACCGCCGCCAAATGAGATCCTGGCGTCGTTACTTACAGTAATGTCACCATTTGGATCAATAGGGTCATTGGCATCGTCTTGAGGACCGTTGATTAGCAACTCGCCTCCTGTGTAGAACTCGTGTCCGTTCGAGTCCATGCCGTCGGCACCCACGTTGAGGGTTACATTTCCACCGGTCATGTTGATCACGGTATCAATAACCTCTGTGGTATCGCGGGCACCACCCAGGGCGACACTAGGGCTGGCATCCGGCTGATCGCTGTCTTCCTTCTGATCCTCATACTCTTGATCGTTAGGCAGCTGATCCTTGAGTGATGCATTCACGCCATCATTACTGCTGTTGATGAGCGTATCGCCGCCATGAATATTGACGTATTGCCCTTCAAGCCCTTCTTCAGACCCTTCGATGGTGAGCTTCCCGTCCAGAATCTCAAGGGTGCGCAGCGCCTTGATGCCGTCGTCACCAGCACGAAGAACAGTGTCACCGCCAGCCACGCGCGCCCATCCAAGGCCTTGTTTTTCGGTGTTGGTGGCTTTAATCGCGTCTTTTGCGGCTTCAATACGCAGGGTCCCGCCCTGAATATCCACGTAGTCCTTGCCTTTAAGCCCGGTCTTCGAAGAATTAACGTTGAGGGCACCGCCGGCAACAACCAGTCCTTTAGTGGTGTGCACCGTCTCGTCAAATTTACCGGCGACGTTCAGCGTTCCATCGCCCGCAAGGGTTAGGTTAGCGGTTGAATAGATCGTAGAGTCTGCCTCTTTTTTACCGTGGACCGCGTACTCGGGACCGTCGCTGAGGTTATTGGTGCTGCCCCGAGACGTGTAGATGACGGCTTCATCGACAGAGGCAACGTTGATAGCAGATCCGGTGTCGTTTGTGATGGTAACGCCATCAAGAATGAGCTGAACCTTATCTGTTGTGGGGACTTGAACCTTCACTTGCCCCGTATAGTCGCCAGACATACGGTAGGTTCCCCCCTTCGTAATCGTAATCGTGCCGTTTTGTTCGCTGACCCCATCGGTTGCAGTGGGATCTGCCAGATTGAGCGGAAGAACAGCATCCTGGTTCCAGGTCAAGTCTTCTTGCATAAAGTGAGTTTGCGCATTAATCTTTTCACCATTTTTGGTGTTCGAGGTGTATACGCCAGATTTAAGTTCCTTCCCTTGTTCCTGTGCGGTCACAGTGGTTTTGGAGTTATCAGGGTTCCCGCTAATCGCGCATCCGGCAAGTGCCAGCGATGCTGCAAAGGCGCATGTAAGAACAGATGTAAACCGGTTTTTGAACATCTCGAACGGAGTTCCTCGTCTGTAGGGATTAAGTGTATCGGTAAAGATTGCCTCAACCATCCTACGCGAGAGGGTGGGGTTTCCAGAATGCCCTAACACGGTGAGCCTCTGGAACACCCCACCCTATTCTTGTGCCGCATTCTAAGACGTTACCAGCTCAGGGTCTAGTTCTAAGCGGCAGGTTCAAGCTGCATCCAATGTTGAATCGTGCGCTTCCACTTGTTCGCCGGTAGCTGAGGATTCAACGCGGCCATACCCGTAGCAAACTTAGAAATTTTGACGGGTCGGATGCCAGCGCGCCACAGATACTTATCAGCGACCGAAGGTGCACTGCCGGATTTCGTTTCGATAATCACCGTACCGGGTGCAGTATATTCGGTACCGACCTGATACTTGGTTGGCCCTTCACCACCGTCTGCGGTGTACATGAGCGCACTTTCTGAAAGCGGAGTCCAAGTGAGCGAAGTATCAATCGTGAGGCGAGAATCCACCGGATTCTGCTCGGACTGGGGCAAATATACAGTCGTACGACGGTACCCGGTGCGGATAACCGGCTCCAGGTCATCTACAGACGCATCCGTCAGCTGCTCAAGTGCGGTAGCTACATATTCCTTGCCTTCTGCGGTGAGCATGTCACGGTTTTCGATAGAGTACGGAATACGTTCCTTGACCGTAAATTCACGAGCCCCTTCAGTCTTGACTTCCAAGAAGCTCAGGTCAGAATCCAGATAGCTGCGAGTACGTACCTTGAACCGGTTACGACTGCCGATGGCGGAAGCCTTATAGCTCACCAGGTCAGGGGTGTCGAAGTATACAGAGTCATAGGCGAATTCACGCTGACCGTCGATTTCTAGGACAGCCGCCTCGTCTGCGGGAAGTTCAGCTAGGATAGATGCCGCATAATCTGCGTCCACAATGTATTTGCGGTCTACACGGGTCTGCATAGCGGCCTTTTCGTTGAGTTCATCAAGGCTGATGCTCTGCCAATAGGTTGGCACGATAGACATGGTACTTTCCTCTCTGTACCCGCTTCGGTGAGAAGACGGAGTATTATCTACCGCAGGAGTGTGCGTAGATTCCAAAGTCTGTGCGTCACCACCCTGAAACGGGGTGTACGGCTGAGGTGTTTGGGGACTCATGGTAGGTCCTTTCAACGTATGAGTTTTTAGGTGTAGTTTTAGGCAATATCTGCGAGATGAAGCCTAGGAAGCGTAGTATTCGTAGTTCGCGTTAAGGTGTTCTTGGAGTTGGGGAAGCTCTTTGTAGGTGATGGTCACCTGTGTGGTGTCGTTGAGCAGGTCAAGCTCCAGGATCTTAGCGGAGACGACCTCGTACCCGAGACGTGATTCCAGATAGGCTTTTAGGGTTCCTTCGTCGCTGATAGCGCGATCCACCGTGACGGTTTGGGTGCGCGGCTGGTTTTTCGCTTCAAAGATCGGTGAATCCAGTAGTGCGATAATTCCGACCAGTACCACCATGAGGATGAAGGCGATATATGGCGGGTCAAGCCGCACGCCGGAGATTAGACCTAGGGCGAGAGATACGAAGTAGTACCCGACCTCACGCTGGCTTAGGGAGGTAGACCGCAGGCGGATAATGGAGAGAACGCCGAAGAGTCCTAGACCCATAGCGCCCGCGGTGCTTCCGGCATGTGCCAGGGCGACCGTTACGGTGAAAACACCGGCGTTGATAACCGCGTATGAAATCATGAGTTCACGGGTCTTATGACGAATCATGTACAGGGTGCAGAGTGTGCCAATTGCTACTAGGTCTGCCAGTCCCATCATCAAAATATCCATTGGACTCTCCGTTCCGTTTTGTGTGCCGTTATGTTCTTGTATTTCTAGGTTCGCGCCCGTTCCTGTGTTCTTCCTGTGTCTTTCTTAACTTGTAGTTATGTATTTCGTGCATATCTAAAAGTTCCCCAAGATTGCAGGGAATAAAGGATAAAGAACGAGACTCAGTACTGTCAAAATGTGGTGGCATGCTCATAAAAATGCAGAATTTGCATATACGAGGTGTGTAGCGCCTATCTAGGGGATGCGCAAAAAGGCACATTCTGACTTAGATCCGTCTCCTATGCAAATCCTGATTGGTACGCTTTTCGATCGTTATTACTGCCGTGCGGGGTCTTGCTACGGAGGGCACCTATTGGCAGCTTTTTGTGGAAACTCTCTTCCTAGATTTTGAGGTTTAAACAGCAAAATCCCCCGCTCCTCAATCATGAGGAACGAGGGATTCTATGTAGCCTCCGGCAGCTTCTAGAGCCGCCCCGAGGACTTGATCATCTAATCTTTAGGCACGCTTGCGCTTACGCAGAGCAGCTACGGTTGCACCGCCCACGCCCAGAGCAACCATACCCAGACCTGCTACGGTCAGAGCACCGTTTGCACCGGTGTTAGCCAGCTTGCCGTTGCTGTTCGAAGAAGCGTTATTGGAGCCGCCGTTGTTATCCGAGACGTAACCTGCACCGCCGTTACCGTTGGATGCGGTACCATGCTCGCCATTGCCGCCGTTGCTTTCGCAAGCCACGCCATCATGGTCGCTGTCGAGGTGCTCGGCATATGCAGCGTCGCTGCGCTGGATATCCTGCTTGCCTGCTGCACGAGCCTCATCACAGGTAGCAAACTGGTGAGCACCGTTAGCTGCCTCAGCATTAGTAGCTGCGGCGGGGGTGTTCACATCTGCACTCTGGTTAGCAGTCTCGGTCTTGTTGGAACCGTCAGAGTCGGATGCCTGCTTGGCAGTCTCGGCCTGGGTACCTTGCTCTTCGGTCTTATTCTGCACGTCGCCGGTGGCGCCCTGACCGCCCTGACCGCCTTCTTTCTTGTCACCCTGGTCGGTATTATCATTACCACCGCCGGGCAGAGAGGAAGAACTCTGGTCGTCTGCCTGCTGGTTGTTGTCGCCTGTCGCAACGACCTTGACAATTGCAGCCGTACCGCCGCGTTTCACGTCGCCCTCTTTGAGCGAACCGGTAAGCACGTTGATCTCAACCTCATCGCCAACCTTGAGGTCATCACGCCATGCGATAGAGCCAGAAACGTTACCGTTTTCGTCTGCCTCAACCTTAGTCGGAGCACCGCCACCATTGACCTTAATGGCCAGAACAGAGCCAGACTTACCGTCTGTAGTCTTGAAACCGGAACCCTGGAAGTTCAGCGGCTGACCTTCTTTCCATTCGCTGGGGAAAGAGATAACAGCACCATCGCTGTAGGAATGACCCGCATTGGTCGGGGTAGATACGGACTGCGGGACCGACTGATCTGCAAAGGCTGCCGGAATGGTAGTAAAACCGCCTACCAATCCGCAGCTCAGAGCTGCAACGGCACCGAAAGTAGCAATTTTTTTAGTTCTCATGCTTTATATGTTACTCCTTAATGACTATTTCTGGGTCAATATAATGTGGAATTTTAGAGTTTTAAAAATGAAAATAATAACGGTAAGAATTTTGATATTCGCACATTAGATTTCTACGCGTAACATTAAATATCATGTTTAACTTTGGAGTTTTGTAATGCTGTATGGACAGTTTCTTACACCCACCCCTAAGCTGCTATTGCAATGTTGCACCCTTCGGCGAACCCCTATCCCTCCATCATAAAAGGCTCTTTATTTGAATAAAGCATTGGAAATCCCTCTTCATTCAAATAAAGAGAGTCTTTTTATTAGATCCGAAGATTAGCAGATTAGATATCGAGGCGATCCAGCATTTCTTCCAGCGCCTCCCCCACGCCCGTGCGCCACAGATAGGTGACGCGCGCATCCGCGCGCCCGGGACCACCATTCATAACCGCCACGGGTTTATCCGCGCGCAGGGCATCAAGCACAATCTTGTAGCTGCTCATAACCGCGACCGAGGAACCCACCACCAGCACACCCGAAGAATCCGCGAGCATCTGCTGCTGGCGAGCCTTCCGGTCGGCGGGCACGGATTCACCAAAATAGACGACATCCGGTTTGAGTTTCGTCGAGCCGCAGACCGTGCACCCCACCATCTGGAAGCTGCGAATATAGTCGTTGTCGAGCTCAACATCACCGTCAGGGTTGACCTGCAATTCGGTACTTTCGAGGCGTTCCAGATACCCCGGATTTGCTGCATCCAGGCGGATATCCAGGCTCTCACGCGACTCGCGCGTTCCGCAGTCCAGGCACAGAATTGAGGATAAATCGCCGTGCAGCGCCAGCACGTTCTTGCTTCCGGCACTCACGTGCAGACCATCAACATTTTGGGTAATCAGGCCGTTCACCGCACCCGCATGCTCAAGTTCGGCGAGCGCATAGTGGGCTCGATTCGGGGATGCGCGGCGCATGCGCCTCCACCCAACGTAAGACCGAGCCCAGTAGCGTTGTCGGGCGGCATCGTCGTAACGGAATTCTTGGTAGGTCATGGGCCGGTGGTCTAGGAGCGATCCGGAGGGTCCGCGGTAGTCGGGAATACCGGATTCGGTGCTGACCCCGGCACCGGTGAGCGCCAGAACGCCACCGGTACGGAGCATTTTTTCGATGCCCTCGGCAGCGTATAGAGGGTTGTGCGGGGTAACGGTTTCGGTGACGACTCGTTCAATGGAGCGAATGGCGGCGCGATGCGCGGAGGCGATGAGTGTGCTTTTCTCGCCCGCGTCTGCAAAGTTCTGCGTATCGGTCCATTTCTCCATGTGTCTAGTGTATGTCGGGGACGTTTCTCTCCCCAGTTAGGGACGGGCAACCTACTTCCCTGTTCGGGTTCTCTTGATCACAAACTCCTATATACAAGACTAGTATTACTGATAGTATTATTAGCAACAGCAATAGTGAAAGGAAGCATCATGGCAACCCCAACTATCGACGCTATGATCCTGGGGGCTCTGCATGAGCACCCGATGAGCGCCTACGAAATGAACAAAATGATGGACCAGCGCGGAGTGCGCAGTTGGGCGCGCATCAGCTCACCCTCCGTATACCGCAACCTAGTGCAACTCTACAAGCAAGGGTACGTGGAGAGCACCACCGTCAAAGACAGTGCTATGCCTGAGCGCACGGTCTACTCCATTACTCTCGAAGGCAAGGAACGTCTTCATGAGCTTCTCTACGATATTGCCTCCAGCCCTGCGCGCGTAGACTTCAACTTTGTCTCCGTCATCGCGAATATCCGCATGGTGGACGAGAAGATGGGGCACGAGCTGTTGCAGTCTATCGCCGATACCTACAGCGAGTGGGCAGATCGGCTGGAACAGGCTGCCGCATCCATCGACGACCAGATAGAGGCGAAGGCAACCCTAGAGCTATGCTCCGACACCTACCGACTTATTGCGGACTGGGCACGCAAATTCGAGAAGGATTTCTATCAGAATCGTAAGAAGTAAGGGCTGATTCCGCACTCTTGAGTCGGCGATAACGGCTACCTCGCTGGCCTTGCATTTCCGGGGAGTGGTTATGTGCAAAGGTAATAGTGCGTTCTCGTTCAGCAGCGACGCATCAATTGGAGAGGAATTAGAGCCAGTAATATACCCTACTGTATGCCTCTATGGCGCTTTATGGCATACCGCTTCGATCTTATGCCCGTTAGGGTCGATAAGAAAGGCGGCATAGTAGTTCGGGTGATAGTCAGCATGCACACTTGGCGCGATATGATCCTGCCCTCCCGCTGCCAAGCCTGCTTCGTAGAATGCATCTACCGCCGCCCGCGATGGCGCAGTAAAAGCGAAATGCAGCGGTGAGGAGGGCTCACCTTTCCCAAGCCAAAACATTCCCGTGTGCTGCGTGCGGTCTGGGTTGCTAAAACCCATGCCATATGGCTCTTCATCTATCGTCTTAGCATAGCCCAGCGGCGCCAGCACTGCCTCATAAAATGCTTTATTTGCTTCAATATCTTTGACGTTGATGCCGAAATGGTCGATCACTGGTAGCCTCCTTATGGCTTTAATAACGGTTCGCTTGCCGTCGTTTCAGTAGTAACATACTCAGGACGCTATTCCGAGCGTACGAGGAAATAAATAGCGTTCTAGCTCTGGAGAGACTATTTCCATGAAGAAAGTTGCAGCGGGAGCGTAAACTACGCTCCCGCTGCACCTTAGCATTCTATTTTGCGCCGTGATGATTTAGTCGTCACGCTTGGAGGTCACTGACAGACCGTCCATTGCAACATCCGGGTTCACATCCACCTCTACGGTGTCACCATCGTGAATAGCACCCGAGAGGATACCCTTCGCCAGACGGTCGCCGATCTCGCGCTGTACCAGGCGACGCAGTGGACGGGCACCGAAGGCCGGATCGTACCCTGCCAAGCCCAGCCACTCCAGGGCGGCGGGGGTAACATCCAGGGTCAGGCGGCGGTCGGTCAGACGCTTGCCCATGCCCTGAATCTGCAGGTTCACAATCTGTCCCAGATGCTCGGAAGAGAGCGGCTCAAACATAATGATGTCGTCCAGACGGTTCAGGAACTCGGGACGGAACGCCTGGTGAACCACCTGCATCGCCTTCTCGGTGCGCTCCTCAAACGGCATCTCCTGATCGACCAGGTACTGCGAACCCAGGTTCGAGGTCAGAATCAGAATCACGTTACGGAAGTCCACGGTGCGGCCCTGACCGTCGGTCAGACGACCATCATCAAGCACCTGCAGCAGAATATCGAAGACCTCGGGATGAGCCTTCTCAACCTCATCCAGCAGCACCACGGAGTATGGGCGACGGCGCACGGCCTCGGTCAGCTGACCGCCCTCTTCGTGACCCACGTATCCGGGAGGCGCACCCACCAGGCGGGAAACGCTGTGCTTCTCGCCGTACTCACTCATGTCGATGCGCACTAGGGCGTGCTCGTCGTCAAACTGGAACTCCGCCAGAGCCTTCGCAAGCTCGGTCTTACCCACGCCAGTCGGTCCCAGGAACAGGAAGGAACCAATCGGGCGGTTCGGGTCGGAAATTCCGGCGCGGGCGCGGCGAACCGCATCCGCTACGGCAACCACGGCGGCTTCCTGACCGATCAAGCGTTCACCGATACGTTTCTCCATCTCCAGCAACTTCTCGGATTCGCCCTGAAGCATGCGCCCGGCGGGAATACCCGTCCAGGAAGAGATAACCTCAGCAATGTCGTCAGCCGTGACCTCTTCAGAGACCATAGCCTCGCCATGAGCCTCAGTTTCGGCGCGCTGAGCTTCTTCCAGTTCCTTCTCCTTGGCGGGAATTTCGCCGTAGAGCAGGCGGGATGCATCCGCCAGGTTACCCTCGCGCTGTGCCACCTCGGCACGCGAACGTAATTCGTCGATTTCGCTCTTCAAATCGCCCACGCGGTTCAGACCGGCCTTTTCGGCTTCCCAGCGGGCGTTGAGCGCATCCAGCTGTTCTTTCTTATCAGCCATGTCTTTGCGCAGCGCCGCCAGGCGTTCCTTCGACGCCGGGTCGGTCTCGTTCTTGAGGGCCAGCTCTTCCATGGTCAGACGGTCTACGGCGCGGCGCAGCTGGTCGATTTCCTCGGGGGCCGAGTCGATTTCCATGCGCAGGCGCGATGCGGCCTCATCCACCAGGTCAATCGCCTTATCGGGCAGCTGACGTGAGGGAATGTACCTATTTGAAAGTGCTGCGGCGGCAACCAGGGCGGCATCCGAGATTTGCACCTTGTGGTGCGCCTCGTAGCGTTCCTTGAGTCCGCGCAGAATACCGATAGTGTCATCAACACTAGGCTCACCCACGTACACCTGCTGGAAACGACGTTCCAGGGCGGGGTCTTTCTCAATGTTCTCGCGGAACTCGTCAAGCGTAGTGGCACCAATCATGCGCAGCTCGCCGCGCGCCAGCATGGGCTTGAGCATATTGCCCGCATCCATAGAACCTTCGGATGCGCCCGCACCAACCACGGTGTGCATCTCGTCGATAAAGGTGACGATCTGGCCTTCGGATTTCTTGATTTCTTCGAGCACGGCCTTGAGGCGTTCCTCGAATTCGCCTCGGTATTTAGCGCCCGCAACCATGGATCCAAGGTCAAGGCTGATCAGGGTTTTACCGCGCAGGGATTCGGGGACGTCGCCGGAGACCATGCGCTGAGCCAGCCCTTCGACCACGGCGGTTTTACCGACGCCGGGTTCACCAATAAGCACGGGGTTGTTCTTGGTACGCCGGGAAAGCACCTGCACCACGCGGCGAATTTCGGAGTCTCGGCCAATCACGGGGTCGAGCTTGCCTTCGCGGGCGAGCGCGGTCAGGTCGGTTCCGTACTTTTCAAGGGCCTGGAAGGTGCCTTCGGGGTCCGGGGTATCCACGGTGCGGTCTCCTCGTACTTGGGGAATGGTCTCTTCGATAACTTTGGCAGTTGCGCCCAGGTTTTCAAGCGCGCGAGCGGTATCGCTATCGCCGCTTGCGATGCCCAGCAGCAGCATTTCGGTAGAGATATAGGTGTCACCGAATTTCTGAGCGTGGGTCTGCGCACTCTGAATAGCGGCGAGGGCGCTGCGGCTGAAGTTTGCGTTCTGTACGGATGCGCCAGATGCCTTCGGCAGCTTCTTAATCTCTGCGGATGCGGCTTCCGAAATGGCGTCGATATCGAGCCCTGCGGCCTTGAGAACCGCTACGGCAACGCCTTCTCGCTGATCCATCAGTGCTTTGAGGATGTGCGCAGGTTCGATGCTGGGGTTACCCGCTGTCTGCGCGTTCATATTAGCGGCGGAGAGCACTTCTTGGCTCTTGGTTGTGAATTTTGCGTCCATAAATCTTATCCTTTCGCGTCTTGTGCGGGGCGCATCCTGCGCCTTCTTTTTACAGCTAACTTGAGTCTACTACACTCAAGGTTTGGATGCAAGGGGTTAATGCGGGTTTTTGGAACCAAAATTCAGTGCTAAAAAGGCTCTTTATGCGAATAAAGCGGTGAAAAATACGCTTTATTCGCATAAAGAGCCTTTTTAGGGCGCGGGATGAGAGGGCCAGACTAGGCCTCAGTCCAAGAAGTCATACGGGCTTTGCTGTCGCGCCTGTTCCTCCAAAACCTCGTCAGTAACACCCTGCTGCATGCGCGCCGAGCGCCTATTGGCATTGAAAGCGATCACAGCGGCGGTAATAGCCATGGCAAAGGTCAAAATTCCGAAAGTATTCCCAAATCCTGCACCGTAGCCCACGTAATCGGCACCCGCGAGCGCACCAATTCCTGACACCGGTACCCCGGCACGGTAGTCGGGAATGAACATCCCAAAGAGAAATGCGAGCACCCAGCAGACCCACACGGAAAATACGAATCCCCAGGATGCACCAACCCGCGCGTACTCGCCGCTGGCGACGCGACGATGCGCATCACGAAACATCCACCATGCACCCAGACACAGAATTACGGCGAGTGCTGGGCCAAATGAGATAGCAAAAATGGGCACGAGATCACCAGCGGCACCAAAGAGAGCACGGCCTACGGTAATCCAGGCGGCAGAGACAAACGCCATGGGGTAGGCCAGATAAAGCGTCATAATCCGGATCGGATGCATACGCTGCGGCGGGCGTATTGGTGCCTGCCCTTCGTGATGTTCGGATACGTTATTCACATAGCCCATAGTACTAGCTGTGGCACATGTGCAGGATGATGGGCACCTGAACACCCGACCTGTAGGCTTAAACTATGACGAATAATTCTTCTTTTCCCGCCGCAATTCTTTTCGACCATGACGGCACGCTTGTGGATACCGAGCCGGTGTGGGCTGCCGCGAAGGTTGCTCTTGCGGCCGAGTTCGGCGGCACCTGGACCGAGCAGGATACCCTGGATTGTCTGGGGCTTTCCATGAAATTTACGCTTGACCGCCTGCGCGAACGCGGGGTTGATCTGCCGGATGAACAGATTAATGAGCGCCTGGTTGCCAAGGTTCGTGAGGCGCTGGCGCATCAGCAGGTGGAGTTTCTGCCCGGTATTGAGCGTTTCCTGACCCAAGTGCGTGATGCCCAGATTCCAGCGGCAATTGTTACGAATGCGACTACGTCGATCGCTCAGCGTACAGCCGATGCCGCCCCGGAAGGAACGTTCTCGGTCATTATCGGCAACGATGAGACGACGCATCCAAAGCCGGATCCGCAGCCATACCTTTTGGCTGCGCAGCGTTTGGGGGTTGAGCCTAGCCGGTGTGTGGCACTTGAGGATTCGCCATCCGGGGTGCGCAGCGCGACAGCGGCGGGCATGAAAGTAATTGTAGTGCCGGGCGAGCTTGAGGTTCCCGCCGAGCTGGGGCATGCCCGCATGTTACATACCGAGTTAACGTTGGATGCGGTGCGCGCCTTAGGCGAATAGCCGCCCGATTTTCGTATTCCTCACTGTATTCACGATGATGGTTCACTGATTGCACAGGGTTGTGGCGGGGTGTGCTAAGCCTTATCTGGGCTATTTTTTAGCGTTGTCAGAACCGCATCCAAAGCCACCCTTATTATGAATTACTAAAAATAAACTTGACTCCGGGGCGTAAAAATGATTTACTAAGGATAACGCTTTTGTGAGGAGATAGCGGGTGAGAATCCCCCGCCGTCTACCCCCTTGAAGCAGCATCTACGCACTAAGAAGGAGTCTCACATGACATTCGCACAATACACCGCACCCGGACTTACTCTTGACGAAGGCAAAGAAATTTCCGAGGTTCTGCAGGCTCGCCTGCACGACCTCAACGAACTGCATCTTTCCCTAAAGCACGCACACTGGAACGTAACCGGCCCCGACTTCATCGCCGTGCACGAAATGATTGACCCGCAGGTCGACACCGTTCGCAACTTCGTGGACGACATCGCAGAACGTATGGCAACCTTGGGTGCAACCCCCAATGGTCTCGCTGGTGCGCTGGTCGCAGCACGCAACCACGAGGATTACCCCGTAGGCCGCGCTCGCGTGACCGAGCACCTGCACGCCCTCAACGATGTCTACACCCGCGTGATCGAAGACCAGCGCAAGGCTATCGAGTTCGCCGGCAAGGTTGACCCCATTACCGAGGATCTGCTGATCGGCCAGACCGCTGAGCTTGAGAAGTTCCAGTGGTTCGTTCGCGCATTCCTAGAGAATAGCGCAGGCGAAATCAAGTAATCCGCACACAGGATTTTAGAACGAAAGGTGCCGTCTCCCCTACGCGGGAGGCGGCACCTTTATTGTCCTAACTATCCCCTGTATTGATTTTCCTCAGGTTTTCTTAACAGCCGTTTCTCACGCTACCTGTAAATTCTTTTTCGCATGAAGAAACGTACCAATGAGGGTACTGGGAAAGATATTTTTCGACGCAGCGAACATAAAAGCACCGGCACCTTTTCCTAGATTTTCGAGGACGAACCCCCTATGCTGGTGAGTTGCACACCAATCTACCCGGGATATCTATGACATCGGCCGAACCGCATAAAACTCAGAGCGAGCATCTTCTCACCGCACAGACTGAGGGGGTTCGCACCGCATCCGAAGATTCTTCCCCGGCGACCGGGCACATACCGGCACGGCACCATCCCGTCACCCAGCCGAGTGAAGCACAAATCCGGCGGTGGCGGCGTTATCTCGCCGATGAAGAGTCGGAGGCACGCATCTACCGCTATCTGGCCCAGCGTGCCGAGGGCGAAGAGCGTGAGATTCTGATGCAGGTTGCCGAGGCTGAGAAACGCCATCAACAACACTGGCGCGATATGCTCGGTGAACACGTTGGCAAACCCGTCCGCCCGTCGCTCTCATCCGCATTTTTGCAGTTCATGGCGAAGCATTTCGGGTCGGTCTTTATTCTGGCAATGGCGCAAATGGCCGAATCCCGCTCCCCCTACGCCGAGGATCCGGATGCCACCGAAGAAATGGCAGCTGACGAGGCTATTCACGAAGAAATTATCCGTGCCCTAGCCACTAACGGGCGTGAAAAGCTCTCGGGTAACTTCCGCGCGGCGGTGTTCGGCGCGAACGATGGGCTGGTCTCGAACCTGGCGCTGACGATCGGTATTACGGCCTCGGGCGCATCCAGCTCTATGGTGCTGCTTTCGGGGATTGCCGGGCTGCTCTCGGGTGCGCTTTCCATGGCGGCGGGCGAGTTCGTTTCGGTGCGTTCCCAACGCGAACTTTTGGATGCATCCCAGCCGACCCAGGTAACCCTGCGCGTGGCGAGTGACCTTGATATTGATGCGAACGAGCTTGAGCTCATCTACCGGGCGCGCGGTATGGATGAGGAGGCGGCGCATCACCGCGCGCTGGAACGTTTCGGGTACCTCGACTGCGATTGCGACCCGTCACTGTCGCATCGTGCTAATGAGGAAGGTGAGGAAGAGAATGTAGCACTGGGTACGGATATTGGTGCGGCGGCGGCTTCGTTTAGCTTCTTCGCATCCGGGGCGCTCGTGCCGATTCTGCCCTATATTTTCGGGCTTTCCGGCCTCTGGGCGATGCTGCTTTCGCTCCTGTTCGTCACCATGGCGCTGGGTTTCACCGGCGGTATTGTGGGCCTGCTCTCGGGTTCTTCCCCGATGCGCCGCGGGCTGCGCCAAATCCTTATCGGGCTAGGCGCGGCGGGCATCACCTACCTGCTGGGCCTAGCCTTCGGCACTACGCTGGGGTAGGTCTATTCCGTTCCATACTTTCTCTACGCCAGCGGCGTTGCCCCTTTGCGATACACGAAATGCCACGCATATGACGTGGCATCCTGAACTGGCGCATCCAAGCAGTCTTTCAGCTTTAGCTACTTGCATATCAGGTCATCGGCTATACAGCATTGCGCAAAGAGTAATCATAATGGAGAGACTGGTTCTTTGTTTTACACTCCCTCGCAAGCCCAATAGAAAAACTCCTGCCGTTGGCACTCTCCCGATAGTGGAGGGCCGTTGACAGGAGCGAATTAGTACTTTGATTATATATGAATCCCCGGCGGCGCGAGCGTAATGGCTCGCACCGCCGGGGGTCTTATTAGCTGCCCGAACCGGGCAAAATGCTACTTGTTGGCGAAGATTTCGCGCATCAGATTAGCGGCCTCGGAAGGGGTCTTGCCGACCTTCACGCCAGCAGCCTCCAGGGCCTCTTTCTTCGCCTGGGCGGTCCCCGAAGAACCTGAGACGATCGCACCCGCGTGGCCCATGGTCTTGCCCTCGGGAGCGGTGAAACCAGCAACGTAACCGACCACAGGCTTGGTGACGTTTGCCTTGATGTACTCGGCGGCGCGCTCCTCTGCGTCGCCACCAATCTCACCAATCATCACAATGCCCTCGGTCTCCGGGTCAGCCTCGAAAGCCTCCAGAGCATCAATATGGGTGGTGCCGATAATCGGGTCGCCGCCAATACCGATAGCGGTGGTGAACCCAATGTCGGCAAGCTCGAACATCATCTGGTAGGTGAGGGTACCCGACTTAGAGACAAGACCGATCTTGCCCTTTCCGGTGATATTCGCCGGGGTAATGCCAACCAGGCACTCCTCAGGGGTGATAATACCGGGGCAGTTCGGCCCGATAATACGGGTAATCTGCTTGCCGTTCTCGTCCACCGAAGCCTTCGCGGCAGCCCAGAACTCGGCGGTATCCTGCACCGGAACGCCCTCAGTAATGACGACGACCAGACCGATCTTAGCCTCAATAGCCTCAAGCACGGCGGCTTTGGTGAAGGCGGGCGGCACGAAAACAATCGAAACGTCCGCACCGGTTTCTGAGATAGCCTCGGCAACAGTACCGAAGACCTTCAGCTCAACATCGGAGCCGTCCTTTGCCTTGTGGGTAACGGTGGTGCCAGCCTTGCGGGCGTTCACGCCGCCCACAATGTTTGTGCCGGCTGCGAGCATACGAGCGGTGTGCTTGGTGCCTTCGCCGCCGGTGATGCCCTGAACGATGACCTTAGAGTCTTTGTTCACAAAGATAGACATAGTTTTTCCTATAAATCCTTCGGTGGCGATTACGCCTTGTTAGCGAGCTCTGCTGCCTTGTCGGCGCCTGAATCCATGGTGGTTGCCTGCACCACGAGCGGGTGGTTTGCCTCAGAGAGGATGCGGCGGCCTTCCTCCACGTTGTTGCCGTCCAGGCGCACCACAAGCGGCTTAGCTGCGGAATCGCCCAGAATCTCAAGCGCCTTCACAATGCCCTCAGCCACGGCATCGCACGAGGTGATACCGCCGAAGACGTTCACGAAAACGCTCTTAACCTGCTCATCGCCCAGAATAATCTCAAGGCCCGCAGCCATAACCTCAGCGGATGCGCCGCCACCGATATCGAGGAAGTTGGCGGGCTTCACGTTGCCGTGCTTTTCGCCAGCGTATGCTACCACATCCAGGGTAGACATCACCAGACCGGCACCGTTGCCGACAACGCCAACTTCACCGTCGAGCTTCACATAGTTCAGGTCGTGCTGCTTAGCCTTAGCTTCCAGCGGGTTCTCGGCGGATTTATCGACAAGCGCCAAGTGATCCGGCTGGCGGAATTCCGCGTTATCGTCGAGAGAGACCTTGCCGTCAAGAGCCAGAATATCGCCTTCGGGGGTCTGCACGAGGGGGTTAACCTCAACAAGGGTTGCGTCTTCCTTCTTGAAGACATCGCCCAGCTTCACGAGAACCTCAACCACCTTAGGCTGCAGTTCAGCAGAGAACCCGGCGGCCTCAACGATCTCCTGTGCCTTAGCGGAGTCGATGCCCACCAGCGGGTCCACCTCAACCTTAGCGAGAGCCTCGGGGCGTTCAGCGGCGAGCTGCTCAATTTCCATGCCGCCCTCTACCGAGCACATGGCAAGGTACGAACGGTTTGCACGGTCAAGCAGAATCGAGAAATAGTATTCTTCAGCAATATCAGCACCCTGTGCGACCAGCACGCGGTGAACGGTATGACCCTTGATATCCATACCAAGAATCTGCTGAGCGTACTCGTATGCCTCGTCAGGGTTTTTAGCGAGCTTCACACCGCCGGCCTTACCGCGGCCACCGGTCTTAACCTGAGCCTTAATGACGGTCAGGCCGCCGATTTCCTCAGCTGCTGCCTTTGCTTCTTCGGGAGTGGTCGCAACAATACCCTTGAGCACGGGTACACCGTGCTTTGCGAAGAGATCGCGCGCCTGGTATTCGAAAAGGTCCACAGGTGTCCTTCTTCGTCGAAGTGATGCCGCCGCATGGGGTGCGACGGCCTGGTCTCATGAGGTTCATACGATGCGCCTTGGCACCCGTGCGGGCGCGCGAAAACGCTTTCGAAATCCTCTCGTCTCTACTTTATCGGAAATATAGGTTAGTGTGCACTTATGGGTGCACATCAACCCGGTTTTTGTGGGTGGCATCACGTGTTCAGATGCGCCCTACGGGTCGGGGTCTACGAGACTTTCTCCAACGGCGCATACCGCAACAGCAAACGCTTCTCTTCGGAGGCAAAACGCACCTTCGCCACGGTCTTATCGCCGGTGCCTTCCAGAGCGAGAACTCGGCCCTCTCCAAACTTGGTGTGGCGCACCGTATCGCCCACCTTCAGCTGCGGAATTTCCTTGCCTTGATGCACCCGTGATCGGTTGCGCACCGCTCCGGATGCGCTGGCTGCGGCCGCCAAACCGTAGCTTGCCGAACCATTGACCTCAGCGGTTGATGGTTCACGGTTCGCTCGGGTGCGGGATTCATCGTATCCTGTGCCGTAGCCGCCCGTGCTGCGCCCGTCTAACCCGCGCCCATCAGCATTGCGCCCACCTCCGGAGCTGTATCCGCTCGCCCCGCGATAGCCGCCCTGCCCGTAGCCTCCATACCCGCTGGCACCGTTGGCGTATGCCCCCATCCCGGAGGCACCAAACCCGGCAAAACCGCCCAGGCGGCGCCACTCGATCAGCTCCTCGGGAATCTCTTCCAGGAAGGGTGAAGGCGGGTTGAACTGGCTCTTGCCCCACATCGTGCGGGTCTCAGAGCGGGTGATATAGAGCCGCTGCATCGCGCGCGTGAGCCCCACATAGGCAAGGCGGCGTTCCTCGCTCATCTCACCCTCGTCGGTCAGCGCCCGCTGATGCGGAAACAGCCCATGTTCCAGCCCGGTCAGGAAAACAACCGGGAACTCCAAACCTTTGGCGGTGTGCAGGGTCATCAGGGTAATCATGCCCTGCGCCTTCGCTTCTGCGGCCTCGGCGGCAATCTGCGCGGCGGACGGGGTCTGACCGTCGGCGGAGGCGCCTCGGGAGGGGATCGAGTCGGCATCAGCCACCAGCGAGACATGCTCTAAGAACTGTTCTAAGTCCGCGCCGGGGTTCTCCGCCTCAAACTCGACCATCGCATCCAGCAGCTCCGAGAGGTTTTCCACCCGGGATTCGTCCTGAATATCCTTAGATTCGCGCAGGGCGGCGAGATAGCCGGACTGTTCGAGTACCGCCTCTAGGGTTGTGGCGGCTGATTCGGTGCGCGCAATCTGGGCGAGATCGTCCATGAGCTTGACGAACTGAGCGTACTTTTTCACGGCGGCAGCGCCCAAACCCGGCACACTCCCTGGCTCGGCGGCAGCGGCACGGGCGGCGGCGAAGAAAGAAATTCGCTGTGCCGATGCGTGATCGGCAACCACGGTCTCAGATTTCGCACCGATACCGCGTTTAGGTTCGTTGAGAATACGCCGCACACTCACGTCGTCGTCCGGGTTTGAGAGGGCGCGCAGGTAGGCGAGCGCATCCTTAATTTCTTTGCGCTCGTAGAACCGAGTGCCGCCGACCACGCGGTACGGCAGTCCGGCGCGCATCAGGAGTTCTTCAAGGGCGCGGGATTGAGCATTGGTGCGGTAGAAAATCGCCACATCCGAGGGTTTGATGCCGTGTTCATCGGCAAGCCGGTCTATTTCTTGGGCGATGTAGCGTGCCTCCGCATGTTCGGATTCGGCGACGTACCCCACGATTTTGATGCCCTCCCCCGATGCCGTCCACAGCTTCTTGGGGCGGCGGTTGGGGTTGCGTTCAATCACGGCGTTCGCGGCAGAGAGAATGTTCTGCGTGGAACGGTAGTTCTGTTCCAGCAGAATAATGTGCGCATTGGGGTAGTCACTCTCGAAATCCGTAATATTGCGAATGTCAGCGCCGCGGAAGGCGTAAATCGACTGGTCTGAGTCGCCCACGACGGTCAGTTCGCCGGGCGGTGGAGCATCCGGGTACGGCCCCTGCTCGCGAGTGTTGCCCTGCGGATGCGCCCCCACCAACTCCCGCACGAGTGCGTACTGGGCGTGGTTGGTGTCTTGGTATTCGTCCACCAGAATATGCCGAAATTTGCGGCGATAATAGTTTGCGATTTCGGGGAACTTCTTGAGCAAAAACACGGTTTTGCCAATGAGGTCGTCAAAGTCGAGGGAGTTCGCGGCGCGAAGGCGCTGGGTATAGACGGTGTAAATCTGCGCGATAGTCTTTTCCCACGGGTTATTCGCGGCCGCCGCACTGTATTCTTCGGCGCTCACCAGCTCGTTTTTGAGGGCAGAAATCCTGTGCCCTACGGCCTTGGGAGCAAACTTTTTGGTGTCAAGGTTCAGCTCTTTGATAATGAGCGTGAGCAGGCGCTGCGAATCCGCCGAATCGTAGATCGTGAAGGTGGATTTGAGCCCGAGTGCCTTGGCTTCTCGGCGCAGCACGCGCACACAGAAACTATGGAAGGTGGAAATCCACATGTGCTGTGCACGCGGGCCGATCAGCGCTTGGATGCGCTCACGCATTTCCGCTGCAGCCTTGTTTGTGAAGGTGATGGCGAGAATCTGCCCGGGAGTCGCCCGCCCGGTTGCGAGCAGATGGGCGATGCGGTGCGTCAGCACGCGGGTTTTGCCAGACCCGGCCCCGGCGACGATCAGCAGGGGCGAGCCGGCGTGTAAAACAGCCTCGCGCTGCCGGTCGTTAAGCCCGTCGATCAGGGTTGCAGGGTCGATTGTGCTCAGCGAATAGGTGCGCTCCCCATAAGGATCTTCGGGATTGTACTCGCTTCCGTACCCGCCCACTCGGTAGGCGGGCGGCATGAACTCGCCGAGCGCATCCTCATGGGCGGTGACAGCTTGGGAGGTCACCGCTTCAGGGTTAAGCTCGGGCATAAAAGATTCGTGGGCGAAGGGGTCTTCTTCCGGTGCGGAGCTATCTTCCGGCGGAATATGGGCATCATATTCGGGATCGTAGGGCGGCTGCGTGTTTTCGAGATCGGCAAAGAGGGTATCTGCGGCAGGCTCAACGCCGGATGCGGAGTTGGTGGGTTCGCTCATGGTCTACCTCGCTGCCTAGAATACACGTTCGATATTCCATGCTACCGTATTTGCCCTCTCGCTCCCACCCATAGCGCCCGTTTGCCGCGCATAATTCGCTCTTAGCGGTACCCCGCCGCGCGGTGTAGACATGTTACGATGACCGGATGGATCAGGTCATCACTCCCGCTATTTGGTGCGACGGCACCGCCGACGAAGCAGCACAGTTCTATACTGGTGTTTTCCGCGATACATCCATTGCCGAGCAGGCGCCCGGGCTCACGGCGACGGTCAGCATCCACGGTTTCAGGCTCTCGCTCATCAACGGCGGTAACCAGTACGCGCCAAACCCGTCGATCAGCTGCATCCTGAACTTTGATCCGCTCTTATTCGGCGGAGAGGAACAGGCCCGAGCCTACCTTGATGAGCTCTATGAGCGGCTCAGCACCGGCGGCGTACTCATGGAGCTGGGTGAGTACCCCTTCTCCCCGCGCTACGCTTGGGTTCGTGACCGTTTCGGCATGACCTGGCAGCTCATGCTCACCGACCCGGACGGCGATCCGCGCCCCTTTGTTATCCCATCCTTCATGTTCGGCGGTACTAACCACGCTAATGCCGAGGAGGCCACCGACGCTTGGATCGCCCTGTTTGATAACTCCCGCCGCGGTGCTCTGTACCGTTACGAGGAAGGCGGACCGCTGGATGCGGGTACGGTCATGTTCACCGACTTTACCCTGCGCGGCACCTGGATAGCAGCCACGGACTCTGGGACCTTCCACGATTTCACTTTCACGCCCGGAGTCTCCATCATCGTCTCCTGCCGCGACCAAGAAGAGATCGACCGCTACTGGGCGGGGCTCTCTGCTGTGCCCGAGGCCGAGCGCTGCGGCTGGTGCGTCGACCGGTGGGGTGTCTCGTGGCAGATCGTCCCCTACAACATCGCCGAGCTCATGGCCGACGCCGCCACACGCGATAATATCCTGCACATGGGCAAGATCGACCTGGCCAAGCTATAACCCGCTGCACCACAGACTTCCTAATATAGAGGTATCAGCAAAACGAGCGATACCGCGCGGCAGAAGACCAAGAAGCCTGCCCCGTATATATACTCCACAGCATTCTTTTGGTAAAGGCTCCACGCTGACACAACCAGTCGCTCTGCGCAATAATGGAAGGTATGGGTCTATCACAAGGTCAGAAGAAACGCCTGTACGGCGAGCAGGCGCAGCAGGGGCAGAGCCGACCGCAGCCTGGGCGCAAACCCCAAGAGCATAAAATTCATGAGCTCAAACAGGTCATGGATGACCGTGCCGTGCGCGCGAACGCACCCGCCGAACAGCAGCGTTCGAAGACCTTTCTGTACGTGGCGGTCACGATCTCCCTGCTGTTGGGCGCCTATGTGGCGTTCTGGGTGCTGCCAAGCTACGGCAGGCTGGCGAACGCCCAAGTTCCCGACCTCTCCCCCGTCACCTCAACCGAAGCCCTATCTGCCTTCGCCTCCGGGCTGGGCAACAATCTGGGTGCGTATACGTATGCGCATCGTTCGGTGGGCATAGTTTTTGCGCTCTTTTTTGGGCTTTCGCTGGCGTTTCTGGCGTACACGTCACGCCTGCCGAAGGTGCTGCGGGCACTGTTCACGGCGGCTCCGGTGGGCTACCTGCTCGCGCACATTGCCACGATTTTTATGCTAGATGCAGCGCTCGCCGACCCCGCGCATCAGCCCGGCGCTCTGAACGTGCTGTTACCTGTGGATTGGGCGCTGCTGCTTCTGTCTCTGGCGGGTATCGCATACCAGCTGGTGCGCAGCATTAAGGATGCGGCCTCCACCTTTATCGCGGGCGGGCCAAACGCCGGGGCAGACGGTAAACCCGAAGAATAACTCCCCCTCGTCCTCACTGTATGAAAAAGGAACCCTAATTCACGATTAGGGTTCCTTTTTCATGGGAGGACTCATGCAGAGCCCCGCGCGGAAGACGAGATCAGCGTTGGCTAAACTTTTGACGAAGCTGATGGACTACTCGTGCTCTCCTCACCTTCCTCTTTAATCTGGGTAACGACCCCTAGAACCTCCCACACACCATGCTTGTACTCGGCAAGCAGACGTCCCGTAAACTTTTTGGTAACTTTAGCGCCGCCGGGCACAAGTTCTTCTGCGTTACCGTCATTGACCTCAAACGCACCATAGTCAACAGAAAAAGTGCGGTCCCACGAGTAGTACTCACCCTCAGAATCTGGCACTTCGGTATCTAGGGTGTATGTAAATTTAGCGTTATCAACCCACCGTTTACCGTTGCGTACTTTTTCGAGCTTTTCTTTGGTCTCTGGGTCTAAATAATAGTTCTGCTCCACTTTATCCATGTTGCTTTGCTGGATCAGAGAATAATCACCCGTATTAATCGCATACTCAACCGCCGCCACCGCGTAGGCAATACTGTCTCTCAGTCCTTTAGCGGATTTTTCGTTCATAGTCGACGGTTTCTTGGGTTTGGGGGTGTTTCTCTGAGCGTGTTCCTTGGTGGCGGGCTCAAAGGTACCCGACTTCTCGTATTCGAGCACGGATTCAAAGTTAATATCGCCCTTGTAGCTGCCGCTCATATCGATACTCGGGCTCGGGCTTGACGACGCTGAACGTGATGCCGACGAACTGGAGCTTGAAGAACTCGACGAGGAACTAGAGCTCGACGAGCTGGAAGAAGACGATGAACTAGAGGATGCGGGCGACGTCGCCTCAATCCCATTCACCTTGGGAGCACAGGCAGATAAAAATACGGCACCGGCGCTAGAGCCCAGAACCAGTAAGGCGGTTCGGCGATCGAACAGAGAAGACATGAGTAGAGTTCTCCTTATCGGAAGTGTAGGACAAATCGGTATATGTTTAAGTTTAGGCTTGCACTGCCCCTTTGCGCGGCACCGCGCACAAGTTCCCGTCATCATCAGCAATACTCGTCGCACAGGGGTATAGAGCAGTACAGCACGCACATTAGTAGTCCGAAAGGATAAACAGAGTCCTTCGGAGATAAATACCTTTACAGAGGCAAGGGCACTTACGTTTTAGCTCTTAGACTTCGGTTGATTGGCAACCGCGATGGTATTCCAGGTGCCATCACGATACTGCGCCGTCAGATTACCTATAAATTTATCGCGATATATCATGTCGTGGTCTTCGTCTGAATGGTACTCAACTTTGCCGTCAACAACCTCGAATTTACCGTACTCAACGATAAATTCACGATCCCATTTGTATTCGCCATCGCCTTCAAGCCGGGGACTCTCTTCGGTGAGCGTATACTCGATCGTAATATTATCCGGCCAGAATGTGCCTTCGCGGGTTTTATCGAGTCGTTCCTTCTCTTCCCTCAAGAAGTAATTGCGTTCTGGTTCCGACATAGAGCTTTGCTCCAGCAGGGAATAGTCGCCCGTGTTGTAGGCGTATTGCGTTGCGGCAACCGCAAACGCGATGCTCAGGTAGAGACCTTTGAGCGATTTCTCATCCGCACCGGCAGGTTTCTTGGGTTTAGGAACATTTTTTGCCGGATGCTCCTTCGTAGCGGGCTCATATATACCGGATTTCTCGTATTCCAGAACGGACTCAAAATCGATTTTTCCGCCATAGCTGCCGCTCATATCAATATCGGTTGCACCAGACTGCGATGATGAGGATTCTGGGCTTGATGAGGCGGAAGCTGACGAGGAGCTTACCGAGGATGAACTCGACGATGAAGAGCTTGAACTTGAAGAGGCACTCGGCGATGCATCAGACGACGATGCGCTCCCCGACCCGGAGCTTTCAGAGGTGGAATTACCACCGCACGCGCTCAGTAGTGCCGCACCGGCTCCGGTTCCGAACACGAACAATGCATTTCTGCGGGTAAAAATAGAAGACATCATTGCCTCTCATAGATATGTACGGGTATTTATCGGTCACTTTCAGAATAAGCGCATAGGGCTTCCTACTTCAGGATTTGCGGCAAAATGTTATGGAACCTTTATGTTCTACGCCCTCAACACGGGCAACGGCGCCCTGCAGATAAAATAAAACCCGCTTGATGCTCCTCCGCGAGGAAACTGCATCAAGCGGGTTCGCTACCCGTGCCCCCGAGACGATTCGAACGTCCGACACCTTCTTTAGGAGAGAAGTGCTCTATCCCCTGAGCTACGGGGGCAACTCGTTCCATTATACGGGCATCACACAGGTTTTAGCATCTTACACGCCCCTAGAATAGACGAGTGAGTATTTTTATTGACCCGCCCGTCTGGCCCGCGCACGGCACGGTCTTTTCGCACCTAATTTCTGACACTTCTCTGGCGGAACTTCACGATTTTGCGGCGAAAACCAACATAAGTCCGCGTGCCTTCGATGCCGACCACTACGACGTTCCCGCGTATCGGTACGAGGGGCTGGTTCGTGCCGGGGCGCGCGAGGTGAGCGGATCGCAGCTGACGCGCATCCTGATAGGCAGCGGGCTGCGGGTGCCGCTGCGGGAACGCCCTAATAAAATACGCCCGCGCCTCATGCGCGCCTGGGAGTCGTTGCTGCCCGGACACACGGAGCTGGGCGAAGATCTGCTGGCGCGTTACGAGCAGCCGCATCGGAAATACCACACGAGCGTGCATCTTTCGGAAATGCTCACCGCGCTCAAGACGCTTTACGAACGACACCACACCGCAACCCCGCGGGCGGTACTTCTGGCGGCATGGTTTCATGATGCCGTCTACGAGGCAAATCCCGGCGAAGACGAGGCGGCTAGTGCCGATCTAGCACGCACCACCCTCACTCCCCTGGCGAGTACTGGGTCCCTCACGAACCGCGAGGTTACCGCTATTGCGCACCTGATAGAGCTCACGGCTTCTCACCAACTAGCCGATGGTATTGAGGAATATACCTCCGGCGCACTTACCCGTGCCGATGCAGCATTCTTCCTTGATGCCGACCTTGCGATTCTCGCCGCCGATAGCCCGCGTTATACCCGCTATGTCGCTGGGGTTCGCGCCGAGTACGCCCATTACGCTCCGGACGCCTTCACTCGCGGCCGAGCGGCGATTCTGCAAGGTTTTCTGAACCGCACGGCGATCTATGCCTCAGACACCGCGCATCTTCTCTGGGATGCGCCCGCGCGTCTGAACCTCCGTACCGAGCTGGAGGGCTACCGCCCAGCGTTGAGCGAACAACCAACCAAGGAGGCACACTAAATTGTGCCCACCGATGAGCTATTCCTGCTCACTGCGGGGATTTTTTCGTGCCCTCGTTTTCTTGCGGTAGATCATACGGGCACTCACCATGCCGATAATAATGCCTATGCCGCCGACGACAGAAACCCACATGGCCGGGTTACCGAGCGGCAGCGCGACGAGCAAACCGATCACAATACCCGGAATCGCACCCGCCACCATGCCGATGGCAAGGTACTTAAATTCCTGGTCGGAGCTGTTCTTAGGGCTTTCAAACTGTGTTGGCATTCTTCTATGGTACCCGCATATCCTACCCCGCAAGAACGCATTTTCGCCTCACGCCTAGAGACGTATACGGGGCGTGCGCCTGATCGACCATCAGACGCACGCCCCGTATAACCTACCGAAAATAGCCTGAGGCGGGCTTAGTAGTACATGCCGTGGCGATAATCCCAGCTGAGGAATGAGTCGCTCAGATGGCGCATAATCTCTTCATAGTCCAGACCCTTACGAATCAGGGTGGGGGCGGGGGTCACGCCGCGTTCACCGTGCTGTTCGGGCACCAGGTTGCCCTCGGCATCGACCATTGAGACCATCACGCCCTGTTCGTGGCGTGTTTCGTCGGTCTTATCGGGTTGAATGGATTTCACGTATTCATCGCCGCGCACAATCACGTCTACGCCGTTCTCGATGCGGTCGCCAATGCCCGTCACGCGCCCCTTATTACCGATGCCCGAGGGGTTTGCTGAGCTCGCGAAGGTCAGTTTCCCTTCATTCTCCCAGAGGGCACGAACAATCTGTTCTGCGGGGGTACCAAAACGCACCACGAAGCAGCTGGTTGCGCGCGCATCGCGGGCAAGTTCCTTCGTCGTTTCATCCGGCAGGTACTTTTCAGCGTCTTCGCGCCAGGGCAGAATGCATCCTAAAAGAATGTCGTCATCCCAGTGTTTCCGATAGAATTCGCGGATTTCTGGGGTCATCTGGGCGAGTTTATCGAGCTGTTCTAAGGATGCGCACAGCACGACACCGGGCTTTTCGCGCTTGCGGAGCTTGGCATCAAATTTACGTTCGAGACCTTCGCCATCAGTAGCCATGAGGATATAGCCAACCTTTGTGGGGGCGACGATCAGGCCGCCGGTGCCTGAGAGGGTTGCTACAGCTGTCGGAGATGCCTCGCCCGTCCAGTCTTCGCGGATGGGAGTTGATGATGTATTTTCCATAGTTCAAGTATTGTACTCGCCCAGAAGACAAGGCAAGCCTATCTTTATATAGTCACATCATGAGATATTCACATGACCACGATGCGGTCTCTCCCGCGTTTTTCTGCCATAGAGCCGCGGTGTGAGGGCTTAAGCGCCTAGAATCTGCACGCAAGCCTTATGAGTGTGACACCACGTCTGACACCGAGCTCGAAAGGCATATATACCTTCCAGAGCACGCAAAGACGGCACCTATCCGATTGACGGGTGCCGTCTTTGTCTAAGTCTTCTCTATCTCAGATGAGATTAGAAAGCGGTGTAGTAACCATCGACAGGCATGTAACCATTGCCATCAACGGGGGTCAGCTGGGTACCCTGCGAGGGGTTCAGAGCGGAGACCATCTGGCCGTTACCCACGTAGATACCAACGTGGTTGTAACCGTTGGTGAACACGATGTCGCCAGGCTGGGGGTTCGCGGTTGCGCGAAGCTCAGTGGACATGGTGTAGGTGTAAGGAGTCAGCTTGATGCCCTGCTGAGCAAAGATGTAGGAGACGAAGCCGGAGCAGTCCCATGCACCGTAGGAGCGACCGCCCCAAACGTAACCGGTACCCTGAGCAGCCTTAGCTGCGGACACAATAGAATCACGGGTTGCGTTGTTGGTAGTGGGTGCAGGAGCCTGATCTGCTGCAGCAGCAGGTGCCTGTGCAGAAGTAGTCTCAACCTGTGCGGTCTGTTGTGCAGGTGCAACGTACTCGGTCTGCTGCTCAGCCTGAGGTGCAACGTAGGAAGTTGCGGGGGTCTGGTAGCTGCTGTAATCGTACTCGTAGCTGCTGTAGTCGTAGCTCAAGTCGGTTGCTGCAGGAACCTCAGCAAATGCGTTTGCGGGAATGTTGGAACCGATAACAGCAGCACCAGCAACAGCAACGATACCTGCGTTACGAACAATCTTCTTAGCCATTAGTAATATTCCTCCATTGCCTGACGAGGTAAGCTGTCGGGCGCGAGCATGGATTCACTCGGTCACTTGTGCGACTTAGCCCCTAGGCCTCTCCCCTAAGGAGAAACCAAAAAGTGGTTCCCCCGCTTCTGCCGTATATGGGTAGACGTTCCTTGAAGTGCTGGCAGAACTCGGCGGATTCACTCCAAGGGTGTCCTCTTACGATTAGGATTTGGACACAGAATGAGAATACACAGAAAACTCTCAGTTGTCACCTCTTGTCGCCACCTTTTTCACCCCAATAGTGTCAAATAGTCCGTAACACCGAGCTAGTAATACTTTACGAAAAGAACACTTGTTCTTCTAAAATAAGCCTCTGACTAGTAGTTTTATACAGCGTTCCGCGGATTTTAGGGGTTTTATCGGCACAAATATCCAGCATTCCCAGGTTTCTTTAAGGTTGATCCACATCTCTTAAAATTTTTTTCTGCGCGAACGTTAATTTTCTCCTGATAGTCGCACCGTAAAGTTTTGTCGTTTTACGGCAGCTTCCGCGCTATATCTGGGATGTATCCCCCAAAACCTGGTTTTGAACATCGCATCTGCAAAAGGCATATCCGGCATGGATGCACTATGACACGCTAAATTCTCGACGATACAGATATACCGTCCCGAAGAGTATAATCCGGCAGCCACCCCCTATATATTAAGGAGTAACCGCGGCTCACACCCGCTCACCCCCGAGATTTCAGGACATAACAGAACCGTGGAGCTCACCCTACGGTAAGCCCCACGGTCAATTATGAGATCTATACGGGAAGGCGCGCTATCAGCCGCCTTCTACAACCGCCCGGCTGGCGAACGATACATTCTTTAGAGTGCAGATGCGCGCTTGACCACAATAGCGTTCGCAACATCCAAATCCAGCGAGATAGAGGCGTCTTCGCCATCGGCACGCACAATTACATCGTTATTGTCGCCGCCGACCACAGACACCGAAGCACCAAAGGTAATACCGGCGTCGGCAAGCACCTTGAGCAGGTCAATATCCGTCTGGATAGATTCGGGGAAGCGTGAAATCGTGAAGCGATCCTCAGGTCCGGAATCACGGGCAGCAAGCGCCATAGGAACAGTACGTTCGTCGTTCTTTTCGCTGTCGATGCCGAGTTCTTCAAGACCGGGAATAGCGTTGCCGTAAGGAGAGAACTTAGGCTGATTGAGCATATCCAGAATGCGCCTCTCCACGTGATCGCTCATCACGTGCTCCCAGCGGCAAGCCTCATCATGTACATACTCGATATCCAGACCGATCACATCAGAGAGCAGACGCTCGGCAAGGCGGTGCTTACGCATAACCTCAACGGCCTTCTTGCGACCTTCATCGGTCAATTCGAGGTGACGGTCGGGCTCAACAGTGAGTAGTCCGTGCTTTTCCATACGCGCCACGGTCTGTGAGACGGTCGGACCGGAATGGTCTAAGCGTTCCGCAATACGCGCACGCATGGGGGTAATGCCCTCTTCCTCAAGTTCGAGGATGGTGCGCAGATACATCTCAGTGGTATCAATCAGATCGGTCATACCGTCTTATTCCCCTTATATACAACCTGCAGCCAAGCAAACGTAGCCTAGCCTTATATCGAACCTATATCTGAGTAACTATTATGTACCTTTTTAAGTAGTTTTGCCACGGATTACCCCGGCGCGTCGCTTGAAGCGAACTTTTCGCCTTAGAATCCATCTCGAAAATCGTTCCGAGTACATCCGCGAAAAGCAAAACTATCAAGGCGGCTCTCAGCAAAAGCTCACGCTAAACCTCTTCGGCATCCTCGGCGTCCTGCTGATCCTCAGCGGATGCGCCCGCCTCCTCAGCACCGTTGTTATCACGTTCACTGGCCTGCAGGCGATCCGCCCACGGCACCCATTCGGGGGCGAGAAGCGCATCATCACCGGGAATCAGACCGACCTCGCAGATAGTCGCGACCTTAGATCGAGGTGCCCGCGACAGAGTCGCAAACCAAAACCACCCGCGGTACCCCGGCAGCGTGCACTCAAAAAGATGTGTAGTCAAGCGCTCTTCTTCGCCGCGCAAATGATGCACCAGACCGATAGAGTTATGCGGTGCAACAGCTTCAACCCCGGTGAGTGCAATATCTTTTGCCTCCGCAAGAATATCGTCAACCTTCGTGGTGCGACGGCGCCTATGCGCAGGCCCCAGGGTGGGTTCCCCGGTAGGAAGTTCATCTTCCTTAACGACGAAAGGGTCATGCGCAGCTGCCGTTGTCTCGGCATCATGTTCAAGCGTGGGCACGGTAGATTCGTCGGGCTGTTGGTTCACCTGTTCAGACATACTACCTATTAAAGCATCTCCCAGCGCGATGACGGCGAGGAGTTCGTGTGATGTTTTCGTCCGTATGCGCCCATGTCAGACCCTAACCTGCGCAAACGCTGTGAATACTGCCCGTCACAGCGCAATATTGCGTTTTTCGGCGGGAGCAGGCCCATAAACCTGATACGGTTATGCCATGAGTAGCAAAAGCGTATCTTCCTCTGAGCCCGTAGAGGCCGCCGCTGCCCTTCCCTACACCCGAGCGATTCGCTGGCTAGGTGCGGGCGGCGGTATTCTAGCCGTAGTATGCGTAATATGCGGCGTCGTCATGCTCCTCATGAAATGGGCGGGGGCGCATCCGCCAGCGCTCATGAGTCAGATTCCGCTGATTCTGCTTCCGGTCGCTTTTCTTGCGCTCATGGTCAGTATTGTGCTGGCGGTTCTGCGCAGGCGAGCAAGCTAAGACGCGCATACCGGTACATAAGATTTTCCGATAATTTTTCTGGTGAAAGAAGAGTACACAATGTCTGCAGAAGCTAAACTGCTCGTCGTTGATGACGAGTTCAATATTCTAGAGCTTTTGGCTACATCCCTGCGGTTTGCGGGGTTTGAGGTTGTCACCGCCGGTAACGGTCGCGAAGCGATTGAAAAGGCGGAAAACGAACAGCCGGACCTCATCGTCCTCGACGTGATGATGCCCGGGATGGACGGCTTTGAGGTGACCCGTCGTCTGCGCGATGCGGGGCGCACGTACCCGGTGCTGTTCCTCACCGCGAAGGACGCCACCGAAGATAAGGTTGCCGGTCTGGGCGCGGGCGGTGACGACTACGTCACCAAGCCGTTCTCACTGGATGAGGTGATCGCCCGCATCCGCGCTATTCTGCGCCGGTCACGCAACGCCCAGGAAGAAGACGACGCGATTTTGCGCGTGGACGACCTGAGCCTGAACATTGACACCCATGAGGTGTTCCTGGGAGATGAGGAAATCGACCTCTCCCCCACCGAGTTCAACCTGCTGCACTACCTGATGCTCAACGCAAACCGTGTGCTCTCGAAGGCACAGATTCTCGACCACGTATGGGAGTACGACTTCAATGGCGATTCCTCCATTGTGGAGTCGTACATTTCGTACCTGCGCCGCAAGATTGATAACAATCGCGAAGGACACGAACCGCTCATTCACACCAAACGCGGTGTGGGCTACATGATTCGCGGTTCTCGGAGCTAGTATCTCGTGCCACTGAAACCTGTTGATCGTCTTCCTCACTCGCTGTCGCTGCGAACTCAGCTGGTGGTGGTGACCTCGGTGCTCATTGCGCTTGCCATCGCGGTCACCTCGCTCGTGGCGATTTCGGCACTGCGCGCCCAAATGGTACATCAGCTCGACGAAGAGATGAAGGCGAGCTCTTCCTCGCTCGTTTCCTCCGTCGGAACCTCGCAGACCCGGCAGGACGGGGCGGTCGGCTCGTACCGGGTCTATGTACTCGATCAGCACGGAAACGTGCTGCACTCGATTGCGGGAGCCGATCAACAGGCGGAAAACGAGCCGGTTCTGACCGGCTGGGACTCCGAAAAGGTCAAGAAATACCACGAAACCGGCACGACCGTAAACTCGCGGACAGGCTCTAACGACTGGCGTATTATGCCGATTTCTTTGGAGTCTTCAACCAACGGTCAGGCATCTTCAATGGTGATTGCCCTGCCGCTGAAGCAGACGAACCAGGTGGTCGCGTTGGTTGGGGTGCTGACCTTCGCGTTCGGGCTTGCCACACTTGCCGCTGCGATCGCGATGACCTGGGTGATTGTGACCCGTACCTTCGAGCCGCTGGCGCGTGTGGAGCAGACCGCCGCGAAGATTGCCGCCGGGGATCTCTCGCAGCGCATCGAGGATTACAACCCCAGCAACGAGATCGGCAACCTAGCGATCTCGCTGAATACTATGCTCGCGCAGATTGAGAGTTCGTTTAATGCGCAGGCGAAGTCAGAGGCGAAGATGCGCCGGTTCGTGGGAGACGCCTCGCACGAGCTGCGTACCCCGCTGGTGAGTATTCGCGGGTACTCCGAACTATACCGCCAGGGTGCCCTGCCCAATGACGAGGCCGTGGCAACCGCGATGGGGCGCATCGAGTCCGAGTCGAAACGCATGGGCCAGCTGGTGGAGGATCTGCTTACGCTGGCGCGCATCGACGAACGCCGCGAATCTAAACTCGCCCCCTTCGACCTGTTCCACCTGGCGGTTGATGCCAGCAACGACGCCTACGCAACGTCGCCGGATCGTGAAGTCTCGCTTGTGGGCCTTACCGACGATGTGGCCCCCACAAGTGCACCCGTGATCGGCGATGAATCGCGGATGCGCCAGGTGGTCGCCAATCTGCTCACCAACGCGATGCGCTACACCCCGGCGGGCACGCCCTTAGAAATCGCGGTTGGCGTGCGCGAAGATGTTCCCGGATACCCGCTCTCGGTTATTGAGGTGCGCGATCACGGCCCGGGTATTCACGGTGAAGACCGCGAGCGCGTGTTCGAGCGTTTCTACCGTACTGATACGTCGCGTTCGCGTGAGACTGGCGGCACCGGGCTGGGGCTGTCGATTGTGGCGGCGATTTTGGAGCAGCACGACGGTTCTGTGCATATTGAGGAAACGTCCGGAGGCGGTGCGACCTTTGTGATTAGCCTGCCGTTCTATCCGGCGCCGGTGATGACCGATAACGGCGTTTCGCAGTAGTCGCTGGGCGGGGGTATAGTTCGTCATAATTCGGCTGGTGCGGGTGAGAAACCGCATCCCATGCCGGTTTTAAGACGCTCTCAGACTGTGGATAACCGGTTTTTGTGTCCCGCGCGGGCAATTATCCACAGACAGTAAGGTTCGCGGGCGCATCGCGATGGGCGTTTCTCTAGGGTAGATGGTGAGCGCTGCACGGCACGAAATTCTACGGCAGAATTTCACGCGGCCGACAGCTTTCGAAAAAACCTTTACACCCTACCCAGGAGGAATATCATGGCACAGTTCGTCGTCGATTCAGAAACCATTGCGGCGAAGGCAGCCCAGGCTAAAACCCAGGTCGCTAACATTAGCGCCGAGGTTACCGGGATGACCGCATCCCTACAGGATTTGCAGGGTTCGTGGACGGGCTCGGCATCGACGAACTTTCAGGCGGTGCTTGATAATTGGCGCGGTACTCAGAAGCGTGTGGAAGAGTCGATTACCCAGATTAACGAGGCTCTTGACCGTGCGGGCGTGAACTATGCGGAGACTGAAAACGCGAACGCTGCGATGTTCGTGGGCTAGGTTCCAGAGTCGCACTATGTGCACTGAACTTTAACGAGATAGCACGCGGGGCTGCCGTGAAGGATTGATAGCGGACTTCACGGCAGCCCCGGTTTTTCTTAGGCGCAAATGATCTGGTGACGTCAGTTCCCGCGCGGACTGTACCGATTTATTCGGGCGATATGCGGTGCGGGCTTATGATGCGGTGGTCTCTTGCCTAAACCGCAGCCGCCACCCGTTCAGGGCTGCTGCCGTGTCGTAATGCCACAGGCTCGAACGATTGACCCGCCCGCGTGCCGTCTGCACTGCCGCCATGATGAGCACATTATGATCATCGACAACCTGCACGCCCTGTTTGGCGGGGCTGCCCTGCTGGGTGAAAGCGCGCGCACGGTACGCGATGGTGTCGGCACGGCTGACGGATCGACCGGTCGCGGTCACCCACACCAGACGCTCGTGCAGCAGCGCAGAAATCTCGGGTTCGCTCATGCTCCCGCCGCGCATCTCAAGTTCACGTTCGGCGTGCACGGCATCTTCGGGGTTCGGGGCGGAATGATCCGATTGTGCAGGTGCCGATGCAGCGGTTCCCGTGGGGTCGGGTGCAGGCTCTTCGGGCACGGCATTTTCCGTGACGCTTCCCTGAGAGTTGCTCTCCTGCTCGGTTTCCTCGAACTCTTCGCCTTCAAATTCTTCGTTCTCTTCGGCTTCTGATTCGGCGAGTTCCTGCTCGGCGAGCACTCGCTGCTGCGCCTGCGCCTCGCGCTCTGCGGCACGTGCGGAGGCTTCAGCAAGTTTCGTTTTCCGCTCCTGCACCGCCTGCGGATTGGGGGCGGCAATGGCAGATGCAGACTTGAGAATCCCGTTGAGTTTCAGGGAGTCGAACCCCTGGCGTGCGCGTTCCACCTCGGTTTCGGTGAAGTCTTCGAGGCTCAGGTGCGCATCCGCAGCGAGAGTATCGGGGTCTTGGGCGTGAGCATGGTTCTCGGTTTCACGAGTTTGGGCGGCTTGGGTGCTCGGGGCGCTCTGTTCACCTGCTGTATGCGGCGAGCCGGGAAACCCCGGACCGGTTTCGGGTTCTCGCCCCTCTTTGAAGGCCTGTGCGGCTGCGTTCGCACGGGAGTCTGCGGCCTCGTTCAGCTCGTGCCCAGCATGCCCCTTAACCCAGACCATCTCGTAGTCCCTGCCAGTGCTTGCGGCATCGAGCGCTTCGAGCAGGTCACGGTTCTGCACGGGTTTACCGTCGGCCTTTTTCCAGCCGCGTTTCTTCCACCCGGGCATCCACTGGGTGAGGGAGTTAATCACGTACTGGCTGTCGCAGTAGATCAGAAGTTTGCTCTCGGCACGATGGGCGGTCGCCTCAAACAGGTCGAGAACCGCCTTGATCTCGCCCATATTATTGGTACCGTGCTCCCAGCCCCCTGCCGCCCAGTGGTTCTCGTCAATGTACCATGCCCATCCGGCAGGTCCGGGATTACCAAGCGCGGAGCCATCAGCCGCCGCAATAATCTGATTCTGCATGCTCTCGACTTTACCTTACACACTCGTAAAGCGCAGAGTGTGGCGTCAGTTCATGAAGCTAGAGGTTTCGTCACGTCACGCAGGTTCCAGGCGGCGGGCGGGTAGACTTAGGGTATGACCATCCACTCTATATCTTCCGGGGATGCGGATGTTTCACGCACGCACATCAGTGTATTTACCCTGCCCACCCGCACCTTTACTGGCGGGTTAAGGTTTACGTGGCTTGACTATGTGGGCGAGGATGCTCGGCGCAAGGCGGCGTCGATACACAGCCCGTCGGCCTCTGTGAGTTACCTGGCGACTGAAGCTCTCATGCGGGCGTTGGCTGCGCCTCGGCTGGGTATTTCGGGGCGGAGTGCACGCACGATTACGGTGGATCGGTCATGTCGGCTCTGCACGAGCGGTAAACCGCACGGTAAGCCGCGCATTGCGGGCGTGAATTTCAATATGTCGCAGGTGCCTTCGCTGGCGGCGGGTGGTTTTTGTGCGCAGCAGCAGGTGGTTCTCGGCATTGATCTTGAGGCGGTTCAGGCCTCACTTTTCCCGGGTTTTGCACGGGTTGCGCTCACCGTCGATGAACGCGCCGCCTATGAGTCTCTGCCGCCAGGCCAGCAGCAGGCGGCGGGAGTTGCCATCTGGACCGCGAAGGAGGCAGTACTCAAGGCAACCGGGCACGGACTAAGTGTTTCACCGCAGACGGTGCAGATTGAGTGCGATGATGCGACCTTGGCGATGGTCAGCGCCCTGTGCGAACCGGCAAACCCGCTGGATGCGCCGGGCAGACAGGATCGCCCCTGCGAGCATGAGCTTTCGGTAAGTCCGCGGGTGAGTGTGCGTGCCACGCTCACTCTGCCCAAAGACTCAGATACGTCAGCAGAGGAAACGTCGGCGGGCGGTGAGGACGCCGATAAGCATCAGACCCCGAAAACCCGCGATATATCGGGCGAAAACGCCCGCGAGGGCGACGAGCGCTCGTTCTTTATCACCTGGTCGGTACTGACGCTCAGCCCGACAGCGCATCCAACGGCGGATACGGTGGGGCGGGCGGCGCATCCCGAACGGTTCCTGCTGGCGGTGGCAACCGAAGATACCGTTCCCGTAGTGGATGTGCACTCGGTCGCCACACCGCTGGATGTTAAGCGTCTGCTGGAACCGCCTGCGGCAGCGTATTAATGCCCAGAGCGCGCCCGAAACTACCCAGTTTCGTGCCGGTTTCGGTGTGTTCCAGCACCGGGTCTGACTCAGCCACAATGCCCGCGCCCGCATAGAGGATGGCGGTTTGCGCATCAACCTCAGCACAGCGCAGCACGAGCGCCCACTGACCGCTTCCGTCCGCGTTCATATAGCCGATGAGCCCACCAAAATAGTCGCGGCTAAACGGCTCAAGTTCGGCGATCATACGCCGCGCAGCCTCGGTGGGGGCGCCGCAAATCGCAGGGGTCGGGTGAATGGCGCGTGCACCATCCAGGCAGGTCATACCCTGCTTAAGCACACCCGAGATGGGGGTGCCCAAATGCCACAGCTGCGGGGTCTGCAGAAGCGAAGGCTCCTCAGGAATAGTGAGCTGGCGGGTCATAGGTTCCAGCTGCGCCCGAATATCAGCGATAACGGTCGCATGCTCGCCACGGTCCTTACGCGAAGCCATAAGCCGCTGCCCAAGAGCCTCATCCTCGGCGCTTCCATGCTCGGCAATGCGCGGCGCACTGCCCGCCAACGGGTGCGTTTTGAAAGCACTGCCTTCCCCGGTATCGGGTTCCGTACTGAAAATCAGCTCCGGCGAGGCACCCATCAGATATGGATGCTCCAACCCGCGGTGGTCCTGCGGCAGCTTAACGCTAAAAACAAACGTGTTGGGCTGCTGGGCGCGCAGGTTGTTATACACCCCTGCGAGATCGAGGGCACCCGGCGCATAATCGGCGCGCAGCAGGCGGGAAAGCACGACCTTATCCAGCTGATGCGCCTTCATACGCTCAACGGCGGTCGCCACCGCCTGCCGATACCCGGGGTTTTCGCGGCCCTCAATCTGCGTTGGCTCGGCGAGCGTAACCTCATGCTCGGGCACCGGAATGTCGTCGATCTGCAGGCGTGCGGGCACAAAGAGATGCGCGGGTGCGTTCGGGTCGAAAGGAATCAGACCGACCACGGCGGTACCGGCGGATTCGGCGGCGGCGCGCGCATCCTCAAGGGTGACCTGGCGCAGGGAACCGGCGGTACGCATCACGCGGGTTCCGGTGGCAAACATAAAATCAGGAAGATTATTGCTCACTGATAACGCCTTTCGGGTCTGTTAGAAGGTTGCGCCGCCATCGGCAACAATATTTTGCATGGTGATATGTCGTGAGGCATCGCTGATGAGGAAGGCATTCACCGCCGCAATATCGGCGGGTTCGGCGATGCGCCCGAGCGGAATTCCCAGGCGGAAGGTCTCAGGGCTGCCCGCCACGGGTAGGGCGCTGAGGTCTTCGCCGTTCCACGCGTCGGTCACCATGGGGGTGCGGGTGGTGCCGGGGCAGACCGTGTTCACGCGAATGCCATGGCGCGCCAGCTGCAGCCCAAAGGTTGACGATACCCGCACCGCTGAGGCTTTCGAGGCCCCGTAAGCACCGAACTCGGCGCGGGGCACGCGGGCGGCGTTGGAGGCAATCGTCACCAGCGAGCGCGTGTTCTCGGGTGATGTCTGCACCTGCTCAATCATAGCGCGCGCGAACTCACGCAGGCACAGGAAAACGCCGTCAGCATTGACCGCATGCAGCCGTTTCCAGTCTTCAAAAGAGGTGTCTAAGAGCGGTTTGCTGTGCACGATTCCCGCCGCCAAGACGGCGCCTTGGATAGGTTCATCCACTTCAGCGGCGGCACGTGCGAGCGCCCGCACCGATTCTTCGTCGCTCACGTTGACGGAGCGGTAGCGGAGGATGGCGTCGCCGTAGGCGGCGAATGATTCGTGCGGTTTTTCCGCCAGATCGGCGGCATACACCGAATAGTTATTCTTGATGAGTTCGTGCACGGTTGCCACGCCGATTCCGCCGTTTGCGCCGGTCACGATAACCCAGCTCATGCGCATACCTTTAGGAGTTCCGGTTCATCTGCTGTGACGAGGGCACCGGCGTTGATGTGCTTCAGCGCCTCGGCGGTGTTAAGCACGCGGGCGCATCGACCCGAGGCGTATTCACAGGCCATGCGGTGCTCTTTTTCGGTGAAGTCGGCGAGCGCATCCGTGACCATGAAGGGCTGAATATCGCGCATGAACGCTTCAAGGGCGGTGGTCAGGCAGCCGATATGTGCGTATATGCCGCCGATGATGAGCTGATCACGCCCGAGGTCTTTGAGCTGTTCTTCGAGCGGGGAACGCACGAAGGCGGAGTAGCGCCATTTGGTGAGCACGGTATCGGCTTCGGTAGGGGCGAGTTCGTCGAGAATTTGGGCGTTTTCGTCGTCCTGCAGGCCATCGCCCCAGAAATCGGTCAGCAGGCGCCTGTCGGCGGGATTCTGGCGGGGTGGTTGGGCGGTGTAGTAGACCGGGATGTTCGCCGCGTGTGCTGCATCTAGTAGGCGACGAATATTGGCAATGGCAATGTTGATTTGGGCGTCTGGGAGGGGTTGTCCGTCGCGTTCCAGCTCAAAGGCGCGCACGAAATAGCGCTGCATATCGTGCACGAGAAGCGCGGCACGCGCGGGATCGACCCGCCAGTTTACACGGTTTTGATGCTCCTGTTCGCGGTACGAATAGGGGGCAATCTTGGGTAGCGCCATATGATCTTCTCCTGCCATTGGGTTACAACAGCTTAGGGGGTTCTTAATAGAACGTTTGTCTGTCTGCAAGTACTATATTAGGTCATCCTTAGCTAACAGATATAGACACCCCGTAACTAAATGAGCTTCCCAACCCGCCGCCTCATCATGACAGCACGGGTTGGGAAGCTCACAGGCACCCCAAAGTCTCCTGTTATTTCAAATTCACAGGCACCGCATTCGCCAAAACCTCATTCAGGCCTTCAGTAATCGACGGGTGAGTGTAAATTTCATCACGTAGCTGCGATGCCGTAATATTGTGGCGCATTGCCAACGCCACGAGGTTGATAACCTCCATAGACTCGACCACCAACAGCTGAGCGCCGAGAATCTGGTCAGTCTCGGCATCAATCACGAACTTCATGATGCCGCGCGGGTTCTCCAGGGTCTTCGCACGCGGCATGGCGGCGATAGCGGCAACAGGCTTGGCGGCAACCTTGATGGTGTAACCGGCGGCGAGCGCATCACGCTCAGTCAGGCCGACGGACGAGAGCGGCGGGTTCATGTAGATGGTTGCGGCAACCGCCTGGCGATCCTTCGTGGAGCGGGAACCGTCACCGAGCAGCTGCGAGAGCACCACGCGGTAGTCGTCCAGGGAAATGTAGGTGAACTGCGGGCCGCCGTTGACGTCGCCGAGCGCAAAAATATTCGGTGCCGTGGTGCGCAGGTGCTCGTCGACAGCGGTTGCGCCGTGCTCGGTGGTTTCGATGCTCGTGTTCTCAAGCCCCAGCCCCTCGGTGGCGGGTTTGCGCCCGGTTGCAACCATCACGTAATCCACCTCAAGGTGCTTGGACGCACCCTCGGAGTCCAGGTAGTTCACGGTCACGGAGTCGGCGTTATCGGTAACGGTCTCTATGCGAACGCCCGCGTGAGCGGTAATGCCTTGGTCGGCGATAATCTCGCGTGCCGCCTGGGCGACATCGTCATCGTAACGCCCGAAAAGCGCGGGAGCGCCTTCAAGCAGGGTTACTTCGGTGCCGTAGGAGGAGAAAATACCGGCGAACTCGACACCAATAGGACCGCCGCCGATAATGCCCAGGCGCTTCGGGCGCGGGGTGAGCTTCTGCAGTTCGGTGGAGGTGAGCACGCGCTTCGATTCGCGGGCGCCCGGGATGGGCGGGATAGTCGCCACGGCACCGGTGTTGATGATAAAGCAGTCGGCGGTGACGACCAGTTTGTCCTCGCCCGCGGTGACCTCGACCTCGGTGTCTGAGAGGAACCGTGCGTGACCGTCAATGAGTTTGGCGGTGGCGTTCGATTCGAGGATTTCGCGGTTCTTCGCGCGCATGGCACCGGTGAGTTTGTCACGGAAAATCACGGCGCTCTCGTAGGCGGCGTTCGCAGCGTCGGCGTTGTGTTCGCCGCTGGCACGGAATTCGTCAGCCCGGTGCACAAGCGCCTTGGTGGGCACGCACCCGATATTGATGCAGGTGCCGCCGTACATGTTTGAGGACTGCTCGATCAGGGCAACGTTCTTGCCGGTTTTCGCGTAGGCGCCAGCAAGGGTTTTGCCGCCCTTGCCGAAGCCGATAACGACCATATCGAAGTGAAGGCGCGCGGTAGTCATAGTGTTCTCCCGGTGAAGTTTGAGGTGTTTATAATTCGTGTCTGGTGTTCCGGTAAACTTCAACGGGCGGCGTGTGGCATTTATTCCTGGTTTTTGCAAGAAAACATTAAGTTTTTTGACGCTGCGCTGGCGGGCCGTCTACCTTATCTTATGCAGCCTAAAAAGAGCCTTTATTTGAATAAAGCGGGATTTCCAACGCTTTATTCAAATAAAGGCTCTTTTTACACCCAGCAGCGGGGGTGTAAGCTACCGCGACACCACACTCACGCGCTCACGCTGATGATCCCCCGACTCAATAAGGTCAAGCACGGCGACCGCAAAATCCGCATAGCTGATTTCACTCTGCCCGGCGGCATTCATCGTCAGCACACCGCCTGCCAGCTGGTATTCAGAGGTCTTCCACCATATCAAGCTCATACGCGGTTTGCAGGTTCAGCCAAAACTGCGGTGTTGTGCCGAAGTATCGGGCAAGGCGCGCAGCTGTATCGGCTGTGATTCCTCGCTTGCCGTGCACGATCTCATTGATGCGCCGGGGCGGCACGCCAATTGCCACCGCCACCTTATTCTGGGTAATCCCAAACCCTTTAATGAAGTCTTCTAACAGGACTTCTCCGGGGTGAATTGGTGCAATTTTGTCAGTGATAGTCAACGATCTTTACCTCCTCAGGTCCTAAATCGGTCCACCTAAAACATATTCTCCACTGGCCATTATATTGCTGCACATTACGCATGAAACGGCGCGGTAACTGGCAGAAGTGCATCCCTTCCTGCGGGTTGCTTTGCGTTTCGCAGCTTAAATAGCCCCAAAATAGATGTGCCTCTGCGCTTTGAAATCTAGACTGGTGGTAGACGCTTTTACCCCGAATGAAGGAGCTATCATGGATGCCCGCGATGTTCTGCGTGAAGCCGCAAGCCGACCCGCAACTGAGGCGAAAGCCCTCATAAACACTCTGCCCGAGGGGGCATTGAACGCGCACGCGGGTGGGCATACGAATTCGATCGCCTGGCTGCTGTGGCATGCGGGGCGGCAGATGGATGCGCAGCTCTCACAGCTGAATGGCAAGCCGCAGGTGTGGCATAGTCAGGGGTTCGATTCCCGCTTCAACTTGGGCGAGCTGGGCGACACGGTGGGTTACGGCCATACCGCCGAGCAGGCGCGCGCCGTCGTGGTGGAGGATGCCGCGTTGCTGGTCGAGTATCTGAGCGCAACTGCTGCGGCGTTGAGCGAGTATATTGCGGGTTTGAGTGAGGCTGATTTGGATGACGTGATTGATACGTCGTGGACTCCGCATGTGACGCGCGGGGTGCGGCTGGTGAGTATGATCGACGATGCCGCCCAGCATGTGGGGCAGGCAGCCTATGCGGCGGGTATTCTCGCGGGTGGGGCTGCCACCTCGGACAAGGAGGGGTAGTGGCTGTTGGTACGAGCGGAGCCGATTGGCATGATAGTGCAACCCCCGAGCAGGTTGCGGCGGTTGAGCAGCTGTACCGCAGCCACCGGAATCTGCCGTATATTTCGCCCGAGCGTGACCTGGCGGCGTGGCTTGAGGAGGTGGAGCTGTCCTCGTCGAAGGCGGTTCCGAAGTGGGCGCTTGAGCCGGTCGCTAACATCGAGCTTTATAGTGGGTACCTGTTTGAGGTGACGGCGGGCGACATTATTCTGCTGTGGCGCGTGGGTTTCGATACGTTCACCACGCAGAGCTGGTTCCCGAAATATTTTGAGTACACCTACGGGATTGATGCGGCGTTCGACCTGCGGATGCTGGTTGAGGCCGGACTCGTAGAGGTGGAGTCCGCCGCAGAATCCCTAGACTTAGTGACCGCCCCAGCACTGCGCAAGGCCATCAAGGATGCGGGCGTGAACGGCTTGAGCAGTGCGAAAAAGGCCGATTTGATGAGGCTTGCGCGGGAACACCTCTCCCCCCACCCAACTTGAAGATGCGGTTCCTGTGCGATCTTACAAGCTCACTACCACAGGACGCGCGCTTCTTGACGCCCACCCCGAGGTAGTAGCTAAGCACCCAAAAAAGAGTTAGGGGATGGGAACCCTAGGATTTCTTGAGCTGATCTGAATCGATTGAATCATCAAATTTCTCAGACGTTATTCATCGAACTTGACTTTCTTAAACTTAAAATCATCCAAGCCGGACAAGGCATAATAGAGTATTTAATATCCTTTATCAATTTCCGATTACATTATACTACTCAACTTTTCTATAATATTTTTACATAATTCCATTTAGAACTTATACTCCACATAACTTTCTAAGTTTTTGACATAATTTTTTCTAATTGTGCATTCTTGCATAATGAAAATCGCTATAAAAAATACCAGAACTGCAAATGTACTCCAAAAAATCACTCCTTGATCTACAGTAGATAAACTGTTTTTAATTATTTGAGTTGCCTCTTCGACAAGTTTTTTCTTTTCTTCTACATCCACATCATTTTTGTTTTGCATGAGATACAGTTCCACAGCAAATTCCCCAATCTTAGGACCATATACATTTGCACTTTTTAAATATAATTCGCCTAATAGATCATGATTGAATATAACCGGTAAATACCACGATAAAATAAATATCGCAGGAATTATTAATGCTCCCTGCCACAACTTATAGAAATACTTCGATACTCTCACCAATCCCAACAACAAAAGGACTGGAAGGCCTATAAATGTTCCTGCTAAAGAAGCTCCCCCAACCACTGTAAAAATATCTAACTTACCAGATATATCATTATCTAGAAAGCTGTACATAGTGACAAAAACTCCAAATATAAATCCTATAGATGTAAACCCGCCTATATAACTCCATACCATAGAAAATGTCACCGATACCCACTTATTCTCAAGGGGAATAATCTTTCTAAATAATACTAAAATCGCAATAGAAAGAGTCAAGGCAAATACAAAATATATGTATATAGGTACGATATACATAGGAAAAACCTGCGTATAAACTATATGATCAAATGAATTATTATTAGATCCTTTTATAAAATAATATGTAGTTCTTGAGATAATCCAAATTACAATAAGTATGAATATATATTTTAAAAATATATACATCCACTTAAAATCTCCATATGATTTTATTACACTTAAATATTCCACATAATTATTATGTTTCTGTATTTTAAAAAAGTTATATATATTTCGAAGTTTCATGCTCATCGTATTCCTATTAGTTGACAACCGTTCTCACCTGAAATTTATCATCAAAGCTTTATTTAATTAATTCATCCTACCCTTAATCTTTCCTTAAACCTTGGATTTTTGGAGAGAAGCACCCAAAGATTTTTGTTTGTGACAAGCTATAGCGCGAAACCCACAGTGACACGCCAGCGCGCCGCTGCCGTACTACCGCCTCACCTCCGCCACGTTGCGGGCTGCCGTATTCGGTCGGAACCGTGCTTACCTATGTTTCGGAATTTGGGTATTCATCATCTACCACTGGTTCCAGCCATTCTGCCGTACCTGCCGTGATAACAAGGTGGGAGAACCACGAGTCTGCTGTAGCTCCATGCCAGTGTTTCACGCCGTCTTTGGCGACCGCCACATCTCCAGCGCGGAGTTTGACAGGTGGCTTGCCTTCTTCCTGGTACCAGCCCTCCCCCGCCGTCGCTAGGATGATCTGGAACCCGCCATTATGCTTGTGCCAGTTATTGCGAACACCCGGCTCGAAGCTCACGTTCGCCACGGTGACAGGCACATCCGGATCATTCACCAGCGTATTCATGTAGCTGGTGCCGCTGAAATACTGGGCGAGTGCATCGTTCACACCGCCGAGCGGGAACACACCCTCGGTCACTTCAGTCTCGTATTGACTCATGGATTCCTCCGTTTGTCCTTGAAACGTCATTCAGGCATTAGATTACCCTTAATGTTTCCTTAAACCTAGAATTTTCGGAGAGAAACACCCAAAAATTTTGTTTGTGGCGCTTTATGACGCAAAACCCACAGCGACACGCCAGCACGCCGCTACCGCACTACCGCTTCATCCATCTCCGCCAGGTTGCGGGCAACCCCGATAACACCGCGAACAGATAATATTTCGGCGAGAAGATAACGGACTGTTATCTGCTCGCGCGTCTTGTGTCTTGTTTCGCCTCGGTTACAGCGTTCTTACCCGTGATAGAATCCACAGTATTATGAGACGCACCACAGACCCTTCGCCTGAGCACCCTGAATCACCTGCGCCGCGCATTCCAACAAACACACCAGACGCGACCGCAAAACCCACATCAGCAACGCCGCTGAACGCACGCGGGCAGCTCACGCTCCTGACCGCGCAGGTTTCTGATGCTCTTGCGTCCAGTATCCAAGCTATCGCCATGCCCCTGCTGACCTACGGCACCACCGGCGACCTCGCCCACTCCGCTATCGTCATGGTCGTCGAGGCAGTCCCCGTCATCCTCTTCGCACCCTTCGCAGGCGCTATCGCCGACAAATTCAACCGCAAAACCCTCACCGTCAGCTTCAGGCTCGCCAGCGCCGCCCTACTCATCGCATCCCCAGCCCTCTACGCCGCCGCAGGACTAGCCGCCTTCCTCACCATCGCATTCCTCGTCTCAACCTTCGGCACCTTCTCATCCCCCGCAGCCTCCGCCGCCATGCCCTCCCTGCTCGGCGACGACTACCAAAAATACATGGCACGCCGCGGCAGCCTCATCTTCCTCGCCCAAACCCTCGGCCCCACCGTGGCAGCCGCCGTCGCATCCTTCACCACCCCAGCCCTCGCCGTCGGATTCGCAGGCACCCTCAACCTGCTCGCTGCCCTCACCGTCGCCACCATACGCAACTACGACCTCACCCACGCCGAACGCACCGCCACCGTGCAGGAACACCACACCGGCAGACTCCTGCGCGAAGGCGCCGCCTACACCGCACACAACCCCATCGTGCGCGGCATGCTCACCTTCTGGTTCCTCTCCATCGCCGCCGTACCCATCACCACCCTGCCCATGCTTGAATACCTCACCCGCGATCTCGGACACGCCTACACCGCCTTCGGAATCGCAACTTCCGTCTACGCCGCCGGATGCGTGATCAGCTCCTGGCTTTCAGCCAAACTCGGCGTCGGTACAGGCGCCGGGCGGGTGCGTATGACCAAACGCGGGTGGATGTGCATCTCCGGACTCGGCTACGGCGCCGTTTGTCTGAGTATGGGACTGCACCCGGCGCTGTGGGCGGTACTCGTGCTCTGGTTCATCTGGGGCATGTTCTACGGACCCGAAGAAGTGCTCGGGCAAGTCCTCTTCGCAGACGCTATCGACGAACACATGCGCGGGCGCGTCTACAGCTTCATGGGCGTGGTTTTCTCCCTGGCGGGTATGGTTGGGTACCTCATCACCGGATGGACGGTACCAGCGTTCGGTGCGATCAACACCATCGTTGCCGGAGGGTCACTCTTCGTTATCGCCACCGTATTCACATTCATTCTCGGCCCGACCGCACGAGCGATACGGGCGCAGGAATCGCGGAATGAGGCAAAGAACCGTGCGGGTGCATGACTTGCTCTGTATATCGCCTCTAGGTACCACCCACTGCCTCGCGCCCGCCGGGCTACGGGCAACTCTAATAACACCGCGAGCAGGTCGGATTTTGCCAAAAAGGTAGGAAAATCACACCTGCTCGGACCAAAAACCACCTGCTCGCGAATCTGGGGTGGGGTAAGCCCGCTACCACAGAAGACCCCGAAAATCTGAAGGTCTATCCGTGCATCCGACGGCTGGGGCCGCGTTTGCCTATACTTCGGAATCCAGTGGTCAAACGTAAAATAGGGAGTGAAGGGGATACACCGTTGAGCTCCACACCGAAGGGAGCTGACGATGACCAAGTTTAAGACCAAAGTGACCGAGGGTATTTTCCCGTGGGGTGAGGTGAACCCCAATTCGACCGCACCCGAGATACGCCCCAGCTATAACTACCCATTTGTTGCTGACCCGAGGTGAGCGCCAAGGTGGCGAACGTGAGCTTTGAACCGGGTGCGCGCACCGAATGGAATCTGCCGCAGATTCCTTGGACTTAGTAACCGCCCCAGTGCTGTGCAAGGCTTTGAAGGATGCGGGCGTAAGCGGGCTGAGCGGCGCGGAAAAGGCTGAGCTGATGAGGCCGCGCGTGCCCCTCTCCCTGCCCACCTTGAAGATGCAGTTCCCATGCAGGACTACAAGCTCACCACCGCAGGGCAGGCACTCCTTGATGCCCACTCCGAGGTAGCAGTTAGACATCCGAAGAAGGGTTAATCCTCAGCTTTGGACTTCGCAGATTTAAATTCTTCCTCTGTAAGAATAGAACTCGATACAACTTTCACCCGAGTATCCCCTGGCAGAACATACTCTAAGGTACTATCATGCTGCTTATGCTTATTGAGTTCTCTTGATTTATTTTTACATTCACTATAATAATATAAAAATTCACTATAGTTTGTTTCAGGTATTTCTAAATCGTCCACGTCTATAGAGTTCCTATAGAAAAAGGCTTCTTTATATATTGCCATAGCTTCAGTCCACTTATACCAGGATTCTGCAAAATGTAAAACACTATCTACAGAAGATTTCGAAACTTTCAAAGTCTTTTTGCCAATATATTTAATAAATATTTGGCGAGCAAGCCACAAACCCGTAGGGATAAAAATAATTAAAAATATATACCATAATATTCCCAAAACCTCAAATATATTGTAAGGCTTAACATTGTGCCTATTATGAAAAACTTCAATTAATCGAATTCCGGTATACGATAGCACCCCTCCCCAAAATATAGACAAGCTTATATAATGAAGTATCTGCAGTGGATAATATTCTATAAATGAACCTTTCTTATAAATGGGGAATAAAACAGGTAATGGATAAATAAAGAAATATACCATTGAAAGAATGAAGTTTCCAACAAATCCTACCAAAAATAATCTCAGCAAATACATGGGATTATAGACTAAAATATCAAAATATAAAACAACCGCAGGAGACACAAACATTAAAGAAACAAGAAGGTAATAAGTAATACAAAAAAATAAATACTTCCTAAATGAAATATACCCTGAAATTGATGCAATATACGAAAGATAGGGTTTATTGTATGAATAGGCAGAGTAATATTTATAGAAGTCTTTAGATGTAATCTGTGAAATGTTACTGAAGTCTATTTTATTTTTGATATTTATATTATTAAGCAATACTAAACTATTTATTTTATCTTTCCACTGTCCTTCCAAGGAAAGGCGATTCTCTCCTGGCAATGCACTAACAATAAGCATAAAAGTTGCAAAGAAAATTAAAATTAATAAAGATGGATTGAAGTTTTCTATTGGGCAGCCGTCGCTAATTATTTTGTATATAGTGTTGATAGAATGTGAAAATATAATAAAAGATACAATATACATTACTGAATTTGCAAATTTTTTATAAGAAACTGCTCTTATCTGAGCATTCCGAGATAGCTCGTCAATATCCTTAACTTCACTCCTAACATTTATAAATAAAGCGAGTATTAAAGCACAAAGACCTGTAAGTGTAGATTGGTCAAGAGGAATTAGCTTTGGAATAAAATATAGCACTTCACGTGTACTATAATCTAAACTTTCTAATTCAAAACGACCATTAAGTCTAACAATTGTAGCAATATAAAAAGCCAAGAAATATACTAATATATACAATAGTAATATTTTTACTGCATGTAATATTGCATTCATAAGTAAATAATTTGCACGATTCCTTAGGATCTTATAGTCATCATTCATTAATTAAACCTCCATAGTTATATACTTTCAGAGATAGTATTACATCAAAATATAGAAATTTATATTGTAAATATACATTTTCTTTGATTAATATTCTCTTCTACCATACTCACCTATAATATCAACTCCTGTCGCCATATCATTCAAATCTTTAAGGATGCCTCCATACCCACCTTCAATACCTCCTATAAGTTTGAGCAGTTGTTTCTTTCCATCTTTAGTCCTTGAACTATTTAATATGTTAACAGCCTTTCGGTGAGCAGATTTATATATGCTTTCTTTCTTATCTGGATCCCGAGAATTCTGAATGTCTTCCATTTTTATTTCCATATAAGAATTTTCACTCATATACTTAATAATATTATTATATCTATTTTTATCTATGTCATACTTTCCTCCTGGGTTGGTTACAAAATATTGGGTTTTATTTTCCGAATCCCCAATATATTTATAATCTATTTGCACAGCAATCATTAGATAAGGGTACGTAGTTACTTCAACCTTCTCAGGAAAACTACTACCATTTTCATAGAGAGGGTTTTCTACTACGCTAGTTTCAACATCTCGTAATCCATATTTCCCTTTAAAGTAATATGGAAGCTTAGATTTCACAATATCCTCGGTGGTTTTTCCGCTCTTAATTTGTTCTTCTACATATGTGTAGGATACAGGCTGTAAAAACATATGAGTCATATCATTTTTTACTAATCCCCTTACTTTTGTAGGTACAAACATAATATATGTTGGAGATGGAATATCAGATAATTTTTTTGTTGATTCGTTATATAAAATATATTCTGGAGAATCATTCCAGAGATTTTGTACTACATTAAAACTTTCTGATTCTTGGTAATTTACACGATTTTCATTAGTTACATGAGTGATAAAAGATAGAATTAGCGCTACAATCGAAATAAATATAGGAAATACGTTCAGAATATAATTTCGGACATTATTGCTCTTTGATTTATCCGGTTCCAGAGTAATATCCGGATCTTTTTCAGATTTCTGAATACATTTTTCACTTTTTACAGTTTTCTTATTATTTTTCCTTCTCTTAGACATTCTATATCCTTTCTGCTAAATAAAATCTCTATGATCCTTAAAATATAGAGATTACCCTTATGTTGATCATTGCAATTTGTAATAAGACTTCGTATCTTGTACGTGCTCCGTGTAGCAAATATATCTGCACTCTTCATATTTGATATGGCGACAGACCCCTGCGGCTAGATCTCTGATGACGAACCCACTACCTCCATTCACTCAAACTCTTAAAACCTTATTTAATCCTCAGCTTACCCTTAACCTTTCCTTAAACCTAGGATTTTCGGAGAGAAACACCCGAAAATTTTGTTTGTGGCGCTTTATGACGCGAAACCCACAGTGACACGCCAGCGCGCCGCTGCCGTACTACCGCCTCACCTCCGCCACGTTGCGGGCTGCCCCGATAACACCGCGAGCAGGTCGGATTTTGCCGAAAAGGTAGGATTTTCCTACCTG
>NZ_KV817379.1:231300-309616 GCF_001814655.1 Rothia sp. HMSC069C01
CCTACCTGCTCGGGTCAAAAACCACCTGCTCGCGCCCTAGTGATATGTATTTGCCCGCGGAATTGGGACGGGGAATGAGCGCTTGACCCGAGAAACCTAACCGCGCTGCAACAACACCATAACCTCATAGTGGTTCGTATGCGGGAACATATCCAACAAACGCGCGGCGACCGGCTTATAGGAGGGCATGTTCGCTAGGTCAGCGGCAAGGGTTTTCGCGTTGCAGCTCGAATAAATCACGTGCTCAATCCCCGATCCCTCAACCCAGGCGCACAGCCTCTCGCCAATACCTCGCCTGGGCGGGTTCACCACCAGCATTTCGGGGGTTTCGCGGGCGTTCACGGCGAACTCGGTTGCATCCCCCGCCGCAAATTTCACGCCCTTAAGCCCCTGCTCGGCAACGGTACGCTGGGCACTACGAATCGCCTCCGCACTGATCTCGATCCCGGTGACCTCGCCGTGCATCACCTGCGCCGCGTGCAGGGCAAAACCGCCCACGCCGCAATACAAATCCCAGAGCGTGCGCGGCTGCACCTGCCCCACCCACTCACGGCCTTGCGCGTACATCGCCTGCGCAATCTGCGTGTTCGTCTGAAAGAAACTCTGCGGGCGCAGGTGCAGGCTCATGCCGTTCACGCGCATCGGCAGGGTTTGCCGCTCGGTCAGAATAATCTCTTCATCGCCCTCAATCAGCGCCACATGTTCGCGCAGCAGATTCACCGACAGCACCGCCAACTTCGGCAGACGCTCCTGCAGCCACCCCAGTTGGAGGCGAATAGGCACCAGTAGCTTCTTCGAGCGCAGCACAAACCGCACCATCAGCTCGCCCGTCTCGGATGCGGTCACCAGAATATTCTTGAGCTCACCACGCCGGGCCGGAATGTCATACGGGGTCAAATCGGCACGCTGAATAAGCTCGTGCAGCACCGGAATGGCGCGCTCAATCGGCTCAATATAGAGCGGGCATTCGCTTAAATCGGTGGCGCGCCCCGAACGATAATCCACGATACCCAGGGACGGGTTCTGCGCCGAACCGCCCACCACCAGCTTCGCCTTATTCCGAAAATGCGCCTCGTCGCTGGCGACGGGGTCCAGCCAGGTCAGGTGAGGATATGCCGCAAGAAGCCTGCGCGCATCGGCCTGTTTTGCCGCGAGCTGGGCGGGGTACGGGGTTTCGATGCTGGTGCAGGAGCGGCAAAGACTCTCACGGTAATAGGCGCATTCCATAGCCCCACCATTCTACCCTGTGGATGCGCGGGCACGGGTAACCCGCCGGATGGCACTGCCGGCGTGCCGCCAGGTGTGCTCCTTTGCCCCTGCCCAATCAAAAAAAGAGCCTTTATGTGAATAAAGCGGCGAAAACTACGCTTTATTCAAATAAAGGCTCTTTTTAGCAGGCAGGGCTGGATCGGGCGGAAAGGCTACGGTTTCTTTGCCTTCTTCTGCTGACCCGCCTTAAGCACCGACCTGTACGACCGTGCCGAGAGCACAGATGCTTCCGATAAAACCGATAACACGCTCATGAAGCTCAGGCACGAGGCAATGGACAGCGAAGAAAAAGCCGAGCCGATAGATCCGAACGAGAAAGCCGAGCCGATCGAAAACGCCGAATTTACGGAGCCAATGCTGCAGAATGAGTTCACCGACCCGATGCTCAGAAATGAATTTCGCGAGCCGATGCTCTTTGTGTTTTGGCCGGAATGGGCGGGGGCATCGGGGGTGTTTTCGGAAGATTTGGAGGTGTTGTTAGGCATCATAAATCCAGCATACCGCGCGGCTCGCCCATTCCGAACGAATTATGGGGCGCATCAAGAACACCCACGCATACGCGCGAGCAGGTGGTATTGTGCCGAAAAGGTAGGATTTTCCTACCTGCTCGGGCCAAAAATCACCTGCTCGCGGCCCTGAGAGGAGAAGAGCATAGACAAAAACTCTCCGGGGTGGGTTCCGTACCCGGCATTGTGCCGGTCAGGAACCCACCCCGGAGAGCTTCAACATACTCCCTCAGTCGGGAAACGTTACATCATGCCGCCCATCGGGTCAGCAGCAGGTGCCGCAGCGGATGCGGGCTCAGGCTTGTTCGCTACCACAGCCTCGGTGGTCAGGAACAGACCAGCGATCGATGCGGCGTTCTGCAGAGCGGAACGGGTCACCTTCACGGGGTCGTTAATACCCGCAGCCATGAGGTCTTCGTACTCGCCGGTTGCAGCGTTCAGACCGGTGCCCTCGGGCAGGGAACGAACCTTATCAACCACCACGCCGGGCTCAAGGCCAGCGTTCGTTGCAATCTGCTTCAGCGGCGCATCGATAGCCACGCGCACGATGTTCGCGCCGGTTGCCTCGTCACCCTTCAGGTCGAGCTTGTCGAAGACCTTCGCGCCCGCCTGAATCAGTGCCACGCCGCCGCCGGGGACAATACCCTCTTCAACAGCTGCCTTTGCGTTGCGCACAGCATCCTCAATGCGGTGCTTGCGTTCCTTCAGCTCAACCTCGGTTGCCGCGCCAGCCTTGAGCACAGCCACACCACCGGCGAGCTTTGCCAGGCGCTCCTGCAGCTTCTCGCGGTCGTAGTCGGAATCGGAGTTTGCGATCTCGGCGCGAATCTGTGCCACGCGGCCATCCAGTGCGGCGGCGTCGCCAGCGCCCTCAATGATGGTGGTCTCGTCCTTGGTGACAACAACCTTGCGTGCCTTACCCAGCATCTCAAGGGTTGCGGTATCCAGGGACAGACCAACCTCTTCGGTAATAACCTGGCCGCCGGTGAGGATCGCAATATCAGCCATCATAGCCTTGCGACGGTCACCGAAACCGGGTGCCTTCACGGCAACGGACTTGATGGAGCCGCGCATCTTGTTCAGCACGAGCAGAGCCAGAGCCTCGCCCTCAACATCCTCGGCGATAATCAGCAGCGGCTTGCCGGACTGCATGACCTTCTCAAGAACGGGAACCAGATCCTTCACGTTCGAGATCTTCTGGTTGACCACCAGGATGTAGGGGTCTTCCAGCACGGCTTCCTGACGCTCGGGGTCGGTCACGAAGTAGCCGGAGAGGAAGCCCTTATCGAAGCGCATACCCTCGGTGAGTTCCAGGTGCAGGCCGAAGGTGTTGGACTCCTCAACGGTAATCACGCCTTCCTTGCCGACCTTCTCCATAGCCTGAGCGATCAGCTTACCGATCTCCTGATCGCCCGCAGAGATGGATGCGGTTGCTGCGATCTCTTCCTCGGTCTCAACCTCTTTCGCGGAGTCGAGCAGGGTCTTGGTGACCTCCTCAACAGCCTTCTCAATACCGCGCTTGAGGCTCAGCGGGTCAGCACCGGCAGCCACGTTGCGCAGGCCCTCACGCACGAGCGCCTGAGCGAGCACGGTTGCGGTGGTGGTACCGTCACCTGCGATATCGTCGGTCTTCTTAGCTACCTCTTTGACGAGTTCGGCGCCAATCTTTTCATAGGGGTCTTCAAGCTCGATCTCTTTGGCGATGGAAACACCGTCGTTAGTGATCGTGGGTGCGCCCCACGACTTCTCAAGCACGACGTTGCGGCCACGGGGGCCAAGAGTTACCTTAACGGCATCGGCTAGAGTGTTCAGTCCGCGCTCTAGACCGCGGCGAGCTTCTTCATCAAAAGCAATAAGTTTTGCCATGTGGCGATATCCCTCCTGGACGTTTTGAATGGAGCGCTCAGGTTTTCCGGTCTGCCGAAGCAGATTTTGATACCGGTTTTAGCACCTGAAGGCGCCGAGTGCTAAAAACAATTTTGGCACTTGGTGCGCCCGAGGGCAAACATTTTGAGCGCCGAATTTAGCTTAATCGCCCTCAGCGCATTCTTGAGGCACACGGAAAGCCGCAATGGGGTGAACGGGTACGGCTTCAAGCGAATGCACGGAGCCAAAGCACCAGTTTCGATAGCCGAGCGATGTTATATGCGAACGCATAGGGCTCACAGGACGTTCCCGAAACTAGCGGGGATGATAAACGGTACCGCACACCGCGGTATCAAGCCAGATGATGCCGTTTAGCTGTAGTCGGCGGCAAGCACCACCACAATATCGTTCTCGCCCAGAATCGAGGCGTCTGAGCTCTCCTGAACCGTCGTGATATTCAGGGTTTTCGCAATAGCTTCGGCCTGCGACTTCTTGGCCTCGTCCTTGTAGTAGACCGTGCTGGATTCCGGCGGGGTGCCCGACCAGTTCGCGGTTTCGGTAATCGTGTAACCTTCAAGCGCGGCGCTTGCCTTGGCCGCAGACCCGCCGGGCGCGGATGCATTATAGACCGCCACGTTCGCATCCTTAGCCTGCTCGGATGCTGAGGCAGAGGGCGACGATGACTCCGAAGGCGAGGCGGGGGCGCTGTAGCTCTTGGCGCGCGCGGCGGCCTCGGGCGAGCTGCTGCGCGGGTGGTTAATGTACATAGCGCCGCCGATCACGAGCGATAAAATACCGGCGACGACAACGGGAATAATGCCTTTGGGGCTCTTGGAAGGGTCGTCAATCACACCGCGGTATGTTCCACGGCGGGCGGTATTCTCGTCGATGTCGTCGAATTCATCGTGCGGGTATTGGCTCATGACTTCCCTAGGTTGAGTAATAGATGTACCGCTCTGCGCGGTGGAGCCCTGCCAAAGCTCTCTCTTACAGGGTACCGTATGGGGCTTTATCCGTCCTGTTCAGAACGGCGTGCGCTCATGCACACATCGGTGCGGTTGCCTTTAGCTACGGTCGCGAACCTCGCGCAGGCGGTGCATCAGGATGGGTTCGGCGGCGATCACACGCTGGCTGTCGATCATGGTGTTGAGCTTCTGGTAGTAGGCGATTGGGGTGAGCCCGAGCGCGGTAATCGCCTTCTCTTTGGTGCCCTGGTACTTCCAGTGCCGTTTTTCCAGGGCGATCATGGCACGCTCTAAATCGGTGAGGGCGGATTTTCGCGTGTTCTCAGTTTTTCCGCCGGTTTCGCGGGTCTCAGAAGTGCCGGGTGCGGAAGACGCAGGCTGTGTTGTGGGGCTGGGTTCGGGGCTATCGGCGGGGACTGCCGCTGCGGGTTCGGCGGCTTCGGAGCCGCCAGCAGGCGAAGGTTCGGGGGTTTCCGAAGAAGGTATCGGCATCTGGATTCCTGACGAACATAGGTGGTCTACATGAACACTTTAGAGTATGTTGGTTGAAGTCACCGTGTTATCAGAGTCAAATTTTCTCAGGGAGTATTTTCATGACGAACCCGCCGCTGACCGACATTATGAGCGAAGACTGGGCGCAAGCCCTCGCGCCCGTCGAAGATAAAATCCACGCCATGGGCGAGTTTTTACGCACCGAACACGCGGCGGGACACCGAACTTTTCCCACAGGTCAAAATATTTTCCGCGCATTCTCACGCCCCATGAACGAGGTCAAGGTGCTGATCGTGGGGCAAGACCCCTACCCCACCCCCGGGAACGCGATGGGGCTTTCGTTCTCGGTGCAGCGGGATATGCCCCTGCCGAAATCGCTCATCAATATTTATCGGGAATTGTCCGACGATTTGGGGATCGAGCCCGCACAGCACGGTGATCTGAGCTCATGGTCCGATGAGGGCATCATGCTCATGAACCGCGTGCTCAGCGTGCGTGAAGGGGCGCCGGGGTCGCATCGTAATAAGGGGTGGGAAGAGGTGACTGAGTGCGCTATTCGGGCGCTGGCGGCACGCAATAAGCCCCTGGTCGGGCTGCTGTGGGGTGCGGATGCGCGGCGCACCGCCCCGATGCTGGAACCGTACCCGTGTGTGGAGTCTGCGCATCCGTCGCCGCTGTCGGCGCATCGCGGGTTCTTCGGTTCACGCCCGTTCTCGCGGGTGAATACGCTGCTGGTAGAGCAGGGTGCGGAGCCGGTGGACTGGACGGTCAAGTAGCGCGCATCCTCCCATCCATACCCACATAAAAAGGCTCTTTATTCCACTGTGGAATAAAGAGCCTTTGTAGCATCCCGCATCGAATGTAAGAACCACGGATGCGCTACTCGGCGGCCTCCGCAGGCACATTGCGCGGAACCGCGAAACGCTGCAGCAGATACTGCATCAGGTAGTTGCCCAACGTCACGCCCGCCGCCATCGCAATCACAATCGAAACCGCCGAAATCATGCTCTGGATGCCCCAAACCACGTTCGTCTCAACCGTCAGCAGGTACATGCCGCGGAAGAACGACAGACCCGGCAGCAGGAAGGTCAGCGCGGGAATCGAAAAAACCGCCTGCGGGGCACGCAGTCGGTACGCCACATAGGTGCTCAGCATGCCAATTATGAGGGCGGCAAGCGCCGTATTCGCACGCCCCGAATCGACCCCCACCAGGTAGGTATACAGGTGATAGGTCACCAGGGCACTACAGGTAATGAGTACCAGCCACCCCAGCTTCACGAGCTTCGTGTGCAGGGTAATCGCAAACGTAACCGTCGCCGCCAGCATGAACACCGAGAACGTAAGCGGCGAAGGAAGATCAAACCGGGTCTGCTCAATATCCAGAATCGGGCCGCCAAACAGGCTAATCGCATTCACCGCCGAGGCGATGCCGATCACCAGGCCCAAAAAGCTCATGCCCGTCGAAACGAATCTTCCCGCCGCGGTCACCGGGAAACCGTTAATCGCATCCTGAACCGCGCCCACCAGACGCGAGGTCGGCAGGAACATGATCAGCCCGGCGGCAACCACCAGAGGCGCAGAAATCGACTCCCCCGGGCGGCGAATCATGGAATGATCCCCGCCCAGCCAAATCGCCAGGAATGTCAGCAGACCCGCGCTCGCCGCCATGCGGAAAAACGTAGGCATGCCAATCTTATTGAGCCACTGAATCAGCAGGTACACGGGAATGAACACGATCGCCGCAGCGGTTGCGGTAGACCAGCTCGCCCCCAGCGCCGCCGTCAGCGTGGTTGCGCAGCCAATATTCGCCAGCCAGGTAATCAGCGGCGGATACGGTTTAGGATGGTTCGTAATCTCGCTCAGGCGAAGGTCGGCATCTTCCAGGGTCATGCCGCCCTCGGTAATATCGTGAATCAGTCCGTAGGTAGAAGCGAGCGCCTCATAATTCTCGGTAGAGGTGCGCACCACGCGCACGAGCGTATGGGTGAACCGGGAATCGGCACTCATGGTTCGCGAGCTGATGCGCGACTCCATGTAAATATCGGGGTCGGAGGTATAGTTGATGGTCACCGACTGGTTGGTGATATTGACGTCCACCGAATCGAGCCCATACGCCGAAGACACCGCGATAATCGCCGAGTCTACGTCCATCGCGTCCGCGCCATAATAGAACATGGCTTCCGCCAGGCGCAGCGTGAAATTGAGGGTGTCGCGAGCGTACTCTTTCTCGCGGTACAAGGCCTCACGTTGGGCGCGTTCTTCACGTTTGGCGCGCGGGGTAAACTGCCGCTGGGCGATGCGCGCCGCACCGCGCGGCGCCACATGTGCCACCGCTTGGCCGTCAGCACGCACGAAGGAACGTAGGGTGGTTCGCACGCCCCACCGCCCGCCCGTGCCATGCCCGGCGGGCATCGTCGTAGTGGGTACGGATACTGGGGGCGCGCTCGCCGTGGGCTCTACACCGCCGAACCGCTGTGCCGCATGGGAATTGGGCACCTGCGGGATCATGCCCGTCATGGGGACGGGCTGGGACTGGCGGTATTTAGCGACCTCCGTGACGATATTACTGGAGGTTTGCGCGGGGGGCTCCTGCGGATGCGGTATCTCAGGAGGCACGCTCTGCACCGCCTGGATTACGGGTTCTTCGGGGACTTCCTCGTAGGGTATCTCCGGCTCGTAGGACATCTGTGGAGCCTCGTCGAGAGGCATACCGGATTCGTCGACGGGAAGAAGCTGGGTGTCGTCCGTATCGGTTTCCACGCCGTGCGCCGCCGCAACCTCGTATAGCGCCTCACGCGCCTGCTCAGCCTGCTCGGCCTCCTTGCCGCTGTGGGCAAGAGCCTCACGCAGCTTGGAGTCGTGCACTTCGGAGAGAGGAACGGCGAAGAAATATCCCGGGCGGCGAATACTCCTCGCGTTCTCATCGGCTGGGTTGTAGCTGTGCTCCTCGGGGTTCTTCGCCATAGTATCCCTTGATCGTGTTGCGTGCTGGTGCGCTGTGTGTACCGGTGAGTGGCGTGGCGGTGCGGCGTTTCCTAGTAGAAGGAATAGTGGTGTTTCTTCACCCACAGGCGAAGCATCAGCCGCTCCACACCGGCGTTCCAAAGCTTATATTTGAGCTCTGAAATAGGCTGATCGTAAACGCCCACGAAGTCGGTCACGTTCTTCGTGAACGAGGTTTTGAACAGGCCCAGACCGTAGTAAGGATGTTCCTTATTCTTGAGTTCGGCGGCGGGCGGGGTGCCGCAAAAGTCATAGGTGCTGATCCCGTGCTCCTTCATGAGGTCGGTAATCGCAGTCCACTGTACCAGATGAGAGTCGCCGTACTGTTTACGGCGCGGCTTAGAACCGCCGTCTTTATAGGTGCCCTTCGTACCGTAGTTGATCACGTAGGCGCCCACGGAAGGTTTGCCGTCTTCGTAGGTGAAGTAGAGCCTGCCCTGCCCGGCGTTCTCGAAGGCCCTCCAGAAGTCGCGGTAATACTCGTAGGGGCGCAGCAGAAGCGAAACTTTGCCCTGCCCCACGGTATCCATGAGGGCATACATGGCACGCATATTTTCGTCGGTGAGCTCAACCCGTTTGACCTCGCAGCCTTCACGGGTGGCACGGCGTACAGCGTTACGTCCGCGCGAAGACAACGATTTAAGCACTTCTTCCTCGGTACCCTCGGTGGAGAGGATGGCGGTGTAGTCATTCGGCTGAATATCGGCGGTACGAATCAGCTCGGTGCCCGCAATGACCTGCTGGGCATGCTCATCCGCCACGATTTCAGGTTCGATCTTAACGGCAAAAACACCCAATTTCTGCTCGGTAATCAGGCGGCGGTTCGCCTGCAGCAGGGCGGGCAGCTCATCGGCATCATGCACCGCCGGGCCTTTGATGAAGTACCAGAGTTTGCCCAGCAGCGGAATATTCTTCTCAAACGCCAGGCTGTAGCTGGCGAAAGGCTGCCTCTCGCCATCACGATCGACGGTGCCTTCATACACGATATAGCGGGGTTTCCACCCGTAGTCGGCTTTGACTTTTGCGAATGATGCGGACTGCAGCAGATTTCCGCCGTCCGGGTTGGCGATCACGTGGGTATCCCACTCCTGAATTTCTGCTGGGGTTGCAAAACGTGCCGTAATTTCGTGCAAGGGTCTCTATCTCTCGTGGGGTGGTGGGTGTTCCGAACGTTTCTCGCCCGCGAACCTTGTGCGGTCTTTTTTTGATGCGCTCGCGGCGCACGCACGCCTTAAGTCTAACAAGAGGCACGGCGATTGGTGCATCGGCGGGGTTCGCCTCGTCTAAAAAGAGTCTTGATGCGAATAAAGAGTTAAAAACGCCGCTTTATTCGCATCAAGAGCCTTTTTATGCCCTTTCCGACCCGATCGGGCGGGCTGGGGCATGAGGTAAGGGAACAGACCGGATGCACACCCGAGCCTTAAAGCAGGTATCCCGCCGCACGTGAAGCGACGGGATACCGGTAAAGCTGGCGAGAGTCGCCGGAAGGATTACTCTTCGTCGTGGTCGGTTTCGAGAATCTTCTTCAGGGTCTCTAGAGCTTCGTCTGCGCCTTCACCTTCTGCTCGGAGCACCACACGGTCACCGTGCTTAGCACCCAAGGACATCAGGGATAGGATCGAAGCCGCATCCATTGCCTCGTCTGCGGGCTCGCCTTCTGCTGCAATGGTGACCTCAACGGGGAGGTCGCCAGCTGCCTCAGCAAAAATTGCTGCGGGACGTGCGTGCAGACCAACGCGGCTTGCAATAGTGGCAATAACCTCTGCCATGGTTTTTCTCCTTTGTGAAGGAATCGTCTGTTATCGACTCCATGTTTATCAAACAGGAGGATGCACCCCCTGTTTTCCTGCCTCAATTGTACAGTTTTACTCACCGTTTGGGGACCAATGCCTCACCCGATCTTGAAATAAACTTTCAACACCGAGTTAGCCTTTTCTCCACCGGGTTTGAGGCGTCTTCTAGAGGCCGAGCTCGTCCAGAATCGGCAGCTCAGCGCGGGCGGCAGCCTTCGCCTCGGCAGAGGAAATCTGTTCCAAAGCCTTATTGGCAATATGGCGTGCCTGCTCCAGGGTCACCGACTTGAGCACCGCCGCAACCGCAGGGATAGCACCGGCATTCATCGAGAGGGTATCAACCCCTAGGCCGACCAGCACCACAGCCAGCGCCGGATCGGCGGCGGCCTCACCGCAGACGCTCACATACTTCTTCTCGCCGGCGTTCACCGAAGCTCGCTTAGCGCCCTTGACGGTCAGCTTAATCATCTTCAGCACCGCAGGCTGCCACGGGTTGTTCAAGTGAGCCAGATCGCCCAGCAGGCGGTCTGCAGCCATCGTGTACTGGGTCAGGTCGTTGGTGCCGATCGACACAAAATCGACCTCACCCAAAATCGCTTCGGCGTTCACGGCTGCGGCGGGGGTTTCAACCATCACGCCGTGTACCGGCAGGCCGACCTCCTTGAGCATTTTCGCAAAGTTGCGAGCCTCGGAGGTGGTCGAAATCATCGGTGCCATCACCCAAATATCGGCGTCGGAATCCTCGGACGCCTGCTTGATAGCCTCCAGCTGGCGGGTCAGCACGCCGGGTACGGTCCAGTCGGTGCGGAAACCGCGCACGCCCAGCGCCGGGTTTTCCTCGGGATTCACGTTGAGGAAGGGCAGGGGCTTGTCGGCGCCCGCATCCAGGGTACGAACCACGATGTGCTTGCCGGGGAAGGCATCAAACACAGACTTGTAAGTTTCCGCCTGGGCCTCAATAGACGGCTCGGCGTCGTGCCCCAAGAAGCCAAATTCGGTGCGCAGCAGGCCCACGCCTTCAGCGTTCAGGCTGGCGGCCTTCTCAGCGGATTTGCCATCGCCCACGTTCGCGTAAAGTGGCACGCGGGTGCCGTCGGCGAGCACGCCTTTACCGTCGAAGTCGGCGATAGGTTTGCGGTTAGCGTATTTTTCGGCGGCTTCGCGGTCTTCATCGGTCGGCTCAGTATTGACGATACCCGCGTTCGAGTCCACATAGACCTCGGTGCCGTCAGGAATATCGGTAACGCCCTTCGCCGCCACAATAGCGGGAAGACCCAGGCCGCGCGCCAAAATCGCGGTATGCGCCTGCGGACCGCCGTCCGAAGTGATCAGGGCGATCACGTTCTTCGGGTCAAGGGTCGCGGTATCTGCGGGGGCAAGATCAACTGCGGCGAGCACGAAAGGCTCCTCCGCGTAGGGGATGCCCGGTGCCTGCTGACCGGTCAGTTCCGCCACAATACGGGCGCGCACATCGTGAATATCGGTGACGCGCTCAGCCATGTAACCGCCAAGGGCAGCCATCTGGTCGGCGAACGAGGTTGCTGCCTCCCAAATCGCGCGCTCAGGTGCCATCTGCTGAGTCTCAACCAGCTTTACGGCACTCTTAATCAGGGCGCGGTCGGTCGCCATCTGCGAGGTCGATTTGAGCACGGCCTTGCCGTCACGACCCGCATTTTCGGCGCGTGCGAGCAGGTCCTCTTTCACGCGAACCGACGCATCTTGAATACGTTGACCGGCCTCTTCGGGGCTTTCACCGTCTAGGCGTAGACCGGCTTTAGGCTCTTGAATAGGCTCGGGCATCTGTAGCACGGGACCAATAACGCGTCCGGCATAAACACCGACGCCTTTATATGTAGTCATGAAGTTATATCCTTCGTGTTGGGTTCTCTACAGTGTAACGCTTATGCGGCGGTCTTCGCTGGGGTCTCGGTCGCAGTCTGCCGCGACTTCGCGCCAATCGACTTCAGCAGCACATAGGTGATGGCGGATACGACGGTACCGGCGACAACAGCGAGCAGGAACATCGGAATATTGTTGCTCAAACCAATAATCCAGATACCGCCGTGCGGTGCCGGGGATGCCACATGCGCATTCATCGAAATAGCACCGGCAATCGCGCCGCCTACGATGGAGGACGGGATCACGCGCGCCGGGTCTGCCGAGGCGAACGGAATAGCGCCCTCAGAGATGAAGGATGCGCCCAGCAGCCACGCGGCCTTGCCGTTTTCACGCTCGGGCTCGGTGAAGAGCTTGGGGCGCAGGGTGGTGGCAAGCGCCATAGCCAGCGGCGGAACCATGCCGGAGATAATAACGGCTGCCATGATTTCCTTGTTCACATCGGCACCCGAAGAAAGCCCGGCGGTTGCGAACAGGTAAGCCGCCTTGTTGATGGGACCACCCAGATCGGATGCCATCATGGCACCCAGAATCAGGCCGAGAACAAGAGCGGATGCGCCAGACATGGAGGTCAGCCAATTCTGCAGGGATTCGAGAACCCACGCCAGCGGCGCGCCCAACAGCAGGTACATGATGCCGCCCGCAACGAGTGAGGTAATGAGCGGGGTAATGACCACGGGCATCATCGAACCGAGCCAGCGCGGCAGTTTGAGGGTGCCTAAACCGTAGGCAATCAGACCGGCGAGCAGACCGCCGACGATGCCGCCGAGGAAGCCAGCCTTCACGGCAACCGCGACGGAACCGGCGATAAAGCCGGGCGCAATACCGGGGCGCTGCGCCAACCCGTAGGCGATAAAGGCGGCGAGCGCGGGAACCATCAGGTCAAGACCGAACTTACCGATGGTCTGCAGAACCGCGCCCAGGTAGAGGGTCCAGTGGGTGTCTCCCAGGTTGTAGATTGTGGCGTTGGCGAGGATCTTTTCGGTATCGACATCGCCCAGGTTCGGCATGGTGATTGCTTCGAGAATGAAGCCCAGCGCCACGATAATGCCGCCGGCGGCGACGAACGGGATCATGTACGAAACACCGGTCATCACGGCCTTGTAGATGCGCGAGCCCCACGAACCTTCGGCAGCCGAGGAGGTGTCTTCTCCGCTGGATGCGGCGGCGCTCACGCGCTTGCCGTTGGGGTTTTCCGCTTCGGCGAGGGCCTCCTCAATCATGGCTTGCGGTTCGTCAATGCCGCGCTTCACGGGGGCTTCCACATAGGGCTTACCGGCGAAGCGGCTGCGGTCGCGCACGTTCACGGAGACCGCGAAAATGACGGCGTCGGCTTCATCAATATCGGCTTGGGTGAGGGTTTCGTTCCCGGAGGACCCCTGAGTCTCCACCTTGAAGTCGTAGCCGAGGTCTTCCGCCGCGTATTTGAGGGCATCCGCCGCCATATAGGTGTGCGCGATGCCGGTGGGGCATGCGGTGACCGCCACGATTTTCTTGGTGGCTGGCTTCTCGGATGCAGTTGCTTCTGCGGAGTCGGTCTGTGCCGCTGCGGCTTGAGCGGATGCGCCTGCACCCGCCTTTTGTGCGTTCGATGCTGCCGAGTCGGCGGAGGCGGGAGCCTTCTTCGGGGCGCCGGTGCCGAGCGCATCGTTCACGAGGTCTACGATTTCTTCGGGGGTTTGTGCCTCACGCAGGGAGGCAGTGAAGCTCTTCTTCATGAGCGAACGCGCCAGCGTGGAGAGCAGTTTCAGGTGTTCCTGGTCGGCACCATCGGGGGCGGCGATGAAGAAGATCAGATCGGCCGGACCGTCTTTCGCGCCGAAGCTCACGCCGGGGTTGGGTCGTGCCATCGCGAGGGTGGGTTCGGTGACCGCCGCGCTTCGGCAGTGGGGAATGGCGATACCGCCCGGGATGCCGGTGTCGGTCTTGGACTCGCGGGCTTCTGCAGCGGCGTACAGGTGATCATAGTCGGTGGCACGTGAGGCATTGACGACGGCGTGCGCAAGCTTGCTGATGACGTCGAATTTAGTCTCTCCCAGATTCTGGTCTAGGAGCACCAGCTCTGGGGTGATGAGCTCAGACATAATACCCTCCTCGGGGCGTATGATGCGGTGCGCCATGATGCCTATGCGGGCGTTTTCAGTACGCACTCAAGTGTCCGTAAATATGTTGTTTTTAGTGGTTGACCAGGCTATATGCTATATGCCTGATATGGAATATAAGCTAAATGGAAAGCTGCCTTAGGGTTACTTTCTCGGGGGTTGTCATGGCTGCCGAAGGCATTTGTGTTCCGGGTAAGGATGCTGCCGCCGAGCCATGCGCAACCGCCTGCACGAGGCATTGCTGCGGCGACTCTCCCCGCTCATAAGCAAAGAGGAAACCGGAGAGCGACGAATCCCCGGCGCCCACCGTGCTGCGCACCTTCACGGGTTCATGCTGTGCATGCCAGGCACCTTCGGCGGTCACGAGAACCGCGCCGGACCCGCCAAGGGTTGCCAGCACATAGGGAATGCCGTCATTCACCAAGGTTCGCGCGGTACGTGCAGTCAGCTCGGGGCTCGACTCCAGCTCTTCCCAGTTCTCGGCGCCGGTCAGCTGTGCCAACTCCTCAGAATTCGGCTTAATCAGCGTAGGCTTTATCTGCCCCGCAACGGTAGCGATCAGCGGCGCCTCGGAGGTATCGACGGCGATCTTGCCTTCATATCCGCTGGCGCGCAGCTTCGCACACAGCTCGGCGTAATACGTTGCCTCCAGTCCGCCAGGCAGCGAACCGGCGAGTACCACCCAATCTGCGTTTTCTGATTGGGCGATCACGAGCGCATCCAGGGCGTCGCGCAGCTCAGGGGTGAACTCGGTGCCGGGGGCGTTAAGCTTAGTGGTCGTGCCGTCCGGATCAACCACGGTGATATTCGAGCGGATAGGCTCACCCGTGGGCAGATTCGCAAACTGCACGCCGCTCGCCGCAAGGGCGGTCAGCACGGGGTCGGTAGCCTCTCCCGGAACCACTGCAACAGTAGGCACCTGAGAAGTATGTAAGGCACGCGAAATATTGACCCCTTTACCGCCGGGGTCTTGAACCGCGCCTACGGCACGCTGAACGGCGCCATGTGCCAGAGGGGAACCCAGTTCAATCGTGCGATCCAAACTAGGGTTAGCGGTGAGAGTCAGAATCATGCGATGAGCACCTCCACATGAGCGGCTTCAAGAGCCTGAGCAAGCGCACCATCGGGGGCGCGGTCGGTGATCATGGTATCGATATTCTCGAAGTCAGCAAAGCGCACGAGCGATTCCTGCCCAAACTTCGCCGAATCGCACAGAAGCACCACGCGCCGCGCTGATTTGCAGATCGCGGTCTTCACGATGGCCTCATTCATGCCGGGGGTGGAAACACCAAATTCGGCATCTATGCCGTTGGCACCAAGAAACGCAATGTCGGGACGTACCGTAGCGAAGTATTCGGCAGCACGAGCACCAATTGCCGCCCAGGTCATCTTGCGCAGCTGACCGCCCACAAGTTCGAGGGTAACCCCCTCTGCCTCAGCGAGTTTGACTGCAATGTGCAGGGCATGGGTAATAATGATGCGGTCGCTGCCGGTCTTGAGGCTAAAGTTTTCTGACCCAATATAGTCCGCCAAAATCTCAATGGTCGAGCCAGCGTCAAGAACAATCGAACCCACATCAGAGTCACGCAGATACTCATAAGCCTTCGCAGCGATGCGGCGCTTCTCGGGAGTATTCATGCCCTGACGTGAGGCAATAGAGGACTCTAGGGAGGTAGACTGCTCAACGGTAACGGCGCCGCCATGCACGCGGCGCAGCTTACCCGCTTCTTCGAGGGAGGCAAGGTCTCGTCGCACAGTCTCCATGGTGACGTCATAGCGTCGAGCGAGATCAGCACCGTTAACACGGCGTGCAGAAGATACCAGTTTCGCAATTTCGGCACGACGTTCTTCAGCAAACATATGCGCACATCACTTTCAAGGTATGGGTGTGGAGCGAACGAACCGTTCCACGCGAATTCTTAGGTCTGTATATCATGGCGGAACGGCGAATGCGTATCACCACTCAAGACAACAGTCTTGCCCTTGATTTTATGTGGGTTTATGTGGGTGCGTCAAGATAACCCACGGATAAATCATCGATTTTTTGTGAATTTACCCTCGAAACCACACTTAAGGTCAAATAATCCACAACAGACACACACTGTTCACCCCACAACACATCTAAACCCACACCGGATGCGCGGCTTCTAAACGTTCGGGCGCGAGTAGTTTTGATCTGCCTTGAATCACAAAGGTTTTCTAGTGCGTGGCGCGTTCAGGATGCGCGGGCATCCAGCGAGCGCCTAGGGCTGTCGCCATCGCCGGAGCGAAGCGAAGGCGTGGTGACTGGGTGCCTTGTCAAGCGAGTGCAAGCATCCATATCCGTGAACTACCTCTTAACCCAGCGCATCCAGAGACCATGCACACCCCAGGCGGTCAGGGAACCAATAAACGCACCCGTCCCGTTCATGAGGACGTCTATGGGGTCGCCGGTGCGTTCGGGCATCGCCGTTTGAATGAGTTCGATTCCGGCACTGACCGCTACCGCGCCCAGGGTGATCGCCCCTACCCTGCGCCACGGGCGGGCACGGCAGAACAGCAACAGCATGAGCAGAAACCCGCCGGGGGCAAACATGATGACATTCGAGAGTTGTTCGATGCTCGCATAGGTGATAAACCCGGGCAGCCAGCCCTGGGCGTGACCGGCATCGAGAAGCGAAGCCAGACGAGAGCCCGCCTCGTTATCGTCCACATGCTGCGGGGCGAACACGATCGTTGCAACGGCGGTACAATACAGCGCGAAAAGCGCCCATCCGATTACCCAGAACACTCTGCCAGATCTACCAGACAAGACGACCCCGCTCATCGAACACCTTGTTCTCATCAAAGGCAAAAAGCCCCTTAAGATCGACCTCTAAAGGCTCAGCGTTCGGCACAGTCTGCGTATGCTCGTACCCCTGCGCCGCCGAAATAGCGCGGCGAATCAGGCTCCCGTGGCTCACCACGATGATGCGCTCCCCGGGATACTGGCGCACAATCTCGCGCAGAACGCGCACGGCACGCACATACACATCGCGTTCGGTCTCTACCTGCGGATAGTAGCGGTCGGGGGCGCGGCGCTCGGGAACGGGAATATTCACGCCCTCGGCGGCACCATAATCACGTTCCACCAAGTCAGGGTAGGTTTCACTGACCGGAAGCCCGAAATCCTCGCCCACAAGCTGCGCGGTTTCATAGGCCCGCGACAGCGGTGAAGAAATCACCCGGTCATAGCTCAAACCCAGGCTGCGCAGCGTCGCCCCGGTTTCACGCGCCTGTGCGCGACCGGTGTCGTTCAGCGGAATATCGCTGATACCTTGCATGAGCTGGTTCTTATTCCACTCGGTCTGTCCGTGGCGAATCAGCGTGAGCGAACCGCCCGCCAGGTTCTTAGGGAAAGGTTCGGCGTGCAGCTTAGGCTGGCGGTTAACCAACACGTGGGCATCAATCGCATCGTCAAGATAATCGGTGGGAAGCTCGGTGAGCGAAGCATTCGGAGGAATCGGGAACATGCCGTCAATCGTCTCGTAGCCCTCATGCTCGCGGCCTTCCAGAAGCACAGTCATCGTCACCGCAATCAGCATGCCGTGGGTAGCCACCACAATGTTCTTGCCCTCATGCTCGCGGCGCACCCGGTTCAGAGCGGTCAGGGCGCGGCTCACCAGGGCCTCGCGCTCCTCAACCCCGTATTTATGCCCATCCGTGCGGGATGCCGCCACCAGCTCAGGGGTTGCAGCCTCACCCTCCAAATCACCGAATGAGCGTTCTTCTAGCCCCGCGTATGCGCCCAGATACGGCACCCCTAGTGCCTGGGCAACAATTTGCCCGCTCTCCGCCGCGCGCTCAAGCGGGGACGAAACCACACCGTCAATCTGCACGCCGCGCTGCGCCATCTCACGCAGCTGCGGCACGGCACCCCGAATCTGTTCACGCCCCGTATCGTTCAGTGGAATATCGGTTCTACCCTGAAACCGGTGATTTATATTCCAGTCGGTCTGCCCGTGCCGAAGCAGAAAAATCTTACCGGGCGTTTCAGCGTGTTCATGGTGGGTCTGTGCGTCAGTCATGGTCTTAAGTATGGCATCATCCGCACGATTTAGAGCCGTATCCCAGAACACGCCCCGCTCATCCTTAGGGATGACAACCCGCACAAAACCCGGCGTTATCGCCGCATTTTTTCACTCCGCAGACGGATAAAAACGCCCCGTCTCCCTTGGAAAAATGGATGCTATGAATACTTCTTACACCTCATACGCACCCGTTATCTCGGTGCGTAACCTTACCAAATCCTACGGACAGCACACAGTACTGCGCGATATTTCCCTCGATATTTACCCCGGCGAATCCGTGGCCGTCATGGGACCCTCCGGTTCCGGAAAAACCACGCTTCTGCACGCGCTCTCCGGCATTATTCGCATAGACTCGGGCACCATTCAGGTGCTCGGCGGCGGACCCGAAATACCGGGCGGGCGCGTTGAACTCGGCGCCCTGAGCGAAAAACAGCGCACAAGCCTGCGCGCAAACTCCTTCGGATTCATCTTTCAGCAAGGGCTTCTCATCCCTGAGCTCACCGCAGAAGAAAACGTCTCGCTCGCCGCCATGATCTCCGGGGTATCGCGCGAGCAGGCACGCGGCGCATCCGCAAACCTGCTCGCCCGGCTGGGGCTAGGCGACATGTGCGAGAAACGCATCGGCGAACTTTCCGGCGGGCAGGCACAGCGCGTGGCGATTGCGCGTTCACAGATTACCGGTGCGCCGATTACTTTTGCGGATGAACCCACCGGCGCGCTCGATAGCGTGACTGCACAAGAGGTCATGGATCTTCTGCTCACACTCGTTCCGCAGCAGGGTAAAACCCTCTTAATTGTCACCCACGATCCACAGATTGCGGCGCAATGCTCCCGCACAATCCACCTGCACGACGGGCAGATTGTGCAGGATAACCGGCAGGATCCCACCGCGCCCGGTCAGCAGAGTGGGGATTCGGTACAGTATCGGGTGCCCGCACCGCCGAGCCAGCCGGTACCCCCTCAGGATGCGGCACCCGCTCCTTCCGCACAGCCGGGTGTCTTCCAGCCTGGGAACCCCGCGGTAAACCCGCCCCAAACATACAACCGGGTTTCCGCACAGACCCAGCCGCCCACGAACGTGCGCTACTCCCCCGCGCATGCTCCGGGCACGGCGCACACCGCGGCCTCACACAACCATGCACCAGCGCCGTATAAACCCGCTCGACGCACCTTCTGGATGCGCGGCCTCCTGGGGAAAGGCGCCTAAGAATGCAAACCTTCAAACTTCTCGCGCGCCGCACCCTGCCCACCTCACAGGCGGTTCTTCCGGTGCTTGCGTTTGCCGCATCCGCGGCGCTCTTTCTGCTGATCGCCGGAGGTATTCACGCCTTCTACACCTGGCTGGGCGGGGATGCCAGCACGGCCACCTCGGTCGAGGCGGGATCCGGCACCAAAAACACGGCGCACACGATGCAGCCGCTATACCTGATGCTCGCCTGGATCAGCGGGTTCCTGCTGCTCACCCCGCTCTTCACGCTTGGCGCATCCGCAGCACGGCTCAGCGCACGCCGCCGCGACGACCGCCTGGCAACCCTGCGGCTGCTGGGCGCCTCCACCCGGCGGCTTACCCTCTACACCATGCTCGATTCCGTGATCTACGCTGCGGTTGGGTTCGTGCTCGGGTTTATCGTGTACCTGGTTCTGGTGCTACCCTTCGGGATGCTGCGTTTCCAGAACATCCCGCTGGGCCCCGAAAATATGCTGCTGCCCCCACCCATCGTGCTGGTCTGCGGGTTTGTGAGCCTGATCATCGCCGCAACCAGTTCGCTCTTTGGGCTCTCGAAGGTGACCATCAGCCCGCTGGGGGTACGCACCCGTTCGGATAAGCCATCCCTGGGTAAACGCGCCCTCATTCTGGGCTGTGCGCTTCTAGTGGTGGGCTTCATCGGGGCGATTGCCTCCCACATTATGAATCTCGCCGCTGATTCGATGGGCTCGAACGGGTTCGTGTTGGTACTAGTAACCACCATCATGTTTGGGCTGCCGATCCTGCTCACGATGCTCGCCGTAGACCTGATTGGCGGGTTCGTGGTGGGCTTGTACGCCCGCATTCGGGTTCGCACCGCCCGCACCCCCGCAACCCTGCTGGCGTATCGCTCTATTATGGAATCGCCGCGCGCCGCCTGGCGGCAGGTCTCCGGGGTGGCCATGACCACGTTTATTGCCGCTTTCGTGGGGCCGATTCTGGGCATGGTCAATTCCGCGCCGGGTGTGGAAGAAGGCTCGGCGGAGTCCTATCTTATTGGGGATATATTGCAGGGTCTGGTGCTGGTGCTGTTCCTCTCCTACCTGCTGGTGGCGCTTTCGGCGCTGCTAAACCAGTCCGCCGCTATCTATGAGCGCAGTTCATTGTATTCTTCTCTGCGGATGATGGGTACCGAAGCTACGGTGCTCAAACGTTCGAGGCGCATCGTGGTGTTTGGTCCGCTGCTGTTGGTGAGCTGTATGTCTGCGGTGGTGGCACTGCCGCTATTCGTGCTGCTGCTTGGTTCGGCGCTCACCGAGACGGGGCTGCTGTACACCGCGGCGCTGGTATTCGGTTCGATTGCGGTGGGGCTGGGATTGGTGTTTGCGGCGCTGGCGGCAACCGGGCCCGTCATGGAACAGGTCAGCCGCAAACCGGTCTCGGCGGTGTAGGATTTTCTTTTCCCTTGTCCGCGAGCAGGTGTTTTTTGTCCCGAGCAGGTAGGAAAATCCTACCTGCTCGCGGCATACACTAAGCATTAAGACTAAAACTCGAACGGGTTGAGAATATCGAGGCCCATGCCCTGAAAATCTGCAACGTTACGAGTCACCAGCATCAGATGGTGTTCTCGGGCAGTGGCGCCGATCAGCGCATCGTATTCTGATTTCTTATGCGGCACGTGGAGTTCAGCGCAGGTGAGAGCAACCTCTAAAGAAACCGGCAGGATGCGCCCGGCAAACTCCGGCGCAAGCTCATGAGAAAACCATTGCTGCAGAATCTGAGCCTGAGCCGCATCTTTACGGGCACGCCGCAGGATTCCTGTGCGAATCTCCATCATGCTAATCACGCTGATATACACGTCGTTTACGTCTACGTGTTCCACCCAACGGCGCACCGAAGGATGCATTCTGCCCGAGCGGTATTTACGCAGTTCGGAGATCACATTTGTATCGGCAAGGTACACGGATTAGTTCTCCTCGCTGCCGAAAAAGTCACCATCTTCTGCGAAGTCTACCTCGCGGTGAGGATTTGGGATGCTCGGTTCGCGGTCAATATCAAAATCAATCTCGCCCGCCTCTGCCGACATGGTGGAAAGCGCATCCGCCAAGGAACGCCGAGGTTGCGGTTGGGCCAGTCGTTGATAGTCTTCAATACTCAAAATAACGTTGGTCGGTGTGCCGCGTTTGGTAATAAAGACGGGTTCTTCTGCGGCGAGGCGCAGGGCGGCACTGGCATTCTGGTTAAATTCACGTGCTGATACTGTAGTCGTCATAGTTTTCTCTCCCCCAAAGTCCAATTGTAGTAATGTTACTATATTTCAGAATACCGCGAGCAGGTAGGATTTTGCCGAAAAGGTAGGATTTTCCTACCTGCTCGCACCAAAAACCACCTGCTCGCGGAATAGGAGTAATAGGAGGGCGGGTGTGAGAAGATGGAGACATGTTTGAACACACCGTGCCCGCATCCTGGTTCCCCCGCTGCGCAATCTTCGACTGCGACGGGGTTCTTCTCGATTCCGAGACCGCCTGGAACCGCGTGCAGCGCGAACTCTTCAACCGTTGGAATATCCCCTTCAGCGACGACCTCGAAGAGCAGTTAACCGGGCTTTCCGCGCATCAGGTTGCCGAAACGCTCGCGCATCTCTCATACACTGGCGACCCTAACAACACCCAGGAATACGCCCAGCATCAGCACAATACGCTCACTGAACTTGCACGCATCGAAGCAGATATTATCAACGCCGGTGTGGATCTCGTGCCCGGCGCCCAAGAATTCCTCAGCTACCTGGGCGAGCATATGCCCGTGGCCGTCGCATCCAACTCCACTGCAGGCATTCTCGACACCAAAATGCACACCTACGGGTACGCCCCGCTCGTGCGCACCTGGGTTAGCTGCGACGACGTTCCTCACGGCAAACCCGCACCCGATATGTACCGGGAGGCGGCACGTCGCCTAGGCTTCGCCGGGCCGGATGCGCTCACGATCGAAGACTCATCGGCGGGCGCGCAGGCTGCACGAGACGCCGGAACTAAGGTTCTTATTTACGTGCCCCACGGTGACTTTGCCGGGGCACCGCGCGGGTTTGGGCACTTCGACACGTTTACCGACCCGCAGCTTTGGCGCACGGCGCGCGACTGGGTGGCACGGCTGGAGGATTCGGCGGTGAAAGCATCCACAACTCTGATGGCGGAGAGCTAAAATGACACCTCAGAACCCGGGTAAAGATGCCCGCAACGAGCAGAATTTTGGCGACCAACCCGAGAACTCGCAGGGGCAGGACTCGGAGCGAAATCGGGATGAACAGGCTCGCCCGAATCAGCATGAACAAACCCCACGCGGGCAGTATCAGAGCGGGCAGGGGCGCTACGGTTTGCGCTTTGAGAACATGAGCGCCGAAGAGCTCGAATACTACCGCCCGTTCTGGGAAGAAAAACCTGACCCGGATGCGGTTCCTCCCGAGCTCATCGACCACCTGAAGGTGCGGGCGCGCCGCCGCCTAGTGAACGCCCTCAGCCTGATTGCCGTGGCGGTCGGGGTAACCCTCACGCTCTCGGGCATGCTCTCAGGTGCCCTGTACCTTTCACTCCCCGGTGCTCTCGCCTTCGGAGCAGGCATCTTCGGCTGGGTCGCGGTGCGCCGTCGCCTCTTCGCCTGGCTGCGCCTGCCCGGGGAGAGCGCGCTCAAACGCGGCGAACGAAGCCGCTGGTGGATACTGCCGCATGTGCTTGCGGCGGCGGGAACCGCATCCATTCTGGGGTGTTTCTCGGTGGTGCCGATTATTTACGCGCATGTGGACGATACGCTTAGGCGCAATCACATCGTCATGTGGGGCGAGATCGGCACGACCCTGCTGATTTTCGCGGCGCTCATCTACGGCATGATGGCGCTCGGCGAATACACGCAGCAGGACGACGACGAACGGGTGCTGCGCCCCACCGATTACGCCCAGCAGAAGGGCACATCCGGCGATGCGCCGCAGATTCCGCGGTACCGCCCGGGGATGCTCAACCCGCGTCATAAAGACGATTCCTCGTCGTAGCGGATGCGGTTACGGATGTTGTGATGGGCACAGGCGGCTGGTTTCCCGCCTCAGCCAGTGATCGACCGGATGCTCGCGTGATTGGACGCCCGCATCACCACCATGCTCCAGCTCAAACATTGCGCGTTCGCTGACGCTCACAACGCAAAACTCGCAACTCGCATGGGATGATGCGGGCTGCACTATACATTCACAAGCCCAAACATAACTCAAGGGGTTTCCCACGAAACACGATTGCTTCATGGGAAACCCCTTGAGTGTGCCTAATCCGGCGAATCCTACCGGCGCAGAGCCTTCTTCGCCAGCATATTGCCGATGAGCTGCACGAGCTGCACCAACACGATAATGACAGCAACCACGGCCCAGGTGATCTGGTCCTGGAACCTCTGGTAGCCGTCAACGATAGCGACCTTACCCAGGCCGCCGCCGCCCACGTACCCGGCCATGGCCGACATATCGACCACACCGATCACGATGAAGGTGTAGCCCAGGATCAGCGGTCCGAGCGATTCGGGGATCATCACGGTGAAGAGAATCCGCAGCTTGGAGGCGCCCATCGCGCGGGCAGCCTCAATCACGCCAGGGTCGATCGAGACCATGTTCTGCTCCACAATGCGCGCAATAGCGAAGGATGCGCCGAAGGTCATTGCGAAGATCGCCGCGTTTATGCCTAGACGGGTCTGTACTACCGCGCTGGTGAGCGGTCCTAAAGCCGCGATTAGAATAATGAACGGGATAGGCCGCACGATATTCACCAGAACGTTCAGCACCGTGTAAGCAAACCGGTTCTGGAAGATATTTCCGGTGCGCGTGGTGTACAGCAAGGCACCCATGATCAGACCGAGAAGACCGGCAATCACCATCGTGACAGAGACCATGTACAGGGTATCGAAGATGGCGGGAACCAGCTTATCGGGAATGAAGGTATCCCAATTCACCGACCGGGTTGATGCCGCTAACGGCAGAGTAGTCACAAGTGCAGACATTAGCGCACCTCCTGTACGCGGGTTACGGTCTTCAGCTCGGCAACCGCGGCATCAATACTCGTCACATCGCCAAGAAGTTCGAGGGTGAGGGTTCCGTAGGCTTTCCCCTGCAAGGTCTCAATACCGCCGTGCACAATATTGAAGCGCACGTTCCGCGAGCCCAGGTACGCCAGGATTTTGCCGAGTTCCTGGTTGCCTTCCACGATCTCGACGTTCACCAGGTAGCCCTTGTGGTTCTTGCGCAGCGCGGCAGCCGCATCGCCGGTGGGGCTCTGCTTGACGGTGGTCGCCACGAATCGTTGCGCAACCTCGGTCTGCGGATTCGAGAAAACCTCGTAAACGCTTCCGGTTTCGACCACGCGGCCTTCTTCCATGACCGCCACACGATCGGCGATTGAGGAAACAACATCCATTTCGTGGGTAATCACGATAACCGTAATCCCAAGCTCACGATTGACCTCTTTGATCAGCTCAAGCACCTCATGCGTGGTTTCCGGGTCAAGGGCGCTGGTTGCCTCATCCGCCAACAGCAGGGAGGGCTTCGTAGCAAGCGCACGGGCAATACCCACACGCTGTTTCTGCCCGCCGGAAAGCTGGCTCGGGTAGTATTTTGCGCGGTCTGCCAAGCCCACGAATTCGAGCATCTCCTGCACGCGTTTGGTGCGTTCTCCTTTGGTCCATCCGGCAACCTTGAGCGGGAACTCCACGTTTTGGGCTACGGTGCGCGAGTTCATGAGGTTGAACTGCTGGAAGATCATGCCGATATTGGTACGGACTTTTTGCAGCTCAAGGTCACGTTTACCGGAAATCTCGAAGCCGTCCACGGTCAGGGTGCCGCTGGTGGTGCTTTCCAGCCCGTTGATCAGGCGCACCAGGGTGGATTTACCTGCGCCCGAGTAGCCGATAATCGCGAAGATCTCGCCCTTCTTGACGGTGAGGGAAACGTTTTTGACGGCGGCAACTTCTTTCTTGCCCTTGCCGAAAATTTTGGAGACGTTATCGATCGTGACCATGGGCTCGGCGCCGGTGTCCGCTGCGCCGGGGCTGATGAGGGTGTTAGTGCCCTTCGGTGTGGTGGCGCCGGGCTCTGGGTTCTTCGCCCACGGGGCTGCCTGTTCGCTCACTGTACGCTCTCTTTGCTCTCGTGTGATTTAGGGCTGGGGTAAAATACGCCGGATGCGCTCGTGCTCGGCGGCGCGCATCCGCATGTATTCACCCCAGGGACGGCAAAGGCGGTAAGCCGGTTTTCGCCTGGTTTTCAGGGAAATTCCGGGTTACCGCATTTACCGTGTGCACTCATGCACGTGTCTGTTTTACTTGCGAAGCGCCGATTCTTCTTTCTGCAGCGCCTGCTTCAGTTCGTCCTGGGAGAGGTTCACCTCAACCGCAGTGTTCTTGGAGTCTTCCTTCACGGCGTCCTGCACGGGCTGGGTGTGGAAGATTTCGACGACCTTCTTGTAGGTTTCGTCGTCTACCTTATCCTTCTGCGCCACGAACAGGTTCACGTAGCGGCGGGCGTCGGGGTTGTTGGGATCATCCTGCGCGAGGGCGTCCGAGGGGTTCAGCCCCGCATCCGCCAAGAAGGTGTTATTGATGACGGAGGCGTCCACGGAGTCCAGGGAGACCACGGTCTGCGATGCGTCCACGGGGGTAACCTTGACCTTGGACTTCTCGGTGTCAATATCGTCGTGGGTGGGGCTGTGCACGTCAGACTTGAGGGTTACCAGGTTCTGAGCCTTCAGCAGCAGAATAGCGCGTGCCTCGTTCACGGGGTCATTCGGGACAGCAATGGTACCGTCCTGGGGAATTTCGTCTACCTTCTTGTGCTTCTGCGAGAAGAGAGCCATGGGGTAAATATTGGTTGAACCGACGATCTGCAGGTCTTTACCCGAGTTCACGTTGTAGCTCGCCAGGTATGCGATGTGCTGGAAGCGGTTCAGGTCGGTATCGCCCGATTCCACGGAGGGGTTGGGCTGGTTGTAGTCGGTAAATTCCTGGTATTCGATGTCGATACCCTGCTTGGCGGCTTCTTCCTTGAGCACGTCATTAGCTTTTTCGGTGCCGACCACGCCGATGGTGACCTTCTTGTTGTTACCGTTACCGTTCGAGGAGGAACCGCAGGCGGCGAGGCTGAAGACGAGAGGTACAACTGCCAGTGCAGCAACAAATTTTTTCACGGCTATGAAACTTTCTGTTGTTTGGGTTTACGATGCGCCACCACGTGCACGGTTTAACTCCTGTGCGGGTGGTTCCCGGGTTTCCGGGGGTGTTTACCCATTAGAGCATGCCCCCGGCTGTGGATGGTAGTTATTTGACCCCACCGTGACACACTCCGTCAACCTCGTCATATTTCTTAACATTTCGGAACATGCAGGGTGTGAGCCAGGACTCGGGCGGGATCTCAGGCTCAGGTTCCGTGCCCGTACGGCTCCGCGAGCAGGTGGTTTTTGGTACGAGCAGGTAGGATTTTCCGACCTTCTCGGCCACCTCCTACCTGTTCGCAGGTAGGTCTGATGCCAACAAGGATGCGGCAGTCGCCACAAATCCGCCCCCGATAGCCCAGCCGCCGGGTAGAACCGGAGCATCCGGCATAGTCGGGATGCGCGCCGTGAAGGTACCGCGCGCATCCTCTCCCCTGTGTTCCGCCGCAGATTTGACATCGCAGGCTACGGAAATATCGCTCACGTCAAATCCGCGAAAACCCAGGGGGTACCAGGTTTTGAGCGCCGCCTCTTTCGCAGAAAACAGCACCTTCGAGTAGACCCCGAAGGCAAACCGCCGTTCTTCGTCGCGCACGATAAGCTCTTGCACGGCGGCAGAGAGCGGCACCGCGGGTTCAACATCGATCCCGACGCCCGCATAGCGCTTTGCCGAGGCAACCGCCGCCGCACGATACCCGGCGCAGTGGGTCATACTCCCCACAACCCCGGCGGGCCAGGCGGGCGAACCATCGGCGCACGGCACGAACACAGGCTCAGTTGGCGGTTCGGTGGGCTCGGGTTCCCGCAGGTACAGCCGCTTGAGCGCCAGCCGGGCGCAGGAGCGTGCCGTAGTCGCCTCGCGCACGCGCTTGGTGACGGCGCTGGCGAAATACTCCCGTTCAGCATCGCGAAGGTGCCCGAAATCGCCGGTGGTTTCTGCCACGCATATATCCGGCGGGAGCAGGCTTCGCATCAGCGATTCACCCGTGTTCTCGGCGGTGCTCATAAGATGCTCAAGCCCCCGCGAATTTTCGGTGCCGCCCGTGTTCTCGGAGCCCTTCATCTCGTCAAATGCTGCTTTCACGCGGTTCACCATACCATTACCGCCGCATCCGCTGAGGTATTGTGCCTAGTCAAAGGACGGAATTTCGCCCCGTTGCATGGCGTGCACCGCATTGCGGAAATCTTCGGTGAGCACGCCGCGGGCGAAGAATTCGTGCTCGGCGTGCATATGTTCCTCAAGCTCCACAACATAGCGTGCGGCCAGCATAGACTTGGCGGCGCGCACCGTATGAGAGGCCGAACCGGCAATCTGCTCCGCGAGCTGTTCGGCGCATGCGTTCAACTCACCCGGCTCTGACACCCGATGCACCAGCGAAAGCTCCTGCGCACGCGCGGCACGCAGAACAGGCTGGGTGTATAACAGTTCGGTGGCGGCACTGAACCCGGCGTAGCGCGGTAAGAACCAGCTCATCCCGCCGTCCGTGGAGGCCCCGATCATGCCGTAGGCAATATTGAGTTTGGTGCGCGGTTCGGCAACACGCAGATCGCATGCGAGCGCTAAGGACATGCCCGCCCCCGCCGCCTGCCCGTTAATAGCGGCGATAAAGGGGATGGGCGCGGCAACGATCCCAAGAATAATGTCTTCGAGCAGGCGCGCGAGCTCGCGGCTGTACGCTAAGGATTCTTCTTTTTCGCGCGACATGCCTTCGGCGAAGTCGTCGTAGCTGCCGCCTAGACTAAAATCCTGCCCGGCCCCGGTGAGCACGGCAGCTTTGAGCGTGTCGTCCTCGTGCAGCCGGTTGAGCACCTCGCGCAGTTCGGTCGCCAGGTGGCGGCTGAGGGTGTTGCGGTTTTCGGGCTGATTCAGGGTCACATACGCGATGCTGCCGCGGCGTTCGAGGAGTACGGCGGGTTTATCTGCGGTGTTGTTAGTCATGAAGTACCATCCGAACTGTGGCTGTTGTGGCGGGTTTGCTCTGGCCTTTAACATGCACGGCAACACGAATTTCGGCGAGGGTGGCATCCCCAAAATCTTCGGCACTCACGATTGATGCGCTGCCGCATACCTGCGAATCCACCGGCACGGCGCTGCGGAACCTGGCGGCACTCACCCCGGCGTTTACGAGCATAGAGGTGCCCTCTGCGGGGAGCAGCTGCCCGGCGAAGGTGATGGCGAGGCTCAGCAGGTACGCCCCGTGCACGATGGTGCCGCCGAAGGGGGTGTGCGCCGCGCGGTACGGGTCTGTGTGAATCCACTGGGTGTCGCCGGTGAGCTCGCCAAAGCGGTTGATGTTCTGTTGACTGATGCGCATCCAGGGGGTTTCGCCCAGGGGTTCGCCGATGCGCGCGCTCAGATCGGCGGTGCGTTCCGCACTCATGATGCGCCTCCGGCGGCGCGATCGGCGGCGGTTTGTACGTCTACGGGGGTGATAGCGCCGCCTGCGCCGGTTCCGGTGACAGTTTTCAGATCGACCCCGAGGGAGCGGGCGAGCCTGCGCACGGCGGGTGAAACTTTGGCACCCGAACGGGCCTTGCCGCCCTGAGTTTTGGCGGATTTTGGCGGCAGCGCGGTACCGGAGCCGCCGGGTTTGATGGGCATTTTGCCCCTGCCCACCAGGTGTTTGCTCTCTCCCGCACCGGGTTTGGCGGGGAGCTTATCGGCTGAATCCTTCGCGGGGGTTTCTGCACCAGCCGTGGGCGCCTGGGTCTGCGGGGTGGGGGTGCGCAGCTCGATAAGGGGCGCATCCACATCGACAACCTGACCGACCGGTTCGAGCAGACGCACCACGGTGCCTGCGACCGGCGAGGGGATTTCGACCGTGGATTTAGCGGTTTCGACTACTACGAGCACCTGATCCAGCTCAACCTGCTGCCCTTCGCTGATGAGCCACTCGATAATCTCGCCCGAGCGAAGCCCCTCCCCCAAATCCGGCAGGTAAAAGGTGAAGGGGTAGCCGGAAGCGTCGGACCCCTCGGGCGGTAAGGGTTCGGGGCTCGGGGCGGATGAAGCGTGCGGTGTATCAGTCATACGTGTTTCTCCTAGTCGTTCTCGGCGTAGAGGGTTGCGATAGCGCCCAGAATCTTCTCTTCGTTCGGCAAATACAGGTGTTCCAGCCCGGGCGGTGGATAGGGCACGTCCAGACCGGTCACGCGCTCTACGGGGCGTTCTAAGTAGTCGAAACAGCGTGAGGTGATGCGCGCCACCACTTCAGCCCCGAATCCGCCGGTCTGCGGGGCCTCGTGCACCATGACGGCGCGGCCGGTGCGCATCACGCTTTCGCATACGGTGTGTTCATCGAACGGGGTGAGGGTGCGCAAATCGATCACCTCAACGCTGTACCCGTATTCGGCGGCGGTTTCGGCGGCGGCAAGCGCCATCGGTACCGTCGGCCCGTAGCTGATAAGGGTTACGTCCTCGCCGGGGCGGCAAATTCGTGCCTGCCCAATCGGCAAAGGATCCGCCGATGTATCAAGGTCGCCCTCTTCCCAGTACAGACGCTTGGGTTCATAGAAAATCACCGGGTCGTCACTGCGAATTGCCTGGCGCAGCATATGGTAGGCATCCGAAGGGTTGGAAGGGGTGTACACGTGCAGTCCGGGAGTATGCGCGGCGTACCCCTCCGAACTGTCGCTGTGATGCTCCACGGCACCCACCCCGCCGCCGTAGGGCATGCGCACCACCACGGGCATGGAGAGGTCGCCGCGCGTGCGGTTGCGCATTTTCGCCAGGTTGCTCACCATCTGTTCAAAGGCGGGGTAGCCGAAAGCGTCAAACTGCATTTCGATCACGGGGCGGAGCCCGTACATTGCCATGCCGATCGCGGCCCCCATAATTCCCGCCTCAGAGATGGGGGTGTCGAAGCAGCGTTCCTCGCCAAACCGTTCGGTCAGCCCGTCGGTCACACGGAAAACCCCGCCGAGGGTGCCTACGTCCACGCCGAACATCACCACGCGGTCGTTATGCTGCATTTCGTGACCCAAGGCCAGGTTGAGGGCGCCCACCATTGAGGTTCGCTGCACCGCATCCGAGCGGGATTGGGGCGATTCCGGCGCCTGAGGTGCGGTGTCGGATGCGGTCTTCGCGTCGCGTACCTGAGTATCTGCTGCCTGCTGGCTCATGCGTTTTCTCCATTCTGCGCGGCGTGCTGTTGTGCGTACTCTTCGGCGACGGCGCTCAGGGTTGCCGGCGGGTTCGCATACACGTGGGCGAAAAGGTCCTGCGGGTTGGGCATCTGCAGCTGCATCATGCTGGTGCGAGCCTCGGAGGCGATCTTTTCTGCGGCCAGGATTGCGTTTTCGATATGGGTCTTCGCGTTCGGCAGGCGCTGGTACATCTGATGCTGAATGCGGGTGAGCGGGTCACGCCCGCGCCACTGCTCGACTTCTTCGCGGCTGCGGTACCGATCGGGGTTGTCGGAGGTCGTATGCGGCCCCATGCGGTAGGTCATCGCCTCAATCAGGGTGGGGCCGCCACCGGCGCGGGCACGCTCCACGGCTTCGTGCAGCCGGGGATACACCTGCTCAAAGTCGTTGCCGTCAACCCGGTAGGCGGGCATGCCGTACCCTTCTCCCTTCGCGGCGATACTTGCCGCGCGCATCTGCCGGGATACGGGGGTTGAGATAGCGTACCCGTTATTCTGCACGAGGAAGACGACGGGTGCCTCGAAGACGGCGGCGAGGTTAAGCGCCTCATGAAAGTCGCCTTCGCTTGTGGAGCCATCGCCGCACATCGCGAGAGCTACCGTGGAATCACCGGCGAATTTTGCCGCCATTGCCAGCCCGACCGCGTGGGCGGTATGCGTGGCGAGCGGGGTTGCCTCCGGGGCGGTATGCGTTTTCGTGGGGGCATACCCGCAGTGCGAAGACCCGTGGAAGGGCGAGAGAACTTCGGCAAGATCGATACCCCGGCTCATGACGGCGACCGAATCGCGGTAGGTGGGGAAAAGCCAGTCGGCGGGTTCTAAGGCGAGGGCGGCGGCAACCTGGCACGCCTCCTGCCCCAGGGATGAGGGGTACGCCCCCATATATCCCTGTTTGGCGAGGTTGCTCGCCTGCTGATTAAAGTGCCTGCCCGCGAGCATGGCGGCGTGGGCGGTGATGAGCAGGTCATCGCTCACACCGTTCTGCACCTGCTGCGGCGGAGATTGTAGTGTGTTGGGCATATTAACGCCTATCTGTCAGTCCCCTCATAAAAGCTCTTTTTATGAGGGGTGTGGGTGGCATAAGAGTGAAATACGGTGACGGATTCTAGCTGCGCGCAACCGGGATGCGCCCTGACCGCCAGCGCTCAGGCGGTGGTTTTGAACCCGATCACGCCCGCGCCCCAGGTGAATCCCGCCCCGAAGGCGGTCAGCGCCAGCAAGTCTCCCGGTTTCACGTGCCCCTCCTGCTGCCCGACGGCTAGGGTAATCGGGATGGAGGCGGCAGAGGTGTTCCCGTACCGGTCGATATATGAGAGCACTTTGGAGGAATCCCAGCGCAGCCGCCGTGCAACCGCCGCCATAATCCTTCCGTTGGCCTGGTGGCAGACCAGCTGGTCGATCCTCTCCGGGTCGATACCGCACGAGTCGAGCACGTAGGTGATTTCCTCGGACATCGCATCCACCGCCGCCATATAGACCTCGGCGCCGTCCATCACCACCTGCTGCGTGGAGTCAGAAATATACAGTGCCTGCGCCTGGCTGCCGTCGGAACCGAACGAACACATATAGGGGTATTCGTCCTCGCTCACCTCGGGGGCCGCCTGCACAATGGCGGCACCGGCACCGTCGGCGAAGAGTACCGCCGTGCCCGCATCCTCGGGGTTGGTCAGGCGTGACATTGCATCGGCACCAATGACGAGCGCCCGGTCGATACTGCCCTGCTCGATTTTTGAGGCGGCATAGTCGAGGGCGTACAGGAACCCAGAACATGCGGCGTTCAAATCGACCGCGCCCACCTGTGGGGCGCCTAAACCTGCGGCGACGACGGGTGCGAGCCCCGGCGAAACCTGGTCGGCGGTTGTGGTTGCGGCAAGCACAAAGTCGATTTCTTCGGCGCTTATACCGGCATCCACAAGTGCCTTCTCGCTCGCTTCAAGCGCCAGCTCGGCGAGAGTCTGCTCCTGGCGCAGGTGGTGGCGCTGGCGCACTCCGGTGCGACTGGCAATCCATTCGTCGTCCACGCCGAGCGCGGCGAATTCGCTGTTTGGAATGGGGTCATTGGGCACGGCGGCGCCAACGCCCGAAATTGTCACACTCATGGTGCCTTTCTTGAATTTCTACATAAAGGTGAATCGGCTGCGTGCCTTAACGGCACCGCCCTGATTCACGGTGATCTCTGTCTGATAGATGTCGCGGTGTTTCTCGCACCGCAGCAGGTTGAGGGTTGGAATCTCGGTGAGCTCCACGAACTCGAAAAATTCGTGGGATTCTTCCGCCACGCACAGGCTCGCGGGGTCTGCCCCGGTACGATGCGCGAGCGCCGCCACCGCGAACTGTCGGGCTGCGCTTGCCATCATGAGCCCCGGATAGTGATCCAGCGGGCGGTCGAAATGCCGTGGCGGGGCTGTGGGCACGATGCGGCATTGGGCTAGCGCGGGGGTTCCCTGCGGGTTCTGAGGGGACAGTTCCGAGGTTTTCTTTCGCGGCTCTTCCGCCTGTTCTTGGGCGGTTTCGGTACCGTGAGCCGTATCGTCATGGCGCACGTCTCCGATCAGAACCTGGGATGCGTCGCTCACCCCGCACAGGTGCGCGGGGGCAGCCTGCACGTGCCCGTACGGCGTTCCCCACACGCGCACGGCCTTCGGGGGTTCGGCGGATGCGCCACCGGCGGAAGCCGCATCCTGGATTTCTGCGGTGTTCCCGAGTTCACCGCGCAGTTCCTCGAAGGTATCGGCGGTGAGGAAGAGCGCCGCGCCGTCGCTTTCGGCCAGGCAGGTATCGCCCACCCAGAGAGTGATCGCCCCGCTGATCGCATAGCACGGCTGCCCGCGCCTGCGGCGGATGGTACTCACGGGAACGTGCAGGCTCAGCTCGATCGGCTCGTCTACGCCGGTTGTGTCGGGGCCGCGAACGTCGCCGCCCAGAACATGCGGGGTGAACCTCAGCCCTGCGCCGCGAAGCACGAAATGGTCGGCGGATTTCACGCCGAGCGCCTCGCGCCCGAGCGCCTCGATCCCCTGGCGGTGCAGGTCTTGCAGGTATTCCACGTCGGTCACGCTCAGCTTGAGTGGCCCACTCACATCGGGGGCGATGCGCGTATCGTACCGCAGGAACACGCGGTATTCCCCGCCATTCTCCGGGTCTTCGGCGGCGGGGTTTCCCGCTTGCGTGAGATCCGCATCGGCTGCCGTGCTGGAGGCAGGGTGGTAGGCGCATTCGAGAAACGCCGCGTATCGCGGGTCTGCGGATGCACGTCCCGCCGCCAGTGGCGCATCCTCGGGAGACTGCCGGGTACTCATGCGCGTATCGCCAGGGTCACGTTGTGCCCGCCGAAGCCCAGGGAGTTTGAGAGTCCCAGCCTTTTGGGTGTGCCGTCGGCCGCGCTGAACGTGCCGGGTGCTAAATCCTGTGGTTCGCCGCTGATGCGCACCCGCCCCAACCGCTTATCCAGGTTTTTCAGCCCCAGGGTGGGCGGTGCCTGCCCGTGCCGGAGAGCCTGAAGCATGGCGATGGTTTCGACGGCGCCCGCAGCCCCGAAGAGGTGCCCAATCGCCGATTTCGTGGAGGAAACCGGGATGTCCTCAAGAGCCGTGCCAAACACCTGCCGCAGCACGTTCACTTCGGTCGTATCGTTCAGCTCGGTTCCGGTGCCGTGGGCGTTCACATACGACACCTGCTCGGGGGTTGCCCCCGCGGTTTCAAGCGCACGGTTGAGGGCATAGGCCGCATACTTGCCGTCCGGGTTCGGCGCCGTAATGTGGTGAGCGTCTGAGGAGAGCCCGTACCCTGCGATTTCGCCCAGTACCTCGGCGCCCCGGGCGCGGGCGTTCTCGGCTGATTCGAGCACAAGAATACCTGCCCCCTCCCCCAGGTTGAAGCCGTTGCGCTCCTCATCGAAGGGGGTCGAATTCCCGTCGGGCGAGATCGCCCCGGCGGCGTTGAAGATAGCGCGGGTGAACCGGGTGGTTCCCGCCTCTGCGCCGCCTACGACGGCTGCATCCGCCTCGCCCAGCAGAATACTGCGCACACCGGCGATGATCGCCTGCGCCCCCGAGGAGCACGCCGTGACGATTGCGGTTGTTTCGCCGTGCAGCCCGTGGCGCATGGAAATATGCGCGGGCGCGGCGTTCGCCATCATCATGGGCACGGTCAGCGGCGAAACTTCCTCGGCGCCCTCGGTGTGCATCACTAAATGCTGCGTTTCGAGGGTGTCCAGCCCGCCGATAGCGGTGCCGATATAGCAGGTGATGCGCCGCGCATCGCACGGCAGTCCGCCGCCCCAGCCCGCCTGCGCGATAGCCTCATCGGCCGCCGCCACGGCAAGCTGGGTGTACCGGTCCATGCGGCGCATCTCGCGGCGACTGAGCGGGTTCTTCACGTCAAAGTCGAGGCATCGCCCAACTTTGCCGCCCAGCCCGTTCTCGTTTTCGTCGTTCAGCCCGCTCAGGCCCGCCACGGCACGCTCATGCAGCGTCTCGGCGCCAACACCCAGAGGGGTGACGGCACCGATTCCCGTGATGACTACTCTCGTACTCACTTCTCCTGTGCCTTTTCACGAATAATATCTACGGCATCCTGCAGGGTGGCGGCGTTTTCAAAATCCTTGGGCTTGACGGGAATCATCAGCTGCTTCTTGACCGCCTGGGTGAGCTCAACAACATCCAGGGAGTCGAGTCCCATCGAATCGATTTTGGCGTCGAGCTTGACGGTGCTGGCGGGCACGCCCATGTCGATCACCTGCTGGGTCACGAATTCTTCCAGGGATGCGGTGTTAACGGGGGTCTCAGTCATGGTTCTCTCCTCATGGATTATCTGGTGTTTTCTGTGGTTGGTTATCTTTTGTTCACGGCGGGTACCCGTGAACTTATCCGGCAAACGGCGAGCTTGCTCGGGGCGAGCGCGAACCTAGTTCAGCGAAAACGCCTGAGCACTCAGCCCACCATCTACCGCAATGCTCTGCCCGGTAATGTAGTCGGCGCGGTCGCTGGCGAGGAACGCCACGCACTCGGCAATATCGCGTGCCTGCGCGGGGCGAGCCATCGGCACGGCGCGCTGCACCGACTGGGTGAAGGTTTCAACCTCTTCGGTCATGGAGGTTTCAACGAGTCCGGGGCATACCGCGTTCACGGTCACCCCGCGTCGCGCCACCTCGATAGCCATCGCGCGGGTTATTCCCAAAATTCCGCTTTTCGCGGCGGAATAGCTGCCGGTTCCGGCGATTGTCCTCCCGGCGAGAATCGAGGAAATATTGATGATTCGCCCAAAACGTGCGCGAATCATCGGCCCCAACGCCCGCCGAGAGGTACGAAAAACCGAGCTTAAGTTTGTCGAAATCGCCGCATCCCATTCGTCGTCGCTGAGCCCTGCAACCAGCCCGTCGGAACGAATTCCGGCGTTATTGACTAGCACGGTGACCTGCCCTAACGAGTCTTCGAGTGCATCAAAGGCGTCATCAACTGAGGTGGTGCTGGTGACGTCAATTTTGATGGGCATCGCTGACACGCCGCACTCGCGGATGCGCCCGGCAACCTCTTCGGCGCGCTCGATTCCGGTGGCGTAGCCGACGGCTATATTCCATCCGTCCTGCGCCAGTCTGAGCGCGATTTGTGCGCCAATATCTCCCGACGCTCCGGTGACGAGGGCGCATCCTGGGCGCTTCTGGTGTGTCATCTGACTCCTTAGGTTTGGTTCTTATGCTGCGGCGGGTTCACGGCGTATCGCGTGCCGTGGTAGTTCGCCGCGCGGTGCTCAATAGCGTTACGTAGGATGCGTGAATGCGTGTTTCGCCCGCGTTTTAGGCGAAGGCGGCCTGCCCGGCGTCTGCGGGAGTGGGGTGCTCGGAGTTGAGAACACCGATCTGGCGCAGCAGGCCGAGCTCATCGCGCCCGCCCCAGTGCTCGATTGCCTTGCCGTCTTCAACACGGAAAAGGTGCAGGTGGTGAATCTCGAAGGGCTTACCGGTGGCGGGAATACCCATGAACTCGCCGGTATGAACGCCGCTGAACTTGATCACCATGGTGTAGTGCTGACCGTCCGCGCTTGCCACGATCTTCTGGGGCTTCCACGAGGCATCGGAGAACGCCTGGTTCATGTATTTCGCGGTTGCCAGGTACCCTTCGGGGCCGCCGCCAACACCTTCGCTCGCCTCATGATCGACGAAGTCGGGGTGAATGTACTTGCGGGCGGTTTCGATATCCATGTTCGTGAAAATCTCAGCCACGCCGAGGGCGACGGTGCGCAGGTCTTCGGGCATCTGCGCCATCATGTCTTCGATAATATTTCCCCACTTGCCCATGGGTTTTCCTTTCGTTGGGTGACCTTCCGGTCACGGGGTTTAAACTGTTTCCTCTGCCGGTGAGAGCAGGGGGTGCAGCTGTTTCACGCACTCTTCGGTTGTGGTGAATTCGATGGCATCCCACCCGGCTGCACGGGCGCCTTCGCAGTTACGCGCAAGGTCGTCAATGAGGATGCACTGCGCCGGGTTCAACCCGGCAAGTTCTGCGGCGTAGTCGTAGATACCGCGCTGCGGTTTGCGGTATCCGACCTCGAAGGACAGCACAATATCGTCGAAAAGGTCGGGTTCGTTGAGCATGGCGCGCCAGTGGTTATCCCAGGTAGGCACCATATTTGAGATCAGCCCTACCTTCACGCCGTGCGCCTTGATCTCGTGCAGGTACGCTACCCAGGATGCGTTGGGCTCGCGGTCGCGGAACCAGTCGTCGGCGAGGGTGTCGAGCTGGAATGCCCCGCCTACCTGTTCGGAAATTTCGCTCAGCCACTCTTTTTCGCTCATCAGGGGCGTATCGACGAGTTCCAACGGGTCGGTGAGGTTGTGGTTGCGGGCGACCGCCTCAAATCCCGCGCGCAGTTGGGACTCGGTGAGCCCGTATTTCTGGCAGAAGACGCGCATCGTGTGGCTGACCGGCGGGGTGAGTACTCCGCCGAAGTCCGTCCACACATATTTCGTGGTGTTGTATTCGGGCGACATAAAGGTCCTTGTCATCTAGCTTTTGAGCGCGAAATCCGCGATCTGCCGGTTATCTTGTTCAACCACGAATTCCCCGGGTGCCGTTGCACGGATCTGCACGGGCGAATCGAGTTCCGCGAACGCCAGGAAGTTCCCGCGTATTGAGGAAATTTCGGGGGCGTGCTCGCTATCCGGGCGGGTTGCCAGGTAGAGCTGCCGTGCCGCCTCGGTCAGAATCTGCATGGTGATGTGGTCGTAGGCGTGGTCGAAAAGCGCCTTATTCGCCACGTTCGGGGTCACCTGCGCTGTCGAGGCTTCGGCAGTGTTCAGCTGCGAGATCACCACGTTGAGGGGGTTGCGCCTGCCCACACGCTCGGGGGCGATGGGATCCTGCACGTCTGTGAAGGTCAGATCATGCAGGTTCGCGGTCGTGGGCGGCGGGGTGCCGCGGTATTCGCTGCGCAGCGCCTGCAATTGGTTTTTGGTGAGAATGCGCCCGCCGCTGAAGTGCTCGGCGATCACCCGGCTGCCCATGATGAGCTGCTGGTAGCACCGACCGGAGCGCGGGGCGCCACGCCGAATGGAGGTCCAGTCGAAGTAGTTGCGAATCAGCAGGTTGGTGTCTTCGGGGTTTAGCGCGGCGATTTCGTGCGGATAAATCGTGAGCCCAAACTCGTTGGAGATCAGAGTGTTTCCGGCATCTACACCGACTTCGTGGGCGCTGGCAATTGTCGCCTGCCGCGCAATTTCGAGCAGCAGGAGCGCATCGGGGGTTCCTTCGGCATCGTTGTAGATGCTGTCGTGAAAGAAGCTGTGCGATGAGGGCAGCTGCGCCGCCACGAGCACATGCTGCGCGCTCTGCCGGCGAATGTCCGTGAGGAAAACTTCGGAAACCGCTGCACGGTGTACCTTATGACGATCGACGGTACGGTCATAGTGCAGATTTTCTATATCCGGGTCTATCGTGATAGTTTCGTCGAGCTCTGGTGCCGACTCGTATACGAGGGTCATTGCCCTCCTCCTTTGGCTGTGGTTGGTGTATGTTGCACGTGGTTATGGGGTCCCGTGGGGCTTACTGCGTGCGGGTGAGTAAGCTCCTTGGGTGTGCGTTATCGGTGTTGTTATGCCCTGCCGCTGGATACGGGTAATATGATGAAGATTCTCAATATCAAAAAGATATAAGCACGGTCACTGTGGTGCGAAGGTGTGATGCTCCCTTGATATTCCTGCGGATTCACGATGGATGCGGGCTGCGAAAGACCGAAAGCGCAGCGTTTGTCTATCCCGGCGTATACCTGGGGGTGCACCGCTGCCCGTGAGGTTGGGTCAGCGAGGATCTGAGTGTCGGAAGGCTTCGAGTGCTCAGGCAGCGCACCGCATCGTGCGTTATCTGGCGTCTGTTATGAATTCTGCTGATTTCGTCGGTGTTCATAGCGCTCATTCCTTTTTCATCCCTACCGTGTGGGTAGGAGATACCATCAGAACGTTTCGGAAGTTTGAGTTAGGTTCTGATGGTTGTCTGTGGTTGGTTGAAAAATATGTGCAGCTGGCCTAAGGCAGCTTAGCTGCGGGTTCTGGTTCTGGCGCGACCGCTCGTTCGACGGCGGGTGCTCCAGTTTTGGGAAGCACGGTGAAGACGGCAGCAGCACCCAAAAGACCGACTGCCGCACCTACCCAGCACGCAGCGGCTACGCCTCGGGGCGATTGTGCCATTGCGGTGGCGATTCCGATACTTCCCATCAGCGCGATACCCAGGGCGCCGCCGAGCTGCATAGCAACGTCGGCAACCGCCGAGCCCGCACCGGTTTGTTTCTTGGGGGTCGATTCAATGATCGAGTTCACGGAGGCCGGGGCGCCAAAACCCACACCCAGACCGAATGTGAAGAGTGCTACCACAACCTGCCCGCTCTTGGGCGAGGGGCTGATAGCCAGAAGCACCATGCCGAGGGCGACCATGAGAGGGCCGGTGGCCGAGACGGGACCCAGTCCAAACTTTTCGACGAGTTTGGGCGAGATCGGTGCCACGAGAACTGCCGAACACATGGCGAGCATATGCAGACCGGACGTAAAAGGGTCAAGCCCTAGGACGAACTGCAAATGCTGAGTCATAATGAACAGTCCGCCGAAGACCCCGAAAAATACCGAAGAGATCGTCAGCAGCGGTCCGCCGAACCGGCGGTTACGGAAGACCTCATGGCTGAGCATGGGCGATGCGCTGCGGCGCTCCCATACGATGAAGATCAGGCTCAGCACCACACCGGCAATCAGCAGGGTCAGCGTCAAGCTTGAGGTCCAACCTGCTTCCGGAGCGGCGATAATGCCGTACACTAGCAGGGCGGGCCCGAAAATCGAGAGGATCAGCCCGAAGAAGTCCAGGCGGGAAGAGTGCTTTTTTGAGGATTCCGGGGCAAGCATCAGGCATGCCAGGAATGCCACGGCAATAATAGGCACGTTGATCAGGAAAATTGATCCCCACGAAAAACTTTTGAGCAGCAGTCCGCCCACGATGGGACCGAGCGGAATACCCAGCGAGGACATTCCTACCCAAATTCCGAGAGCTTTAGCACGTTCATGGTCTGGAAAAATATCACGAATAAGTGCTAGGGTCGAAGGCATAATAAATGCTGATCCGAGACCCATAATTACTCGTGAAAAAATAAGTACTTCTGCATTAATAGAGAAAGCCGCCAGTATTGAACCAAGCAGCAAAATAAACATACCGGCTAGAAAACTTAGTTTATGTCCGATTCTGTCGGCTAATCCCCCGAAGAAAAGTAGCGGTGCGGCAAATGCAAGTGAATAGGCTGCAACAACCCATTGCAATTGTTCGCCCGTTGCCTGTAGTCCAGTCTCCATAGACGGTATAGCAACCGCGACAATGAGCGAATCCAGCCCGGTCACGACCAGCGCTAGGCACATAAACCCGAGGATTGCCCAGCGCTTGGGGTGGGGTGTAGTCACGCTCATTTTTGGTCCTTGAAGTGGTTGGAAGACATAGCTATATGTAACAGTGATGTCTCAAGTATACAGTTCAAATTAGGTCTGTCAATCGTTTATTTTCTCTATTTACACGTCAATTATTCACACATATTTATTGCCGCCCAAGAAATAAATTTAGTGTCGTTGTAAATTATTAAAAGAATTGAGAGAGTGAAGGTTTAGTTTTCATATTTTCCTTGTAAATACTTTCATCAAAATTCCCCGGCAATTATCGCATAAACCTCTCGTGCTGTGTTGAGCGTATAGCATAATCCCGTCCCGGTCATCACGGCATGACCGTCGTTTCGAGCGAAAGCTAGTGAATCTTGAGAAACCCCTTGTGTGTGATGCGTTACGCCCCAAAATTTTCGGTGTGTCCGTCTGCTACGCACCGCGAAACGAGGGAGAAACAAACCGAAGTCTGTTCCTCCCTCGCTCGAATCTATGGATCCATAGTGAGTGTTTCGGGAACCTCGTAGTCTTGTAGAGCGTATCCGCTAGACCAGATCACGCACTACCTATTCTGAGTAGCCAGTCAGGGTCTCCACCGGTTCGAAAGCTTTAGAGCTTTTCCTGAAGAACCCGTCATGGTAGCTAACCCCCGACGTCGTACCGCACTGAATCTTATGCTTGGGGAAGCGAAGAAAGATACATAGCCCTTTCCTCCTCCCTACGCTTATACAGCCCCGGGATGAATTCTCCACCAGCGTGCGAGTATTGCAGCAGAGCATCCGCGGCGGCCTGATAATTTCCCTGGTTCGTGAATTCGAGAACATCACTCGACTTAAAGGTACCCGCGCCCAGGTTGAAGGTGAATGACACGAGCGCGTCGTATTGCTTCTGAGTAATTTCACGAGTAACGGCAGAATTCACAGCAGCTTCGGTAGGCTTCAAATCTGCGCGAAGGATCTTCTCCCCTTCTTCTTCGGTGATATGCTGCCCCTCATGGATGGGGTACTCCTCAATACTGGGCGCATAGATCGAATGCCCGTAACCGATCGTGAGAACGCCCGCCACATCGTAGTAGGCGTCACTCCTGAACCCTTCTTTCTCTTTCAAGAAGGCAATTCCTTCAGGTGATATCTGATGCATCGGTATCAACTCCTCTGAAGAATAATTACGATTTCATTAAGAGGTTCCGGTCCCCACCGTAACTAAGGATTCAGAGTCATACAAGAGGTATAACAGACAGTCTTCTGCCTTGACGCTCGAACTCGCAGTTGTGCCAGAGTGTGTTTTTAATCAAGCTCCCCGCTGGTGATTAACTGTTCACGTACCTTGCGGCGCAGAATCTTGCCGAGCATCGACCGGGGCAGATCGTCCACCGCCACGATCTTGCGCGGCACCTTATAGCGGGTCACGCGCGCATAGCAGTGCTCGCGCAGCGCATGTTCATCAACCGCGTGCCCCTCGGCGGGAATCACGGCGGCGACCACCAGCTCTCCCCCGCTGGCCTGCGGGATGCCCACGACCGCCGCATCCGCCACGGAATCGTGCTGTTTCAGGGCGGTTTCCACTTCGGTGGGTGAGACGTTGAACCCGCCGGTAATGATGACTTCCTTAATGCGATCCACGATCTGAATGAAGTAGTCTTCATCCAAACGCACAATATCGCCGGTGCGCAGCCAGCCGTCAGCCGTAATGGTTTTCTGCGTGTCTTCTTCGCGTTTCCAGTACCCGGCGAAACGCTGCGGACCGTGAACCCACAGCTCGCCCTCTTCGCCGAGCGGCACATCCTGAAGAGTTTCGGGGTCTACCACGCGAATATCGGTCGAGGGGAAGGGAATGCCGATTGACCCGGCGCGGCGCGTATCGTTGAGCGGATTGCATGAGACGAGCGGCGCGCACTCGGTCAGCCCGTACCCCTCAACCATGTACCCGCCGGATGCCTCCTCCCACTCAGCCACCAGCTCGGGCGGCAGGTTCATGGCTCCCGAAACCGCATAGCGAACGCCTTGCAGCGATATGCCCTGCTCTTTGGCGACATCCATCAGGCGGCGGTAGACCGGCGGTACTGCGGGCAGAATCGTGGGGCGGGTCTTCTTCATTGCCTTAGTAATCAGGCCCATATCGACGGTTGGGAAGAGCACCAGCCGGGCGCGGCACAGTGCCGCAATCGTTACACCCAGGGTCATGCCGTAGGCGTGGAAGAGCGGCAGCACCGAGTAGATGCATTCGTCGTCGCCGGGCTGAATCCAGGCTTCGCCCATGCGCCCGTTCGATTCGAGGTTGCGGTGGGTGAGCATCACGCCCTTGGGCAGTCCGGTGGTGCCGGAGGTGTACTGCAGAAGCGCTACGTCGTGAGCGGTGGGCCGTTTAAAGTCGGGGTCGATCGGCGGGCTCTTGAGTAGCTGCGCCCAGCTTGTGGTTCCGGGGGCGGTTCCTTCAAGTTTTTCGCGGGATTCGCGCGCCTTTTTGACCGGCAGTTTGAGCGCCGCACGAGTGAGAGCGGGCATCGCTTTAATAAGGTTCACGGCGTAAATATGCACCGGTCTGATGTCTGTGGGTAGGCCCGTAATACGCCCGGAAATTTTATCCCACACGATAGCAGCCTTCGCGCCGTGGTCCTCAAACATATGCCGCAGCTCGGCACCGGTGTAAAGGGGATTGTGTTCCACGACGATTGCGCCCAGACGCAGAATCGCGTAGAAGGCAATAATATGCTGCGGGCAGTTGGGCAGAATCAGGGCGACCCGATCCCCCGCCTGCACCCCGGCCAGGCGCAGCCCTTCGGCGGCGCGGTCGATCTGACTGCCGAGTTCGGAGTAGGTAGTAGTGGCCCCAAAGAATTCGAGGGCGACCTTGTGGGGAACCTCTCGGACAGCATCGTCAATCAGGTGGCTCAGCGAGGTTTCGGACAGGTGAACGTCTACGGCGACGCCGGGTGAATAATTTTTGAGCCAGGGGCGATGCGCCAGCGGGTTCTGCCCGGAGACGGTATCAGGCGTGGCTTGAGCGGGTGCGGGTCTTTGAGATTCCTGCGCGGAGGCTTGGGCATCGTGCGGATGCGAGTCGTGATATTGCGGGTCAGTCATGCTTCGATTGTGCCTGTTGAGACCTGTTTCGCTCAACCCGCGACGCGCTGTGCAACGTCACGAGCGGTCACTCTTCCCTCCCAAATCCGCCACGCCATAGAATCCCCTACCAACACATTAGGGACTCCCGCTCGGCCATAAGTCGCATATTACTCAAAATCGAGGCAATTTCGTATGATGTTCCAAAACCAAGGATTATTTTGCTCACAAAGACCATAAAAGTACTAAAACTCATCAGACCGATGCAGAAGCCATTCAATAGAAACCTCACTAATGAGGAGAAGGCACTGAACCATCAGATCAACACCATATGGAATTGAGAGAGTGAGTGCCTAGATCAGCTGTTAAAGGGTATTTTCACACAGATACCGCGTACCAATCAGGTCATACTATAGGCTGACTTTGTGGCACGTGCATTGCTTCTCTACCTTCGAGACAACCCAAATAAATAACTACATCTATTTCTTAAGAATAATATTAGAAGAGTAAAAACTCCACCACAATCCACAACCTATAAGCAAAAAGGAGAGTACAGAAAAAACAACAAATCCTCCAACTAAATCCATTAATATTGCAGACCCAATAATTGCTAGGGCATTAATGACACGTTCAATGCCATCAATTACAGAAAACCATGCACCAATTCTCGCTTGTGGAGCATGAACCTGTACAATTAAAGTCATAGCCTTCATTTGCAAAACACTACCAAATCCTATTATCAAGGCACCAGGATATACAATCAAAAAATATCCCCCTGAAATGCTCAATAATAGTGATCCTACTCCAGTAGTAAGCGCCCCAAACCCAAATAAATATTTTAGATTATCGATATTATTACGTGCAATTAGCATCGAAGCAGTTAGTGAACCTAAGGCCATAAAGGCAAGTGCAAAACCAATCTGCTCGGGCTCCCACCTGTACTCCATTTTTAATAGCGAAAATAGTAAAAGCAACACAGTAGAAAGTCCGGCAGTTGCCAGAATATCGACTATCAAAAATTTTCGCCATGATACACTTTGCCATATCTCTAAAAATGTTATTTGTATTATACGACCAGAACTCATTCCTTTGTAAAAGCTCTTAGAAGCATCTTCATCACTATCTGCAATAGAGTTTGAAAAATTAGAACTTCTAATCGATTTTAGAAACATGATTAAAAGAATGGCGCTAGTTCCATAAAATAATCCAACTATAAAAAGTGATGATAATTCAGCAAATCCTGAAACAATAAACCCAGCAATTACTGGTGCAACAAGACCCGTTATAGCGCGTACAGAAGAGTCAAGCCCTGAAAATGTAAGAAGCCTATTCTTATCATCTCCAAAAGCTTGAGGAATAGCAGCTGTTTGAGCTATATTGACTAATTGGTTTAAAAAATCCATTATACCGGCTACAAGTACAACAAAAATTATACTATTTATACCGGCGTATACATTCAAAGAACCGGACAGGATAAGAACTAAACAAGCAATAACTGAAAAAACAAATACCGACCGCAGAGCTCCCCATCTATCTATGTGAACTCCCATTGTCGCAGCAGCGAAAGCCTCGGTAATATAACCTACAAAATATATAACCCCGACCCAAAATATTTTATCAGATATTCCTAAAGCTGTATTTCCAAAGGCAATATCATACGTAGACTCAGAAACGACCCCCAGAATCCCAGAAGCCACAAATATTAATACAAGAATTATATAATTAATTTTTTTATTCATCGAAAGCAATTATCCTTTCAAACTCGGCAGACAGGGTGTTTCCAGAGTTAGTACCTTATGTTACTATGTGTTTTGAAACACTATACATACTTATGTATGAAAAACCAAAATTACTTCGAGATTCTATTAAAATAAAGGTACGTTATGGCATCCCAATACCCAGGAAGGTACAGAGGTTAGACGATTGATCATCATGCCCACAATATACATTCCTCAGTAGATTTAGCAGCGAACCAAGCATAGTGGATTGGTTCAAATTTATTAGAATCAGCGTATGCTTACGGATAATTGAGTAGAGACGATAGACCGAGACGATACAAAGCGTGAATCCAAAGGCTACAGCTACCACCATGAGACACAACCTGGATAGACTCCCGGAGTGCGAGCAGAGCCTGGCCTCTACAGATCACTTGACGCACGTGTTGTTGGATGTACCTCTGTAATTGATATAACCAGATCTCAATTAAGCTGATTAACTCCATCAGATAGCAGCAAGGCATCTGCCAATATCTATGCCGTAGATTAAAGTCCGCATGCTAGTTTCCTCAGGACTTAGGTGAGATCGTTGAACTGAGAGCATTACTGTCTAGCCGCTGAGGGACACTACTCTGAGCATGCAAGGAAAGAAATAATTTTCCAAAGCTGGCGGGGGCAACGAGCCAGAGAGACGTATTCCCGCTTACAACATCTCGATATACAACGACGCACACCACATGCATCAGCACACATCGCAATGTTACGGTGAAAAATATGAGTGAGAAGTCTTTCGGCGATAATCCCACACACCAGAACTCGAGCTCGCAGATCTCGGCAGCGGGCACCGCACGCCCGGCTCTTCCTCTCCGAAAGCTCTACGGTATGCGTTTGGGATTGGCAGGTATAACGCTTGCGCTCATCGCTCAGACTTTTCTTGCTATCTTTTATCCGAGTTCTCTCAATTATTTCCCGGTGTATACATCCTCACCTATCCTCGTTACTGTGCTCTACTGGGCTCTGCAGATCACCGCGACAATATTTTATCTGCGGTCACGGCATTTAGGGTTTATCCTCGGAGCCAATATCGTGGGTGCGCTGCATCATGGGCTTGACCTCTTCATGCTTATCTTCTTGAGGCTTCTGTATCGGTCGGACGCTATCGGTCATTATCTCGAAGGGGCAAACGCTGTATATATAATTGCTTACTGGCTCGGACAGGCTGTTACCCTCATCGACTTTACGCTCTGCATTGTCTTTATCATCGTGCTCATGCGTGTGTTTTCTCGCCGTCGCCAGAGCACAGTTCAGCCCTAGCGCCTAGCCAGTTCCCTGCGGTAAAGCCGCTATTTAGGAGGTAACCCCCAAGGTTGCTTGAAAGTATCCAAAAAGTTCTTAAGGTATTTATTTACCTGAACGATAATCCCTGTTTTCAAGATATGCCCTCTTCGACTAACGTTCTGAATTCCACGCCACCTCTCACCCCAGTTACCTACACAATCCGGGAGCGTTTTCTTCAGTCGGGAGCATTTTAAATGCTCCCGACTGAAGAAAACGCTCCCGCTTGCGGCATCTCGCACACGACATAAGGACTTACTAGACAGCAAAAGGACTGGATGCACATCTGACAGTGTGCACCCAGCCCTTTTCGTTTTATGTGGCTATAGAATCCTCTGCGTATAAGGCACTCGGGACGTAATCACCTCGAAATACTCCGGCGGCACCTGTGAACTCTCGCGCAAAAGCTCAGGGATAATTCCGTTCTCAGTAACCATTTCAAGGGCCCGCGGAAAGAGTGAAGGCTGTTCCAGCGTTGAAATAGCACCAGGTTCTTTCACCCTCCACTTATTCTTAGATACCGTGATCATTGCGTTACGGTACGACGTATCAGACAGGCGCCCCAACGACTTGGCACGGTAGAGCAAGGCCTGCATGCTAACGCCCCAATATTCTTTCAGTTCCTTGAGCTTCATCCAACCGGCACCAGTCATCCGAGTAGGCAGCTCCTCCCGAATAGAATCAGCGGGCATCAGGAACTCAGCCGCAAACTCGTGCGCCTGCGCCTCAATAGTTTTATTGCCGGGCTCCGCATCTGCATGCATAATCAGATGGCCCAACTCGTGCGCGGCATCAAAGCGCTGACGGTAATAGTCGTTCTTCAAGGGATGAAGTACAACGATAGGCAGGAAGCCGGTATCCACAGAATAAGCATCAATGGCGTCGCTCTGCTGAGGGGCGAATACAACCGCCGCACCGTGTTTCTCAAGCTCACGGATAACATGGCGAATCGGACCGGTTCCAAGACCCCAATCGGCACGAACATGCTGCGCGGCAAGCTCAGGGATAGGGCTGTTCTTCACCTCAGGATCAGCAGGCAAATCCGGTATCTGTCGTTCGGGGAAATCTATATGCCATGAAAGCGCCCCTGCCACATCATGCACAAGGTGCGTATAGGCTTCTGCCTGGTCGCGCTGAAGCTGCGTAGTTGCCCGAAGCGACCGAAAATGCGGTGCGCTGCTGGCAACAAGACCATTGATAGTTTCAACGTCTTGAGATTTTGTGTGCTGATACTCTGCGTTCACCTCAAAAAAAGAAGGCGGAAGCGAAAAAGCATCTGCGAGCGCTTCAATATTCTCCGTCGTGGGTTTCCGAGCACCGGATTCCCAGGTGGTGATAGCAGAAGCGCTCACGCCCGCCTTTGCTGCGAGTTCGTTCTTCCGGATTCCTGCAAGCTGACGTGCTAGGACCAACCGGTTCTTGTCAAAGATGACGTTGAAGGAAGACATAGTTCTTTCTGCGTAGTTATTGTGTTACTCATGAGTAGCCTCGCGCTTGAGTTGAAGCTCGATATCTGGAATCTGCTCTTGAGGCACGGGGCTGGCTTGAGTAGCCGTAGGTGTAACCTGCACTTTGCGATCGGGGTGAGCCAGGATATTGTGTGTCCAAAGCCACGGAGTATCAGACGTGTTGTGAGCCGGAGTAGGTACCCCAATCACACCCTCTAGCAACTCTCCCTCTGGAGAGATATTATATGCGACCACGAGCGCTGGCAGGTGCATAGGTACAGAGGCTTCGAAACCATCCAGGTCAAAGTCTTCAGGGGAGAATAGGGCATCGTCCCCTACATAATGTTGCGTCTCTGCGACTATGGTCTGCTTGGTGCTTCGCTCCCAGCGGACACCTTGAACACCATCTTCAAATCGGTTCGCACTCTGAACGATGAGAGAGCAGAAATCGTCTACTTCCCAATATGGAACATTTTTAAACGTATTCCACGTGTAGATGCCGTGAGTCGGTTCAAGTGGGAGAAAATTACGAGCTTCAGGCGGAAGACCCTCCATGAGTGTATCTATCTCCGTATGAGGCTCTACACCGTCGTCAAGCTGGTATTCTCCGGTGAGCGTCACACGCGACATGACGGAACGAACAAGGTCATAGTGAAAAGAGCCTTTAGTCGTGTTCCTAGTGTAGGGGATGAACTCGTTACGATCGGCAGCTACCCTCAGGATACGAAACATAGCTTCAAGGCGACCTAGAACTCCAAGTTCTTGAAGCTTCTCAATAGTGGCACGTTGATTCGAAAAATCGAAGTCTTTCATAGATATGATTTACCCTTTCATTATTTTTATGCGCAAAAATTTACATAATACACAAATTGTAGCAAATAATTTACATACAGGTTTGTTCGTACTGAATCCTTATTGCAATTCCCATATCCTATAGATAGAAGTCCGGAAGTAGTATCTAACCCGGAATAACGCCCTTCTTGCGAGAACCATGAGTAAGCCTGCATCCGATGGGGCCTTTCTGAGATACTAGGTGTATGAGCAACAGGCATGACATTACCGATGAGCAGTTTAAAAAGCTGCTCCGAGAAATCTCGAAACGCTTCGCCATTCTGGGCGGCATCGTGATTCTCATCGGCTTAGCGATTATCCTCATCATGTACTTCTGGATGGGAGGGACTCACTCATGAGCAAGCCCAACCGCCAGAACCTCAGCGAGGCTTTTGAACGCATGACGGCGGGCAAAGCCTACCGCTCTACCGAGGAGAATAAGCAGGTCGGCGATTCCATCTACCAAGCGGTCAAGCTTTTCGAGCAGTACTACGCACGCGGCGAGCACGCCCACGGCATGCATGTGCTCCGCGACCACCTGGGCAGCCTGGGTGAGCATACCCAGATGCGCCCGCCGGTTGCCTTCGATTTTGGAGTCAATACCCATATTGGCAAGTATTGTTTCTTCAATTTCAACACCACGTTCCTAGACGTAGCCCCCATTACCATCGGCGACTATGTGTTCGTCGGCCCCGGCTGCCAGTTCCTCACTCCCACCCACCCGATTAATGTTCAGGATCGCATCAATTTTTGGGAGGGCGCCCTGCCGATCACGGTAGGCAATAACGTGTGGATAGGCGGCGGAGCCATTATTCTTGGAGGTATCACGATCGGCGAAAACGCGGTGATCGGGGCGGGGTCTGTGGTCACGAAAGACGTTCCTGCGAACACGATCGTCGCCGGTAATCCGGCGCGCACTATCCGCACGATTGACCCGCAGCAGCGACCGGCACATCCGCACCAATACAGTGAACAGGAAATGACGCAAGCGCAGGAATTTTATGCGCGCCTTGAAGCTGATAACTTTTAATATCGCTCAACTTCCGACCCTTAAACCGAGCGCCACAAGCGCCACGGTTTTTATGAGCATATATAGATAAAAATTCTCAGATGCCAACCACCGATATGGAGGAGACCATGACATCTACCCCAAAGAATACCTCAGGTCCCCATCGCAATACCCCTGCTGAAGAAAATACCGCTCACGCGAAGGATAAAACGAACCAGAGTGAGCTTCGGGAGAGCTCTCATGACGCATGGGACGCCGCTTTTGAGAGCGACGACCCGACCGTCGTGCTCTCCACCAAGGATGTACCGGTCGATGATATAGCCGAAGAGAAAACCCGTCCTCTCTCTGCCGCCGACCAGCAGAAATATCTTGAGGAAAGCTCTTCATCCGCCAATGCGCAGGTGAAGACTGATGCGGGTGCCGCCAAGGATCGTTCGCGCAATGGCGATTCTTCCTTCGGCTGGTTAGAAGATTCCGACGAGTCTGCCAGCAGTGACTCCGTGGATCAGTTGCGTCCCGCCGTGCCCAGCAGCATGGTTACCTACAGTACGGAGGCGCTTCCCCCGCTCCCCGAGCATCCCACGACGCCCAGAGAAGGCGGCGACAGTAATACCATTGTGGCTGTGTCTGCGCCTTCCCCCACGCAGGGTTACCTCATAGAAGACGGTGAAGATACCGACGAGCACGCCCCCATTCTCACGGCGGCAACTGCGTTCGAGCTTCAGAAAGCACGCTACGGGCGACTTCAGGTTATTCCCGGGTTAATGGGTTGGTTCGCCGCAATGGGCGTCTTGCAGTTTTTGCTCTGGGTTACGGCAATCGTAGTCGAGGCCAATCACGGAGCCCCCTACGATTCCATGGCTCCTATTGTGCGCGGGTTATTCTCGGGGAACGATGCACTCGCTCTCTGGCAGGGTATCGGAACCGGTGCCGCATACCTGGTGGCGTACTGCATCGGCGGTTATGTGGCTGGCCGCATGGCGCGGTTCTCCAGCACAAAGCAGGGCATCTCGGTGTGGCTGTGGCAGATCATGATCATATTTGCAGCAAGCCTGCTCACCTATTTCACACCCCAGGTTTTTCAGGGAGGCTCCGCAAACCTTTCCGTGCAGTGGTATACGCAGCACGGTACGGCAAGCGCTATTCTTTCGGTTGCGTTGGTTCTCTGCATCACCTTCATCGCTGCGGTTCTGGGCGGCCTGATGGGCGGCATCTATCACCATCGTGTGGAACGCTACGCACAAAACTATGTGGGCCAAGAGTTATAGCGTTTCAGGCATATAACCCACAGGGAATATAGTGATTGGGGCAGGGTTTCGTGACAACATGAGAACCCTGCCCCTGTTTTTGTGTGCACGATATGGCTATATGCCAACTCGGGAATATTCCAGAAACAGAATATAGTGGCGGGTCAGAGACCCCCGAATACTCAAGGGCACCGAAGGAAGAGAGTCCTTCGGCGCCCTTGAGCGTTACTGTACTTGTAAGCGCTACATATCCAGAAGCATGGCAGGTTCTTCGAGAATCGCGGCAACATCGGCCATGAAACGTGCCGAGAGGTCGCCGTCTACCACGCGGTGATCGAAAGAACCGCCCAGCGTGGTTACCCAGCGCGGAATAACCTCACCATCAACCACCCAGGGCTTCTGCTTAATCGTGCCGAAGGCGACGATCGCCACCTCGCCGGGGTTGATAATCGGGGTGCCTGTATCGATACCAAGCGAACCGATATTCGTAATCGTCAAGGTTCCGTTCGCCATCTCGGCGGGCTGGGTCTTTCCCTCACGGGCGCGAGTCGTCAGGTTATTCAAGGCAACCGCAAGCTCACGCAGGGAGAGCTCCTGCGCATCCTTGATATTCGGCACCATCAGCCCGCGCGGGGTCGCCGCCGCAATGCCCAAGTTCATAAAGCGCTTGATCTGAATCTCGCTGTCCGTCCACGTAGCGTTCACCTGGGGGTTCCGTTCGGCCGCCCAAATCACGGCGGCGGCAAGCACCAGCAGCGGAGTTACCTTCACGCCCTCGAAGTGGCGCGACTTCTTCAAGCGCTTGATAAATTCCATGGTGCGCGAAGCATCGACATCTACGAAAATCGATACATGCGGGGCGCTAAATGCCGAAGAAACCATAGCCTTCGCGGTTGCCTTGCGCACCCCGCGCACCGGAATATGCTGCATGCGATCGCCCTGTACGGACGGGGACTGCCAGAAACGCTGGCTCGTGGATTCCTGCACATCGTTAAGATGCGCCACATAGTTCAACAGGTCTTGTTTCGTCACCTGCCCGCGCGAGCCGGTCGCGGTCACATTCGCCAGATCGACGCCCAGCTCTTTTGCCGCCAAGCGTACGGGTGGCGCCGCCAGCGATGGGCGATGCGGCACCGGCTCCTGCGTCGGCTGTGCGGTTACGACGGATCCCTCAGCCCCGCCCTGGAAACGCTGCACCACCGTATTGAACGGGCTGTTTTCTACGAATTTGGAGGCGCGTTCGGCAAGCTCGCTGAAAAGCCCCTGATTGCGCGGCTCGGGTGACGAGGGGGTATGCGCCACCGGCATCTCCTGAGCGGGCGATGCCGGGGTCTGCGGCGCGGTGTTCTGAGCCCTTGCGGATGCGGGGCGCTTGCGGGGGCGGCGCTTCACCGAATCGGCCTTGGGCCCCGAACCTACGAGTGCCTGGTTACCGCTCTCATCCTCATCGGCGGATGCGGCGGGCGCATCCTGCGGTTCTTCTGCGGTGGATGCGGCGCTGCCGGAGATCGCGATAATAGGCGTCCCGACTTCGACCGTCTCGCCCTCGTTCGCCAGAATCTTCTCCACGGTGCCGGTGTAGGGCGAAGACAGTTCCACAACGGATTTGGCGGTCTCGATTTCAACGAGAACATCGTTGATACTGACCTCGCTGCCAACGCTGACTTTCCAGGTGAGGATCTCAGCCTCGGTAAGACCCTCACCCACATCGGGGAGATTAAAAATCTGGGACATTTTATGCCTTTCGCTAGGGAATATAGCCTGTCGGGAATATTCTTCGCGGGTTATATAAGGAATATGGAATATACGGATTTAGTATTCAAATGAGCGATCAACGGCTTCGAGAATACGGTCAATATCGGGCACGTATTCGTCCTCCGTGCGCGGTACCGGGTACGGAATATAGTAACCGCCCACGCGCAGCACTGGAGCCTGAAGGCTGTAGAAGCAGCGCTCGGTGATTGCGGCGGCAAGTTCGCCGCCCATGCCCCCGAAGGTCGGCGCTTCATGGGCAACAATCAGGCGCCCGGTCTTCACCACGGATGCGGCGACGGTGGGTACATCCATCGGGGAGATCGACCGCAGGTCAATGACTTCGATCGAGCGTCCATCTTCGACGGCGGCCTCCGCGGCGGCGAGCGCTACCGGCACCAGCGGACCGTATGCCACGACGGTCGCGTCTGTGCCTTCGCGCACCACCTGCGCTTGGAACGGGTCAAAGTCGGTGTCCGCAAAGTTCACCTCGCCCTTGAGCCAGTAGCGGCGTTTGGGCTCGAAAATAATCACCGGGTCGTCGCATTCAATGGATTTGCGGGTCATCCAGTAGGCATCATGCGGTGAGGACGGTGTTACGATGCGCAGCCCGGCGGTGTGCGCGAACAGCGCCTCGGGTGACTCCGAGTGATGCTCGACCGCCCCGATCACGCCGCCGTAGGGAATACGGATCGTAACCGGAACAACGTATTTTTTGTCGCTGCGGTTGTGGATTTTGGCGAGCTGGGTGGTGATTTGGTTGTAGGCGGGGAAGACGAACCCGTCGAACTGAATCTCGGCTACGGGCCGATAGCCGCGCATCGCCATGCCGATGGAGGTGCCCACAATACCGGCCTCTCCGAGGGGAGAATCCATCACGCGCTTCTGCCCGTGCTTCGCCAGAAGCCCTTCGGTTACGCGATATACCCCGCCGAGTTTGCCGATATCTTCACCGATCAGCACGACTTTACGGTTATCTGCCATCGCATCGTCGAGGCCGCGAGTGATCGCTTTCGCCAGGGTTAGGCGCTCGACCTGTGTATTCTGCTCGCTCATTCTTAGTCCTCCTCGAAACCTGCGACGTAGTTGCGGTAGAACTCGCGTTCTTCTTCTACCTGAAGGTGTTCTTCGGCGTAGGCGCGGTCGAAGAATCGGTCGAATTCATAGGGTTCGGAGGCAATCGCCGCCTCGCGTACTCCGGTGGCAAGCTCTTGTGCTTCTTCGGCGAGTTTTTCGAAGAAGGCATCGTCTGCGTGCCCGTTCTCGCGCAGATGTTTTTCCAGACGAATCAGCGGGTCTGCGTTCAGATACTGCTGGAGTTCTTCGTCGTCACGGTATTTGGTGGGGTCGTCGGCGGTGGTATGCGGGCCCAGGCGGTATGTTTCCGCTTCGATCAGTACGGGGCCTTCGCCGCGGCGGATTTTATCAAGCGCGTAGCGGGTGACGGCGAGGGTGCCGAGCGCATCGTTGCCGTCAACGCGCAGTCCTTCAAAGCCGTAGCCTTGGGCGCGGGTTGAGATGGGCACGCGCGACTGCACGTCGAAGGGTACCGAAATAGCCCAGCGGTTGTTTTGTACGAAGAAGAGTACGGGGGCATCGTAGGATGCGGCAAAGACCATGGCCTCGTGGACTTCGCCTTCGGTGGAGGAACCGTCGCCGAAGTAGACGCCGACGGCGGGTTTCACGGTGTCATTCTCGGGGTTGGTGGCCTGCCCTTGGCCTGTCTGCAGCTGCCCGGTTTCCGCCGCAATATCGGCATCAAAGTTCAGGCCCATAGCGTAACCGACCGCATGCGTAACTTGTGCGGCAAGCACTTTGGTGTAGACGTGGAAGTTATGTTTTTTAGGGTCCCACCCGTGGGTTTGTGAACCGCGGAAAATCGTGATGAGTTCGCGAAAATCTACGCCGCGGGCGAAGGCGACCGCGTGTTCACGGTAGGAGGGAAAAATATAGTCGTTGGGGGCGAATGCCAGTGCGGAGCCGATCTGCGCCGCTTCCTGCCCGCGACTGGGCGCCCATAGAGCCATTTGCCCTTGCCTCTGAAGTGCCGTTCCTTCGTCGTCGATACGGCGGGTGATGTACATCAGGCGGTAGGCTTCGCGAAGCTGTTCTGCGTCTACGTCCTGCACATAAGAGCTGAAGGTGGGGTTCTCGTGCACCTTGCCGTTCTCATCCATCAGCTGGATGCGTTCGGGTACTCCCGGATATTTTTCGTTCTCGTGCATCAATCCTCCACGCAGATACGAGCTGTCCTTCACGCCGGGCGTGCTCAGAGAGTTTCTGCGCGTGGGGCGGAAGGCTTGGGCATATTTCCTCTTATTTTACTCGCTTAAGAACGAAGTGAAGGTTTACTGTGCGGTTTTCTATGCTTTCCTTCTGGCGTAATGCACCGTTTCTGTGTGCATGTTGATTCACGGAATACTTACGTGAGCGAGGAGCATTCTAAGTGTTGTCGCCGAGAACCCACACGGTCTCTTCCCGAGCCCTCGGCGACATAGCTCAACCCCGCGAGTTGAGGGAGTTTAGACTCTTCTCTGCGGGAACTGCTCGCAGATGCTGATGAAGCGGTCATTTGCCTCGTCTTCGCCGATGCTCACCCGCACGCCCTCGGAGTCGAAAGCACGCACCGCTAGGGCGTTAGCGCGCGCCAGTTCGGTAAATTCTGCGGTGTGTTCTCCCAGGGGGAGCCACACGAAGTTGGCGTAGGTTTGCGGTATGTTGTACCCCAGCTCGTGCAGCCCGGCGACCACGCGCTCACGCTCATCCACCAGGTGTTGCACACGTTCCATCACCTGATCTTCATGTTCTATGGAGGCGACTGCGGCGGCCTCTGCCACGGCGGTAACGGCGAAGGTTGTGGCACTCACCCGCAAATACTGGGTCAGCTGCGGATGCGATACTGAGTACCCCACGCGAAGCCCTGCAAGTCCCTGTGCTTTCGAGAAGGTTCTGAGCACGATCACGTTCGAGTATTCACGGTACAGGCGCAAACCGTCCAGCGGCGCATCTTCCCCGTCGGGCACGGGTGATACCGTGCAGAACTCGAAATATGCTTCGTCGAGCACCACCACAATATGAGGCGGCACCTGCGTTAGGAACTCGCGGATTTGTTTTTCGGTGACGGCGGGCCCGGTGGGGTTATTAGGGGTGCACACCAGGATCACGCGGGTGCGGTCGGTGACCGCATCGAGCATTCCCCGCAGGTCGTGGGCGCCGTTGGGCAGGTTCGGAATCTGCACGCTTTTTGCGCCCAGCAGCCCCACCAGAATGGGGTATGCCTCAAAGGAACGCCAAGCGTATATGACTTCGTCCTGCACACCGTCCGCATCGACTCCGGCAAACGCTTTGAGAATCTGGTTGAGTGCACCCAGGCTTCCAGCGCCTGTCACGATATTCTCGGCATCCAGATTGAACCGCTTGGCGAGCGCTTCACGCAGCTTCGTTGAAAGCGGGTCTGGGTAGCGGTGTACCGCATCGAAGGTGCTGAGGATTTCGGCGACCTTGGGTACGGGTCCGAGAGGGTTCTCGTTGGAAGATAGTTTGTACTGGGTTAGCCCGGCAACCTGCGACGCGGGTTTTCCTGCTACATAGGCCGGAAGGTTCGCAAAAATATGGCGCGGGGGAATCGGTGATGTCTGCGGTTGGTGTGATTCACTCATATCCACAGTATAGTGCTCGCCAACCTCCCCGCCCCGGATTTTCGCGCTAGGTCACGCGAGTTTCTGCCGATCGGGCGCGGTTGCGTTTACGCCGGTGCACCCAGGAGTCTGGGGTCGTGTGAGGTGCGCATCTCAGGATCTGGGGTGTTGGTGGGCATACGGCTGCCGGTATCGGCGGGGGTTACGGTCTCACCATCGGACTGCAGCTGATTCTGTGGTATGTGCAGGCGCGGTGTCTCGGCGGGGTTGCTCATCAGGTGCTCTCCCAGCGGCGGCAAGTATCCTTCCTGTGTTTTCAGGTCAAGGTTCGGCAGCAGGTTTTCGCCTCCGCCCGTGCCGTGGGGCATATCGAGCTTGGGCAGGTGCAGGTCATCCAGCAGGCGCGGCGCATAATACGGTTCGGCGTGGGAGCCTGCCCCGGAAGGTATGATCCCTTCCCCGTGATGGCTGTACGGCATGGGTTTCGGCCCCGATATGTTCTCCAGCGACTCGGGCGCATGCCATGCTGCGGGTGAGTGTTGGGTATCTGTGGTGCCGGGGTTCTGCACCGGTGCGGGCAGTCCCGAAATCTTCGGGTCTGTGTAATCGACAGGCTTTCGTGGATCAAGCGCATCCATACTGGGTTTCAAAAAATCGGGTGTCCATGACCGTGCCTTATTCTGGGCCCAGTCAGCCCCCATATTTCCAGCTACTTGAGGATTTACACCACGCTCATTTGATAATGTTGCAGCTCCGCTCTCCCATAACGAAGGCCCTCCCTCAGAGGTAGCGTTATAGACATTTCCGCCTTCGTAGGTGTAGTTACCTTGAGGGACAGCCGCCATAGGTTTCTGCGCGTTAGCATTCCGTTCTAATGATTCACGATAAAACCTCATATCGTGAGTCATTTCATGTGGTTTAGGATCTCCGCCCTGGCGAAAACTTCTGCGGTCAGTAATCACGGTCGAGTCACCTGGGCGTTCCTTCCACGTCTGGCCGCTAATGATTGCGGGGATAGGATCGCCCTTGTCTTTGGTTTGATGCACGCGGAAGGTCTTATTTCCTCGGTCTGGTAATGCTTGTACGGGGCCGCCGAAAGTGTACACATCGCTCACGTGGTAGCGTGAGGCAAATTCGTTGTTGTTGGCGGCGTTATAGGCGATAGCCGCACCTTGGGAATGTCCTACGAGAATCACATCATCGGCTGAGGTTACGCCTTGATCTCTTAGCGCACGGTCTAGGGCGCGCATCATGATATGGCTGTTTTGGATAGAGGCATTCGGGGTATCGGCGCCTATTTGCAGGGTGCCTTGGATACCGTCGGGTTCGCCAGGTTTATTGGAAAAGTCCGTCCCTGGAATATAGGCATATACGATTTTGCGCCCGGTTTGGGGGTCTCGGTATACCTGTACCTCAATCCCCGAGTAACCCTTCCCGTCTTTATCTTCGCCTTCGTATTTTTTCGAGAGGTCTCCCTTGCTCACGCGCTCCATATTCTGGGCGATCTCGGCGCGGGTGCGGGGCATTTTATCCGTCGGTTCTGCCTTATCACGATGCCAGTTCTTGAGTTCACCGCGGTTCTTGTTGTCCTGTTCTTTCTTTCCGAGCCACGGCATTTTCCCGTTCACAATTCGTTCGGCTATCTCACGGGGAATACCCATTTTTTCGAGTCTTCGCGCTATACGCCTGCGCGCCATCTCTGGGTTGGCACGCATATCCTGGTAGGCGGTCGCCCCGAAGAGGGTAATCGCCGTCAGTGCGGAAAAGCCCATAATATAGGGGTTTCCGCTGCGCATACCCCACCCGAAAATACTCTCTGCGGCACTATATCCAAGCTCGTACTTTTCCCAGGACCACATGTCGTTGAAGGCGCCTTGCGGGTTCATGAGCGCGTTGCGTATCCACTCTTCCTGCGACATGCCGTTAGGCATCTTCCCGTCCTGAGTGAGCCCGATGCGGTTGAACAGTCCCTTCGCGGCTTCTTCTGCCTGATGGTAGCCTTTCGAGCAGGCATCTATTGCACTGGCGGTTGCCTCCAGCTTAACGGCCCGCTCCCCCAACGTCGCTGCGGCAGAAGTGGTTATGACCGAGGCTTGCCGCCCGTGCTCGTTGGTGCCGAGAAAAAGCATGAGCTGCGCCGCGATACCGCCCATCGGCAGGGGTAATGACCCGCAATCGCCGCCTAGCTGGTGTACATTCTGTGCGAGCTGCGGCAACTCTTCCAGCAGAACGCTAATGGTTTTATCGTCCCCACCGGCTGCTATCTGTTGTCCCGGAGTGTTCATCGTGAGTCCTTCCCTGTTGTCTAGCGATTAGTGAATGCCCGAGCTCTGTAAGAGCCCGGTGGGAACCTGCGAATAATTGAGTAACTGATTTAAGGCATGCTGAGCGTTCAGCGCGCCGGAGGATTTGATGATGTCTGCGGGGTTCAGGTTTTCGAGGGTATCGGCGGTGGTGTTCAGCAGGTCTTTGAGCATTCCGTCTAATCCGGCGGCGGCACCCAAAATAGTGTTTGCTTGGGATTCCAAGGCCGCAGCAACTTCTTCGCCAGCGCGGCGGGCATCCTCGGCTGCGTGCTGTACCTGCTGGTGAGTTTCGGTCAGGCTTTTTTCGTGCTGGTCTAATGCGTTTCGATAGGCTCTCCCGGCCGAGGATTTCCAGTGTTCGGCACGCATACCGTGAGCTTTGTGAAGCATCGTCTGAATGCTCGCGGCATGCTGTTCTAAGTTGGCGGCGAGTTCCTGGCCCTTACTGCGCGCCTGCCCCGCTAACCCTTGCAAAGACGCCGCAAAACTGGTTGCGGCGCTGGTACCGATCCCCATGTCACCGGCGGCACGCAGAATATCTGCGGACGTAGGCGGATGCGCGCCCGGGGGAATATCGCCGGTATGCGGCTGGGGCGTTGGTGCGGGTGCGATGGCTGTCATGTCTTCCTCGTTAGCTCTTTGTGTACGGCGGGCGGCTCCCGGTGTGCGGCCGCACGGGTACGCCCGAGTACCCGTGCGCGTGACCGATGCTGTACCTGTTTACCTTCACCCTAGAAGGCTCGACTCCGGTTAATACCCGCTCTCTCGTTGCCCTGTGGATAACCTGCCGTAGCGGGACACTTTTCCTCGTTATCCACAGGCGGTTTCTCCCGATTTCGTTGGGTTCGCGCACTCGCATAACCGAATATGACGCAGACCCGCACAGGTGTGGCAGACCGCGCATCCCATAAATAACGCCTTAGTCGAATCACAGGAAGACGTCCAGAATCCGCGATACGCCGCGCTCAAGACAGACACGGCACGTCATCCGCCGCAGAAGACACCCAATCTGACCTTTTACGCCAAAACATGCGAAGATAGAGGTATGTCTCACCCTGAAAACACGCTCCTGCCCTCGGGAAGAATCGACCTGGGCACCAGTAATCTCGCGCTCGGTCCTCTCGATGGGCGTTACGCCCCTGTGACCGCGCCTTTAACAAACTATCTCTCCGAAGCCGCGCTGAACCGCGACCGCATCCACGTGGAAGTCGAATGGTTCATATACCTGTGCGAGCATGCCGTTCTTCCCGGGCTCACGCCGCTCACCGATGAGCAGAAGTCCGGTTTGCGTGCTATCGTGACCGAGTTCAACGCCGATTCCGTCACCGAACTCGCCGAGATTGAGGCGGTCACTGTTCACGATGTGAAGGCCGTCGAGTACTATATCGGTCGCCGCCTTGAAGCGCTGGGGCTGGGGCATTTGGTTCCGCTCGTGCATTTTGGGTGCACCTCCGAAGACATTAATAACCTCTCCTACGCCCTGGGTATTAAGGACGCGGTCGAGAATGTGTGGCTTCCTGCCGCCCGCGATCTGGTGCAGGTTTTGCTCGATCTCGCCGAGACCGGCAGAGATGTTCCGATGCTCTCGCGCACGCACGGCCAGCCCGCGACCCCCACCACGCTGGGCAAGGAAATGGCTGTGCTGGCATACCGTTTGAAACGCCAGATTTCCCATGTTGCCGCTACCGAATTTTTGGGCAAGATTAACGGCGCGACGGGCACCTATGCGGCGCATTACGCCTCGGTTCCGGGGGCTGACTGGCAGGCTATTTCGCGGGGTTTCGTGGAGCATCTGGGGCTTAGCTGGAACCCGCTGACCACGCAGATCGAATCGCATGACTGGCAGGCGGAGCTGTACTCTGATGTGGCGCATTTCAACCGTGTGCTGCATAATCTGTGCACCGATGTGTGGAGCTATATTTCGATTGGCTTCTTCCGCCAGATTCCGGTGGCTGGTGCAACGGGTTCTTCGACGATGCCGCATAAGGTGAACCCGATCCGCTTCGAGAATGCGGAGGCTAATCTTGAGCTCTCAAACGCGGTCTTCGATTCGCTGGCATCCACGCTGGTGACTTCGCGTTGGCAGCGTGATTTGACCGATTCTTCGGCGCAGCGCAATATTGGCGTGGCGTTTGGGCATTCGGTGCTGGCGATTTCCAATGTGATTAAGGGTCTGCAGCGCCTCGATATTGCCGCCGACGTTATTGCCGCCGACCTGGAGTCCAACTGGGAGGTTCTGGCGGAAGCCATTCAGATGGTTATGCGCGCGGAGGCAATCGCGGGCACCCCCGGTATGGAGAACCCCTATGAGCGTCTGAAGGAGTTGACGCGCGGTCATCGGGTGGATGCGGTGCGCCTCAAAGAATTTGTGGGTACCCTGGGTCTGACTGCCGAGGCGCAGGAGAGGCTGTCGAACTTGACCCCGCATACGTACAACGGCATCGCCGCGCAGCTGGTGGATCACGCGAAGGATGCGCAAGGCTAAACTCCTTCGGCTCCTTATCGCCCACTCTCTCTACGTTCTAAAAAGGCTCTTTATTCACATAAAGCATTAGAAAAACCGCTTTATGTGAATAAAGAGCCTTTTTACGGTTTCGGCAGGGGCTATAGAACACCCATTTATTCGCCAGGTTTCCTCATCAACACAAAAAGTTGTTAGATTAGCAGCCTGCTAATCTAACATCAACTACTCCACCTACAGAAATTCAGCAGATTACCGCCCCTAATGAACCATAACGTACCTTGTGGAACGACCTTGTCCTTCCTGCCTTAGAGTACCTTCATCGACTAGAGCGTCTAAAGCCCTTTTGGCGGTACCGCGGGCTATATGCGTCAGCTCCATCAAATCTCCCGTTGTGATTGCACCGGTGAGGTCGCACCAGGTCCGAATCACATCGTGCATAGCCTGCGAGGATCGTGACAGATAGGGCAGCACATAGTGGTCGTTCTCGCCCCGAGCATTCTGAGCAAGGTTAAGCGCACCTTCGCCCAGAACCCACACCTGCTGCTCTTTAAGACGGGCTACCAGCGGAACACCCTCAATAACGGTCTGTTCGGCAGCCCGCAGCGTGAGCGCCGCTGATTCTTCAGAAGATTGCAGACGTTCGGCCAAAGTTTTCAATGTGATAAAAGGGTGCTGCATCAAATAGCTGAGAATAATAGCGATTCCCACGTCTTTCTGACGTGCGGTGGGAACAATCGCAGAGGCGACTTCCAGTACAGGCAGTACTGGTGTTCCTCCCACGAGCGTACATTCAATATGCGGACCCGCCACTTCCTCGAAGATAGGGGGCAGATGCCCAAGAACCATCATGGACTGGTACATCCGATCAACCCCCACTCCCTGTTTCTCTACAAGGGTTAGGGCACGGAATAGATCGGCGAGCGCGGGGTATCGTGCAGAACGATTGCTGAGCACATTATCCGCAGTAACTCCACCGTAAAATCCGCCTGGGCTTCGCACCACGAGGGTATTATCGAGTGTAATCCAGCGGATATCGGTAGGTTCAGAGCTATTCCAATCGCGGTGAATAATACCGTTGAGAATAGCCTCACGCACAGCATTTTCGGGAACCTGCCGGACTGTGCGGTGCGCAAACCCGGTGGGAAGCGTAATTTGTGTATTTACGTTTTGCAGAGCCTGCTCGATCTGCCGTATTTGTTCCAGCAGCGGCAGGTCAGCGTCGGGTCGCACAGTATTGAGGATCGACCCGGCGGGAACGTCGAAGATAGTGAGTTCAAGCAGGGTTCGGGATGCGGGGCACAGGGTGAGCGCGGCGGCTTGCGAGAGCTTTCCATCGGAACGCAACGCGCCCAAACGCTGCAAGACCTCGCGGTCCGTGAGGGCTGTATCGGCTCCGAGCAGGGCGCGCGCATAGTTCATGGTGGAGCGTGGAATATCTTCAGGCGTGTAGCGGGTGCTTTGAGCCATTTCGTCGTATTCCCGCATATTTTCACGGTGTTCCCACCAAAGGGAGCGGTCAATAGGCTTGCAGTGATCCCCAACGCTCCACCGCAGCTTATTGCCGGTATCATACACAGGCTCTTTGGCCTGGGGTACGTAGAGAACCAGCACGCGCAGACCCTGGGCTCCGCCAAGGTGGTGTTCCACAATATCGGGGGCGACCTGTACCGCCTCATCAATACGCTGGCGCAACCATTCAGTATCAAGCTCGGTTCCCAGTACCGTTCCATGACTGTCTTCAACGCCTAGGATCAGGGCACCTCCGCCGGGTGTATTGGCAAAGCAGGCGACTTCATCTGCAAGTTTTGATGCTGCTTCAGCGTTGCGTGTTTCGCCGGGCAGAAGAATACCGCCAGCGCCTCGGCGTCCTGCTTCCTCTTTGAAATCTATGGATGCGCTCTCCCGATTCGCGTGAAGCTGCCCGTCTCGATACGAAGCAAGGATTTCGGCGACCTGTTTTTCAAGGTCTCGCCTGCGTTCCGAAAGTATCATGCCGTCTCCACAACAGTAGGTTTCAGGGTGGTTGGAGTGTTCTTCTTGACCAACGTCACCACCAAGTCTACCTAAAAACACAAAAAGTTGTTAGATTAAAGAGGCTCTAATCTAACAACTTTTCGCACTTTGACGGAAAAGTGTTAGATTAGCGCCCCACTAATCTAACACTCTCCCGTGTATGTCTCGTGAAAACCGCGGCAAAACGGGCGCTATTACCCGCGAAATACCGGCGGGCAGGGGCAAGTGGCTAGCTTCTTCTAGTCCCCCATCGTTTTGCGATGCTGCGCACCAGGGTTCTGCAGCCCGTGAGCGTGCGCATCGTGGTTCTTCGTATCGGTCTTGGTGCGCTTGAACTTACCGGTCAGTGCCCGCGTAACCTTGGATCCGTGGGAGTTTTTCTGCTCATCAGATGTGAACTTGGGGGCACGCGGAGTAAGTGCCAGATCATCTGGGAAAATCGCGGGAGCATCACCAAACGCATTACGGGCGCTCTTAACCACGTCACGCCCCAGCGCCAAGTTTGCGCCGCCGCCGACCACCGCACCCACGCCGAACGGCAGGGCACGCCCCAGCAGGGCTCCGCTCTGACGGGTCAAGAAACGTTTGATAAACATATTGCGAATCGTGCGTTCCACGCTAAAAGTCTTGCCCGCCGACTTACCGCCCAGCAGCATACCCCACCGATTGGATACACCGCTCGCCTTCCCGGTCTGCAGCAGCACGGTATTCATCAGCTGCGAGCCTTCTTCACCGAGCATAATTGCCATCACCATCGAACGTGCAACCTCGAGGTTCTCCACATGCACGCCGTGCAGCTCAGCCACCGCCTGAGCGAACAGCGCGGTCCTTTCCAGGTACCCGCCGACCGCGAGCGCCGAAAGGCCCATCGAGGTCACGGTTCCGATTCCAGGCACGAAGGCGGATGCGCCCGTCACCCCGCCGATCGCGGTCACGTCACGCAGATAGTTGCGTTCCAGGCGCCGCAGAATCTTTTCGGGGGTTTCATCCGGATGCGCCGACCGCAAACTTTTCACCATCGACAGCGCCAGGGGGCGCTGAACGCGCAGAACGGTATCAAGCGTTTTGGTGAGTGCCGGGCGGGGATTACCATTATCGTCAAAAAGGGACTTTTTCGGGTTTAGCATAATGCCAGTAAAGCACGTTTTGACTCAAAGCAGGTACCGCATCCTGCAGAAACGGTGCTTATTCCGCCCAGCGAGTATTCCGCCCCGTTCATGACACGCCCTGACCTGAAATTTTAGTGCGTCAAGTACTACTTTCCCCGGCCCTACCTGTGTACATTACGCATGACATAAATCTTGCCCGCCAACCCATCGGTACGGTATATACGCCCGAGTTCAGACCTGGTATCTCAAAGCGACATAGCTCTTTTGGCCGTTTGCCTTCGGCAGATTTCATGATGGAGTAAATTTCACGGGATGACGTTTTAGTTCGGCTTTTCGTCCTGAGGGCTTAGAATTGAGCTAGGTTAAACAACACACTCGCTCACTCAGGCGCTCCGACGCGCCCTCTGCGGTGTTCAGCAATGGCACTAACACCGGCCTTCACACAGTAAGGAACCTATATGTCTGCTCCTGCTTCGGCGCGCTCGCCACTGGCGACTCAGGGCCTCGGTATGGCGTATGCTATCGGCGCCATCATTTCGGCACAGTTCGGTTCTGCGCTCGCAAAGACAATGATGGGCGATCTGGGCGCGTGGGGCGTGGTGGCTCTGCGCATGATCACCTCGTCGCTTCTGCTGTATCTCTTTTTCCGCCCACAAGTTCGTCAATGGACGCGCCCGCAGTGGCTTGCGGTAATCGTGTTGGGAGTTGCGCTTTTCGGCGCGAACGCCTTCTTCTATGTGGCAATTCAGCAGGTTCCATTGGCGATCGCAGTGGCTATCGAGTTTATGGGTCCGCTCGTGTTGGCAACGGTTCTTTCACGAAGAAAACTCGACCTGATCTGGATTCTTCTTTCCTTTACCGGTATGGCTATTTTGACGGCAGAGTCGCAGTCAAAGCCCGAAGATTTTGCACTGATAGGTATATTTTTCGCTATTCTTACCGCCGTTTCTCGTGCCGCCTATATCCTGGCGACGGAGCGTGTGGGCGCCACAATTCCGGGGATGGGCGGTATGGTGATGGGCAATCTTGTCTCCACACTCTTGGTTATCCCGTTCCCTTTCTTCATCACGGGCAATCATTTAGGGAAAGTCATCACCGACCCCGCCTTACTGGCGCTTGGTTTTGCGATGGGACTTCTGGCATCCGCGCTTCCCGCACTGGGCGAGATCTCGGCGCTTCGCATGCTCCCCTCGAATGTATACAGCGTGGTGCTTTCGCTGGAACCTGCCGCGGCGGCACTGGTGGGCGTTATTATTCTGCAAGAACCCACCGATGCGGTGCGCTGGATTGCAATTGCGCTGCTGATTACGGCAAGTATCGGGATTACGATATCGCACGCTCGGGTGGAACGCCGGGCCCTTGAGGAAGGTACGGCAGAGACAATCACGCACTTCCTGCCTGGCGCGGTTGACAGCATCGGTGCCGACCTTGTGCAGAAGACCGGGGTGATTACCCTTCCCACCACCGAACAGATCAGGCTCGACCGGCAAGCTAAGGAAACCCGGTCAGAAGGCTCCTCCCAAACGTAGAATATACTTCGCATTTGGGGTATGCCCTAGGTTACAACAATATGCAGGCAGCGGTACCATTATTCTCACGTGGTACCGCCGCCTGTTGTCGTTGTGATCTAGGAGGTTTCTTGACCAGCCTCACCCCTCATAGTCGCCGCAAGCACCCCACCGTCGGCATCATCTTTGTGATCATCTCGTGCCTTTCTCTGCAATTCGGTGCGGCTTTCGCGGTGCACCTTTTTCCGCTTTTTGGTCCGTGGCTCGTCACGACACTGCGTCTGCTTCTCGCCGCGATCACGGTGGGGGCGGCGGTCTGGATTGCCGGGCGCTGGCGGGCGCATCGAGCAAGTGCACAAACCGAATATATGGCAGTACCCGCGAAAACATTCGACGGGTTCTTAGGCTGGTCTTCCCGCCAGTGGCGTGCCATGCTCATTTTTGGTGTCACGCTTGGGCTCATGAACGGCTTCTTCTACAACGCGCTGGCGCGCATCCCGCTCGGACTGGCGGTGGCGGTCGAGTTTACCGGTCCGCTCGTGCTGGCCTCTATCCTCACGCGGCGTAAACGCGACCTAGTGTGGGTATTCTGCGCGGCGGCAGGCATGGCGGTACTCGGCTTCGAGGCGGTACACGGGCAAGAAACCGACCTGGTGGGCGTACTATACGCCCTGATCGCGGGCGCATTCTGGGCACTCTACATTCGCTCCAGCGCCTCAGTCGGCGAACTCGTGCCCGGTGCAAGCGGACTCGCCGTAGCAATGGCCGTGGGAGCCATCTGCGTGGTTCCCGGAGCCCTGCTTTTCCCCGGCCCCGTAGCGCTCTGGAGCGTTACGCACGATACCCAACTGGTGCTCTTCATCATTGGAACCTGCCTGCTGGCATCGGTCGTACCGTACAGCAGCGAGTTGGCAGCCCTGCGGCACCTTCCCGAACAGGTCTTCAGCGTGCTTTTCAGCCTGGAACCGGCGATTGCGGCGCTCGCGGGGTGGGCGCTGTTGGGCCAGGATACCGGCCTGATGCGCTGGGTTGCGATTATCCTGCTGATCACGGCAAGTATCGGAATTACCCAAACGACTGGGGGTTCGGCGCCTGCGGACGAAACTTCGGATTCTTACCGAAGGAACGAACCTCCCGAGCACACCTCTCCCCTGCCGCTGCCGGAGTAAGCCACAGGATACTACGCTGCGTGCCGGATTGGTTCTGCGGCGGGCGGTGTTTCTCGGGCGGCTATTGCCCGGCCAGGTACCCCAGAAAATCCCGCAGTTCTTCGGTACCCAGCACCTCCGCCGGATGCGGTCCCCGCGCGAACAGCGCATCGGCGGTGTCTTCGTCGAGTTCGCGTGCGGTTGCGATCAGCACCAGGTTCCCCTCGTGTTCACTGCTCAGCATGGAAGAATCGCACAAGCACCACACATGCTCGAACGTGTCCAATAGGGCGCGCGCCTGCCCCTGGAAGAAGGGCAGCCCGGCATCATCACCCACGTTCACGGCGAGTACCCCGCGAGCGCTCAGAAGCTCACGCAGCTCGGCGTAGTAGTCGGCGTTGGCAAGGTGGGCGGGCGCATCCATGCCCGTAAAAATATCAAGAATAATGGCGTCGATCCCGCGAAAAACGCCGCCGTCGGATGCGGCATGAGCGCCGAAAAGCGCGGGAATCTCGGGGAGTACGGCGCGCGCATCCGCAACCACGAACTCGCACCGGGTACCTGCGGGCAACGGCAGTACCTCGGTCACAAACTCCATCAGCTGCGGCTCATAATCGACGGCCACTTGCGAAGACCCCGGGCGCGTGGCCTGCACATAGCGGGCGAGCGTGAGTGCCCCGGCCCCCAGGTGAAGAACCGTCACGGGTTCGCGCGAAGGGGTAAGTACATCCAGCACATTGGCGATGCGCCGCAGATACTCGTAAAACACGACGGTCGCATCAGCAGCATCAACATGGGATTGTTCGGCACCGCCGATGTCAAGCACATAGCCGTGCTCGCTGAATCCGTCCTCAAGAATGCGACCGCGCTGACCGCTCACACTCAGGTGAACGCCCAGCGCGGCACGCTCTCGTTGTCTGTCATCCATCACGAAAGATTAGCTCAGCCCTGCGGCTTTCTTGAATTCTTTGACCATATCCTCAGCGGAGGTCGAAGAGTCCACATTCTCAAGAGGCTTATCGTTCACCGCAAATTGGGGGGTGCCCTTCACGCCGATCTTTTGGCCGTACTCAAAATCGCCCTTAATCAAGTCGATGGTTTTTTGATCAGTCATGTCAGTCTTGAATTTCTCTTCATCCAGCCCAAGTTCCTGAGCATAGCTGAGGAGAACTCCCGCCAGATCAGTCCGGCTCACATCTTTCCAGGAGTCCTGGGTTTCAAAAAGCTTATTCGCCATCTCCAGGTGCTTATCCTGAAGTTCTGCCGCCTGCACGGCCTGCGCGGCGGGTATGGCATTCTTATGAGCGGACAGCGGCATATTGCGCACGGTCACATTCATGGTGCCCTCAAGGTCCTTGGCAACCTTCTCATAGGTGGGTTCGGCCTTAGCGCAGTAGGGGCACTGGTAGTCGGTGTACAGGGTCACGGTGGGCGCACCCTGCTTGGGGGTGTTGAGGTGGTATCCAACCTCGTCACGCTCACCAACTTTGGTGGCGGTCATTTTGGCGGAGTCACCCGAGGCCGAAGCCGAACCGGATGCGCTTGCCTCTCCCCCGGCGCTAGCGTTGCCGGAAGCATCGCCCGAAGGAGCGCTGCTTGCTGAGCCGCTTGCGCTGGCGTTAGAGCTTGAACTGCCGCTTGCGGATGAGCTTGCCCCGGAATTTGAGGTGGCGTTAGCACATGCGGAGAATACGACTGCGAGAGCGGGTACCCCGAGCGAAAGCGCGGTACGGCGATTAAGCATAGACGTCATGAAGGTTCCTTTACCCTAAAGATAATAGATCTTTTTTTATCCTCCCATATATTGCGGGGGAACGCACCCCTTTCGAGTTATGGGTCATATTCGCCCTGCCCTGCAATCTCTGCTAATATTGGCGATGGTATACGCGCCATCTAGGGCGTATATCGTGTGCCTCCTTAGCTCAGGGGTAGAGCATTTCCCTCGTAAAGAAAAGGTCGTGGGTTCGAATCCCACAGGGGGCTCAGCGTAACCCGTCGTCTTCTGCCAGCGGGCAGAGTGCGGCGGGTTTTGTGTTTCCCATCTACGGATTACCCTTGAAAACCCGTACAATAAGGAAAAGAGTTTTACCGTTTTGTTTGCAGTTCGAGAGGGGCAATATGCGTCATAAAAAACAGACCCAGCGTTTTGGGTTGGTATTCGTGCTTCTGCTGATACCATGTTGTGCGCTGTGGTTCTTTTATCGATGGATCTTCGGTGAAGACACCATTATTGCCGTCCCCATCGTGTTGGGGGTTGTGACCTCCTATATTTGCGCCTATGCCTTTACCGGTGGCAGGACTCCGTACAACTAACTTGCTCACGACGAAGCCGTACCGTATAGAGAACACGTGAGCCGCGCATCCTGATTCAGAGGCAGGATGCGCGGCTCACGTTTATATACCAAGACTTTAGACGTTGGCGCGCTGGGCGTCGCTTTCGGTCTTTCCCCACAGCCCGTAGACTTTGGCGAGTTCTTTGACCTTCTTGGCGCGCAGGTAACGCGGCAGATATGAGCCGTCGCGCGGTCCGTCGATGGGAACATCAAGCATTTTGTGCGCCTCGGCGATTTCGTGGTCACTCGGTGAGAATGCCTGGTTGATGGTGTCTGCCTGATCGGAGTCAAGAGTGAGTTTTCCGGTCATGCCGTGGGCCGTGGCGTAGGTGCAGGCTTCGGTGAGAGCCGCCTTGTACTTACCCACGGATGGTCCGTCGATAGGACCGGGAATACCGCCCAAGGTTGAAGCAATCACGAGTTGCGAGCGCACATAGGCGAGCGCCATGGGGGTGTCGCTGGATCCGGTATCGCGGCGGTAATCGCCTGCCCCGAAGGCGATGCGGAAGGTTCCGATAGTGCTGGCGATTTCGACGGCGTTGTGCACCCCGAGAGCCGATTCGATAAGCGCGATGATGGGCGTTCCGGCGGGCAGTTCGGAGGCGGTGCGGTCGATATCGGTCGCGTGCTCTGCGGTGGCGAGCATAACGCCGCGCAGACCTTTGGTGTTTTTGAGGGCTTTAACGTCTTTCCACCAGTGCTCGGTGGTGATAGCGTTGATGCGCACCCATGCGACCACGCCGGAGTTGAGCATTTTGACGACTCGACTGCGGGCTTCGTCTTTTTCGTCTTCGGGGCACCCGTCTTCGAGGTCTAGAATAATGGAGTCTGCTTCACTGGCGAACGCTTCTTCAAAGTCTTTTTCGGCGGAATTAGGGCGTACAAGAAGCCAGGAGCGAGAGAGACTGGGGCGTAGCTGGCGCGCACGTTCATTGCGATGGAATTCGAGCATTGGTTGGTCTTTTCCCTGATGTGCTGGTGTCCGAGCTTTTAGTGTAGGCGTCTGATCCATGATGGTTATACTAAGCTCAACCTTAGTTAAGGTTCTAGTTACCTCATGTCATGTGGGGTTTTACGCGGATTTATATGGTTTTATGTTGGATAATTCGCGACGTGAAACCCTCAAAAGACACTAAACCCCCGAAATTATCGGGGAAATTATACGGAGCCCGCGACTACACAACTATCCGCACATCGCCGCTAGTTTCACGTTTATGACGTTAAACCGAGGTTGTCTGCAGAGACAGGTTTTCATTGCGCGCCTGTGCAGCTTTTTCATCACGTGCACGGGCGATCAGGCGTTCCGCATTCTCGACATGCTCAACCACACTCTGCACGCGGCGTTCTACCGTAATCTTGCGGTGGCACTGCACACTGCACTCGCCAAAGCACCGCGCCATCGCCAGCGCCTCAGCGCAGAGGGCTACCGCATTACCAGCTTTTGAGAGCGCCCGATGCAGATCCGAGAACGTGCCTTCAGGGGAGGCAGGAATATCCATGCCATCACTGGGGGCAATACGCTGCGCTTCCATCGCGACGGCACGAACCCGCGGAATAAGATCGGCAAGAGTATTCGCATCCGGCACGATAAGTTCGATCATCTCGGTATCGGCAAGGCGTTCAAGAACCTGATGGAAACGATCAATACCGCGAATAAACCGGTCGTGCGCACGACGCCAGAGACCACGCCCAAGTTCCGCGTCATCACGCCGTGATTGCAGGAAATCTTTGAGTCCCATAGCCCCTCCTCATGCTCAGCCGGTCGTGCGTCTAGAAAGCTCTATATACTTAGGGTACCCTAAATCTCATTTTGGTGACAGGATGTCGTACAAAAAATGTTGATATGGGATTAAGCTCTCGAAAAATTCACGCATTTGACCCGGCCAAACCGGCACAACACGACTTACATCACGCGCAAAACAACCTTGCCGCGATGCTGACCCGCATCAAAATACTCATGAGCCTGCGACGCCTGCCACCACGGGAATTCACGATCAAGATTCGCCGAAAGAACGCCGCGCTCAAGCAACGGTAACACGTTCTCATGCACCCCTGCCATAATTTTTGCCTTCTCATCCGCAGACCGTGACCGCAAAGACGTACCGTGCACCGATAAGCGCTTCGTTAGCATAAGACCCAGATCGAGTTCCGCGCGGCGACCGCCCTGCACAGCAATCGTCGCCAGATGCCCACCATCGGCTAAAGACCGCAGATTATCTTCCAGGTATTTCGCGCCTACCACATCAAGAATATAATTCACGCCGTGACCGGCACTCTCACGCTGAATCACCTGACGAAAAGACTCCGTGCGGTAATTAATCGGATGCGCCCCCAACGCCCGCACCACCTGAGCCTTCTCGTCATCACCGACCGTCGCAAAAACCCGCACACCGGCGGCGCGCGCCAGCTGAATAGCATGCATACCCACGCCCCCAGTACCGCCATGCACCAGAAGCGAAGTCTGCTCATCTTCCGCCGGTTTATTCTGCGCGGGATCAAGACTCATTCCGCACAGAAGCACCAGATTCGAGTACACCGTCGCGGCGACCTCCGGGATGCACGCCGCCTCAACCATGCTCATACCCTTAGGAACGGGCAGGGTATGGCGCACATCTACCGCCGCATATTCGGCGTAACCGCCGCCAGCAAGAAGCGCCATGACGCGCTCGCCCACCAGAGCGGGATCAACGCCCTCACCCACAGCCTCTACCACGCCCGCAATCTCAAGACCGTATACGGAGCTTGCCCCCGCAGGAGGCGGATAATGCCCGCGCCGCTGCAGGGAATCCGCCCGGTTCAGCCCGGCGGCATGCACCCGCACCAAGACCTGCCCGGGTGCAGGGGCAGGAATCGGAACCTCAGAGAGCGTTAGAACCTCTGGATCTCCATGTTCTTTCTCGACAATGGCGCGCATAGTAGCCTCAACAACCTTCTTATCTGTATCTTCCTGCACCGAGATTAGCATGTGTTCTCGGGGCATACCGCAATGTTCAGATTTACAGAAAAGCATAGAACATGAGATAATCGGCGGGTACCTTTTCCGCTCGAGGGCGGAAAATACCGGGATGGTTGTCCGAGCGGCCGAAGGAGCTGGTCTTGAAAACCAGTAGGCGGTAACCCCGTCTCAAGGGTTCAAATCCCTTACCATCCGCACACTAAACCCCGCGATGCGCCTGATTTTTCAGGTGTATCGCGGGGTTTTTCGGCGTAGAATCTGCAGGTTACGAGACCAACCTTGAGAGGAACCCCAGCACAATATCAAAGGCACCGAGGATACCCCCGATAAGCGCCATAGCGGTATAGCCAGCATTCTTTCCCTTATTAGCAATAAGACCCCTAATACAGGAAACTACGGCAACAATGCCAAAACCGATGGTAAAAATCCCAATACCGAGAGCACCTAGAACAAGGGAAGTAATGGAATAGATTTTTGCGTTTTTCTCTGCCTTGATTGCTTCAGGATCAATTGTCGGCGGGTACGGCTGCTGATAACCCTGCTGAGGGTATCCGCCCTGTGTGTTCTGCTGAGGCTGGAAGTTATAGTTTTCGGACATTACTATCCTTCTTGGGGTAGATGATCCTATCGTTGCACATAAGATCAGTTTTATTATCGGCTTTATTTACTGTACAGGGTTAAAGATAAGTACATGCTTTCCAACATGCTGTATTAACAAATCCGTACCAACACGATGTACGCGTTAAAGCGCCCAGATCATGCACAATAAAGCCCCGCTGTCCTCCCGGCATCGGGATTCTGCTGAGCTGCATCTGTAAGCCCACGGCTGCTACCGAGTGCTGGCTATAGCGGCTATCACGAACGCCACCATCGGAATAAAGAAGAACAGAGTCTCAATCGCCCCCAGCGACAGGGCAATCCAGCTAGTAGCCAGACCGCCTCCGGCGGGAACTCCAACGCGCGAAGCCTGAGCACCTTTAACCGCACCCCAGATCCCCAAACCCAGTGGAATCACACTCGTAACCCAGAAGAGGGCGAGCACCAAACCAACAATGCCCAGGGCTAAAGAGGTCTGTGCCGCCTGCTCACCGGCAATCTGCTGCGGGGTTTTGGGGACAACCGTCATCATGGGCACGGGCTGCACATATACCGGCTGCTGATAGTAGTGTTGAGGAGCAGGCTGTTGGTAATACTGTTGAGGGGCGGACTGGTGATAGTACTGCTGAGGAACAGTTTGCTGATAGTCTTGCTGTCTAGGAGCGGGCTGCTGTTGGTTCTGATAAAGCTTAGTATATTCGGGCAGAGAGTCAGAAAGAGGGCGAGTTTTCTCGTAGGCGTCCTCACCCTGATGGGGGCTTTGCGACTGAGACGGTTGCTCTCCCGCGTGATGCTCAGACATAGCTATTCCTTTCGGTGACAAGAAGCGACAACTAGACCTGCCCACTGTCTACCTGCTGTAGGAAATATCTGGGGAACCGTTTTCAGCCTGCGTGAATGGGCGTGGCAATAACTCTAACTATAGCGCGTTGTTTTTCGCTCATGGGGGAAGTTTGGTCGGCAATTCCGAATTGACCAGCCTGCTTACTCCCGATATTCTTATAGGGATGCACTCGTTTTGTGCACCGTGGAGACGTGCCAGAGCGGCCGAATGGACTTCACTGCTAATGAAGGGTCGGGGTTGAACTCGACCGGGGGTTCAAATCCCCCCGTCTCCGCCAAAGGACGAACCCCCACACCGTAAAAGGTGCGGGGGTTCGCTGCGTCCTAGGGGCGTAGGGCATCAGATTTTTGCAGTCTGTCTTATGATGCAGCTTTGTTTCCGCCTGGCTAACCTTGCCCTCCCAGTCGAAAAAGCGGCGGTTCAGCAAGAAAGGGCGAGGGCGCAACGTGCCGACTGCGGATAGGATTTAGAAGCTCATAAAGTCGATGAGGCGCGCATCCGCACCGTCAAGAAGCGCCCACTCCCCCGGCACCTCAAAGACCGCTACGGACGAAGGCGAAAAGCCATAGGAAGCGTCCATCAGGGAATTGTAGTCAGAGTCGGGGCTCGCAAGCTGTAAGGTCACATCTTGCACCGCAGGCAGATGCGACACCACCATAAGCGTGCGCACGCTCTCAGAAACCCCGTTAATGCGCGCCAGCACCCGGGATGCAGGAACCTCATACAGGCCCTCGTCCAGGTGCGGGGTAGGCGCCTGCTCGCCGAGCGCATCCGAAATCCAAGTGGTGGTCTGCCGGGTGCGCAGCGCCGCCGAAGACATCAGCTGCTCGGGAATATAGCCCTTCTGCTTGAGCCAGGAGCCCGCATCCGCAGCTTGACGATGCCCGCGTTTAGTCAGTGGGCGATCGAAATCATCCATACCCCAGTCGGCTTCGGCATGACGCATGATAATCAGGCGCTTAACGTCTCGGAGTGAGTTCTCAACCATACCTTCATAGTACAACGTAGGTACTCTGATATGCCGGTTTACCGTGTGATAGCGCGCCACAAAACCGGCAGCGAAAACCCCATGCTCTTAAGAAAGAACGCGGGGTTTCGAGGGTAAAAAGACTAGATGGAGTATTCGGGGGCGGCCCACACCACAACTTCGGGATGCTCAAAGAACCGGTACCCCTGACCGCGCACGGTACGCACGGTTCCCGAAAGACGCCCCAACTTCGAGCGCAGACGCCGAATATGCACATCAATAGTGCGTTCGTGCGGATGCTCGTCCCCGGCGCTCCAGAGCGACTCCAAAAGCTCGTCGCGCCCCACGGTGCGGGTGGAGTTCTCAACCAAATGCGCCAGAAGCTCAAACTCTTTAAAGGTGAGCATCAGCTGTTCCCCATCAAGGAACACCTCACGACGCGCCAAATCGATCAGGACGCCATTGGAACTGGGAGTTGCGGGCTGCTCGGCTTCACGCGCCTGCTTGTGCAGCTCCGCCTGGTAGAACACGGCAGTCGGATCGCCAAGCGCATTGCGCACAACCTCAAGATCGCTGCCCTCCGCATGAACGGGAGCCAAAGCAACGGCGGCATAGGATTCGGCCTCAGGTGCCAGATGGTGTGCATAGGTTCGCAAATCCTGCACAATACGCACCAGCGATGTGCCGTTGGCTGCGGCAAGTTCTTCGTTGAGCCCCACATACAGCACAAACCCGCGAGCCTCGTTCTCCTGAGCTCCTGCCTTCTGGGCGCCCTGCTGATCCCCGGAGGAGAAGGTCATCGGGCGCAAAGTAGCTGCGGACCCTTGTGTGCGGTTCTGCTGCGGCACTTGACGCTTTGCAGCACGACCACGCTGGGAGATGTGGACGTATCCAGGTACTGCACCTGACATTGTTCAACCTTCTCTCAAGATTTGTTGCGTACGGGTCCCTTGATTCTGCATGATGCGGAATGCTCAAACACCGCGCGGTAAGGGCGGCGTTTCCTTTGCTATCAATATTTCTATTATTTGACTCATAAATCAAGCAACTTGGGGTATCTGCGACGTTCTGCTCGCAGCTTCACACCCTCGTGAACTTTGATTCAGTGCCGGGAAACGACGCTGACAAGCACCGTTTCTCCCTCATATTATACATGGAGATTCGGAACCGATACCCCAAAAAGCCGCGCTCTCAGCGCTCCTGACCGCATACGGACCGGGCGCAATTTCCACGTTCTGGCGCGGAGGCTCCCAAGGGTACCGGCGACTCGTGCACTACTAGTGTTTTTCGCCGCACTCGCAGATGCATGTGGTGAAGGGTGCACACCGCAGTATCAAGGGGTTCTGAAGGACCGACGCTCCGCGCGCAATCGTCAGAGTCAAGTCCCAAAGCACATGTTTGCGGCGCCCGACGTCTAAGACCGCCCGCGCAGATCGTCAGACCCGTAAGGATGCGCTACTGCGCCAGCCCGTAGAGGCGGTCGCCAGCATCGCCCAAACCGGGAACAATATACGCCTTTTCGTTCAGACGCTCATCTTTAGCGGCAAGGAACAGGTCGACATTCCGCAGACCCTCAACGCCCTTTTCGAGAGCCGCAATACCTTCGGGGGCGGCAATCAGGCAGACACAGGTGATGGATTCGGCGCCGCGTTCGCGCAGGAATTTAATAGCCTCAATCAAGGTGCCGCCAGTAGCGAGCATAGGATCGAGCAGGTACACCTGACGGCCGGTCAGGTCTTCGGGCAGACGCTCGGCGTACGTGACGATATCGAGGGTCTCTTCGTTACGGGCCATGCCCAAAAACCCGACTTCGGCGGTGGGCACTAGACGAGTCATGCCTTCGAGCATGCCCAGCCCGGCACGCAGAATCGGCACAACCAGAGGCTTCGGGTTAGCGATAACGGTTCCCATCGTGCGCGCCACCGGGGTTTCGATAGGGCGCTTCTCAACCCGAATCTCACGGGTGGCCTCATAGGCGAGCAGGGTAACGAGTTCATCGACGAGCTGGCGGAACGTGGGTGAGGGAGTGTTTTTATCGCGGAGCACACTAATCTTGTGCGCCACCAGCGGGTGATCAAGAATCTTAATACGCATACTCTCAGTTTACTCTGCCTGCTAGTGCGGGTGCTGTTTGCCGGTTATGACAGTTTGTCGTGCGGGTGGTCGAGAAGGTACTGTACTCCACTATTGGTTTCGATAGATTCCTCAAGTTTTCGCCGGTCATCGGTGCTATGCGGTTGAGCCCAGCGCCCTTCAGTCATGCGGAAAGCCAAGTGGAAAAGGGATAACTGCGAAGAGGTTTTTAAGGGGCGGATAAGAGTTTTTCCGCCCCGAAAGTCTTTAATGATGAGCTTATCGCTGTGTGGTTTAAAGATGTACTCAGAAATATCTGTATAGGGTAAATTCTTCATGCGCCTATAAAATTTTCTCACGGTAATTCCTTGGGAATCTATGCGCACATACACATCACTGAAAGATTTGTGAATGTATATAAAAATAATAGAGAAAACAGCTATGATAACCCAAAACATGGGAGCAACAAGCACCCTAGGACCTGATGTTATCGATCCCCATATCAAGAATACAGCGACCAGCAAACAAGTAATATCAATTACTACTACAGAAATTTTATATATCCAATGAAGACGAAATATCACCTCGTCCTTTAGCTCAAAAACGGGAGGTTTTGTGCTAATAAATCGAGGTATTACTGAAACTGCCAATGATATGATGACAACAGGAAGACCCGGTATAAGAGCTCGTATTAAATCCGTCAATTCCATAGCTAAATACCTATATCACCGTTCTATAACACAAGGGGAACAACTCATAAGAAGTTCACGAGCCTTCTCAGGCTCATCAATAAAGTTCTGAAGCAGTTGTTGGTCTTCTGGATCTGCATTTTTTGCCCAATAACCATTCTCAACCCGAAATGCCAGTTGTGGAATCAACAGACCAGCACCTGTTAGTAAAGGGTCAAAACGCAAGGTTTTTCCATGATTAGTTTTCACTACAAGCCACGTAAGGTCTGTATCAAAGTCTCCTCGTGGATCATAGGAGAATTTTAAAATATCCTTATAAGATGCCTGATGAGAAACTGCTAAGAAGTTTGCCCATATCATACCCTCTGGTGTTGTCTGCAAATAAAAATTCTTACAGTCCAAATATATAAACAAACATAAATACCAGCCCAAAAACCCTAGAGGCAACATAACAAATGCACCACCAAATTCTGGGTCAAATAATACTGAAAGAACCGTTATAGACGTCAAAATAAAGCAACACATCAGCCCAAATTTTGCAAAGCTTTCAATGGTGTATGCCCTTCTTCCACAACGAGGAAATCTATAAGTAGTGTAATTTTTATTTTTTATACTCTTATATATCAAGACACAGGATAAAAGCTGAAGAGCAAGAAGAGTAACTCCAAAAATCTGATCCACTTCTAAAATCCTTTAGCATGCTTTGCTACATCCTCATATACACTTTTATAGCCTATAATCTATCCCTGTGTACGGATAGGCTAAGAGAGTCTATTTTAGTGTAGGGCACTTTTCAAAAATCCCATAAATCCGTACACCCTAGATAATCTTCTTACGTTAAAACGAAGTTTTTAGCCCACGTGAAATCTCCCGAGG
>NZ_KV817380.1:0-10679 GCF_001814655.1 Rothia sp. HMSC069C01
CGTGAAACGTAAGCCGCGCATCAGAATTTAAGTCATACTTAAAGCGGACCAAGAAAATATACCCGACCCGGCGGAACGTTTGGGTGGGTTCGGCGTGAAGACGCCCCGGCAAGAAAGAAGAATCCGTGCAGGCTCAAGACGTGCAGGACGATCTGAAGAACGTACTCTTCACCAAGGAAGAGATTAATGCGAAAGTTGCCGAGCTGGCGGCGCGCATCGACGAAGATTACGAAGGCAAAGACGTGCTCCTCGTGGGGGTTCTCAAGGGCGCCATTATGGTGATGGCAGACCTGTCCCGCGCGCTCAAGGGGCATTACACGATGGACTGGATGGCGGTTTCTTCGTACGGATCCGGCACGAAATCCTCGGGTGTGGTTCGTATTCTCAAAGACCTTGATACCGACCTGACCGGTCGTAATGTGTTGATCGTTGAAGACATTATTGATTCCGGGCTGACTCTTGCGTGGCTGCAGCAGAACCTTAAATCGCGCGGCGCGGAATCTGTGGAAATCTGCACCCTGCTGCGTAAGCCGAAGGTCGTCAAGACCGACGTTCAGGTCAAATACGTGGGTTGGGATATCGAACCTGAGTTCGTGGTTGGTTACGGGCTCGATTTCGCTGAGAAGTACCGCAACCTCGACTGTGTGGCGACTCTGCACCCGCACGTATACTCCTAAAACCCGGTCGTGCGCAGCGTGCGCACAAGATTTTGGTGCCCGCGCATCCTGATGAAAATTCTAGATGCGCGGGCACGCTTATGCCTGCGTGCAGAGTTTCTCGAAACCGTGCGTCACCGCTTAGCTAATCCGCAGCCAGGGGTAAAGGTTTCCCTTGACGAGCTGTAGAGTGAAACCATGAACAATGTGATGATGATCGATGGTCATAAGGCTGTCATTCAATACGAACCGGAAACAGACGTGCTGCGCGGTGAATTTATTGGTTTGAATGGTGGCGCAGATTTTTATGCAGATAACGTTGCTGACCTGCACCGGGAAGGTATGACAAGCCTGCAAACCTTTTTGGAGGTATGCAGGGAACAGGGTCTGGGGACCGCCTAGACATACTTCTGCACGCCCGCACTGACTCCTTTTAGCCTTGAGGTGAAATGCCGCCGATGCAGGCGTAATCCGGCGGGGTTAGGGTACATTTAAAGTTGCATCTTTCTATCGTCACGGAGTGCTCCGGCACGCTGCGGCGCGTACCCGGCGTGTAGCCGTCGTAAACGTAAGGAATTAAGCATTGGCGCAAAAATCCAATAACTCGCCGAACGGCCCCGATAACTTTTTAGGCAGGCTGATCAATGGTCGCTGGCTGTGGGCTATCGTTATTGCAATTGTTGTCGTGGCGTTCTCGCTGAGCTCGCTTTTTGCGCAGGGCGCACGCCAGGTAGATACCAACGTTGGTTTGCAGCTGCTCAACGACCACCAGGTGAAGAGCGCGAAAATCTATGATGGCGACCAGCGTGTTGAGCTGCAGCTGAAGGAAGACTATAAGCAGGGCAGCAACAACTACGGTTCCTCTGTGAAGTTCTACTATGTGCAGCCGCGTGCCGAAGAAGTCGTGCGGGCCATGAACGGCGCCCAGCTGGAGAGCTACACCGATCAGCCGGTGGAAAACAGCTTCTTGGGTTCGCTGATTTCTCTGTTGCTGCCGGTGCTTCTTTTTGGTGCAATTTTCTGGCTGCTCATGGGTCGCATGGGCGGTAACTCTTCGGTCATGAGCTTCGCGAAGTCGCGCGCGAAGAAGTTCAACAAAGATAACCCGACCGTGCGTTTCTCCGATGTCGCCGGTGTTGATGAGGCACTGGCTGAGCTTGAAGAGGTGCGCGAGTTCCTTGCGGAGCCCGAAAAGTTCACCCGACTAGGCGCTAAGATTCCTAAGGGTGTGCTGCTGTACGGCCCTCCCGGTACCGGTAAGACCCTGCTCGCGAAAGCTGTTGCGGGCGAGGCTGGTGCGCCTTTCTATTCGATTTCCGGTTCCGACTTTGTTGAGATGTTCGTGGGTGTGGGCGCATCCCGCGTGCGCGATCTGTTCAAGGAAGCAAAATCTAACCCCGCCGCAATCGTCTTCGTGGACGAGATCGATGCGGTCGGTCGCCGCCGCGGCGTCGGCATGGGCGGCGGTAACGACGAGCGTGAGCAGACCCTTAACCAGCTGCTTGTCGAAATGGACGGTTTCGACGGCAACTCCAACGTGATCGTGATTGCTGCAACCAACCGCCCGGATGTGCTCGACCCCGCCCTGCTGCGCCCAGGTCGTTTCGACCGCCAGATCGGTGTGGATGCGCCCGATATGAAGGGTCGCCAGCGCATCCTTGAGGTGCACGCCGCCGGTAAGCCAATCGACCGTCGCGTTGATTTGGGGCAGGTCGCTAAGCGTACCCCCGGTTTCACGGGTGCAGATCTGGCGAACGTGATGAACGAGGCAGCCCTGCTGACCGCTCGCGATAACGGCAACGTGATTGATGACCGTGCTATCGATGAAGCTATCGACCGTGTAATGGCGGGCCCGCAGCGTGCTTCGCGCATCATGAGTGAGCACGAGCGGAAGGTAACCGCGTACCATGAGGGCGGTCACGCTCTCGTGGCTGCCGCCCTGCGCAACTCCGCGCCGGTTACCAAGATTACTATTCTGCCGCGTGGTCGTGCACTGGGTTACACGATGGTCATGCCGCAGGACGATAAGTACTCGACCACACGCCACGAGCTACTGGATCAGATGGCCTATGCGATGGGCGGCCGCGCGGCTGAGGAAATTGTATTCCACGATCCCTCCACGGGTGCCGCGAACGATATTCAGAAGGCGAGCGATACCGCACGCAAAATGGTAGCCGACTACGGTATGAGCGCCCTGCTGGGTTCGGTGAAGCTCGGCAGCGACGATACCGAACCGTTCATGGGCGGCGATCCTTCGGCGGCACGTAACTACTCTGATAAGACCGCCTACAAGATTGATATCGAGGTGCGTAAACTTCTGGAAGAGGCTCATGATGAGGCTTTCCAGATTCTTGTGGAGAACCGCGATGTGCTTGACCGCTTGGCGTTCGCCCTGCTGGAGAAAGAGACTCTGCTGGAGAATGAGATCGCGGAGATTTTCAAGGATGTGCGTAAGCGCCCCGAACGCGAGCACTGGTATTCCAAGGAAGGCCGCGAACGCACCGATATTCCGCCGGTGAAGGCTCCGAGCGAACTTGCCGCAGAGAAGAATGGTCTGGAGGGCGATTCTGATCCGACCGTGGCGATGAAGGCTCCTACGACTGCGTCCATGCCGACTGCGCCCGAGCACACGGAACCGGGTCAGAATCTACCCGGTCAGGGTGGTCAGCCTCAGCAGATGCCGCATCCGGGCACGCAGGATATTGAGGATACCGACCCGACCGTGGCGATGCCTCCGCAGCAATACCCTGAGCAGCGGCAGTTCCCCGGCCAGTATCCTGAGCAGCATCCAGGACGACAGAATGGGCAGCAGCAGAACCCGTACCCGTATAACAACCCGAACCAGAACCCCTATGGAGGGTCGGATGAGCGAGGATAACGGCTCGGCGGTGGATAAGCCGCGCATTGAGGCGGCGGTGCGGGAAATCCTGCTGGCAATCGGTGAAGACCCTGACCGTGACGGTTTGCAGGACACCCCGGCGAGAGTGGCTCGCGCCTACGAGGAGTTTTTCTCGGGTCTGCACGCTGACCCGGCCGATGTGCTGGGCACGACCTTCGATATTGCCCATTCCGAGATGGTGCTGGTGAAGGATATCCCGTTCTATTCCACGTGCGAGCATCACCTGGTGCCTTTCCACGGGGTGGCGCATGTTGGGTACATTCCTGGGGCTGACGGCAAGGTGACGGGGCTGAGCAAGCTGGCGCGGGTGCTTGAGGTTTATGCGCGTCGCCCCCAGGTGCAGGAGCGGCTGACCACGCAGGTGGTGGAGGCACTGGAGGAGCATCTAAACCCGCGCGGTGCGATCGTTGTGATTGAGGCCGAGCATATGTGCATGTCGATGCGCGGCGTGCGCAAACCCGGCGCGAAAACCGTCACGAGTGCGGTGCGCGGGCAGCTCAAGAACGCGGCAACTCGTGCCGAGGCGATGAGCCTGATTTTCTCGAAGCAGTAGCTTCCTAATCCGTGAGCAGGTGGTTTTTGGTCCGAACAGGTAGGAAAATACTACCTTTTCGGCCAAAAACCACCTGCTCGCATTGAAGACAGAAGAGTCCCTTGGCGTTGAACCATTCTCACGTACAATAAAGGCTGTAGGGGGAAAATATGACTCATATACTCTCTGGTACTCGCATTACCGCATCCGAGGCTGAGGAGAATCAGGCTTTTGCAGATACAGCTTTGGCATTAGCTGGTCATCATGTCACTGATCCTGTGCTGAAAGATATTGTGGATCAGGCAGCTCATCATGCCATCACTGCCGATGAGGCTATTGCAGAGATCCGCCGCCATGTGCAAAGGGCATCGTGAGAGACCACGTTATCTTTCACACCTGGGATGATTACTATATTCCCGGCACTAGGGTGCTGCGAAATAAATTCACCACGCCAAACAAGCCCTTTGGTGAGACTGACCCAGAAAAATTGCGGGTTATGGAAGAAGCAATTACCAGCCTGAGGATCCGGGAACTTCGTGAGAACCCTGTGCTAGGTAAATTTGACTATGAACATATGAAAGCAATCCATTACGCCATTTTCCATGATATATACGAGTGGGCAGGGCAGGAACGGGTTGCACCAGTGGGGCAGTTTATGTCTAAAAACGGACATGCTTACTATGGGGCTGGCCCGCATCTGAGAGCAGCTGCAGAAGCCGAGTACGCAAAGCTTGCCCAGAAGAATTTTCTGCGAGATTTAGACCAAGATACTTTTGCAGCTGAGCTCGCTGAAAGCTGGGGCGAGATTAATGTAATCCATAGTTTTCGTGAGGGTAACACTCGTAGCCAGTTTGTGTTTTTCTCATACCTTACCGAATACGCAGGATACAGCATTGATACCAGCGCGTTCGCCCCCGATAGTCCCTTGTGTGAGGAATTCGTACAGGCGCGTTTTTATAGTCAGGATACCGGACGAAACGACAGGTTGGCTGCTGTTCTCAGGCAAGTAATCACGTTCTGAGGACAAGAGCGAGACTTAATAAAACTAAAAGCCCTATAACAGTCTTACAAGGATGTATATGAGACCCCCTAGAATCCTGCCCGAATTCCTTGCGTGGGCAGATGAGATTGATGATGCGGGCAGAATTTCCGATCAAAACCATCTAGAGGCCGCACTAGGCTCGCCGTGGTTACCCGGGAGGAGCGGGTACCGGAAGATCGAAGAGTTTTGTGCCGCAATGGGTGCGGGGGAGAAGCCGTGCGCAGCAGAGGAAGGTTTTGCGTGGGTGAGGCCTGAACGGCTGATACGACTTGTACAGTCGCTAGCCTACGCTATCCCGCAGCATGTGCATGGTCGTTGGGTGAACGCCCGGCTGATGCACTGCCTGTTCAACCCAAGCATTGACAGCTCTTTAGACCTGGCACAGAATGTTCGCGATTTTCACGAACAGAACAACAGACACCCGGATCGCACCCTCAACTTTTCTGCTTTTTATAACGCCAAGACACAGGGTTACAACCTGACGCCAGATGACGTACTAAATCACGTGATGTGCCCTGAAAATATTCTGTACCGCGAACTCAAAAACATTATTGGACCTGATATAACCGATCAAGAATCTTTTACCCGCACAGAGCGTTATTATCTGCGTAATTATGATTCAGCGCTTCTGGTCAATGACGTTGATAGCCAGTATTATGAGGCTTTTCGCAAGCTGCTCCTTAGACACTACCGTGCGGGAACTTTGGGCGATTATGTGCATCAGACTGTTAAGAATCTGCGTACCTGCAACGTGGAGTTGTATCCGTTTCGCTCATCGTGGGTGAGTGGGGTTGAAGATTTACAGAATGTCTATTCGGATTTTAGCGCCCGATTGGTGTTATACCGTCTGGCGCGTTATCTGCGCGATGAGCAGGAAAGCGAGCCCGGATTCTGGCTTGTGATGCGCAGCCGCGATGCTTGGTATCGGCACATTCAATCCGTGCTTACGAACTCTGAACCGCGTTATGGGCTAAGGTTTGACCCCCAAGATGCGCGCGAACTCGCAGACTGGATCTTCACGACCTATGCGTATGAGCATTCTAGCCGTTCGGCGATCATGACCCCGCAGAATCTCAGGCGCCTCACTCCCAAAGCTAACGGGTCCCTTCAGAAAGGCGAGCGCATGAGCGCTGACGAGCATACCCGCCTGAAGCGAGGCATCTTGCCGGGGTGAAGCTATGCTCTGTCCCCGCGTGTGTATGGGTGGTTTCTGCTGCAGATGCTGTTTTAGAGGGTGGAGCATGCGCGCGATATAGGGTAAGGTAGTAGCAATACGGGTGAGCACCCAGTCTGCTAAAACTATGAGTGCCCACCCTGTGAGGGCGTTATACTAGCCAGTGGCTAATAGCGTCGACTAACTTAGCGACCGCCTAGATGAATCGTGAACCTGCCTCAACAAGTCGCACGATCGTCCGGGCGGTTTCGCGTTAAAGCTGCACCGCCATTTCGTGCTCAACCAGACACGGTCCAAAGGACTGGTCCACCTTTGTGTCGCCCGTACACCGCCAGCCCTGCCGTTCGTAGAAGCTGATGGCGCGGGAATTTCCCTCCAACACCCAGAGAGTCGCGTGCTCACATCCCCATGCGGCAAAGGTGCTGAGTGCATGGCTCATAAGGGCGTGGCCGACACCCTGGCCGAGGGCATCCGGGTCTATGTAGAGTGAGTGGAGTCTCCCGACCATTGTCCCGCCCGGAGTAGCCCTTTCGGCGCGGTCAGCATTGTTCGGTGCCGCGCTGAAACTGCAGAACCCCAGCACCGCATCGCCGCGTGCAGCGAGCATAAACGACTGTTTTTCACCGTCGCCCGAACCCTGCACGGACTCTGACCTGCTGGGCGGCGAATTCTGGGGAAACTGGCTGAGGTACCCGCGCATCCGCTCGGTGTCTTCGGCGACGCTGAGCGAATCAAGGTAATCCTGAGATATTAAGCCCTGATATGCAAACCGCCACCCCTGAACACGGATGCGCGCTATTGACTGCGCATCGTAGGGGGTGGCGGGTCGAATCATGAGGGCATCCGGCATGGCTTAATCCTAGCGGAACGCCTCTGCACGAGATAAAACTAGTGGGAGTCGGTTTTCGTTCCCGTGGGGTCATCCCAGCCGAGGACTAGGGTTACGACCATACCCAGGGAGAGGAACCCTGCGCAGGTTGCGACACCGAACGCGACCCAGCGCACGGCGGTAAGTCCATTCGCCAGAACAACCGTGATAAACGCCGCAAGAGCGATAAAGCCAAGAATCCAGGCGCCAACTTTCAGATTCATCTGAACCTCCAAAACCGTCAGTCTCTACGATGCGTCGTTACGTTCCGTCCGGCACCGTAGCCGTACAGAACTCTATAGTCATAAATCCAGCATACCCCCGCTACGCCCTGCATGAAAAAATGCGCATAGATTATGCAATATTAAATCCGGTCGCGAGAAGGTTGTTTTTCGACGACAAGGTAGGATTTTCCGACCTGCTTGTACCAGAAACCACCTGCTCGCGACGCGAAGGGGGACAGGTGCGCATCCGTTAGGATTAAATCATGCACGCAATGATGAGCCCGCAGCCCCCCGCACACCTGCCCTGTGACGCCGCAGCCGCAGAGCGAACCCTGGTGATGGGAATCCTGAACGTCACCCCCGATTCCTTCAGTGACGGCGGCGAACACTACACCGCGAACGACGCTCTCACCCACGCACGGCACATGATCGCGCAGGGCGCAGACATTATTGATGTAGGCGGCGAATCCACCCGGCCCGGTGCGGTGCGCATCAGTGTTGAGGAGGAACTTCGGCGTATTCTGCCCGTGATCGAGGGGCTTGCCGAAACCGGTATCACCATCAGCGTAGACACCATGAACGCAGCGACCGCCCGCGCCGCCGTAGCCGCCGGGGCGCACATCATCAACGACGTTTCAGGCATGAGCGTGAGCGATGAGATGATACAGACCGTCGCCGAGCTGGGCGTACCCTATATTCTGATGCACGCGCGCGGCACCTCAACCACAATGGATGCGCTCGCCGCCTACCCGCGCGGCACCGTCACCGAGGTGCTGGACGAGCTCGCCGCCCTGCGTGATCGCCTGGTTGCCGCCGGGGTTCATGCCGAGAACATTATTCTCGACCCCGGGCTGGGGTTTGCGAAGGGCGGCATGCAGGATTGGGAACTGCTCGCCGCCCTTGGGCAGCTGCACACGCTGGGGCATCGGGTACTAATCGCCGGTTCGCGTAAACGTTTTCTGGCGAATGCGCTGAACGCTGCGGATGCGGCGCGCACCAAAACCCAGAACCCCGCCGCGGGCGCGAACACCGTGCCCGACCAAATGCCGCCAGCACGCGCCCCCGAAGACCGTGATGCCGCATCCGCCGCTCTCTCTGCACTCGTGGCGGCCCAGGGAGTGTGGGGGATTCGCGTGCACAATGTGCCCCCCACGGTGGATGCCGTGACCGTGGCGAATACTTTACGCACTATTTCCCGCACCAAACAGACCTAAAATTATGTACCAGTATTCACATCAGCTAAGGAACACCATGCCGAACCCAGCGCACGCCTATGCCTCCTGCGACCGCATTACCCTGACCGGTGTAGCCGCCGTGGGTTTTCACGGAGCGCTTGATTTTGAGAAACGTGAAGGTCAGCCCTTCATCGTAGATACGGTTTTATACACCGACTTCACGCAGGCTGCTGCAACCGACGACCTCGCCCAAACCACGAACTATGCGGAAGTTGCCGAGATTATCCGCACGCATATTGTGGGGGAGTCCCTCGATTTGATTGAGACTCTTGCCGTGCGTATCGCCCAGAACATTCTGGACGAATGCGCATATGTGCATGCCCTTGAGGTGACCGTCAATAAACCGAAGGCCCCGATTGAGGTGACCTTCGGGAACGTGGCAGTGACCGTATTCCGGGAGCGTGAAGGCACGCAGATTCAGGGCGGAAAGGGTGCATGCGCGCGTGGGTAATGTACCGAACGCGAACCAATCGCACCCCGCGCCCGGCATGGACGCGTTAGCGCATACGGCGGTGCTGGCTCTGGGGTCAAACCTGGGCGAGAGCGAAACCACCCTAGAGCAGGCCGCCGCCGACCTAGTGCATCTTAGCGGGGGTGAGGTGCGGCTAGTGCGTGCCTCTGGGCTGTATGTGACGGAACCGGTGGGCGGCCCCGCCGACCAGCCGGACTATATCAACGCCGTCCTTGAAGTGCGCACAAGCCTTGACCCCTACGCGCTGTTAGCGTTGTGCCAACAGGTGGAGGCGCATCATCACCGGGTGCGGCTTGTGCGATGGGGTCCGCGCACTCTCGATATTGACGTTATTACCTATGACGACCTTGTCAGCGACGACCCGGTTCTGACGCTGCCGCATCCGCGTGCGCATGAACGCGCTTTCGTACTGGTTCCATGGGAACAGGCAAACCCACAGGCGGTAATACCCTCTCGTGATGCCGCTACGGGCGAACAGGCGCGGCATCTCGTCGCCGATTTAGCTCGCAGGGTACGCGCAGCCGATGAACGGGCGGGGGTTAACGCGGTACGATTTATGCGAGACATGAATTTGCCCAAGAACCTATTTGATAGTGGTGCTGAAAGCGAGGGCGTATGAAGCCCATCCGAATATCCGTTATTGCGTGTGCCGTGGCGCTGGGGCTTGTTGCTGCAACGATCCTGAATAATCTGGTGGTGAACGCAGGCGGCGGTGAACTCGCAATGTCGCCTGTGGTGGCACTGATTTGCGTGGTAATAGCGGGTATTACGCTCTGGTTTGCGTTTCAGGTGGCGCGTTTTCGCAATGTTGAGACCCGGCGCAAAGCGAAATCCATGAACTCTCTCATGGCTGCGCGTACTTTGGCGTGTGCGCAGGGCGCGATTTTGACCGGGGCCCTGTTGGCGGGCTGGATGCTCGGGCTTATCGTCTACGATGTAGCGTTGGCGAGCGCTCGCGGTATCCCCGGGTTTTTCTGGTCTACTGTGGTGAATCTGATCGGTGCCGTGCTGCTGCTGGCAGGCGGGGTGTGGGCGCAGTATCTATGCCGTATTCCGCCGGATGATCCGGACGGTAATTCGTCGTCGGGCGGCTCGAATTCGGGTAAGCTCGCCGCCGATGGATATTCCCGCACGAGCGATTAACGTTAGAGGGTATGTATGTCACAACTTTCACATGCTGAGGATGCTTCTTTCTCGCACGAGGGTGAGAGCTCGGTGACCACGACTGAGGATGAGTGGGTGCGCGCGCATCCTTCATATACCAAGATTCGGCTGATACAGATCGTAGGGTTTTTCGCCACGCTGGTAGGCGTTTTTGCGGCGCTGACCGTGATGTTTGAGGTGATGCGTTCCTCTGGCGCTCTGCCCAAAACCACGTGGCTGCCTGCTCTTACCGGGGTGATCGCCGCTGTCCTGGTGGTGTGGGGTATCTGGTGGGCGGTGCTGCTGCCGCGCCGCACCCGAGCGCTCGGTTATAGTCTGCGCCCCAACCATCTGATGGCGCGCCAGGGGGTGCTGTTTCGGCATGTGACGTCCATTCCGTATGGGCGCATCCAGTATGTAGATGTAGATTCCGG
>NZ_KV817381.1:0-33404 GCF_001814655.1 Rothia sp. HMSC069C01
TAACGGTGGTTTTACCAAACAACCCCAACCCGGTGCAGTATCCCCTTGACTATAAGTGCGGTTTGGGCCTGGTAGGCTATACCGGGACAGCCTTAACCACTCAACTAGTGTTAACTCCGGTACGGCACCCAAGAATGGGCCTCAAAACCCCCGCTACCTGTGACGGACCTTTGACGAAAAACGGGTGCCACCAGCACAGGAAAACCCGGTAACGATGCACCAACTGCCGGGTCTTAACAACCATTCAACACCTCAAACTCACCCAACGGAAATAGCTATGCTTTTATCGCCTGGAATACCAGCATTAGCTTTCAACACGTAAAGCCCCGGAAAAGTACCCGCTAATTCCAGCTGTATATGTAAGCCGGTACTGGGACGTCATGTATTCATACTCCCGTTCACCCTGTTGCGAGGTGCAGCTCGACGGGATCTACTTTGGTGCAGATTATGGCATATATCACCATAGCCGCGTCGTTCTTATATCGTCTATGCAGACAGAAAATTGGGTTATGGAATAGAATGTGTGTCTGTTCTAATGTTCCTAACCTGAATCGTGGGTGGGGTTAAGCCGTATTCTGAAGCTCTTACACCGTATCCCTTACCCACTAAAACCCTGAGCAAGACGGAAGTGTAGAGCATGATTACTCGAACAGCTATAGCGGTTCTGGAGGTTTTGCCGGTGCCGATACTCTGCTAGAAGTTCGCTGAGGAACACTGCTTGCGGCGTGTGTAGCCATAAAGTACTGCGAGGCTTGTCCACTAGTACTGTCCACTAGCAGGGTGCTCGTGAAGAAGAACAGCTGGATCACAACGTAGATAACTGCTAAGTGCACAGGGGGTGACTACAGGATAAAGGGATAGGCGATGTCCCAAGGCGCCCGTGATAAGGCTCGTCAAATTGTGGCTAAGCAAGTAAGATACTGTCAGCATTAGACATTGACATCGCCGATGAAACTAAGCTGAGTGTAGTAGAGTCATCGCATGCTATTATCCCCTGGAATCTTAGGGCGAAACTCGTTGGTTGAAGCTGTTCTAGTAAATATGGGGTTTATTGCTAATCTCGACTTCTGACTTGGTCTGCGGTCGAGGCTATCTTAGACCTTTTCCTTGGTAGCGCAGTCTTGCAGTATGAGGGTCTTGTCTGTGGAACTTATAAGCTATAAACGGGGGTCTCTGGAAAGGTGTGGTTTACATACATAATGTCACCCAGAGAATAGGGGAACGAGGCAATTTATAAGGCACAGAGTCTGCTTTTGCTCATACCGCCAGGTTTATCCTAAGATGCTATCCCGCAGAATAACGAGTCTTATAACGGTACGTGTGCGACTTATAGTCAGCGCAGATGACTGTGGTTGCCCCGTAAAATAAGCTGTGAGCGTGAGAACGCGACACAAAGTGTAGAAAACCTGGCTATGACTGGCAGCTACCAACAACCTTCGGTAGGCTAGAACGGGTTAGCGGTAGGCGCATCCACCGCGTCGATCATAAGATAAAGGAGCAGGCAATGTCCCAGGACGCCCGCGAGAAGGCCCGCCAAATTGCGGCTAAACAATCAAAACGCGGCAATGTCGCGATGAACCGTCGATGGATACAACTTACAGTACTCGGCGTAGTCGTTGTTATTGTTTTCGTTATTGGCTTTGTTTATATCAATGGTCAGAACAATAAAGTACCCGAATCGGGTCCTGTGCCTGCGAGTTCGAATGAGTACGGCGGAATTGTGCTGACTAAGGACGGAATCGTCCAAAACTCCTCAACACGAGACACCCGTAACTATAAGGAACTAGGGGACTCTAACGCCTCCTACACCCCCTCGGTGAACGGTACCCCGCAGGCGGGCAAGAAGCTGCCACTCGGCGTTCAGTCGGCAGATGAAGCCTCTAAGAACGGCAAACCGGTGCGCGTAACGATCTTCCAGGACTACAATTGCGTGCACTGCCATGAGTTTGAGGATCAGTACGGCGAGGAACTGAAGAAACAGGTTCAAGAGGGTAATATCGAACTCGAAATCCGTAACCTGACCTTCCTTGATCAGAATTCACCCACCCAGTACTCGGCACGTACCGCTAATGCCGCATACGCCGTTGCTAACCAGGTGAGTGCAGATAAATTCTTGGACTTCCAGAAAGAACTGTTTAGTCACCAGGGAACCGGCGACCTGAACAACCAGCAGATCGCCGATATGGCCTCTAAATACGGTGCAAATATCGGTTCGGATATGAACGATAATAAGTGGCGTTCTCTCGTGGATGTTGTGACCGCAGAATCCTCTAAGAACGGCATTGAAGGCACCCCGACCGTTTTTGTGGATGGTGAACAGTACACCAGCAATGACTTCACTGGCTTCCTGCAGGGGAAGATCGACGCCAAGAAGAATAATAATAACCCGCAGCAGTAATATAGAAGGATTCGCCCGCAAGCGCTAAGCTTGCGGGCGAATCCTTCTATATGCTTTAGCCTCAAAGGATACTGACACAATAGTCTAAGATTCCGATGCATGATTCTGCATGAGAGGGCATCTCTGTTAAGGTTCATCGGTCGTCTAACATTTTCTGAGCCGTATGAACATAGTTCGAAATCTAAAAGACTCAAAAAGTATAGTGATACGGGAAAATAGCGTTTAAGCAGACACATATAAAAACAGTGAACACGATAAACTTTCATAACATCCACTTTTGAATTAGCATACCTGTGCGTTTGCTGTACACTAGAAGACGTTGCCTCCTTAGCTCAGCTGGCCAGAGCATCGGTCTTGTAAACCGAGGGTCACCGGTTCGAATCCGGTAGGGGGCTCCACGAAAGTCCTGATTCATGCGTTACGCAGCTGATGCGTTGAATCGGGACTTTCCCCTTACAGGTCGTTAGTATTATATGAGACCACACACACCGATTTACAGAGCAGCACAGGACACGCGATATTATGGCAGCAGGTCAACCCGCAATGCATCAGCAAGCGGCGCAAACCCCGACTGTATCATCACCCTCAAACTCTTACCCCCTCGAAAACTTTATTGAAACTCGGGGATTCCGCCCCGAAATTCAGGGTCTGCGTGCATTCGCAGTACTCCTGGTAGTGCTATACCATGTCTGGTTTGGTAGGGTATCCGGCGGCGTGGACGTCTTTCTATTCATCTCGGCGTTCCTGCTCTCACTCTCGAGTATGCGCAAAATCAACGAGGGCAGGCCGCTTAACCTCTTCACATACTGGCTACACGTGTTCCAACGCTTGCTTCCGGTAGCGACCGTAACCATCGCGGGAACGACCATCGCATCATTTTTTATCCTATCGCCAAGCCGCTGGGCCGATATGCTCGCGGATGCGAAGGGATCCCTCTTCTATTACCAGAACTGGCATCTTGCTTTTAACTCGGTAGATTACTATGCGCAAAACGCAGCATCGAAAACCCCGTTCCAGCACTTCTGGTCGCTGTCTATTCAGGGACAGATTTTTATTCTGTGGCCGTTGCTCTTCGCGCTGGTCGCATACCTTGTGCATCGTTTCCGCTGGAATCTGTTCACGACAACCATTTTGGTTTTCGACACGGTCTTTGTGGCATCTTTAACGTTTTCGATTATCGAAACTGAGACAAACCAGGGGTTCGCATACTTCGATACTCGTACCCGTCTCTGGGAGTTTGCTGTCGGGACGCTGCTCGCCATGGTAACCCTCAAATGGAAGGCCCCTGAGAAGGCGCGCGTCATCATGGGGTGGATCGGCGTTTTTGGGCTTGTGACCTGTGGCGCCTTCCTGCCCGTGCAGCGCTCCTTTCCCGGATTCTTAGCGCTGTATCCAGTAGTTTCAGGTGCTCTCGTCATTATGGCGGGCCGTACCAACAGTCGGTGGGGCGTAGACCGCTGGTTGGTCTCTAAACCTCTGCAGAGTCTCGGCAATATCTCCTACGCCCTGTACCTAGTGCACTGGCCCATCCTGATCTTGTACAGCACCGCTGTAGAGAAACCCCACGTGAACTTTCTTGAAGGAACCGCCATTATTGCGGTATCTATTGGCTTAGCTTGGGTTCTGATCCAGTTCGTGGAGAAACCGCTGCGTTACCGTAAAGACCCTTTCATTCCCTGGCTGATGAAAATACTGCGGTTTAAGAGGGTTTTCGCGGTCAAAACATGGGCTGATCAGCTTGCCTTCCTGGCCGCAACCTTTTTACTGGCAGGAATACCTCTTGCCGGTGCGCAGGCGTGGGTGAACTACTCCAATACTCAGGCGAGTATTCAGGCAGAAACGCAGACCCAGACTGCAACCGATAATCACCTAGGTGCTCGCGCCATCGGCACCGATCAGGCGCTCATGCACGACGACCCTATCCCTAATGGTGATTTGAAGAATCAATACGAGATGTTGAGCGACGGCAAATGCGAAGGCAATTTTGCCCTCTCTCATGACTCGCTTAAGAAGTACTGCTCTTCGCAGAAGAACGGAACAGATGATTCGCCGCTTATGATGGTCGTCGGTAACTCCCACGCGGAACAGGCAATGGCCATGTTCAAACCCGTTGCCGAGCAGTCCAAAGTTAATATGCAGTCGATCCTCTTGGGCGGATGCCAGTATCCGCAGCAGGATGCATCATCCTCGAACGAGTGCGCCGAGTTTAACCGGGACGTTACCGAAGAAATTCTGCAGCGTAAGCCGCAGACCGTGGTGATTATCGCAACCATCGCGGAGGCGCGGTCTAATGAGGAGCGCATCGACCCGGCCCTGGAGGAAACGGTCAAGAAGTTCACGGACGCTGGAATACAGGTGGTCGGTGTGCGCGATAACCCGCGGTACGACTACAACGTATATGAATGTGCGCAGAAGGCGGGAGACGACCTGGAATCCTGCGCGCGCCCGGTCTCTGAGAAACTGGCTGAAAAGAACCCCGCCCAAGAGGTCTTTGACAAATACAAGGATAAGGGCGCGGTGCTGGTAGATATGACTGACCTGTACTGCCCGGAAGGAATGTGCCAACCGGTTGTTGGGAACGTCTACGTGTACATAGACGAGAACCATGTGAGCAAGGCATACGGGCGTACTATGGCGAAAACTATGCTTGAACGCGCCGCCAAGGGCGGCTGGATACCCACTGGCATGCTCTCGCTCTAAACACGTGCCAAGAATATACGATGCCGTGTCTTCTTAGCGGAAGGCGCGGCATCGGTACGTCTGAAGCCTCGGTGAACGGCGGCCGCCGCACGTTTACTATGCAGCGATGAAGTTTCATGTGCATATTTTGCAGACATCATATAAGTATCATGATCATGCAGGGGAGAAGGAACGACGTGTGCTCGTTGAAGGTGAAGGGACTCTCTGGCTAAGGTCTTCACACGGGACATGAAAAAGCTTTCATTCATACGCAGGAAGATACACACTCTTAGGCCCGGTGTTAGTAGGTGCCGTGATCGTGGTATGCGCTGATTCTGCAGCCGCAAACCTATTCCGGCATATAAAATTTCTGTAGGCATTTTTATGGCGTCTTCAGTACCCTCATACTTATCTGGTTGCTCGTGCAGAACCGAAAGGAAGGTAAATCATGAAAACCGTAACTGAGCGTACTCTGCGCGTAGACAACGTGAGCCTAGGATACGGCGCACAGCCTATCGTCAAAGACCTGAGCTTAGAATTCCCGCAGGGCAAGGTCACCGCCATTATCGGCCCCAACGGATGCGGTAAATCCACGCTTCTGCGGGGTGTTTCGCGACTCTTGCATCCCCTTGACGGCGAGTTTTTGCTCGATGGTAAGCCTACGCATCAGTACTCCATGAAGGGGTTCGCACGCATGGTCGGGCTTATGCCGCAGCATCCTATTGCGCCTGAAGGCATTACTGTTGCCGATTTGGTTTCGCGGGGGCGCTACCCCTATCAAGGGCTTTTCAAACGTAATAGCGCCGAAGATGATGAGGCGGTAGCCTGGGCCCTAGAGGCCACCGATACGATGTCGCTCGCCGAACGCCAAGTAACCGAGCTTTCCGGCGGTCAGCGCCAGCGTGTGTGGATTGCGATGGCGCTTGCGCAGGAGACCGATATTCTGCTGTTGGATGAGCCGACCACGTACCTTGACCTGGCGCATCAGGTGGAGCTGCTGGATTTACTGGCGGACCTGAACGAAGAACGCGGCACCACCATGATTATGGTGCTGCACGAGCTGAATCTCGCCGCTCGCGTTGCAGACTATCTGATCGCCATGAAGGACGGGCAAATTGTCAGTCGCGGATCTGCTCACGAGGTGCTGACCTCCAGAAATCTTAACGATATTTTTGGGCTCAAAGCCAAGGTTACCGATCCATTTAGTGACGGGAGCGTGGTGGTGGTGCCGCATCATCGGTATGCGCACGCTTCGCAGAAGATACTGGACGACGTGAAACCGTGAAATAAGACTTAATAAAACAGGAGCGAGAAACCCGAACAAAACGCGGTTACGGTATGTTTGAGTTTGCTGCACGATTGGTTTGCCTTGCCTGAAACCGCAGGCAGCTGGATGTCTGCGGTCGATACCTAAGACAGACATATTATTCATGGGATACTGGCGGGTAGATAAAACCAAAAGTTAGGAAGTACCTACCATGCTCAAACTCGATAAAAATGCCAGACTGCACGGCGAACCTGTGCGTTATGTGGCGATGGGCGACTCGTTTACCGAAGGCGTGGGTGATGTCGATACCGACCGCCCCAACCAGGTGCGTGGCTGGGCAGATCGCGTTGCGGAAGCTATCGGCTCAGTCGATGCTCAGGCGCAGTACGCTAACTTGGCGATCCGCGGGCTTTTGATGCACCAGATTGTCGATCAGCAACTGGAGGCAGCCTTAGAACTGAGACCGAACCTTGTTAGCTTCTACGGCGGCGGCAACGACATTATTAGCCTAAACGTGAATATAGATGAGATTATCTCGCACGCAGAGCGAGCCTTTGCGGCTCTGCGCGCGGAAGGAATCGAGGTTCTGACGATTACGGGCCTAGACGTGAAGGGAGAGGGACCCTTTGCTCGGACCCGCCCGCGTACCGCCCTGTATAACGAGCTTCTACGCACGGTGGCGGATAAATACGGTGTGCACATTATCGATTACTGGCGTATGGACGATTTTCTGGATTGGCGGCTGTGGGCTGACGACCGCCTGCATATGAATGAGTTGGGGCATCAGCGCTTTGCATACCATGTGCTGACGCAGCTTGGGCTGGGGCATCTTGCGCAGGACGTGAACCTTATCGCCGGTGAAGAAGAGCCTCCGCCGCTGCGTGAGAGAGTTGCCGAGAGTGCGTATTGGGTAAGAACGCATGCTCTGCCTTGGATGGGTCGGCAGCTGACTGGGCGCAGTTTGGGGGATGGACTAAGCGCGAGGTACCCGAATTTGGTTCCTGCCGCTGGCCTTGGTGAGCCGGTAGAACTCGAAGAATAATCTGCCGTATGCCGTAAAATACGGGTCTGTACGAGTTAAGATGTTAATCTCACATTTAAAATTTCACTGATGTAATTAGATGTTTGTCACATGGATATCGACAAGGGACGAAAATTCCGTCATGAACTACCTTAAACTCCCTTGTGACTTGAGGAAACAGCGAGAACTGGTAGAATAAGCGGGTAACTCTATCGTGACCTTTCGGCGTGCCCGGAAGAAGTCTGTATCAAATGGTTACCCCTCAAAATCCAAAAAATCCTTGGTTTTTAAGGGGATTTTCTGGCGTGCAGGCTTGCGTGAGTTGCTGGATTTACCTAGAATTTAACGCTGTTCGTAGTGGTGGAAACGCCTCTCGACACTAAATTATGCTTCACCGTTTTTCCCGCGGCGGGGATTGACATCTGGATCTCACCCAGATGCCGGTCTCAAACACTCTAGCCCGGAGAATAACCCGGTGCTTCTACATTGGTGACGGGACGTACGAGTAACATCGACTGCGCATCCGTCAGAAAAGTCAATCAATAAGGAGTGAAACATGGCAGCAGTCTGCCAGGTGACCGGAGCTGTTCCCGGCTTTGGACACAGCATTTCGCACTCGCATCGCCGCAATAAGCGTCGATTCGATCCGAACGTTCAGAAGAAGACCTATTGGGTTCCTTCGCTTCGCCGTAAGGTGACCCTGAACGTGTCCGCTAAGGGCATTAAGGTTATCGATGCTCGTGGCATCGATGCCGTGGTCGCAGAAATCATCGCACGCGGGGAGAAGATCTAGTACATGGCATCCAAGGCTAAGGACCTGCGTCCTATTATCAAACTCAAGTCCACTGCAGGCACCGGGTACACCTATGTAACCCGTAAGAATCGCCGCAATAATCCTGACCGTATGGTGCTAAAGAAGTACGATCCCGTGGTTCGCAAGCACGTTGACTTCCGAGAGGAGCGCTAAGAATGGCTAAGAAGTCAAAGATCGCTCGTAACGAGCAGCGCAAGGTCATCGTAGCTCGCTACGACGAGAAGCGTCGAGAACTGAAGAAGACGCTGGTGAACGAGAACGCTACCCCCGAGGAGCGCGAAGCAGCACGTGTAGCTTTGCAGAAGCTACCCCGCAACGCATCTCCCGTCCGCGTTCGCAACCGTGACCAGATCGACGGTCGTCCGCGCGGTACCTTCCAGAAGTTTGGTATCTCCCGCGTACGCTTCCGCGAGATGGCACACCGTGGCGAATTGCCCGGTATTACTAAGTCAAGCTGGTAATTTCTGGTATTTTGTACCTAGGCGAGTTATTTTTCCTCGTGAAAAGCAGCTCGACTTAGTCTGAAAAAGATAAGTCTCAGGAAGGGGCACCCCAAATGGCTAAGAACCGTACCGAACTTGTTGCAGAGGTAGCAGAGAAGTCTGGCAAGAGCCAGGCAACCGTGAACGCAGTGCTCGACGCAGTGTTCCAGGCTTTCGAGACCTCCGTCTCTAAGGGCGAGAAGATCACCATCCCCGGCTGGTTGGCTATCGAGCGTACCGACCGTGCAGCTCGTACCGGTCGCAACCCGCAGACCGGTGAAACCATCCAGATTCCCGCTGGTCACGGTGTGAAGCTGACCGCAGGCTCCAAGCTGAAGGCAGCAGTCGCTACCAAGAAGAAGGCCACCAAGGCCACCTCCAAGAAGAAGAAGTAACTTCTTGAGACTTCTAGGACCTGATAGGGGCTTCCACCACACGGTGGGAGCCCCTATGTTTATGGTTTGTTTTCTCTATCTGAGAGCTTCTGCCTCGTGATAACGCCCGATACCAAACTCCGTTTGAAAAGGTTGTCAGGACGGGATAAACTACCGGGGACGGAATCTTATTCTTCTAAGAACTTCACATTGAACATACGCATCGCAACATTACGCTGTAATACCTTTCGCCCCAAGAAAAGCGGGCAACACCTTGTCACCTAAAAGTCTCAATCAGGTTAGCTAAAATAGTAGTAAGTAATGTTGCAGCCTGAAAATATATCCTGTTATGACATAGAAACACTCAGAAAGACATACCGTGACCATCGTACCGAGAAAGTATAGCGCTCTTCCGTTAGCCCTTGCAGGGCTTGGTCTGTTGAGCGCGTGTGCATCCTCCGAACCTCAGGATCCGGTGACTCCCGCCGTGGTGACAGTGACTGCATCCCCCTCAACACATGGTACGGCTGCGGAACCTTCACCTTCGGCAACCTCTAACCCCTCGTCAGATCCCTCTCATGCCCCCGACGCGCCCCAGGGTAATGGGGGAGGAGGAAATACCGCTGGCGGCTCGGTGAATGGTGATACTAATCAGAATCAGCCCGGAACCGGCGGGAACAATACGCCCGCGCAACGTAACAATGGTGGATCTCCAACCGAACCCAAGGTGAATGTGAATGGTTCCTGGACCCACACGAACTCCGAAGGCGATAAAATCACCGTTGAGACGAGCGGCGCGTGGGAAGTTATTAAGAGCGACGGCGAGGTCATTAGAGTGAGCGCAAGCGGCGCATGGACCCAGACCGACCATGACGGCGAGGTTATCACGGTTAACGCCGACGGTTCGTGGTCAGTCTCCGAGAACGGCATTGTTGAGGATGAAGAAGACCGGCCTGAAACCCCTACAATTCCTGGAAAACCCAATAATCCGGAGGCGGCAACTCCGGTAGCCCCTGCAGCTCCGCGTTAAGATGCGGTTCTATGTAGAAAACTGGTATACACAACATATAACTATAAAAATATATATGTGTAAGTATTATTAAATACTTTATATGTAAATTTTATAAGTATTTCACCCTGTTCTCAAAATATCTATAAATCAAACGGTCCTTGCACAAAGATCTCTGCGGTCGGCTGCTCGGGTGATAGTCTACTAAGCTGAGCTTTCTTGTGTTCCGGCATTTCTTGTCGTTGAGCGTATGCCTCTTGATGCGCGAATGAAGTTTTACCTTGTGGGGCAGGGGTTTGTGTGTCGGGAGGATAAAGATCTTCATATAGAAATCTCGTAAGCGTAAAGAAAATGTATATAAAAATGCTGATTAAGTTTAATCCGTAGTTTCACGTCCGAGATTTTGAAGTGTTTCCTGAGATATTCTTGAGGGTACCCGCAGAAATTAACGTGATATTTTTCAAGAAACGTGTTAATGGATAGCTTCAAGAAGCGGAACACCTTTAGAATAGATGTATCCCTTCTTCCGGAAGGACTAGTTATCCCGCAACGATGCTCTTCAGTGTGAATTGCTATAACACCATGTTTTTCGGTGCTGTGGTGCGCTCATGCTGAACGTCTGGGTGGTCGCAACGGGATGTCATCACCGGTTTATAGAAAGAAATGCAATGAGCATGAAGAGAACCTACGCCGTTGTATCGGTGGCTGTGGCGAGTATTTTTGCCCTGAGCGCCTGCGGCTCCTCAAATGAGGCGTCTTCCTCCGTAACATTATCGCCCAACAGCAGCTCCTCAAGCTCAAAATCTTCCCCCACGAAATCTAAGTCTCCAAGTCCCAGTTCCTCGGCGAATTCATCCCCTTCCGCGACGGCGACTGAAACCGCAACCCCCGAGCCTGCGGATGTTACTCCCTCTTCAACCGCCGAGAGTAATACTACAGGTGAGGCCGTGAATGCTCCCACGCTCACGGATGCGGCAACAGCCCCCGAATCTCCGGCTGCTAATTCTCCTGAGGAAAGTGCGGCAGCTGGTGGTGCAGATGCGAATAAGCATGTCGATGAAGCGGCGAAGCCAGCTGACAGCTCTGGTGGAAGTAACTCCGGGCAGCAGGGAAATTCTGGAGGTCAGGGAGGAGCAGGATCCGCAAATAAAAATGGCGGTTCGCAAGGATCTACCGGCAACAAGGGAAATGGCGGTGCTTCTAGTATCAAGGTGAACCGCGATGGTTCGTGGTCTCAGACCGCTGCGGATGGAAGCACTATCAAAGTTGATTCTGATGGCTCGTGGAAACGCAAGAATGCCGATGGAACCCGAATTCGTGTGTACGACGACGGATCGTGGGTGCAAAAGTATCCGAATGGAAGCGAATTCGGCGTCACCGATAACGGCGAATGGTACTCCTCTAATGGGTGGCGAATCTCGTCCTACACACCCCCAGCGCCCACGTATCCTGGACGGGGGACGGCTCGTCCAGCACAGCCTAAGCGCGCTGTTTGGCAGGGGCGCGGGTAATAAAAACGGCTGACTTTCTGCCCTGAGATGGGAAAACACGTGAAAACTGTAAAAATTATAGCGAGTCTTGCTCTAGCATTTGCTTCTGCTCTGACGCTAAGCGCTTGCGTTGCTCATAGCTCCAGCGGTTCGGCCGCCTCTCCATCGGTGTCGAAAACCCCTAAGCCTTTTCCCTCCGTAACGGTACGCAGTATGGAGGAACAAACCACACAGGTTTCCTCGGATGGTTCATGGTCTTATGTGTCCAATGATGGTTTGCAGGTGAAAGTCAATGCTGACGGTTCTTGGACTAAAACCGGGATTATGGGCGAGGAAACTGCGGTGTCGGCAGATGGGTCATGGACCCATAAAGCTCGAATCGAGATTGCAGAGCAGGGAACAGTGCAAGGCTCCCAGGCTAAGGTGCAGGCGGATGGTGGCTACACGACTGTGAAGAAAGGCGGGCAGCCCGGAACTACGAAACCTACGGTTCCTCAGACGCCTGAAAAACCTGCAAACCCTCAGGCGGTAACGCCTAAGACCCCGGTTGAGCCCTCGTATGCTCTGCAATAGTTTGTGACTGCGACCTCTGTCGTGAGGACTTTCAGGAACCGAAGCGCCGCATTCACAAGGCTAGGATGCGGCGCTTCGGCTTTTCATCTGCCTGCGATAAGAGCCTGTGGTACGGGGGTATATCCCCTTTTATTCCCGGGAAAATTCGGGGTCTACAATAGGTACATAAAACCTTAATATGATATTTAAGTTTCTTAGGTTAAATACAGGTTTGTATAGGCTCAACATGGATAGATCCCGTAGAATGAGGGTATTTCCGGGCAGGGTATAGCCCCTGTAATTTCAGTCTTGTGACGCGAAATTTTCGGGTACTGAACAGTAATTCATCATCAGAAAGACTACGCACATGATCACCAAGAAAACTTCCGCCCTTCTTTCTCTAGCTGTAGCAGGCGTTGTAGCCCTCAGCGCATGCGGTGCCAATAACTCCAATAACGCTTCGAACTCTTCATCGGCATCCGCTTCTGCATCTGCGACTCCCAAGGTCTCCGCCTCTGACGGTTCGGTCACTGTGAATAATGGTGATACCTCTGTTACCGCTGGGGCTGACGGTAATATGCAGATGAAGAGTGGCGATGCCACGGTATCTGCTGGTACTAACGGCGGAATGCAAGCGGATAACGGCTCGGGGTCGAGTGCATCCGCATCTACTAGCAATAATGGCGGCGGGGCCGGTTCGCATACTGTTGTATCTGATGGGTCGTGGACTTACACTGAAGCTGATGGTGATAGTGTCGTTGTGGCTTCCGACGGCTCATGGGTTCGCACCGAGACTGATGGCGATATTACCACTGTGAGTTCCGATGGCTCATGGACTGTTATAGATGGTCGTGATGTAACAGCTGTAAACGCTGATGGCAGCTACACCGTTCAGGAGGATGGCAAGCCGTCCACTAAGAAGCCAAGCCTTCCGGATCTGCCCAATAAGCCAAGCGACTCTAAAGCTGTAACTCCTAAGTCCCCGGTTCAGCCAACCACTGCCGGCTAGATTATCCTATGTAAAGAGCCGATATGCCGTGCGTTGCCTCTGACGCGCTACGGTAACTACTGGTCTAGAAGGCTCCACCCGGACGTAGCATCACGGTATACGGCGCGATAATTCAAGCGGTGCGCATCCTTATGATAAGGATGCGCACCGCTTTGGTGTGTGGATAAAGGGCGGCAAAATAAAAACCCCGAAACCATAAGAGACGCTTGTATAAGTGCAAGGTATGCTCTAAGTTTTCTGAGGTCTAAGAGAAGGGTAAATATTTTAAAATATTAATTAATTTTAATAACACAAGGAAATACAGTTAATTGTTTGGGTTAGAAATGAGTATGCGTTAAAGGGTCTATTTATTGCTCTTAGCATAAAAAGAGCCACAGAGAGGGGAAAATTCCTGAAAAATACCGTTAGTGTGTGAGAGAGTTGAAAGCCAATCAATAATCACCGGCAGAAAGGATGGGCGTATGATCGCCAACAAGAAAACTTCCGCTTTTGTCTCCCTGGCTGTTGCTGGCATGGTGGCACTGAGTGCCTGCGGTTCGGATAACTCTAGCGGCTCCTCTTCAAGTTCTTCCGCAGGAAGCGGGGCGTCCGGTTCCGCATCGGCAAACTCTTCCGCTTCCGGCGGCTCAGACTCCTCGAACGCTAGCGGTGGCGCCAGCGGCGATGCTTCGGCAAACTCCAGTGCTGGTTCTGATGCTAGCGGCGGTGCAGACTCAGAGAAGGGGTCTGGTAGCGGATCTAGCGACGGCACAGGATCGGATAATAAATCTGATTCTGGTTCCGATTCTGGCTCACAATCAGGCAGCGAGGGCGGCTCCGGTGGAGGCTCAGGTGCTGAAGGTGGTGGCGGCGCTCAGGGCGGCGCACAATCGGGCAGCGGTGACGGATCAGGTGGCGGAGCGAACGGTTCTGGCGCTGAGGGTGGCGGCGGCGCCCAGGGCGGCAACGCTCCTAACTCTGGCGGCGGTGCTGCCGGCGCTGACGGTAGCGGCGCACAGGGTGGTGGCGCCAATGGCGCTCCCGGTTCTGAGGGATACGTTCTGGTCTCGGAGGATGGCTCTTGGACTGCTACTGAACCCGACGGCGATACGGTTACGGTCTACTACGATGGCTCTTGGACTAGGACCGACGCTTCCGACGGTCACACCGATCTGGTGGGCATCGATGGCTCCTGGGTTAAGAACGAAGGTAATACGGTGACGGCTGTGCAGTACAACGGCGCCTACAACGTGATGGTTAACGGTCAGGCTACGTCCGAAAAACCCACCGACCTGCCGGATCTTCCCGTGGTTCCCAATACTCCAGGAGCGGCAACTCCTAAAACACCTCTCAATCCGACCACTGCGGGCTAGTACCTGCGGGCGGTCGTGAGGCGGCTGTGTAATCTGGCGCGCATCCTTAGCTTTTGAGGGTGCGCGCCTTATTTTTTTGCTAAAAATACGGAAGATATAAATATGATGGGGAATTTAACCGTTGGATATGCAATTAAACTACATAATTTTATGCACGCCATTTCGAAAACATTTATGGAAATGCAATGTATTTACGGCTCATAGCATAAAAACACTCCGTACCTGGGATAAATCCCTGAAAAATACTTTAGGTGTGTGAGAGGGTGGGGTTTGAACCAACAATTACCGGCAGAAAGGATAGGCGTATGATCGCCAAGAAGACTTCTGTTTTTGTGTCCCTGGCTGTTGCTGGCGTGGTGGCGCTGAGCGCATGTGGCTCTGGCAGCTCTGGTGGTGACTCCTCCTCAAGCTCATCCTCAGCATCTACATCGTCAAGTTCATCAGCCTCGCAGGGATCCGTGACCACGGACAACGGCGGCACATCAGGCGACTCCGGTTCAGGCGGTGGCGCTGGCGGCGGCTCAGGCGCAGAAAATAATTCTGGCGGCGGCTCACAGATGGAGAACGGCGGCGGATCCGGCGGCACTGGTTCAGAGCCTTCAGCTGGCGGCAACATGCAGACCGGTGAGAGCGGTACCGGTGGCCACATGCAGACGAAGCCCGGCAGTGAAGGTGGAGCCCGTATGGATAACCCGCCGGAGGAACAACAGCAACAACAGCCCCAGCAAGGGCAGCAACAGCAGCAGCCTCAGCAGGGACAACAGCAGCCTCAGCAACAGCAAAAGCAGTAACCTGAGGCATTCGCCCCTCTGCGGCGGTATGCTGCCGCCGAAACAGGCGAGTTTCGGCGTACCTGTGCATATGGCGCGCATCCTTGAACGTGAGGATGCGCGCCATTGCGGCGTTCAAAACGTTAACCAGCCGAACATGTCACATCTTCGCCGTGAAATACCTGGTCAGCTGACAAACCGGTAGAATGTGGGATATTGACAGGTTGCGGGTACGCCCGTATATGACGACTACGAGCGAGGGGGCGGAACATGCACACACGCGCAAAGACGCGCCACCATGCCCGCCTTCTCGCCGTTAAAGACTGTGCCGAGCGGGAATCATCGCCGCATGAGGTACAGCCAGCAACCGCTACTAGGCGAGGCGCCCGTGTGATGCGTGCCTGGCTTATCTCGGCATCTGCGGTTCTGCTGGGCTCGGCGGGGCATACTCTTGCCGGAGGCGGCGCCGCGCATCCGATGATTCTTGCGCTTTGCACCGCGTTAGGGGCGCTCGCCGCTCTGGGACTTCTAGCGCTTCTCGAACGTATAACGCGCTCACGGCAGCGAGCCATCTACCTGGGCACCGCAGCAGGCGCCATCACGGTGCAAACCCTGCTCCACGGTGTTTTCAACCTATCCCACGGATCCGCTCAGGCGGCGCATCGTGTGGCGGCACTGCAAGGAAACCACGCGCACGGTCATGCACATGCGCCCGGAACACCCCTTGCCCTTGAACACGGGAATGGGCTCAGCCACGCCGTCGCCCAGCACGCTACCGGCACTATGATTGGGGTGCACGCTCTTGCAGCCCTGCTAAGCCTTATACTTTTGCACCGTGGTGAACGCGCCCTCGCGCAGGCGTTGTGGGCTTTACACTGTTATCTGAATACACGTTTGCAGTCCGCTCTGCGCGTTCCGGTGTTGGCACCGCTTCCTGTCTTTCCCCGTATATACGGACGTTTTGTCATATCCGTTTATCTTCGTCGGCTGATGCTGGCGTTCTCCCGCGTGGAGCGAGGACCGCCTGCAGTCTTGGGAAACCCCGCGTAACCCCAACCATCGCCCGTGCTACGAGTCTGCCCACCGGCTGGCTTGTGTGAGTGTTATACACCTTCCTCGACTAAAACCGAGTGTGAAGGTGCATACGGCATGGGCATTCGATGCAGATAAAGGATTTACACATATGCGCACCATGATGCGTACCCTGGCGGCGGTTTTGCTCGCCAGCCTGATGCTTTTCGGCGGTGCCGCAGCGCAGGCGCATGACGAACTGGTTTCTTCCGACCCCGCCGCGAACGCAACTTTGACGCAGGCACCTGCCGAGCTGAACCTGACCTACAGCGCGAACCTCATGAATATTGAGGGCGGAAACCGTGTGCGCGTGGTCGATTCGACCGGCGCATCCGTAGCTGAAGGCGAACCACAGGTGAAGGGAACGACCGTCACCCAGCCGCTCAAGATCAAGGATGCGAACGCCGACGAGACCTATACCGTCACCTGGCGCGTAGTCTCCTCGGACGGGCACCCTATTCAAGGAACCTACACGTTCAGCGTTGGCGCTGGTAAAGCCGCAGCATCCCCGCAGGATGCGGGCACCGGCGAATCTTCGCAGGCCGCAGCTGATACCCAGAACTCCACTAAGTCAGATTCCGATTCCGGGGTGAATTGGTGGCTGATTGGCGGCGGTGTAGGTTTCTTCGTCGTGCTGGCTGTGGGGATTCTCGCCCTGCTCAAAAAACGTTCCGCATAATGCCTTGTACATTCGTGACGTTACTGGGTAGCTTCCGGACGTCACACCCATTGGCAGGCGTCGCATCGGGATCTTCCCGCAGATTGCGGCACGCGCGATTAAAAGTCGCAGAATACATCGAACGCCGCGACTGTCGCATGTGCCTGCCGAAGAATTGTTCGCACACATAGGCGGGTTTTACCGCCAGAAAAGAGTAAAAGATCATGAAGAAATTTCAGGCTCACCGCAAGCTGATGGCTTTGAGCTCCGTAGCTCTCGCCGGGATTCTTACCCTGAACGCTTGTGGCTCTACCAACACGAACTCTGATTCGAGCGCATCCGCAACGAGCTCTTCCAGCGCAGCGGCAAGCGGTTCGGCACAGTCGTCTTCAGGCCCGATCAAGATTGAGAACACCTGGGCTAAGGCAACCGACGGTGGTATGACCGGCGTTTTCGGCAAGATTACCAATACCAGCGATCACGATGTGAAGGTCGTCTCCGCAACCTCGACTGCGACCGATGAAGTGCAGCTGCACACCACGGTTAAGGACTCTAACGGAAGCACCAAGATGCAGCAGGTGCAGGAATTCACGGTGAAAGCGGGGGAGACCCTGGAGTTGAAGCCCGGAGGCAACCACATTATGCTGATGGGTCTGAACTGCTCGCTCTCGGCGGGTGCCAGCACCACGGTAACCCTCAAGACTGAGGACGGCGCAACCCTGGAGTTCAAGCCTGAGGCACGCGACTACTCTGGCGCTAAGGAAGAATATCAGGGCGATGCGCAGTCCACCGGCTCAGCTTCGGCGGACGCATCCGCATCAGCTTCGGGTGACTCTCATAACGGCCACGAGCATAGTCACGGGGATGGTGAACACTCCGATCATGAGCATAATCATGGGGATGGCGAGCACTCCGATCATGAACATGGTACGCACGAACACGGTGAGCACAGCGACCACGACCATATGAGCGGCGAAGCCTCGGGGAGTGCATCCGCAAAACCGCAGTGTAAGTAGCCGCAGCGCTCGGCAACGGGTGTTTTAACACATCCGCCGAGCCTATGCAGGATGCGCGGTGCACGAAACCGCAACATTTGGGGGACTGGCACCGTGCATCCTGCCTCACTCAACTGAAGCGCCGATAGCGCGCATGAGAGATAGCCGCAGGCATAGAGGAATGAAAGATTATGACGGCGGAGAATGACAAGATGGGTACCCCGCAGCCTCCGCATGAGCCTTCTTCGACGGAGGCCAACGAGCCGCAGGAGGGTACCGCCGGGATGGCTGAAGGATCGGCAGCTGCGGACTCTTCACGGCATCAAGGCGCCCGGTCTGTGGAATCTCCCGGGGTGCGTCGCCGTACAGCACTCGCCGGTGCTTTCCTGGGGGTGGGCGCCGGTGTGGCCGTTGGGGCTGGCGCGCGCGGTCTAATAGCGTCGGGGCATGAAACTGGTGCGCCCGAGACCGTATCCGCGCAGCAGGCGCTGACCACTCAAACCGTAAATTTTTACGGCGATAAGCAAGCCGGGATTATGACCCCGCCACAGGCTCATGCGCGTTTTATTGCTCTTGATCTGAACGATGGGCTGGAAGCCCCCGGGGTGCAGCGTCTGTTGAGGATTTTGACCTCCGATGCGGCCGCTCTGACTGCAGGGCAGACTCCGCTGACAGATCAGGAACCTGAGCTTGTGCAGGCTCCCGCACATTTGACTATCACATTCGGGTTTGGCGAAAAGATTTTTGATATTGTGGCACCCGCCAAAAAACCGGCGTGGCTTAAACCTCTCCCAGCGTTCCCGAAGATCGACCAACTGCAGCAGAAGTGGAACGGCGGTGATCTGCTCCTGCAGATTTGTGGGGATAATCTGCTGACGGTCTCGCATGCCCAGCGGATGCTCACCAAAGACACCCGCTCCTTCGGGCGTATCCGCTGGGTGCAAGAGGGGTTTCTGAGCGCCTTCGGTACCGGTCAGGGCACTCCGCGTAATCTTTTCGGACAGGTAGACGGCACCGTGAATCCGGTCGAAGACCCTCACGAGACACCTGGGCGCGGCGGCGGGTCGGCACACGAGATCGTGTGGGGCGAGGGGAACGCTGAGCAGAACTTCCCGCAGGCCTGGGAACCGGGCGGTACCTCCGTGGTGATTAGGCGCATCCACATGAATCTGGATACTTGGGATGAGGTCGATACCCCCGCTCGTGAAGACGCTATCGGGCGTAAGCTCTCTAACGGCGCGCCCTTGACCGGCAATGATGAATTTGATGACCCCGACTTTGATAAGCTCGATAATCTGGGCTTTGAGGTCATCGCCCCGTATGCGCATATTCGCCGGGCGCACGGCACCGAGCTTGAGAAGAAACCGTGGGAGCGCATCCTGCGGCGCGGCTATAACTATGACGAGCCGGTCTTTAACGCCTCCGGGTTCTCAGAACACGGGCAGATCAGCGGCGGCATTTCGGATGCGGGGCTGATTTTCGTGGCCTACCAGGCAGACCCGGTGGCGCAGTTTGTGCCTATCCAGAAACGGCTTGAACAACTGGATATGCTTAACACATGGACGGTTCCGGTGGGATCAGCCGTGTTCGCAATTCCTGCCGGGGTACGTGAGGAAGGCGGGTATATCGGCGAAAGCCTCTTCGCCTAGCCGCCCAAGATTTACGCGCATACCTAACACGCACCATCGCACACACCACAGATGAAAAAGAACTATGGCTACTACGTCTTCACAACCGCAGAAAACCGAGGCTGACCCTCAGCGCGCCGCCGTGCGCCCCGGGCTGTCCGCGCCCTGGATTACCGCCTATGTTGGGGTCGGTCTGCTGACTCTGCTGGTCTCGTTAAGGCTAACCCTGGCGAACTCGGCGACCGAGCTTGCCGATGCTGGCGGTTTTGTACGCTGGGCGCTGCCTATTTCCGAGGTTATTCATAATTTTTCGATGGCGACGACCATGGGTGCGCTGATCTTCGCGATGGGCATTATTCCCCGCTATGCAGCCGATGCCGCCGGAACACACCGAGGCAAACGCACCACGAAAAACGCTGTCGATAAAGAGTACAAGCCGTTTGCCGATGTGCTGAACCTTGCCGCCGCCTCCGCCGTGCTGTGGACTCTTGCGGCACTTGCCGTCCTGATTCTTTCCTATGCCGATATTTCGGGGCGACCCATTGGCTCTGGCACCGATTACGCCAGCGAACTCATCAGCTATATCACCACCTTAGATGCGGGCAAAGAAAAAGGTATGACTGTCGTGGTCGCCGCCGTGGTCGCCACCGCTTGTTTCGGGGTGCGCTCGCTTATGGGACTGTTTTTCATCTTCATGGTCTCGCTCGTCGGTATCGCGGATATGGCGCTTTCGGGGCATTCCTCGGGCGGGCAGGACCATATGGGCGCCGTCAACTCCCTGGGATTGCACCTGCTGGGGGTGAGCATCTGGTGCGGTGGGCTGATCGCGTTGGCGTTTATCTCGCGCGGTATTTCGGGTAAGGATGCGGGCACCGGCACCATCGTCGAGACACACCGCGGCGAACACACGGCGGCGTCTCGTCGCGTGCCGATGGCCCAGGCGGTACTGCGCCGCTACTCGCTGCTTGCCCTCATCGGGTTCATTCTCGTGCTGCTCTCGGGTATTACGAACGCCGGGGTGCGCATGTCGTCGTGGCGGGATTTAGGTACCGACTACGGCAAGATTGTGCTGCTTAAACTGGGGTTAACGCTTCTGCTCGGGGTAATCGGGGCAGCGCATCGGCTTTATCTGATTCCCGCGCTCTCTGCCGGTAAGATGAGCGGCACGCGTGCCCTGTGGAGCGCCATCTCTGCTGAGCTCGTGATCATGGGGGCAGCCTCCGGACTGGGGGCTTCGCTCTCACGTACACCGCCGCCGGTTCCGGAAACTCTCGCGCCGGATGCCACGCCGGTGCGCATTATCACCTGGTACGATATGCCGCCCGAACCGCATTTTCAGCGCTGGTTCACCGAGTGGCGCTGGGACTGGTTCTGGGTTGCCGTGCTCGGGTATTTGGCGATTGTATATCTGTGGGCGTTCGTGAAAGTACGTCGTGCGGGTGACTCTTGGCCCGTGATGCGCGCTGTCTCCTGGATGTTAGGGCTGCTCGTGCTGAACTACATCACCTCCGGTCCACCCGCCGTATATTCGCGTGTGCTGTTTTCGGTGCATATGTTTGAGCATATGGTGCTCACGATGGTCGTGCCGATTCTGCTCGTATTAGGCGCACCCGTAACGCTGCTACTTAAGGCGCTGGAACCCCGCCAAGACGGTACGCGAGGCCCTCGTGAGTGGATTGTGCGCATCGTGCATTCGGGGTGGTCGAAAGTTGTTACACACCCCATTTTTGCCGCCATAAACTTTGCGGGATCGATTATTATCGTTTATTTCACGCCGCTTTTCGGGGTGATGCTGCGGTATCATATCGGGCACGAATTCATGATGATTCACTTTACGCTCACGGGCTATATCTTTATGCTGGTGCTTATCGGCATTGACCCGATTCCGCACCGCCCCGAGTACCCGATGCGCCTGATTATGCTGATCGCAACCCTGGGGTACCACGCCTTCGTCGGCATATCGATCATGAACTCCAAGGCGCTCCTGGAAGCTTCTTGGTTCGGCAATTTGGGGCGCACCTGGGGTCTGTCGGCGTTGGATGATCAAAAGATGGGCGGCGCGCTCATGTGGGGTATCGGCGAAATCCCGACCATGATCGTGGCGATCGCAGTGGGTTTCCAATGGTCTATGGCAGATAAGAAACTTGCCGCACGCATTGATCGGCAGGCCGACCGTGATGGGGATGCCGAACTGAATGCCTACAACGAGATGTTTGAGCGCCTGCATGAAGAGGACGCGCGCCACGGCTCCTAAACGGCTCTCAATCATTCGCTCTTCCAAGCTCCTCGCGAACGCGGTCAAACTACCTTCGTAGTTAAGCTTTGTCACCGGTGGCCGCGTGTGGTGTACCCGCAACAAAGCCTTTGAACCCGGCCGTTGCCGAAAATGCTCATGGTGTAAAAATAAAGGGCGTAGGGGATCCCCAGAGGGGCGCCCCTACGCCATATAAGACAGGGTATCGGCAGATGAAGCCGTTCGTTATGACTTGAGTGAGTATTCGATGCCGTCGAGCAGAATGGTCATTTTATGCCGCAGCCACTCTAAGGGATCCGAGGTCACCGAATCCCGCAGAATAGTCCGAATCTCTTGACGCTCGGCGGAAGCACCTGGGTCTTGGAAAGACTGCAGGTCGGTTGAATTGCGCTGCATCTGGTGCTGAATTTCTTCACGTCCAGCGCCGGTTTCAGCAATAAACGCATCGCTGTGTTCAACGCTTCGTCTGCTGTCGATAACCATATCCAGCAGCATATCGCAGGTGAGAACGGCCTTCTTTGCCGAAAAACCTTGTTTGATGAGAATCACACAAAGCTCTTCGAAAAAGTATGTAGCAATGGGGGGAACGATGCCGCGTGCCACTTCGGTTGCCGCGCCCGGGTATTTCTCAAGGCTGTGCCAGGTATTGAGGGCGTGTGCAGTCAGAACCTCACGCCAGGGACCTTCAAAGGAAGGAACCTCAATACCGGAATAGGCATATTCAAGCCCCATACGTACCAGTTCGTCGCGGTCCGGTGCGTAGCGATATAGGGTGGTTTCCCCTACCCCTAGACGGTCACGAACGGCGGCAAACGTGAGATTGGCAAAGCCTACGTCTAAAACGGTTTTGGCAATCTGCTCACGGGTTAGGCTTGGGGGACGTCCACGGCGGGCTTTGGGTTGGGTCATGGTTGGTTTCCTTGCACGGTGATTGCATATTCATATCTGATAATAGGTCTTTACGAGGCGGAATAAAAATAGCAGTTTGCCCCGGTATCTCAGGGTGAGACAAGAATGAAAATTCTTGTCACCTGATCAAAAAGTCACAGATGTACTACCCTCGCAGCGTCGCGAGAGCAAGGTTTGCGGGTCCTTCCCCCGAAAAACCGCCTCAAAAACGGTGTGTAGCACTCGGCGCTGGTTAATAAGTCAAGCCTTGCCTTATTTATTAGTATGGGTTAGCTTAAGATTACGGGCATTGTGTGGTCCGACCATAACTGTGAATGAACACACACCATACTTTTGCGTTATATCGCGGTATATGACGCTTTGAACCTCGTATAGCAATGAAGCGGCAACCCCGCAGAAAGAAGGCGCCCCATGGTACAACGTCAGTTCCCTAAGCCCAGCGAACTCAAAGAATTTATGACGTTCAAGAAGCCCAGCCTGGACTTCGCCGGGAACCGCCTCGAAAAAGCCCTCACCATCTATGATCTGCGCAAGATCGCCAAACGCCGCACCCCAGCCGCCGCTTTTGACTATACCGATGGCGCCGCCGAAGGCGAGTTCTCCATGAATCGTGCACGCCAGGCCTTCGAGGATATCGAGTTTCACCCCGGCGTGCTCACTGATGTTTCGACCGTAGACACCACTACCGAGGTCTTAGGCGGTACATCCGCCATGCCTTTCGGTATCGCTCCCACCGGCTTCACCCGCCTGATGCAGACCGAGGGTGAGATCGCTGGCGCCGGTGCAGCAGGTGCCGCGGGCATCCCCTTCACCCTGTCTACTCTAGGCACCACCAGCATTGAGGATGTGCGCGCCGCAGACCCTAACGGCCGCCTCTGGTTCCAGCTGTATGTCATGCGCGAGCGCGAAATCTCCTACGGACTGGTAGAACGCGCCGCCAAGGCAGGATTCGATACGCTCTTCTTCACCGTAGATACACCCGTTGCTGGCGCTCGCCTCCGCGATAAGCGCAACGGTTTCTCTATTCCTCCGCATCTGACGATGAAGACCCTGCTGAACGCAATTCCGCGCCCCTGGTGGTGGTTCGACTTCCTGACCACGCCCAAGCTGGAATTCGCCTCGCTTTCCTCGACCGGCGGCACCGTGGGCGAGCTTCTGGATAACGCGATGGACCCCTCCATCAACTATGAAGACCTGAAGATTATCCGCGAAATGTGGCCCGGCAAGATCGTGATTAAGGGCGTACAGAACCTCGAAGACTCTAAGAAACTCGCCGATCTGGGTGTGGACGGTATTCTGCTCTCGAACCACGGCGGTCGTCAGCTGGACCGTGCGCCCGTACCTTTCCACCTGCTCCCGGAGGTTGTGCGTGAAGTGGGGATGGATACCGAGGTGATGGTTGATACCGGCATTATGAACGGTGCCGATATTGTCGCCTCTATGGCGCTGGGTGCGAAGTTCACTCTGGTCGGTCGCGCCTACCTGTACGGGCTTATGGCCGGTGGCCGCCGCGGCGTGGACCGGACTATCGAGATTCTTTCCGACGAGGTGCGCCGCACCATGAAGCTGCTCCAGGTGCACAACATTGCCGAGCTTGAACCCAAGCACGTAACTCAGCTGCGCCGCCTGCAGCCGATCCCAAAGGCGTAAGTTCTAAACCTGCATAACTTCCCTTTCGCTAGGGGATGATAAAAGGCTCTTGAGGTGAATACGGCGGAGTTTCTAAAACTTCGTTCACCTCAAGGGCTTTTTAGTATGTAGGTTGCTTCCTGTAGATGAATATATGATTCAGGGCTACGTACTCTTTGTCATAATGAGGTAATTATTTTTTCCATGTTCACTCAGCGGAGCACTAATGCGGAGGATCTATAATTGATTTCCTCAGTTATCTGAACTTCAGGAGTATCTTCATGGCAGCCTCTGAATCAGTGCCGGAACCTCATACTGGTTTTACAGCGAATATCACACGCACAAGGCTACCTGCTTCCTTTACTACCGTGCTTATTGGAGAGTCCTTCTCACTTTTCGGCACTCAGATTTCTTCTGTGATGATTCCTCTTATCGTTGCGATAACGCTTAGCGCAGGAGAAATAACTCTAGGCGTTGTCAGCGCTGTAGGGTGGCTGCCCATTATCTTGATAGGACTTATCGCCGGGGCAATTGTTGATAGACATAGTCGTTGGACCATGATGGTGGTATGTAATATCACACGTGCCGGATTAATTGGGTTGATCCCACTTCTTGCGCTTACGCAGAATCTCACAGTGACAGTTCTCGTAGTTATCTCATTCTGCATGGGGGTCTGTAACGTATTCTTCGATGTTGCTTATCAGACCTATGTCCCCGACATTGTGCCCCGGAATATGCTTGACAGAGCAAATAACAGGTTTGAGCTTATTCGTTCAATGGCTCAGCTTATAGGACCACTTGTGGGAGGATTTTTAGCAGCACATTACCGCCCAGAGTACCTAATTACTTTGGATGCAGTAACTTTTCTCATTGCATTTATCGTGTTGCTACTGCTACCAGGTCGTTTCAGGGTTCCATCGGCAATTTCACAGAGAAGTTCGCTGAATACACCCAGTATTATTTCTGATATGATGGCTGGTCTTAAACTTGTATGGCGCACGCCTGTTATTCGTTTGGTTGTACTATCGGGTGCCTTCATTAATATTTTTGAGGCAGGAATAAGCGCCTTATTTGTTCTATATGTGACGCGAACCCTTGGATTAGATTCGTCTGCATATGGTGTTGCTATATCGCTAGCAGGGATAGGTGCTTTATGTGGTGCACTTAGCTACCGTATATGGTCGGAGAAAGTTCAAGAGGGAGCCTGCGTAGGTATTGGCGTGGTGTGGATGGCAGTGGGATCGATTCTTACAGCCGCCGCTATTTTTCCTGGATGGTCATGGATCTGTCTGTTATTGGGACAATTTTGTATTGGGTACGGAAGTCCAATCATGAATATAGCTCTCGTAACTTTACGGCAAAAGATCACTCCCGCTGAAGCGCTTGGACGTGTAAATGCTAGTGCCCGTGTCTGCATCATGAGTAGCCTACCGATAGGCGCTCTCATGATTTCTTCACTTGCAGAAGCAGTGTCAATCTCAACTGCTCTGTGGGTTGCAGGCCTGGGGGAACTTGCGGTGCTAATCATTTTAGGACCACAACTTTTACGGATCCGTATCCAAGAAATTTAGAAAGCAGAATTTGTATGTTTTCTCTTCTTACTGAGGAGTAGTATTGCCAGATAACGTGACGATTGGACCGTGGTTCTATGACAGAATATGACGGCGTATTGCGGGACGAGTTCATAAACTTTTACCGCCCGGTGAACACGCCCGCACCGCTGGCATAATAGGGTGAAACGAGCGCACCCTGCTGCTAAGCGGGGTCTGGGTGCGAAACCATAGGGGAGAGAATCGTGATCGAAACCAGCAACCAGTATTCCGGGCAAGATTATACCGGGCAGAAAACCGTGCGCGTGCGCGCCAGCGAACTCATCGGACGATCCTGGCTCAACACCGGCGAGAAGAGCCTAGACCTGCAGGCTCTTCGCGGCAAAATCGTGATCCTCGACTTCTGGACCCTGTGCTGCATAAACTGCCTGCACGTGCTCGACGAGCTGCGCCCCCTCGAAGAAGAATTCTCGGATGTGCTCGTCACTGTGGGCGTGCACAGTCCCAAATTCGAGCATGAGGCAGACCCGGTAGCGCTCGCCGCAGCCGTAGACCGCTATGACATCAAACACCCCGTACTTGACGACCCCGAACTCACCACCTGGCAGGCTTATACCGCCCGCGCCTGGCCTACGCTCGTGGTTATCGACCCCGAAGGGTATATTGTGGCGCATCTTTCCGGGGAGGGGCACGTGCAGGGGCTTATCTCACTTGTGCGTGAGCTCGTTGCCGAACACGAGAAAAAAGGTACCCTGCACCGAGGTGATGGCCCTTATGTACCCCGACCCAAAACCGAGGGAACATTCGCTTTCCCAGGGAAGGCTATTGAACTCCCCACAGAGTTCGGACCCAAAAACCTGTTCGGCACCGGCTCACGCACCTACCTGGTGTCCGACACCGCCAGGCACCGCATCCTGCAGGTTGCCGAAGACCTCAACACTGTGCTGGCAACCTACGGTGGGGGAGAGGACGGCGAAAAAGGCTACGCCGACGGAACCGGAACCACTGCACGCTTTAACGAACCGCAAGGGCTTGCCTTGGTACCCGCCGAACTCCGCGAAAAACTCGGGTACGATGTGCTGATCACCGACACCGTGAATCACCGGCTGCGCTCGCTGAATCTGCGCACGGGCGAGGTTCGTACCCTTGCGGGCAACGGCGTGCAGCGCGTTATTGATGGAGACAACGCCGTCACGGGCAACGCAAACCATATCCCCGCGGATGCGCCCGCCACCGCTATAGCGCTCTCGTCCCCGTGGGATGCGGTCTATTCGCGTGAAGCCGGGCAGTTCGTGATCGCGATGGCTGGCACCCACCAGCTCTTCGGCTACGACCCCGTCTCTGAAACCGTCAGTATTTTCGCGGGCGCCGGGGTTGAAGGGCTGCAGGACGGTACCGCCGAGGATGCATGGTTTGCCCAGCCCTCCGGCATTATCGAGGCGCGTGACGGCAGTCTGTGGGTAGCCTGCTCGGAAACCAGCGGGCTGCGCCATGTAACCTTTACGCGGGATGAACACGGGCACCAGAGCGTACAGGTGACCTCTGCCGTAGGGCTGGGTCTGTTCGATTTCGGGTTCGTGGACGGCGACTCGCAGACCTCCCGCATGCAGCATCCGCTGGGACTTGCGGAGCTTCCCGACGGCTCTATCGCAGTGGCAGACACCTATAACGGTGCGATTCGCCGCTGGGATCCTGCCGTGAAGGAACTAAGCACCTTACAGCGCGGACTCGCCGAACCTGCCGACCTTCTAGTGGAGCATAGCCCGGGTGAGGACCCCCGCCTGATAATCGTAGAAACCAATGCGCACCAGTTGGTGCGTGCCGCGATTCCGGCGCAGGCGCAAAAAGTGGACGAAGGGGCGATCACAACCGCCCGGCCCGCCACGAAACTCACCGGCGGAACCCTTGAATTTACCTCGCGGTTTACCGTGCCGACCGGGCAGAAACTCGATACCCGTTGGGGAGACCCGACCCAGCTGAAAATCTCATCCACCCCCGAAAACTTCCTGCTGGACGGTGCCGGTACCTCCCAAGGACTCAGCCGTACCCTCGTGCTCAACCCCGAAGTTCAGGAGGCGGTGCTGCACATTACGGCCCGCGCCGCTGCCTGCGACGGTACCCCTGACGGCGATATTCCCGAGCATGCCGCATGCCACCTGTACCAGCAGGACTGGGGTATTCCGGTCATCGTCACCGGTGATGCCGCGGATGAGAGCGAACTTGTGCTGGATTTGCGAGGGGTTAACTAAGCTAGGGTAAGGACCCTCAGAAGCTCACGTGCACCGCCGTGCCGTTGCTGACGTTCACTGTCGGTTTGATGGTAAACGGAACTTCCTTCTCAAAGGGCTGCCGCTCGCCCGTGTACAGGTCAAGCTGCGTGAAGGATACCTTGACCTTGCCCTGCGCCTGGTCAGCGCTCCATTCGCCATTCGTGGTGACCGTCACGTGTGGATGCGGATACTCCGTGACCGACCAGGTCACCTCGCCATCCACACGCCCGGGGAAAGTGTACTCGAAGGGACAGCCGCTCGGGTAGAGAGTCTTTTGCTCGGTGCAGGAATTTACGTAATCCTCCACCTGATGCTGTACGGATTCCCGAGCCTGATCGCTCGCTTTCAAATCGAGCGTGACCTGCGAATTTGCGTCCGCTGAGAGCACCTTTTGCGTGTACGGCTGTGCGGTATACACCGTCGAATCATAAGAAATGGAATAGTTTCCGGGATAGAGCACCGGGAACGTTGCTTCACCGTCATCAACCGCAACCTTGCGGGTGTTCACGGTCGCCGCCTGTACGCCCTTAATCGAAACCTTCAGCTCGGGCAGCTCGCCGGGTTCAATCTCCCACCGCGGGAAAAGGCCCCAGTGATCGCCCACATGATGCAGCCTGAAATCGGTGTGTTCCTGCGCGCCGTCCAAGGTGTAGGAGGCTCGCACCGTCGCATGCTCGCCGTCATCGCTGCTTTCCACTACCTCATAGGTAATATTAGACAGCCCCGAAACCGACTTCTTCAGAACCTCACCATCGAGAAGAGACCCGTCACCCTCAGGCACCCGCGCCCCCAAAATACCGAGCGCATGCGAACCATTACCGTCCTGCAGCGCTCTAAAATACTCCTGAACTTGACCCGTGGGGGTGTACACCAGCCGATTCAGAGCAAAGAGCGCGCCAAAAGCAAGGGTTACCGACACGAAAACGCCGATAACCCAGGTAGCTAGAACCCGTTCCACGGGAGAAAATTTGTGCATGATTACAGCGTACCGCACCGCGCGGGCGCACCTGACACCGGGCAGATTTATGTACCCGCACGAACCCTCAGGTTTGACACTGCGGGGCGAAAATCTTAGCGTCGGGCAGGTGCGACCGCTAAAGTGGTGTGTATGGCAGAACGCGCACACGAAATTCCCGCCAAATATGGCGATGTTCTAGAACTCTTCCACCCCCGCATGCGATCCTACGGCAGGCGCATTGAGGCGGCGCTCCCGGGAACCATCACCCTCGTCGCCGCGATCGCATTCTTAGCGTATAAACGCCCCGCCTTGCCGTACCTGGTGCTGGTGCTTATCATCTGTTTTTTCGCGGGTCTAAGCCTGTATTCGGTGCTTAAACCCACGATCGTGGCAATCACCAAAACCCATGTGCTCCGCGCCCGAATTTTTGGCTGGCATGCGGTGGAACGTAAAGATATGGACCACACGATCTTCGTGGAAAAGCTCTACGGCAAGAAAGCACACGGGCAAGACCTCAGCAACGTTGTTGCCAAGCTCAAGTACCGCAGCTTCCCGAGCATGTGGGTGCTGGATAAGCAGGGAAAGTCTCTTCTTCGCCTCGATGGTCGCGTGTGGGATGCCAAGACTATGTCTACGGTGGCCTCGAAACTTTCCGACCAAACCACGGTCTATAAAAAAGCGAACGTTCTCGATATTGACCGGCTGCACCACGGTCTGATTACCTTCACCGAACTGCACCCCGGCTGGAAATCCGCCACTATGGCGATTCTCGCAGTACTTATCGTGGCTATATTGGGCGGCGCCGCAATCCTGCCCGAAGACATGGCTCGTTCAATCCACCTGATCCCCTAGAGGCTACGATTCCCGCGTTCTGCACGGGTCGGAGAGAGAAAAATGCGGTGGTGCGCATCCTACACAAAACCAGGATGCGCACCACCGCTTTTATCAGCCATAAAGCGTGCCGCCTGAGCGCCGCCTACCGCGAAAGAACCGCCACAATAAACTCGGAACCCTCGGCAAACGGACGCAAATCCCAGGAACTAAACGTCGAATCAACATTCAGCCCGACCTCGCGCGCATCCTCAAGGAACTGAGCAAACGCATAGTCACGACCGGGACCGGAACCGTACCCAATCACGGCGCGCCCACCCGGTGCCAGCACCTTCCGGAAATTCTCCAACACCGGCTTACGGGTTGAACGCGCAAGAAAACCCATCACATTCCCGGCACATACGATCAGCTCAAAACCATCCTCACCGGCATCGGATTCGAACCCGAGAGCCTGCGGCAAATCCACCAAATCAGCCGTAACCCAGGTGGCTTCCGGGCATACGCGGCGCGCCTCATCAATAAGCTCAGGGTCAATATCAACGCCGGTCACCCGATGCCCCAGCGCATGCAGCTGCTTACCCACGCGGCCCGGGCCGGAACCAGCATCCAGAATCTTTGCCCCGCGCGAGGCCAAAGCATTCACCAGGCGAGACTCACCCGCCATATCCTTACCCTCAGCCTCCATAGCCTTAAAACGGTCGATATACCATTGCGAATGTGCCGGATCGTTCTCTTTCTTGATGAGCCAGAGCGACTTTTCGCGCTCGCCGGGGGCGTTAAAACTTAATGCTGACACCGTATTCTCCTCGGTGGTAGATGAATAGATAGCGTGTGTGCAAACGTAGGGGTATCGTACCGCATACGGGTAAGAACGCGCCTCCTAGGGCATCTGCCCGACGGTATTCTGCTCGCTGTGTTCATCCGAGTTTTCGGTGCCGGTGAATTCCTCAATCAACTGGTCCATAACATCGGATACATCGGATGCGCCCCGCACCGGCCCGCCCGCCAACAGTCCGTCAGAGCCCAGTACTACCGCCAGTGGGGTGCCGCGGCCGAAAGCGTGCATAGCCGCAAATTTTGGGTCTATCAGCGGGGTAATGCTCTCGGGTACAGACGCAGTCTTTGCGTTGCTCACACTGCTGAAAACAGGATGCAGCTCAAGCTGCGGCAGTTTGTGCGCCCAGCCCGCCAGCTTGTCGAAGATCGACAGGCAGGCGCCGCATGTGGGGGAGACGAAGAACAGCACCCGCGCCTTGAGCTCGGCGAGCTCGCGGATCGAAAAATTCTTGCCGTCGAGCGTATGCAGGGTTGCGTACGGAATGGGCATGCGCACGTATTCTTCGCCGTCGCCGCGATCCTCATAGACGGGAAGCAGAAGATGGTTATCGTCGCTTTCGCCGAAATCTGGCTCAGCCAATGCCTCGCCGCGCTGTACCGCCCACATGGTGAGGGCGATCAGGGCGGCGCCGAGCACCCAGCCCCAATCAGCGGCGTTGAGGCTGTACAGCTCGTAGATAAGCGCCCGACCTGAACCCAACGATGCGGCAAAAACGGCAGCCGCGGCGGCGGCCAACGCGATATTGCGGATGAGCGTATAGCGGCTCACAGGTGCGGCGGATTTTGAGCCGAAACAATTGCACCCCGCGGTGCGGCCTGTGGCAAGCGCCCGCGCAATAACGATCAGGTAGAACAGCATGAGCATCACAGAGATGCCCGATACTGCGGTGAAGAGAAGGCCCGGCGCTGCGAGCATCCCTAACGCCAGAAGCAGCTCGGCCCAGGGGAGTGTGCGCGCGGTGAGCTTCAGCGGAGCAATTTTTTCAAGCCCCAGGTTGAGAATACCCGTGACGGTACTGGAAGGGTCCTTAGCCTTGGCGAACCCGCTCACCGCCAGGGTAACCGTGATCAGCGCCGTACAGAGAAGAAAAGATACGTTCGGAAAAGCAGACATGATTCCTTGAAAGTTTGAGTGAGTTTGTGTCTACCACAGATTTTACGCCTGGTGAGGGTCTGCACGGCGGATATGGGGGCGCATCCGGCGGCATAAATTTTGGGAGGGAAGCACATTCTATCGTGTTCGGAGTCGGAATAATACCGGGGTAGAATAGCTCATGAAGGTGTTAGGTGACTGGCAGAGTCAGTGCCGGATGCCCAGGCCGTGCGCCGGGTCGCGCCTTCGTCACCGTGATAAAAAATAGGGAGTTAAGTGTATGCCTATCGCGTTGCCTGAGCCCGTGTCTTTAGCTGTTGAAGCACTCGACCTTGAGGTCGCTATTACCGCAGCAGAAACCCAGGATGCGACTGCAGAGTTACCGCATGAAGAACTTTTTGACGTAAGCACCGAAGATGGTGTTATCCAGATTGTTCAGCGGGAACGCTACTGGAAATCCAAGTTTGCCAAGCGCACCTCGTTTTTATCCTTTGGGGGACCGAAGATCGTTATCAGCCTTCCACACGATTCTTTTCTTGACGTTCTGCGGGTTCAGACAAACTCAACATGCCGCCTTGAGGGTGTGCGCACCACGCACGCGGATTTGGCGGCGACCACGGGCACTATTCGCTGTTTGAACGCATCGTTTACACATGCGAAGGTGACCGCGAAATCTTCGTCCGTGAAGATGGTAGACAGTACGGTTGCTGAGGATGCGACTCTCACGGTCACGGGCGGCTCGGTGACGACGACCGGAACTTTCACCGAGATGCCGGGATACCGTATCGAGGATGTTTCGGGCAAGGTGCAGATTTTGGATCAGCCGTGCGAACCGGGCGACTCACACAATGCGAAGGGGCAACCCAGCGTGTTTATCAACTGCATCGGCGGGTCCGTAACGCTGGCGTAGGCGCTGTACGCTTCTTTGCCGGATCTCTTTCTGGTCGCATAAAAAGGCTCTTTAGTCCACTAAAGCGGGTTTCCACCGTTTTATAGGAATAAAGAGCCTTTTTAGCATCTATCCATCTGGCATGATGCTCAGCGGTAGAACGTTAACCGACGTACTGGTTGATTTCGTTCTGGAGTCCTTGAATGATCTGAGACGGACCAGGCAGAACACCACCTTCGGAGATTCCGTAGTGCTTGCCTAGCCACCAAATCTGTAAAGAAGCAAAAATAGCTGGGCGACCTGAAGGTCCTTCATCTCGTTTAGCTGGTACCAGCCATTTTGTCATCCAAGATATTGTGGGTGAGCCCTGAGCTTCCTCACGCGGCACCCATTCCCAACCTCCAACAAGTCCGGGACATTTATATGCATATTTAGAAATCTGAGAGCTGATTACCCCATCAACAACGAGGTTTGCTTGAGGGAACATGGCATTCATAAACCGCTGCAGTCCAGCTGAGGTTTCTTCGCCCCACCAGCCGTCGGCGGAGATGGCGTTAGCGGAGGTTGCGGTGACCAGGGTAGAGCCGAAGGCTGCAAGGCCTGCGGCGGGAACGC
>NZ_KV817381.1:33504-75781 GCF_001814655.1 Rothia sp. HMSC069C01
TGCCTTGAGCAGCTTGCGGCGGGAAAGGTTAGTGAGCTCATTCGTCATAACAAAAAATCCTTACGCATAAATGTACTATCTAAACTGTGCGAATGTTAAAATTCGTAAGATTTTAGACGTACTGGTTGATTTCGTTCTGGAGAGCCATGATGGTCTGGGAGGGTCCGTCGAGACGGCCATCCTGAGAGATGCCATAGTGGCTTTGCAGAACCCTGATAGTATTTGAAACGAGTGAAGTTTGTGGGGGAACTAACCCTAACCACAAATTCATCCACCTAATGGTGGGAGAACCTGTTGCCTGCCCTGAGGGTACCCACTCCCAACCACCGACAATTCCGGGGCATTGGGGAGCTATTAATGAGCTTTGGGAGCTAATCACGCCATCAACGACGAGACCTGTGTTCAGTTCTCCAGCTGATGCCCAGTCTGTATTTCCCGGAACGACAGCGTTCAAGAATCGCTGCAGTCCTGCGCTGGTTTCTTCGCCCCACCAGCCGTCGGCGGAGATGGCGTTTGCGGAGGTTGCGGTAACCAGGGTGGAGCCGAAGGCTGCAAGGCCTGCGGCGGGAACGCCTATGGCACCTGCCTTGAGCAGCTTGCGGCGGGAAAGGTTAGTGCTTTCGAGGGACATAAAAATATCCTTTCATCGGTGATGCAGATTGATCCTGCATTTTCACTGTAAAAGGATTCATCGACAAATAGCAATCCTAAATTTATTCTTCTATAAAGTTAAATAAAAACTTTTTAAATTTTTTCTGGGTATATTCATGAGCGAAATATTATTATATACGAATAAAATTTTTAAGCATTTTAAATGATAGTGGAATACGTTTATTTAATGAATGATGTACGAAAAATAAAATATTATGACCTGTTGATGTTATAGTCCTTGAACTCGTCTGTAGCGGATCGATACTCTAAAGAGACCGCACTGGAACGCAAGGAGAGATAATGATGAAAGCCAGTTTAATCACCGGAATCCGAAGCGTCGAAGCGCGCGAGATCGAAGATGCTCAGACCCAACAACCCGATGAGGCTCTCATTCGAGTTGCCTATGTGGGCATCTGCGGGACCGATCTTGAGCTGTACGACGGCACCTCAAACTATCTGCGGCGCGGTCTGACCGAGTATCCGCACCATTACGGACATGAGTGGGTGGGTGTGATTGAGACCCTGCCGCAGACTGCTCACGACAGTCGATTAAAAACCGGTGCCGTGGTCACCGGAAGCACCATGATTCCCTGCCTGACCTGCGATTTCTGCCAGCGTGGGCGGCGTAACCTCTGCACAAACCTGCGCGAAGTTGGTCTCTATGAGCATGGTGGGGCTGCGGCACAAAAGCTTGTAATGCCAGCGCACGTGCTGATCGTTATTGACGACGGTTCGGGTGCAGAGCCGCATCCCGAATATATTCTGATCGAGCCCCTCGTGACGGTTCTAGAAGGTCTGGCGAAAGCCATCCCAGAACCCGGCGATAGGGTACTCGTGCTTGGCGGCGGCACGATCGGTACCCTCGCGGCGCTGGTGCTGAAGCAGTACCCCATTGAGGTTGCGGTGGTTGACCCCTCGCAGCCCGTGCACCTTGCCGAGCTTGGAATTATGACCTATAAGAGTACAGATGCGCTCCCCGCCGGAGACTGGGATGCCGTGTGGGAGTGTTCCGGCTCCGGTACGGCGCTACAGGCTGTGCCGTCCCTGTTGAGGAACGGGGGCGCGGCGGTGCTGATTGGCTTCCCACCTGCGCAGACCGATCTTGATGCCTCGGAGCTTGCCCTGCGGGGGCAGTGCCTGGTGGGCGTCCGTCACGGCATCGACCACTATGCGGCTGCTGCGCAGTTCGTGCGGGAGCACCGGGATGAGCTGGGTACGCTCATCGACCACAGCTACAGCCTCGACGATGCACAAGCTGCCTTCGAGCGATTGGAAACAGGGGAGCGGGAACGCCCCAAGGTGATGTTGAGTATCGACTGATTGTTTTAGACAGTAGTCGCTAGCCCGTTTCGTGGTCTTCTGGGTCTTTTATTCCTGAGGTACCGTCATCGTGCGTTGGGTTGCATACGTGTAAGCGCTCGCATACATTAAAAGTATGAGTGTACACCCCCAAGCCAGGAGGCCTGTAACTTTCAGGCCTAATCCCGGTATTAAGAAACGTTTAGACAACTTGTCCCAGCAGACGAACCGTCCGGTATCTTTCTATATCAACGCCATTTTGGAGGAGCATCTGGACGATCTCGAATATGCATATTTGCTCAAAAGCGAGGCAGAAGATATTCGTGCTGGCCGTGCTAAGTCCTATTCTCTGGATAGCGTTAAGAAAGAACTAGGGCTATGAGCACTTGGGCTGTAGAGTTTTCTGCCCGTGCTAGGAAACAGATTAGAAAGCTTGATAGACCTATTGCCCAACGTATTATTATCGAGCTAGAAAAATTGGAGAAATCTGAGCGCCCGCAGGTGCACTGTAAACCACTCACTGGTGACCTATCTGGTTTATGGCGCTATCGTGCGGGAGACTATCGTGTGATTCTTGATTTTGACCGTGGTCAGCTAGTGATTCTAGCATTAGAGATCGCGCATCGCTCGACAGTCTACAGAAAGTAGCTTAGGGTTATCATTTTGTTCTTGTTCTCTGATTACAAAAAGCTCTTTGTGTGATAAGACCACGAAAAAATCTCGCTTTATCACGCAAAGAGCTTTTTATTTTAATCTAGCCTAAAAGGCAGGATGCGCAACGGTAGAGCGTTAGCCGACGTACTGGTTAATTTCGTTCTGCAGGGCCATGATGGTTTGGGAGGGACCGTCGAGCGAGCCATCTACGGAGACACCGTAGTGCTTCTGAAGCGAAGCAATGTCAGTCGGAGAAAACTTGCCGTCTTCTGTAGCCTTGTTGCCCAGCCATTTATGCATGTAGGTTATAGTGGGTGAACCCGTGGCCTGGTAGTAGGGAAACCATTCCCAACCACCGACGATTCCAGGGCACCAGGTCTGCATAGCTGCATCCTGACCACTGATAACCCCATCGACAACGAGGTTTGCACCCATAACTGTGTTCATGAAGCGCTGGAACCCGGCTGAGGTTTCGGAGCCCCACCAGCCGTCGGCGGAGATGGCGTTTGCGGAGGTTGCAGTGACCAGGGTGGAGCCGAAAGCGAGTACGCCTGCGGCAGGGACGCCCAGCGCACCGGCGCGCAGAAGGTTACGGCGAGAAAGATTGGTGTTTTCGAGTGACATAATGCATCCTTTCGTTTGCACTGCGGATAATTCCTGCATTTCCACCCTAAAATTAATGATCGGAGGATTGCAGCCATAGTTTTATTCCACTAAAGCATGCATGAAAGCTATATATAATTTATTCAATATTGTTATATACTTAAAAGTTTTTTGATGGTAAATAAATTAGGATTACTGATTATTTGCTTTGAAAAGTATTTTTAGCAAAAGAAAATATAAACACTAAATTCCAATCAGCGTTATATTGTATTCTCCTGCAACTGCATCCCAATCTTTTATAAACTTGGCTGCGCGTGCACCGGACTTACAAAACACACCCACGCATTCCCCAACGAGCGGCTTCAGCATGGCGCGCACCGCATCCTCTGTAGCTACAGACAGCGGAAGGCGCAGGGAATCCGGGTACTTCACCTGGGTTTCGCGTTCGCTCTGCTCGCGCACATCCAGCAGAATCTTCGGCAGTTTGTAGGCGCTCAAATCCGTCACGGGCACCCGCTCAGGATCGGGGGAGAGCGCAAAATTCTGGAAGGTGCCGCTCAATGCCTCGTAGGTGAGCAGCCGCCCCTCAAACGTCGGCAGCCCCGCCAGGAACTTGAGTGTTTCCGTCGCCATGAGCGATCCGATAACCGCCGTGGTAGCGCCCAGCACCCCGGCCTCGGCGCAGGATTCCAAGGTTTCCGGAGTTGTAGGGAACAGATCACGCAGATGTGCCGACCCTGAGCGGAAGACGCTCACGCTGCCCTGATACCGCAGCACCGACCCCCACACCAGCGGAATACCGGTTATCTCGGCGGCATCGGCAATCAAATATTTAGTCGCAAAGGTATCGGTACAATCGACGATCACCGCAGGGTTCTCATCGGCGAGCAGGTCAAGAATCCAGGATGCCTCCAGGTACCTTCGATACACCCTCACCCTCAGCGCCGGGGCGATCTCGCGGGCACGATGCGCGGCAACCTCAGCCTTCGCCCGGCCGCAATCGGCGATCCCGAACAACGGCTGGCGCTGCAGATTCGACAGCTCAATCACATCGTGATCGACGAGCGCAATCGACCCGACCCCGGCGGCGGCGAGCGCCTGCACCACCGGGCACCCCAGACCGCCCGCACCGATAACGAGCACATGCGCATTGGCGACCGCCTGTTGGTCGAAACCGGGCAGACGATCCTGCCGCAATACGCGCTCAGCTTCGAGAGCCTGCGCCTGCGCGGGGTCCTTTGGCGCTAGAATCTGCGGTGCCTCAGGCACCGAAGGGCGATCATACGAGGTCACATCCATGACACCAGACCTTCCGCCGGGGAGGAAGCCTTCGCGTGCTCGCGCTGAGGAATCCTGCCCGCGCCTCGCGCCAGATAGCCTGCCTCAACGGCGGCTTTCATAGCTCGCGCCATCGCCACCGGATCCTGCGCACGGTTGACCGCCGAGGCCAGCAGCACGCCCGAGCAGCCGAGTTCCATAGCAAGTGCGGCGTCCGAGGCGGTGCCAACCCCCGCATCCAGCAGCACCGGAACCGTGGCGCGGGAGCAAATCAACTCAATATTGTGCGGGTTCAAAATGCCCAGCCCCGTGCCGATGGGTGAGCCGAGCGGCATGACCGCCGCGACTCCCACATCCTCTAAACGCTTGGCGATCACCGGGTCATCAGAGGTGTACGCCATGACCGTGAACCCTTCCGCCACCAGCGTTTCGCAGGCGGTCACGGTCTCGCACACATCCGGCAGCAGAGTATCTTCATCGCTAATCACCTCAACCTTAACCCAGTTCGTGCCCAGGGCTTCGCGTGCGAGCCTAGCAGTGATAACGGTGTCGCGTGCGGTACGGCACCCCGCCGTATTAGGTAGAGGCGCAATATTTAGCCTGGTCAGAAGCGGAAAAATGGGGGTACCTGAGGCGTGCCTGCGCATCGCGACCGTGGTCATCTCGGTGCCGGATGCGACCAAAGCTTTTTCGAGCAGGTCCATGCTGGTGGCGCCCCCGGAACCCATAATGAGCCGGGATGAGAACTCTTTCTCAGCAATAATCATGGTCACTACCCGCCCTGAACTGCGGTCAGCGCATCGACCCTAGCGCCCTCGGGCACTTCGGTACTCGCCCACCGTGAACGCGGCACCACAGCACCATCGAGTGCGACAGCGACTCCCTGATCGGTGCCCGCCTGCTGAAGAATCAGCGCCTCAAGATTCGGGGTAGAAATGTCTAATAGTTCGCCGTTATAGGTTATTTTCATGGACTATTCCTCTCGTTGTTAGTGCACAAACTGGCGGTATGTTGTAGCAAAATCGCGTATCAGTGCTCAAACCTCTTCGGTGAGCAGGGCGCGAACTCCGGCGGAATATCCTCGCCCAAAAACACCTCCGCACCGGCTTTCCCAGCGAGTGCCGCCAGTAAAATTCCGTGCCGAAAATACCCGTTTGAGATCAGCTGCCGCCGCCCGGTCGCCGTTATGCGATAGCCAAAGATCGGCAGATCATCCGGGGTTCCGGGTCGCACCCCCACATTCGCCTCAATGAGCTCGCATTCCTCCACCGCAGGAACCACCCGAATCGCATCTTTGAGCAGCTGATACACGCCGTCCACACCGGGGCGTGTGCGCGTGTCCTCGCGGCTTGTCGCACCGATACACACCTCACCGCCAGGCCGTGGAATCACATAAACGGGCCGCCCGTTCACGAACCCGCGTACTACATGCTCCACCAGCGGATGCGGCGCCTGCAAACGCAGAATATCGCCGTAAACCGGGCGCAGCGGATACTTCCCCGCCGCGCCCAAACCGGTGCACACAATATCCCCAAAATCCGGGTCAGTCACACGCTCACGCACAAACTCGACCCCGCGCGCCCTCAACGCCTTCACGAGAGCCTGCAAAAACAGCCGAGGTGCCACCTGATGATCGCCCTCAATCAACGCCGCACCCGCCAAATCCGGGGCAAGTGCAGGTTCCAGGGCGCGCGCCCGGCTCACGGGAATCGCCTCGGCACTGCGATTGATCGAACGGTAATACTCAGAAACATCGCGCAGATGCGCCGCATCCGCACGGTCACCCGCCACCACCAACGTGCCGGTCGTATCGTAGCCGGTGGGCGCATCCGTCACCGCGGCGAGCCTGCGCATAAGCGAAGGGTACGCATCCGCACTGGAAACCATAAGCGGGAAAAGCGCATCCTGCTGAAACTGCACCTCGGCAATAGGCGCGAGCATCCCACCCGCAAAATAGCTGGCACCCGTGCCGCGCTCGCCGGGGGCTGGGTCATAGACGCACACCCGCTGGCCGCGTTCGGTGAGTTCAAAGGCGGTGGTCAGTCCGATAATTCCGCCGCCCACCACGGTAATAACTTCTGCCATGATTATGCCTGCAATTCCGGGTTTTCCACGAAGGCGCGTGCCATTGCAACCCCGGCAACCCCTGTTTCGCGGATGCTCGGGCAGTCTTGCGGCCAAATATCGCCGATGGCGACCACTGGAACCTCCGAGAGCTCGGCAAGTTCACGTAGCCCTTCAATACCCAGCGGCGGGCGGTTTGAGGCTTTGGTCGGGGAGGGGCGGAACGGTCCGGCACCAATGTAGTCGATCAGGTGCGCAACGGTGTTGGCGCGCTCAACAAGCTCGCGAGTGCCGGTCGTGAGACCAATAATGGCGTGCTCACCCAGCAGACGGCGGGCATCGGCGATGGGCAGATCGTCTTGACCTATATGTACCCCGTCGATGCGTACCCCGCGAGCGCGCAGGGCAAGGGCAACATCCACCCGGTCATCGATCAGTATCTTCTGGTGGGGGAGTGCGATGCGCGCAATCTCTTCGGCAAGGGCGTACAGGTCGCGGGCGCTGATGGGTTTGGAGCGCACCTGTATGCAGGTGGCATGCCGTGCCCGCTGCACCGTTTCGACGGGGTTTTTGCCGGTGACCAGATACAGCGAAAGGTCTATAGGTGTGGCGGTTCCGGCGGTGCTGTTGGGTGTCATGGGATCACGATTCGACTGTGAAAGTAGTGTTTCCTGCGTGCTCATGCGGGTGTTGCGGTGATTTTGCGACGATGCGGCACACGCAGATGTTTCCCACTCAGGCTAGCACACAACCTTTATCGTGGTTCTTGGCGGCGTTTTTATTGCTTTGACATGCTGCCTGAATCCGCGAGCAGGTAGTTTTTGACCGAAAAGGTAGGAAAATACTACCTGCTCGGCCAAAAACCACCTGCTCGTGGGGCTAGCTGAGGAAAATAAAAAAGCCCTGGCAAATACCAGAACTTTTGAGAGCGGCTGACGGGCTGGAAGTGCGGATTCCGAGTGAGCGAGGTACCAAATCCGTGCCTGGAAGTGATTCCCGTCTAAAATTGGGCACACGAAAACCCCTAACAGGAGCTAGGGGTTTATGTGAGCGGCTGACGGGCTGGAGGGTGCGGATTCCGAGCGAGCGAGGTACCAAATCCGCGCCTGGAAGCGATTCCCCCGGAAGCCTTAAAAAGAGGTCTCCAGCCGTTAGGCTGGAGACACAAGTGGAGCGGCTGACGGGAATCGAACCCGCGTATCAGGCTTGGGAAGCGTGCGCTCTACCATTGAGCTACAGCCGCGCATCCGTGATCGGACTTAACCTAGTGTAGCGTGTGCTGCCTCGGTTCGCACACTTTGCCGCAGATTTTTATTTTTGATTTGTCGGCTGTTCTTTTTGAGCAATGGTGAAGTATGGAGTCTGGAGTCGGTATCCTTAGAGTGTGCTTATTTCAGACCGCGATATTCGACGAGAAATTGCTGACGGCCGTATCGTACTTGAGCCGTTTGATGATTCGATGATTCAGCCGGCGAGCGTCGATGTGCGCATCGACCGCTTTTTCCGTCTGTTTGACAACCATAAGTACCCGCATATTGACCCGTCGCAGGAGCAGGAGGAACTGACTCGTCTGGTGGAAGTTGCCCCCGACGAGCCTTTTATTCTGCATCCTGGCGAGTTTGTGCTCGGTTCCACCTACGAACAGGTGACCCTGCCTGCGGATGTGGCGGCTCGCCTGGAAGGTAAGTCTTCACTCGGGCGTTTGGGGCTTTTGACCCACTCAACCGCAGGGTTCATTGACCCCGGATTTTCAGGGCACGTGACCCTGGAACTGTCTAATATGGCGACCCTGCCGGTCATGCTGTGGCCCGGGTCTAAGGTCGGTCAGCTGTGTTTCTTCCGGCTCACAAGCGAGACTGAGCATCCGTATGGTTCCGGCGCATACGGAAACCGCTACCAGGGGCAGCGCGGGCCGACCGCATCGCGCAGCTACCTGAACTTTCACCGTACAGAGATCCCCGTTGAGAAATCTGGCGACTAGTCGCCGTCCGCATGATTTTTTCAAGGAGATACCTTGTCGTTCAAGACAATGGCTTTAAGCCCTGCCGGTGCCGATCTGAAGGTTATTTTTGGCCCCGGTGTTCCAGATGCGCTGCGCGAGCAGATCGTACAGACCTGGGGGAGCCTAGCCCCGCGCCTCTTCGATAGTGTGCATGATGCCCTTGAGGCAACCCAGTCCGTGGCGCACGCTATTGTGCTCACGGACGGGAGTGTGAATCTGTTTGACGAGCACCCCGACCTGGTGAACCCGTTCGGGATTCTGCAGATTCTTAATATTCAGAACGAGAAGCAGGCGTTGGAGACTCTGACGTCTAACCTGACGGTTGCTATGATTCAGCAGTTGGCGGGTAAGCGCACCATGCTGCATGCCGCCGCCATTGGCGACCCCGCTACGAAGCGCGCGCTGGTGCTGGTGGGTGCTTCGGGGCGGGGGAAGACGACTGCCGCGCAGTATCTGGGGAAGAAGTTCACCTATCTTACGGACGAAACCACGATCGTGGGCGCCGACCGCGAGATTTACCCCTACCCGAAGCCGCTGTCGCTGGTTGTTTCTGACGACGAGCCGAAGGAACAGCGCAACCCTGTGGATCTGGGTCTGAACGCGGCGGACTGTGAGGATACGAGCTATACAGCCGCTCGCGTCGTCATGGTGGGGCGCACCGATGAGCCCACGAAACCCTATCTTGAGCGTGTGAGCCTGGGGGATGCGCTCATGTCGATTGCCGAGCAGACCTCCGGCGTGGCGCTCAACCCCGAGGGTGTGCTCTCGATTATTCGCCTGTTTGAGCAGTGCGGCGGCGTATGGCGGCTGGTGTATTCCGAGGTTGAAGATATTGAGCCGCTCGTGCGTGAACTTCTCGCCGAGAATGCTGTGCTCCCGAACTCCGAGAGAGTGGACGAGTACGAGACCTTTGAAACACCCGACCGCTTGCCGAACGTATACCCTAACGGCACGCGGGTTCTTCAGCGCATGTTTGGTACCACCGGGTACCTGGTGGATGGAGAAAGATTCCTGCTGCATCACGGAGATTCACTGGATGAGCTTTCCGCATTCGCGGCAGAGTGCTGGATTAACGCCGCTCACGAGCTGACGGTTCGGGAGCACTACGAGGCTATGCGCGAGCTGTTTGAGGGGCTGCCCGAGGATGCGCATCGCCAGGTTGTTGAGCAGCTGTCTGAAAGCGGCATACTCACGATGCGCACCGTAGACGACCCGCTGTATACCGAAGAAGACTCGAACTAAACAAACCCAATAAATACGCGAACAGATAGCAATCCGCTATCTGCTCGCGGGTTTAAGACTCGTAGGTTGAGGGGCGCACGAGTTTAGGGGAAACGGGTAAAGAGCTACCGTTGCGCCGCCTTGGAAACTTTCTTTTCGGCGCGGCGTGCCTTGCGCAGGTGAAGCGCTTGTGGCGATTCTAACGGCAGGGCCAGCAGCAGGCCCGCCAGCACCACGACCATAATGCCGAGAATACCCCACACCTGAGCATTAAAAATCGTGACGAACAGGCCGAAGAGCAAGGGGGACAAGAAGCTAGTTGCGCGACCTGTTGTCGAATACAGACCGAAGAGCTCACCTTCCGTACCGGGATCGGCGATACGCGCCAAGAAGGTACGCGAGGAGGACTGCGCGGGTCCCACGAAAAGGGCGAGAATGAGCGCACAAATCCAGAAGGTCATAGGGTAGGGGAACAAGAGCAGGGGCACGGCTGCAATCAGAATGCCTACCAGCGAGACAATAATGATCTTTTTGGGCCCCAGATAGTCATCCAGATACCCGCCCAGCACCGCGCCTACGGCGGCAACACCATTGGCGGCAACACCAAAAATAATGACATCCGAAGTACTGAACCCGAAAGAACCGGCCGCCAGCACGCCGCCGAAGGTGAAGATACCGGCTAAACCATCGCGGAAGATAGCACTGGCACACAGGAAATAGAGAGTCTGAGGGGCAGTTTTACGAAGTCTGACAATGGTGCGCCACAGTTCCTTATAGGAGGCGAATAGTCCTCCCTGCCGCGCTGGGGAAAGACGCGAGAGACCGCGCTCTAGGAACCTGAGCTCGCGGGTGGGCAGCACCTCTGGCAACACGTGTTTGCGTCGGCGCATCCGAATCAGGATGGGGGCGCAGAAGACCAGGCACCACAGGGCGGAAAACAACGTTACCGCACGAATATTGAAAGCGTTATCGGTGCTCAGGTGCAGCCCGTTAGGCTCAAAAATAAATCCCCACAACACGATAAGCAGAGCCACCAGGCCGCCCACATAACCCGCCGACCAGCCGATTCCAGAGATTTTACCAATATTATTCGGGGTTGAAACTCGCGGCAGCACGGCGTTATAGTTCACGGCGGCAAATTCGCTGAAGATATTCGCCGCAGAAATCAGGATCACGCCTAACCACAGGTGCCCAGGGTTAGGTTCCACGAAAAAACACAGGGCGGAAAGAAGCACCATGCTGAGCGTGTTCACACCCAACCAGAAGATACCTGTACCGGATTTGTCGGCGCGCTGGCCGCTGACCGGAGCAAAAAACGCAATGCAGACCCCGGAGACAGTCAATCCTAAAGAGAGAGCCGCAGAAGCACTTTCGGTAGACCCGAAATAGGAGCTCGTGAGGTAGACCGTGAAGATGAAGGTCATCATGATAGTGCCAAAACTTGATGAACCAACATCCCACAGCACCCAGGACGTGACCGAACGGCGGCTGTTACTGTGATCGGGAACGTGTGAGGTCATAACGGATGTGTTCACTTTCGTGTAAGACGCAGCTAGGCGCCCTCAATCTGGTGCTGGTTTCGCAGCTTACCCCCGGCGACATTGCCGTAGGCATCGCCTCCCAGCGTGCCAAGCGCCTTATTCTCTTCTGAGCAGGCAGACTATTCAGCACATTGGAAAAGATGCGCACACCGCTACAGCCTGAAGGCTGCGGGGGCGGCGCATCCATCCAAATACACCGTGAAATTACGAGAAGAAACGGCGCTGTGCGCGGGTAATACCGACGCTTACCAGGGCACCTACCACGGAAGTCACGACGCTCCACACAATAACATGGCGCAGAGTGTCTTCGGACTCGGGGTCGGTGGTAGGAGGTTCGTTACCGGTCACACGCTTCCACGCTGCACCAAGACCCTTGCTTGCCAAGGCGGCGGCGGCCATATTGGCACCGGTGATAGCAATCCTTGCTATGGGGTTCATATATTCTCCTCAAAAATCAGAAGTGACTATCCCTAGCCTATCGGCTTTGCGACTTAGATGCAGAGAATATGACCTGTTTTAACGCGCGCATACACGAAAAATTAGGGTAAAAACTCTAGAATGTGAGAAAAAGCACAGTATTGCGGGCCTGAAAGGTGTATACCAGCGGCAAATCAAGGAATCATATTACCGACCTGCCGCACGTTCTTGTCATAAACCGATTCAAAAACTCAACGAACTCACAGAAAACGACTCACACGGCATAGAATGTAAACGTTTATAAGCTTCGAATTCTCGAAGCAACACGACAGGGGAGCGCCGCAGACGGGCGCTGAGAGTGCAACGCAGACCCTCGAACCTGATCCGGTTAGTACCGGCGTAGGGAGTCGAAATATGTTTTTCTCAACACCCCACCCGCAACGGGTGTGGATGTTCCCCTTCCAATCATGGGAGGAAAATATGTCTCAAAAATCTCGCCTCAGCTGGCGGGTCAATGAAATCGTTATCGTCTCTGTGATCGCCGCCGCCTGCGCGGTAATCTTCTGGATCTGGGATATTGCCGTAGACCCCGCCACTAAAACGCTCTTCGCGGCGGTTCCCGAATACCGACCCATCGTCGCCGGTATGTGGCTGCTCGCCGGTGTACTCGGCGGGTACCTTATCCGCAAACCCGGCGCCGCGCTCTACTGCGAAATCGTCGCCGCCGTCATCTCCGTATTCCTCACCGGAGGCGCCTGGAGCCAATCAATCCTCATCGCCGGATTCTTCCAGGGAATTGGCGCGGAAATCGCCTTCGCCGTGTTCGGGTACCGCGTCTGGAACCTCAGCACAGCAGCCTTCGCGGGCGCACTGAGCGGGCTCTTCATGGGCGTCAACGAAATCATCATCTACTACCCAGACATGGAAATCTTCAAAGCCGTCATCTACGTGGTATGTGCGGTCGTCTCAGGAATTGTACTCGCCGGGGTACTCTCCTGGGGACTCACGAAAGCACTCGCTAAAACCGGGGTACTCGCCTCACTGGCCTCCGGCGTGCAGGCACGTACCGCACGCGGATAATAGACAGGCAGGCGTATGTCACAGCCTATCTCAACGCTCAAACCCTCAAACACGGAACATCCTGAACCACCTGCAACCCAGGGTGCAACTATGACCGAACCCCACACTACCGCCCCCGATGCGCCCGCCCGCGGTGCCGCAATCGACCTTCACAACTTCGGTTGGCACCACCCCGGGCGCGAAAAACCCGCGTTCTCGAACGTGAACCTGCGCATCGAACCCGGGCAGAAAGTACTGCTGCTGGGGCCCTCCGGCGCAGGAAAATCAACGCTCCTGCACGCTATCGCCGGGGTGCTGCACGATCACGACGGGCAGAGCCAAAGCGGTAGCGCGCGCATCGACGGCGTAGACCCCGAAGACGCACGCGGACTCATCGGGCTCATGCAGCAAGACCCAGAATCATCGGTCGTGCTCGCCCGCGTGGGCGATGACGTAGCCTTCGGCCCCGAAAACCTTGCGGTCGCATGCGAAGAAATCTGGGCGCGCGTTGATGATGCGCTCGCCGCCGTCGGGCTCGACTACCTGCCGCATGAGCATCCCACGAATGCGCTTTCGGGCGGGCAGAAACAACGCCTGGGGCTCGCCGGGATCCTGGCGATGCACCCGCGCGCCATTCTGCTGGACGAACCCACCGCGAACCTCGACCCCGAGGGCGTTCAACAGGTGCGTGATGCCGTGGTGCAGGCGGTCACGGCAACCGGCGCCACCCTGATCGTCGTCGAACACCGGGTGGGCGTGTGGGCGCAGCATATGGACCGCGTTATCGTGCTTGGTGCCGACGGAGGTATCACCCACGACGGCGCACCCGAAACTGTGCTCGCCCAAGCCCGCGAAACCCTCATCGCTAACGGTGTGTGGGTACCCGGGTATGTTCCCGAACCCGCCGCTGCTGCGGCACCGAGTGGGCGCATACTCCTGAGCGCCGAAAACCTTGTGATTACGCGGGAATTTCCGAGCAAAAAACAGTTACGGGCACGCCGACGGCAGCTCAAAACTATGCCGGAACCCGCACCCGTGCCCCTGGATATTCCCGCCCTGCGCGGGGGCATTAACCTGAGCATTCGAGAAGGCGAGCACCTGAGCATCCTCGGCCCCAACGGCGCCGGAAAATCAACCCTCGCACTCACTCTCGCCGGGCTCCTCTACGCCCCCAATGGAACCCTGCACGCGCACGAGGCACTGCGCGAGTTCGACCAAAACCCAATGGCAGAAAGCTCCCTCACCCGCGAGAAAAAAGCCGCCAGCTGGGATATTCCCTCCTGGACCCCCGCCGAGCTGCTGGGGCGCATCGGCTACGTTTTCCAAGAACCCGAATACCAATTCGTGCGCGGCAGTGTGCGCGAAGAACTCGAACTCGGGCCGCGCCGCCTCGCCGCCCTGCGCCGCGAAAAAATTGATGAGGATGCGCTCGCCGCCGCCACCGCATCCCTCGCCGAACGCTTGCGTTTAGACGGGCTCTTAGACGCCAACCCGTTCACGCTTTCGGGCGGGCAAAAACGCCGGCTGTCGGTTGCATCCGCTTTGGCGACGGCGCCGCGTGTGCTGATTCTTGACGAACCGACTTTCGGGCAGGATGCGAGCACCTGGGGCGAACTGGTGCGCCTGATTCGTGGGCTTCTTGCTGAGGGGGTTGCGGTGATCTCGGTGACTCACGACCTCGAATTTACGGCGGCTTTGGGTGGGCGGAGTATCACGCTTGAAAGCCTGCCGCATGAGCCCGCAGACCGGGGCCTTCAGGAAGGGAAGTAGCGCATGAATACCGATTTTTTCGGGCCGAGTGCCGAACGCAACAGCTGGTTTGGCGGGCTTAACGCGGGCGTCAAATTAGTGGTTGCGGGCGTGCTGGTTCTTGCGGCAATCCTCATTCAAGACCCGATAACCGCGGGTATCATCTTTGGACTGGAACTGCTGGGGTTTATTGCGGTCGGGTTTCGGCCTGTGAACCTGCTGGCGCGCAGCTGGCCTATCCTGATCGCGGTGCTGAGCACCGGCTGGAGTGTGGCGATCCTTGTTAATAAAACCGGTGCCGTACTGCTCGACTTTGGGCTGAACACCATCACGGAAGGGTCGCTCGCGGCGGCGTTTTCGATGATGATTCGTTCCCTGGCGATGATTCTGCCGACCTTCGCATTTGTGCTCTCAACAGACCCAACCGACCTGGGTGATTCGCTTGCCCAAACTTTCCGCCTGCCCGCCCGTTTCGTGCTTGCCGCGTTGGCGGCGTTACGCCTTGTCGGCATCCTATTTGGGGAGTGGAATACGCTGGGGCAGGCACGGCGTGCACGTGGGCTGGGTGCGGGTCAGGGCCCGCTCGGGCGCATCAAAACCGGTGCCGGGCAGGCCTTCGCGCTCATGGTACAGGCAATTCGCCGCGGTTCGCGCCTTGCGGTCACAATGGAGGCGCGTGGTTTCGGTACCGGCAAACGTTCCTGGGCGCGCGTGCCCGCCTATTCCCGGCGTGATGCGTATGTTGCGGTTGCCGCCGCCGTGATCGTGGCGTGCGCCTACGGGGTTTCGCTGGGACTAGGAACTCTGCGTTTCTTGTGGCAGTAGCCGCACCGAAGCTGCCGCTAGGTACTCCGGGCCTGAAAACCGGGGTAAAGGCGCGGCGCAAGTATCAGCCTTGCGCCGCTAACCCTGCACCTTAGCCCTGTGCCAGGTATTCCAAGAACCGGTGCGTGAGCTGCGCATCGTGCGCTAACGCCGTACCGTTCAGATGCGTGACCGGGGCGAGCAGACGCACCGAGGAGGCGAGCCATACCCCATCTGACTCGAAAAGATCCTGCGGGTACAGCGGGCCGTAGCCCAGTTCCCAGCCGTCGCGCCGCGCCGCCTCAAAAATAGCGCCCTGCGTGGTACCGGGTAGGATTCCGTGGTTCGGTTCGGGGGTGTACAGCGTCTTTACACCGTTTTCGATACGCGCCATCAGCACCGACGAGGTTGCCCCCTCCAGAATGCGGCGGTTGTCGGTCATAAAAATCGCATCATCCGCACCCCGGCTGTGCACATACCGCAAAACCGCCATATTAACCGCATATGACAGTGTTTTCGCGCCCGCCAACAGCCACGGGTATGCGGTGTTGTCGGCGGGGTCGTGCCCGCGCGGCAGTAGCATGGCTTTCACGCCGTTCTGACGCTGATTCACGGTAGTTTCGGGTACCGGGGATGCGATCAGCAGGGTGTATGGCCCGGCGGGCATTCCCACAGAGGCACGTGGCAGCCCGCGCGAGATAATGATTTTGACAATATGCTCTTCGCCGATTTCCGTGTGGGCGCCGGGCACGGCCTGGGCGAGAAGGTTTGCCAGCGCGTCCCGAAGCTGGTGCAGGTCGGGTTCGGGCAGGTCGAGCATACGCGCCGAAGATTCGAGTCGGGCGAGGTGCATATCAAGTTTTCGCACTCGCCGATCGACGGCGAGCATGGTCTCAAAAACGCCGTCGCCACGGGTAAACCCTTGGTCTTCCACGCCGATAAGCGGCTGGGTGGGGTCTACGGAAACGCCTTGCGGGTTCTCTGAATTTAGGAGCATCACGGAACTAGTCATGTTTCCAGTGTAGTGGCTCACGTGCCCTCACAGCAGTGCACGCCGAGCGGGCCCAGCTCCCAAGTGGCGTTTTCGGCGATAAAGTATATGTCCGCCTCGGCGATGTCCTCGAAGGTTTCGGGGTTGTCGTTGTCCCCCTCGATGTCGAGCCCGATTTTGCCGTCCCGTTCGAGAACATGAACTCCGCTGCATATGCTGATGAACGGGCCTTGCACCCGGTAGTCCGAAATATCTTCCAGGGTTACGGTGACGTGCCGCCAGACGTCGTCGGTAGCGGCCTTCTCCCAGCCGCCGTCTACATGGGTCCGGTCCACCGCGCAGAATCGCAGACGAACAGCTGTTCCCTTTGCATAGGTTACGGTGATCGAATCCAGCCAGCAGTCGTAGAAGTGGTTGAATCGTTTGATGATCTCTGCACTTGTGAGGTTTTCGTCGGGGCTCACGATCAGTCTCCTTAAAATCTTAGGATTTATCAGAATACCAGCAGCTAGAGCGATTACGAGGAGAAGCGGGTTTCTTCTCGAAAACGATGATATTTTTCATCTTTTCGGCAAAAACCCGCTTCTTGGGTATCAACGTATTAACATGCTCGATGCGAAGCTCTAGCGCCCGCCTTCGCCACCGTCTGCCGCATAGTCGGCATCCTTACGCGGGGTTGTGAAGAGCACGAGTGCGGTCATCAGCGCGAAGCCCAGAATTGAGAACGCCATCGGCATATAGGAACCCTCTCCGCCCAGCGAAACTAGGGGCGCGGCAAGTCCGCCCAGAAGCGCCTGAATCGTGCCCATCACGGCGGATGCGCTGCCCGCCATATGGCGTGCCTCGTTCAGCGCCAGTGCCGAGGAGTTACCGAAAATCAGACCCACCGAGCAGGTGAGGCAGAACAGCAGAATCAGGGTGGGCCACAGCGAAATACCCAGCGCGAATGAGATAGTCAGCAGACTTGAGAGCGTCAGGAGAGAAATCACGCCGATATTGACGATCACGCGCTGACCAATACGGCCAACCAGCGCGGTTGCCAGCGAGCTCATCGCCACAATGCCCAGGGAGTTCACCCCGAAGGCGAGAGTAAACTGCCCGGCATTGAGACCCAAAATGTTCTGGAGCACGAAGGTGGAACCCGAAATATACGAGAACATTGCGCCGAAGGCAAAGCACATGGTGAGGGAAAAGCCCATGTAACGGCGGATTTTGAACACTTTCGGAATCTCGGAGTAGACACTCAGCGCGGTGCCTTTGTACCGTTTTTCAGCGGGAAGAGTCTCGCGCAGAATGAAAATCACGGCGAGCATGAGCAGCGCGGTCACTACGGTGAGCACATGGAAAATATTGCGCCACGTGCCCCACGACAGCACCCACCCGCCGAAGAGCGGCGCCAGCACGGGGGCAAACCCGTTAATCATCATCATGACGCCCATGAGCTTGGCGGTTGCCAACCCCTTGGTGGTATCTGCAACGATCGAGCGGGCAAGTACTGCGCCAATAGCACCGCTGAAGCCCATGAGGAAACGCGCCGCAATGAAGACCTCAATGCTGGGCGAGAATCCGCACAGCGCGGTCGCAATAAAGCAGACTACGGAACCGATCAGAAGCGGTTTGCGGCGGCCGGTTTTATCGGAGAGCGGGCCGATCATAAGCTGCCCGAGCGCCATGCCTATCATGAAGGCGCTGAGAGTCATAGATGCGGCGGCATCGGTGGTGTTGAGCTCGCGGGCAACCGTAGGCAGCGAGGCCAGGTACATGTCGATACCCAGCGGAGCGATAGCGGTCAGCGCGGCAAGGGTGACGATAACGGGGGCAGGAATACCGAAGGAAACTTTAACGTGATCAGGGTGCTCATGACCCTGCTGAGAGGTAGTCTGTGACGAAGACACGGGTAGAGTGCTTTCTAGGTTTATGAACGCGTAACGGCGCCGAATATACCCGGCTGGAAACGCAACTTTTCTAGTCTAGCGGATGCGCGCATCCGGCATAAGTGGGTTTTTCCTCTACCGCTGCCGGATGGGGTGCCTAAAACGGATGCCTAAAAAGAGCCTTGATCGTGAATAAAGCGGGATTTATAACTCTTCATTCACGAACAAGGTTCTTTATATCGGGGGAGGGTAAGCACGGGCACAGCAAACAGCAGGGCAGAGGGCTACACCGTGCGGTAGATGATGTCCGCCTGCGCATACGTGGCGGAGTATGCAGCGAAGAGGGCTTCTTCCTGCGCCGCCCAGCGCTCCCAATGCGGGCGGTAGGTTTCACCGTCGCGGGCTATTGCCCGCCTGTACCGCAGCTCATCGGGCGCCTTCACTAGGATGCGCACATCGCAGGTACCGGTAATCGCCCCCACGCCCTCACAGATGATAACGGTCTCCTGGGCGGGGTCGATCGTGTGTTCGTGGCCGGGCGCATCCGCGTGCCAATCCCATTCTCGGTAGCTGGCGGGCTTACCTTTGCGTAGGTTCCGCGAGATTTTTCGCCAGGTTTTGGTTCCTTCCGCTAGCCCATCCCAGCCGGGGTAGATGGAGTCAAGGTTGAGCACGCGCACACCGATTCCTTCGGCGGATAAGGACTGCTCTAGGAGCTCGGAGAGCCTTGTTTTGCCGCTTCCGCTGCGCCCGTCGATACCGATGATCATCGGTAATGCGGCGTTGTTGCGGGCGTTGGTATCGAGCGGCATTCCGTCTTCGTCGGTGGGCGGCAGGGTGAGTTCGTGGTACATCTCTAGGCAGAACTCGAAAATTTCCTCAACGTCGTTGGTTTCGTAGCCGTTGCCGAAACCTATGCTCCACACGCCCATGCGCTAGTTTTCCTGCGGGGTTACGCTCAGCTCGGCGATCAGCGCCCGCGCCGCAGTGTCGATAAGCTCGGTCGTGTACTCGAAGTCGCGCATCTGCCCGTACCAGGGGTCGTAGATGCCCAGCTCGTCCAGGTTTTTACCCGCCATTGCGGGGTCGAAGGAGCGCATCATACGGATTTTGGCTTTGTCGTCCTCGGTGCGCGCAAGCTGTTTCAGGTGCAGGTAGTGCGGGGTGTCCATCGCCAGAATCAGGTCGTAGCGGTCGAAGTCTTCGGCAACGAATCTGGATGCGCGGTGCCCACTGGGGTCGATGCCGCGCGCGGTGAGTATGCGCCCGGCGCGGGTGTCGATGGGGTTGCCGATTTCGTAGTCCGTGATGGCGGAGGACGCAACCTCAACCTCAAGCCCCGCCTGGCGCGCGTGCTCACGAATCAGGTACTCGCCCACGGGGGAGCGGCAAATATTTCCGGTGCAGACAGTCATGATGCGGTACATAGTTTTAAGTGTATGCCAGCGGCACAGGAAAGGCAGCGGTATTAGGGCTGCTTGCCGAAGCGTCGTTTCTATTCAGAAGAGCTTATCGCTTCTGAATGCAAAAAACTCTTCCAGATAGGCAGGCAAGTTTTGGCTGTTACACCTCAAAGCGGGTTTTAGCCTCGCGCAAGTACGCCTCCCACAGAGCGTAGAGCCTGTCGATGTTCTCTTGGCGAGTGTACGTTGAAGGGTCATAGTCGGTCGGGGGCATGTATCGCACGAATGGGGTCACATCCTTGGGGTAGCCAAAATCGGCGTGAAGAATTTCTACCTCGCCCAGCGGGTCGTCAAAGTTCTTGCGGTGCTCATACACATGTTTGAGCAGCAGGTACAGCCAGAGCGCGTGGCGGGGGTCGGGGTTTCCGGGGTCGGGGTTGGTGATTTCAGGGGAGTCTTCGTGCCGCGCGAGTTCGGCCAGAATCCCATCAATCCGGTAGGTGTGTTCGGGTTTGCACTGGTAGAGCTCGTATTCCAGGTCGCTGGAGTCTTCCTTCAGCCGGTCGGATGCGTATCGCAGAATATCTGCGTGGCTAATGTATCCCTGCGCGAGCCCCCATCGTAAACCCTGCCAGGTGAGGGGACTCTTCCTGATGCCTTCATAGCCTATGTAATACGTGCCCAGCATCAATAGCGTTCACCTCCTATCTTTGTAGTCCCACGAATAACGCAGCATTTGGCGTATTACCCCACCCTAGAGAGTGGGTAATACACCCCAAGGTGCATTATTCGGATGAGTCCTGCGATGTACCCGAAGAATCCTGTCCCGGCTCGGAATTATCCTTCAGCTTGGGCCAGAAAATGTAGGTGAATATGGCGCAGATGATTGCAACAGCCGCGCCTGCCACAAACCCCCGCCCGGAGCCAAAACCACCGAACAGGAGAGTACCAATAGGCAGGGCGAACATGAATACGAGGACGGACGTGAAATAACGTGTAAAGAAGCGGGACATGACGCTCCTTTCGTTGTCTGTATGTAAACGCATCTTGAACGTTTGTTTATTGATAGAGATGTTACTAGATGCTCAACTTTGTTGGGTAGCTCTTAACCCCAACACGTCGCGGCAGAACCCTCTCAAGTCCCAGTCGTAGGATTTGCAAGAACTTATATTACTGCTGTGGATGCACCGTTCTCATGAATAGTGCAGCACACGGGGGAGATATTACGTGTTCCCTTGCACAGCTCGGTAGAGTTCTTCAACAGTGGTTATGTTGGTGGGGTCTTCCTGCTCGGAAGGGTCGTTGGGGTCGACAAGATCTGCTCCCTCAGGAATTATGAATTCTTTTCCGTTATATTCTTCTTTCTTGGGATCAATTTTGCAACTATCACGGCTAACATCAAACTTGTAGTTTTTTGGATCGACTATGCGCGAGAATTTTGCTCGGGAGAAGTCGGGTTCTTCTATAAAGGTTGTGTCAGAGAAAAGAACACTCTGTTTGAATTTAGCCTTAGAGAAAATAGCGCGCTCATAGGTTTCTTCATTTCCAAAGGTTGCTTGAGAGAAATCAGCATTCTGGGTAAAGGTAGCCTCGGCGAAGATAGCACGCTGGTCGAAATTAGCACTTTGGAAGTAAGCATCGTGGAAGTCAGCGAGCCGGAAGGTAACATGCTGTTCGAAATGGGCTCCGAGAAAGTCAGCACGCTGGAAGGTAGCCTTGGTGAAGTGAGCACGCTGTTTGAAATGGGCATCGAGAAAGTCAGCACGCTGGAAGGTAGCCTCGGCGAAGATAGCATCCGAGTCGAAAATAGCACTTTCGAAATCAGCATCCTGGGTGAAGATAGCCCCATGGAAGTTAGCATCCTGGATGAAGTACGTCTTGGAGAATTTTGAGGAAGCACCGAAATAGCTGTTGCTGAGATCAACGGGGTAGAAGAAAACTGCGCTTGAAAAATCATACTCAAAATATGACCATGTTCCAGGTTTAACTTCACCTTTACCATCTTCGTTCTTATCCTTATTGCTATTGAGTCGTTTTTCAATTTCTGACAGAACTGTTTTACGAACCTCCTGTTCTTCTCGGAGAAGTGATTTATCGCGCATAAAATCTTCGTGAGATTGTTTTGCGTTTTTCGGCTTTGGGAGTGGAATTACCTGAGGGCTGTGTAAATCTTGGTTACCTTGGCAGTTCTGCTGATATTCTTCGTAGCTAAGAATAAGTTCGTCATGGCGTTCAGCCAACGGAAAAGAAGAACGTATATACGCGCACAGGCTATCGATAATAATTTGTCCTTCTTGTCGACGTTCTTTCTCGGAAGGGAGGGTTTTCTCGTCATCTAACCAATCATCGACTAGTTTGGCTAGAGTATAGACACCGCCAAGACGGATAGGCGCTTTTTCATCGGCGAGCTGTTCAACCGCTTTGGCATAACGGCTACGCCGCTCGGCATGTACCTGCCGCATATGTTCCTGGTCGTTTTTACGTCGAGTCTCACCCAGAGTGACGGCACCCAAGAGTCCGCCAGTTGTGTAGATTAAGAGCTGGCGTAAGACAGGGCCATCATCATTTTTGTTGAAACCCGAGTTGATAGCTATCGGGAGGAAGAATGCCCAAGTTCCACCGAGAATAGCTAACATCCCAAGCCATACATAGAACGTTCTTAGTGTTACCTTTTTAGATTTCCGTATGTATCTCACAACTGACAGGGATATAAGCCCAATAGCTATAATTCCCAGGGATACAGTAACAATCACCAGAATACACTGTGCTTTTTGGGAGTCTGTTATATCCAATTCTGGTTCAGCCTTTCCTTTAACCGAGAGCAAATATTCACCCTCCATCATAGGGCGAGGGTGACCCTATGTATCGGATTTCCCATTGTTAACCTCATACACCGCGTAAGGTGGAGCGGGGTATCCCTTAGTGATCGCGCGGATTATCGCCCGCAGAGTCCTTAGCTTTCGTGTCGTTTTCGCCCCAAAACCACCAGCACAGCACCCCTTGCCACCTGCCCCTAACTCCTACCCACTTCAAAAACTTGAGTCTTTTTCACTCAAGTCTGTTGACATCCACCCAAACATGTGTAAAACTTGAGTACATGAGGCTCAAGGGGTCACTCACCGGGCAGCATCCCAGCACATCTTCATCGTGCATGCGCTCGGTCTAAAAACCCCTTACGCCCCGAAGATTTAACCAAGGAACCCGCCTCGCCAAGAAGCGGGGCATAACACTAAGGAGTACAAAACATGGCACGTGCAGTTGGTATTGACCTCGGCACCACTAACTCGGTCGTATCCACCCTTGAAGGTGGCGAACCGGAAGTTATCCCTAACGCTGAAGGTGCCCGCACCACCCCCTCCGTTGTCGCATTCTCCAAGGATGGCGACGTTCTGGTGGGCAGCGTAGCAAAGCGCCAGGCGGTTACTAACGTTGATCGCACCATCTCGTCCGTCAAGCGCCACATGGGCACCGACTGGACGACTGAAATTGACGGCAAGAAATACACCCCGCAGGAAATTTCCGCACGTATTCTGCAGAAGCTCAAGAACGATGCTGAAGCATACCTGAACGACAAAGTGACCGATGCGGTTATCACCGTTCCCGCATACTTCAACGACGCTGAGCGCCAGGCTACTAAGGAAGCCGGCGAAATCGCAGGTCTGAACGTTCTGCGCATTGTGAACGAGCCGACCGCAGCTGCACTGGCTTACGGCCTGGACAAGGGTAAAGAAGACGAACTGATTCTGGTCTTCGACCTTGGTGGCGGTACCTTCGACGTCTCCCTGCTTGAAGTTGGCAAGGACGAAGACGGCTTCTCCACCATTCAGGTGCGCGCAACCAGCGGCGACAACCGTCTGGGTGGCGACGACTGGGATCAGCGCATTGTGAATTGGCTGCTTGAGCAGGTCAAGTCCAAGACCGGTGCAGACCTCTCCAAAGACAAGATCGCTCTGCAGCGTCTGCAGGAGGCAGCTGAGCAGGCTAAGAAGGAGCTCTCCAGCGCATCCAGCACCAACATTTCGCTGCAGTACCTCTCGGTAACCCCCGAAGGCCCGATTCACCTGGACGAGAAGCTCTCTCGCGCAAAGTTTGAGGATCTCACCAGCGACCTGCTCGAACGCACCAAGAAGCCCTTCCAGGACGTTATTAAGGAAGCAGGTATCAAGGTTTCGGATATTTCCGAGGTCGTGCTCGTGGGTGGTTCCACCCGTATGCCCGCCGTGGCTAACCTGGTGAAGGAACTCACCGGCCGCGAACCCAACAAGGGTGTTAACCCCGATGAAGTTGTGGCAATGGGTGCAGCCCTGCAGGCTGGCGTGCTCAAGGGTGACCGTAAGGACGTTCTGCTGATCGACGTGACCCCGCTGTCCCTCGGTATCGAAACTAAGGGTGGCGTGATGACCAAGCTGATCGAGCGCAACACCGCTATTCCGACCAAGCGTTCTGAGACCTTCACGACCGCTGAAGACAACCAGCCTTCCGTGTCGATTCAGGTGTTCCAGGGTGAGCGCGAATTCACCCGCGACAACAAGAACCTGGGTACCTTCGAGCTGACCGGTATCGCCCCCGCACCGCGCGGCGTACCCCAGATTGAGGTCACCTTCGATATTGACGCCAACGGCATTGTGCACGTCTCCGCAAAGGACAAGGGCACCGGTGCTGAGCAGTCCATGACCATCACCGGCGGTACCTCCCTCTCGAAGGAAGACATTGACCGCATGGTCAAGGACGCTGAGGCTCACGCAGAGCAGGATAAGGCACGCCGCGAGGCAGCCGACACCCGCAACGCGGCAGAGTCTGTGGCATACTCCGTCGATAAGCTGCTGAAGGAGAACGGCGAGAAGCTGCCCGAAGACGTCAAGACTGAGGTTCAGGGCGATGTTGACGAGCTCAAGAAAGCTCTTGAAGGCGATGACGACGATGCCGTGAAGTCCGCTCTTGAGAAGCTGCAGGCATCCCAGACCAAGCTGGGCGAGGCTCTGTACGCTTCCGCACAGGCAGAGGCTAACGCAGACTCCGCTTCTTCCTCCAAGGAAGATGACGAAGATGTGGTAGACGCCGAGGTTATCGACGAGGACGAAGACGAGAAGAAGTAATCATGGCTGAACACGAGAACACTGCGGGAGACCCACTGGAGGAGGCATTCAACGCCCCCGCCGCCGAGGGTCACCCCGAGGCTGAGGAAGCCCCTGCCGTAGCCGATGCTGCGGCGGGGGAAACCCCCGAGCCGAACGAGGAAGCACCCTCAGAGGATGCGAAACTCGCGGCAGAACGCCTGGACAGCCTGCTTCGCTTGCAGGCGGAGTTCACGAACTTCAAGAACCGTGCCGCCCGCGAGAAGGAACAGCTTCGAGAATTCGTGGCGAGCGATATCGTGAGCCTGCTTCTGCCGGTGCTCGACGATATTGATGCCGCACGCAAGCACGGCGACCTGCAGGAAGGCCCATTCGCTGCGATCGCCACCAAGCTTGAGGATTCTCTCAAAAAAGAAGGCGTGGAACGCTTCGGTGAGGTGGGCGAGCCCTTCGACCCGAATATTCACGAAGCGGTTATGCAGCAGCCGACCAGCGAGGTAGAACCGGACCATATTTCGATGGTTCTGCGATACGGGTACCGTGTGAAAGATCGCGTGGTACGCACCGCCCAGGTTGCGGTGGCTGTCGCCGAATAAACGCTCCGTAGAGCACATAACGGGCGGGTTCTTGAGGAATTGAGAGCCCGCCCGTTTGCCGTATATTTCCGCGGATTTTCTGGGATTTCTCTTCCAAAATTGAGTCTAGTAGACTAAACTTTATATAGGATTAAAAACTAAGGTTGTGCCCCTTTGGACGGGGCGTTACAAGAACCCCGGACGACGGGGAAGGAGAACTTACATGGCAAGCGAAAACTGGCTGTCAGAAGACTTTTACAAAACCCTCGGCGTGAAAGAAGACGCCTCTGAATCTGATATTAAAAAGGCTTACCGCAAACTCTCGCGCAAATATCACCCCGACCTAAACCCCGGGAACGAGACAGCCGAGAAGAAATTCAAGGAAGTCTCCGAAGCCTACGATGTACTCTCGGATAAGAAACAGCGCGAAGAATACGACCAGATTCGTAAATACGGTGCCGCAGGGTTCGCTAATGGCGGCTTCGGAGGCGGCGCTGGCGGATTTGGTGGTGCCGGTGGTTTCGGCGGATTTAACGGCCAAAACGTGCATTTCACGACCAGCGGCGGTGGCGAAGGTATCAACATTGAAGACCTGCTCGGTGGACTCTTCGGTGGTGGCGTTGGCGGCGCGGGTGGTTCACGCCGTACCGCCGGGTTCACGAGTGCCGATTTTGGGGATGCCACCGGGTTCGGGGGAGCTCAAGGCTTCGGCGGCAGGCAGCAGCGTGCCCCGCAGGATAATAACCTCTCCACCAGCACACGTATTACCCTGCCGCAGTCGTACACGGGCACCAAGGCGACCGTGTTCCTGCCGGACGGCACGAGTACTGAGGCGCGCATCCCGGCGGGTGTGAAGGACGGGCAGAAGGTGCGTGTGCGTGGCAAGGGCCGCCCCGGCACCGGCGGCGATCTGATCGTGACCGTGCGTGTTTCAGATGACCCGCACTACAGTCGCGAAGGAAACAACCTGGTGTTGCGTGCCCCCGTCACTCTGGAAGAGGCCGTCAACGGCGGTGTGCTGGAAGTACCCGTACCCGGCGGTAAAACCGTCAAACTGCGGCTGACCCCCGGCAGCGTGGGCCGTAAACTGCGTGCGAAAGGACGCGGGTTCACAACCAAGTCGGGCACCGGCGACCTGCTGGTGATCCCCGAGGTACACCTGCCGCAGAACCTAAGCGATGAGGCGAAGGAAGCCTTCGAGAAGTTCATTGCTCTGGCGCCGCAGGAGAACCCCCGTGAGGACCTTTTGAAGAAAGTTAGGTAGCTTATGAGTGCCCATAATAAGCAGTCGTCGGCATCTGCCTACAGCGCCGACCGGCCGGTTTTTGTGATTTCGGTAGCGGCGGAGCTGGCGGGGATGCACCCGCAGACACTCCGCCAATACGATCGCCTGGGGCTGGTGCAGCCTTCGCGTGCGCCGGGTAAGGCCAGGCGCTATTCGCAGCGCGATGTGGATTTACTTCAGCGTATTCAGCAGCTCTCGCAGGAGGGCGTTTCGCTTGAGGGAATCCGCCGGATTATTGAGCTTGAAGAGATGGTTGAGGAACACCGGGATCATATTGCCCGCCTGCAGGCTCAGCTTGAGGATGCGCACGCCAAACTGGGCCTGGCGGAACGAGTGTTCGCAGCCAGCACCCGCGGGGATGTGGTGAACATCCAGCGGGGGCAGCGCCCGGCGCCGCGCAAACGCTCCTCGGCGGTAGTGCTGTACCGGCAGAAATAGGGCTTGACCGCCCCAATACCTGCCGCTTTGAAACGGCAGCTGCGAGTATTTACTTACGCCTATACGTCAGGTCGTGGGCGCGCCTTCCTGCCTCGCGAGCCTTCCTCTCAAAGCTGGTCAGGATACGCCCCTCCCAGCGCGGCGCCCAACCACCCACGGGGTCGTCCTCGGTAGCGCCTTCACCGGCATGCAGATTCTCGAAGTCGGGGTGTGCCTCCATGACATCGCGCATCACGTGAGCGTATTCTTCCCAGTCGGTAGCAAGGCGCCAGATTCCGCCGGGTTTGAGCACGCGCGCAACCTTGTCGGCAAAAGCGGGGGAGACCAGGCGGCGTTTGTGGTGGCGTGACTTGTGCCAAGGGTCGGGGAAGAAAACCCAGAGCTCATCAACCGAATTTTCTTCCAGCATGTTATCGAGCAGTTCGGGGGCGTTAGCCTGAGCGACGCGCACATTCTCAACCCCGGCCTGCCCCATCTTGAGCAGCAGATCCGCAATGCCGGGGGTATAGACCTCAACAGCAAGGAAGTTTGCCTCGGGCATTTCACAGGCGCGGTGCACGATTGCTTCGCCCAGCCCGGAACCGATTTCGACCACCTGGTAGGCTTCGCGCCCGTAGATTGTGACCGGGTCGAAGGCGGCTTCGGGGGCTACAGAGGTATCTGCCTGCAGCCGGGGTATGTCGAGCACGTGGGTTTGGGAGTAGGTGTCCCACGCTTTTTGGCGGCGCGAGGTCAGGCGGTCGCCACGGCGCACGAAGGAGTAGGGCTGGCGGAAGAACTCGGGCGGTACCGTTTTCTTCTCGGGCGTCTGGGGCGCATCGGCGTTGGCTGATGCGGTGGTCTGCGCGTTCTGCTCTTGAGATGACATACCTATCAGGATAACGTAGCGGCGCGCGGAGAGAGGCACTGTTAAAAATTCTGGGGAGTTAAAAATTTCGGGAGCAGTTTTTCATTGTACTGAAGAAACTGCCCCCGTTTGGTCTTTGCGACCGCAAATTCGCCGTGCAGGCTACTTTTTCTTGCCGGAGAACAACAGCGCTAAGCCCGCGCCGAGAATCACGATGTTGTTGGCGAGCTGCTGCCCATCCTGGGTGGGGCGGAATGCACCGTCATGCATGTCGGGGTTGCGGAAGTACATGGTCATGAGGTTCGCACCGAAGGCGGTCAGACCCGCGCCCGCGAGGCGGGCAGGAATAAAGGGGGTCAGCAGGGTGGCGCCGAGTGCGGTTTCTGAGTATGAAATAAGTTTGCCGAAGGTTTTCGGCTCCAGCTTGGCGACGGCGGGAACGCCGGTTGCTGCCATCTGCTGCAGATATGCGTAGGTACCTTCGTCGGCGCCGAGTTTCTTGATGCCTGCATCGAGCACGAGCGCGCCCGTGGTGAGGCGCAGTGCAGCATTTGATAGTTTACCCATGAGTGAGTGTCCTCCTGATATTTTGTGATGAGATGAGTGATGCGGTGTTTCCGCACCGGGCATTGCAATTGTAGCGGCAAACCTCAGGAAAGTTTATTTAATCGTAAAGTTTTAACATAATTTTTGCGGTAAGCATTATTTTTCAGCGTTTTAGCGGGAGAGTAGAGATGTGCCCTCGGCGTGTTGCCGCGCTTCCAGTACCTAAGACGTAATCGGTGCAGGCGCCTTTTGCGGGTAGAATTCTGTGTAGTCATGGCGTAACGATGCGATTTTCCGTGAGCCGTGCTCGTGCGAAAATCTGAACTGCATCGTGATGCCCCGAAGGTCGGGGCTTCCTGTCGAGGTTGTAGCCCGCAGGGCAGAGCGCGCATAGAAAAGAGGAATAGTGACACAGCGGCCTTCCGAACATGCCGTTACCGAGAACGAGAGTTCGACGGGTGAAGAGAGCCTGCAGCGTGGCTTAAGTTACAGACACATCCAGCTCATCGCTATTGGCGGTGCGATTGGTACCGGGCTGTTCCTGGGATCGGCGAAGACTATTTCGCTCACGGGACCTTCCATCGTGTTTGTCTATGCGATTATTGGCGTCATCATCTATTTTGTACTGCGTGCGATGGGCGAAATTCTGCTGTCTAACCCGAAGTACAAGTCATTCACCGATTTTGTATCGGATATTTTGGGTGCGCGCGCGGGCTTTTTCGTCGGCTGGTCGTATTGGTTCTTTTGGGTGACCACGGGTATTGCGGATGTGCTGGCGATTACGGATTACACGCATTACTGGTTTCCCGAACTTCCCTCGTTTATTCCCGCGCTTATCGTAATCGGGGCGCTGCTGGCTCTAAACCTGCCCTCGGTGAAGAATTTCGGTGAGATCGAGTTCTGGTTCGCGATGATTAAGATCGTGTCGATTCTGGCGCTTATTGCCGTGGGTGCCGTGATGGTCGTGTTCGGGTTTACGAGCCCGGATGGAACGGTCGCCTCCATCACGCACCTGTGGGATCGCCCGGGACCTTCGGGCAACGGTGTGTTTATTCACGGTTTAACGGGTTTCTTGGGCTCGTTCCAGATTGCGCTGTTCGCGTTCGTGGGTGCTGAGCTGGTGGGCACCGCCGTGGCAGAGACGAAGAACCCCGAACGTACCCTGCCGCGTGCGATTAACGCTGTGCCTTTCCGCATGGTGCTGTTCTATGTGCTGCCGCTGTCGGCAATTCTTGCGGTGACTCCCTGGGATAAACTCGACCTTAACATGAGCCCTTTCGTGGGGATGTTCTCACTGGCGGGTGTGTCAATTGCTGCCTCGCTCATTAACTTTGTAGTGCTGACCTCGGCAACATCTTCGGCGAACTCAGGTATTTTTTCGACCTCGCGCATGGTGTATGGCCTAGCAGAGGAGGGGAATGCGCCTTCCTTCCTGAAGAAGCTCTCGAAGAACGGTGTGCCCACGAACGCCCTGTACCTGACGACGGTTCTTCTGCTCTTTAGCCTGGTGATGCTGGCGTTTGGGCGTGAGCTTCTGGAAGCGTTTACTGTCGTGACTTCGGTGGCCTCAATTATGGGTATTTTCACATGGTCGATGATTCTGGTGTCGTACCTGGTATACCGCAAGAAGTTCCCTCAACGGCATGAAGTCTCTCAGTATAAGATGCCGTTCGGTCGCACGATGAGCTGGGTTGGTTTGGTGTTCTTCGCTCTGATGATCTATGCCCTGAGCTTGCAGCCAGAAACCGGGTTGGCTCTGGCGCTTAGCCCTATCTGGTTTATTGGGGTCGAGCTTGGGTATGAGATTATGGTGCGCCGTCATGCGCGTAAGCGCCTTCTTGCGGAGTCGGCACAGGTGGAATCTGAGTAGCGAGTTTATTTCTTCCTCATTAGCGGGCGGGACGCGGTGCGTAGAAAAAACGTGCGGCATCCCGCCCGCTGTGTCTTTGGGGGCGATGACATACGGCATGTACCAGAACAGACCCCAGTATGTATAGATATTCTTAAATTTGTATAGAAATCATATATGATGAGAATTTTTCTTTTGAGAATGTGGCGAGTTAGGCAATAAAGGGACGTACCTCACGTGCGCTGTGTTTTCCGAAAGTAAGGCTTATTGTCAAGGGTTTTTCACAGATTCCTTCCGAAATTTTTTGAATTTCGATATAAAGAATTTATTGTTCGTGACGCATGCTATAGATACGCGACACACTTCTTGGAGATAATTACACAATACCGTCCCTGTTATGTAGAATATATATTCAAAAGTTGTGATAGCTCACCGTATCTTACGGGCTGAGTGCTGCACTTGCCGCCCCGAAAGCCGGGGCTGTCCCGCTCGGCTGCGGGACCCAACCACGAAAGAGGAACTGTCATGCAGCAACCTCACGATAATGCCGCATCGGCGGCAGACACGACAGATAATGCTGAAGAACTGCACCGCGGGCTGAGCAACCGACACATCCAGCTCATTGCTATCGGCGGTGCTATTGGTACCGGGCTTTTCATGGGTTCCGGTAAGGCAATTTCTAAAGCTGGTCCATCTATCCTCTTGGTCTACATGGTTATCGGCGCCGCTATCTTCTTGGTGCTGCGTGCGATGGGTGAGATCCTTCTATCAAACCTGAAATATAAGTCATTCTCAGACTTTGCTACCGACCTGATCGGGCGCCCCGCAGGGTTTTTCCTTGGATGGTCGTACTGGTTCATGTGGGTGGTCACCGCGGTCGCAGATATTATCGCAATCGTGGGCTATACCGAGCTGTGGTGGCCCGATTTACCGAAGGCGGTTCCAGCACTCGTCGTGATTATTGCGCTGCTGGCGCTGAATCTGCCCTCGGTGAAGAACTTCGGTGAGATCGAGTTCTGGTTCGCCATGATTAAGATTGTTGCCATCTGCGCCCTCATTATCGTGGGTGCCATTATGGTTGCTACGAGCTTCACGACACCCAGCGGTGCTCACGCTCAGGTAGCCAACCTGTGGAACGACGGTGGGTTCTTCCCCAACGGTGCCACCGGATTCTTAGGCGCCTTCCAGATCGCGGTCTTCGCCTTTATGGGGTCCGAGCTGGTAGGTACTACCGCCGCCGAAACCCAGAACCCCATGGTGACTCTGCCGAAGGCTATTAACTCAGTGCCGGTTCGTATTCTCATTTTCTATGTGGGTGCCCTGATCGTTATTCTGATGGTAAACCCCTGGCGTGAAATTAATCCGGCCAAGAGCCCCTTCGTGACCATGTTTACCCTCGCCGGTATTGCCATTGCGGCGCATATCGTGAACGTTGTGGTGCTGACCTCGGCAACATCATCGGCGAACTCGGGTATCTTCTCGACTTCGCGCATGGTGTACGGTCTCTCGCAGGAAGGTTACGCCCCGAAGTTCCTCGGTAACCTTTCCGGGAGCGGTGTGCCCCGCAATGCGCTGTTCCTCACCTCGATTCTGCTACTCTCCAGTATCGCCCTGCTCTATGCTGGCGACTCGATTATTGAGGCGTTCACGCTGGTCACCACGATGGCGGCGGTACTTGTGATCTTCGTATGGTCGATGATCCTCGTCAGCTACCTGTGTTACCGCGCGAAGCGCCCCAACCTGCACCGGGAAACCACCTATCCCATGCCCGGCGGCGTGGTGGCATGCTGGATCGTGCTTGCGTTCTTTGCTTTCATCATCGGGATTCTTGCTACCGATAAAGACACTCTCACCGGTCTGATGCTCATGCCCATCTGGTTCATCCTGCTGACTATCGGGTGGTTTGTGAAGAACAGCATCAACCCCGAAATCCCGGAGACCAGCATTACGCAGTCGCATCCGGTGGTGGATATGAAGGCACCGAAGAATAATAAGTAAGGATACTTCTACGGATATCTGTTCCGCATTACTTCCGGTATAAAAAGGCTCTTGATGTGAATAGGGCGGCGTTTCTAACGCTTTATTCAATCAAGAGCCTTTTAGCGTGATAGGGGAGAAGAAACGGAAGAATCCGCGCCCCGGATTAACCGGCCTCGGTGCCCGAGGTATCCTCGGCATCCAGCACCAGGTCATCCGTGCGGTAGTAGTCCCAGCGGGAACAGCCCATACCCCAGCGCATCGCCTGTACTACATCCTGCGCGGCCTCATGAGGGTCAAAAACATTCCGGTTCCACATAGGCTGCATGGGGGTCGGCGCCACCCACCCGTGCGAACGCAGGTAGTCGGTACTGAACTTGGGCAAAACCTCAGCCTCCATCGCAATTTCGCACAGGAACCCGGCGGGGGAGCGGTAGATGCACACAAGCGGCATTGCGTTAGCATTCGCGGCACCCGTGAGCACATAGTAGGTGCGCAGATGCCTGCTCCAGGGCAGGCTCGCCAAACGCTGACCGAGTGAGTTCGTCACCTCGTCCCAGCGGTCGCGGGCAGAAACCGTCTGCTCAGACTTCACAACCCCAATACCCTGCACCGCAAGCTGCTCGGGTGAAATACTTGGCGGATGCGGCGGCACCCGCACCGGTGCGACCTCACTCTTCGTCATCTGCAGGGCATCGGTCACCATTGTGCGGCCCACCTGCAAGGCGGTATGCCAAGATCCATATTTCGCGCGCACCGCCGCCAGAAACGGCACCCGACCCAGATTACTGCGCATGGTAGACCATGTTCCGTAGGCAAGCACCGTCGGCTGCCGATCATACCGAATACAGTAACTCATGAACCTGCCCAGCTGGTTGCGGAATTCCATATCCGTGAGCGAAGTACCGCCCAGCTGCCAGTTGTACTCCGCATAATCGGGCGGACACACACCGGTGCGCAGCATGGCGGTTGACCATCCGCCATCACCCAGCTGATCACGAATGCTCTCGCAGGAGGGCGGCCATACAAACGAACCGTGCGCCACGTCTTGGGACTCAGCCGGAAGATGCTGGCACACATCGCGGTAGGTAAGCTCGTCAAGCTGCGTATACGGATGCAGCGCCAAGTACTTGAGCCCAGCGCCCACCTTCCCTAGAATCAAGGCGATATTCTGCGGTGAAACCCGTGCGCTCTCCAATAAGCGCAGCATATCCGCCATGACTGCTGCATCCAGAGTTGTTGCGGCGTAGGAACCATCCGGCTCCAGACCGTAAGCCTCTGCCACCGCATACCAGACGGCGGTCGCCAGCAAAACATGGGTGGGAGTCTGCTCGCCGTGCGAACCAAACTCCCACATGCCAGAATCTAAAGCAAAATCAAGATGTTCCCGGTTAACCTGCGGAAAAAGAACACGAATACGCCGGTGCGTTTCGCTCGGAGTCCAGCCCTGCGCAGCCAAGGCGGTAATCAGCGTGCCAAACTGCTGATGAAATTCGGCGTACCCCGGCGGCAAAGACGAACGTGAAGGCGCCTGCGCGCGATCGTCAGCACGACCATACATGCGAAACCTTCTTTCAGCCAGTCCACCGTGAACCGGCTACCGTCATGTCATCTTCTATGCCCCGGCGCATAACTTCTGCACAATCGCCGGAATATCTGAAAAATAGCGATGTGATGTTATTACCCATTCTAGATGCGGGACCATAGCTGTAAAATTTATTACGCTCCGATGCGCAACATACCCCGCGCCGCACGCCCCGCAAGACTGGCACAGCACACCCGAGAATGCGAAACTGAGAGAATGAGCGAAAAACACGAGCGCACCGAAGCTACGAACACCCGCATCCTGACGATGCTCTCTAACGAACTAGACCTCAAACCCACGCGTGTTCGTGCCGCCGTAAACCTGCTCGACTCCGGGTCTTCGGTTCCGTTTATCGCTCGATACCGCAAAGAAGCTACGGGCGCGCTCACCGACACCCACCTGCGTGCTATCAGCGCCCGGCTCGATGCCCTGCGTGCGCTCGAAACTCGCCGTGAGAATATTCTCAGCTCGCTCGCCCAACGCCGCGAAGACGGGCTGATCGATCCGCTTACCTACGAACAACTCATCACGGGGGTGGGGGCGGCATCCAGTAAACAAGACCTCGAAGCGCTCTACGCGCCCTACCGGAGTGAGCGCATCACCAAGGCGCAGCGTGCCCGCGCGGCAGGTCTGGAGGCGCTCGTTGAAGACCTGCTCGAAGTTCCCCTTGCCGGGGTCTATGATATTGCCGCAGCCTATGTAGACGAACCGGATGAAACCGACGATAAACAGGCGGCCGATGCCGGAAAATCCGAAGACGCCCGAATTACAACGGTGGAGGAAGCCCTTGACGGTGCCCGCGCTATCCTGATCGACCGGGCGCTGACTGACCCAACGCTCGCCGAACGCCTTCACGAAAGAATGGTTGCCACCGGAATGATCTCTAGTCGAATTATCGCCGGGAGAGAAGCCGAAGGGGCAAAATTTGCCGACTATTTCGACTTCTCCGATAGCATTAGGCGTATTCGCCCGCACCGGGTTCTCGCCCTGCTTCGCGCCAAAGAAGCCGGAATCGTGCGGCTCAGTATTGACGGTGCCACACCAGCCCCGCCCCTGAGCAAACTCCGCGGAGAAGCGCGTGCTGCTGCGCTTGCCCTCGCCGAAAATTACGAGAACGTTCGTTCGGGATACGAGCGTGAAGTCGCCGCCGCGCTGCGCATACCCGTGCAGGTTCTCAACACCGTCGACAGCGAAGACCGTGTGCTCGGCTGGCTCGCCGCAACCGTGCGCACCGCATGGCGCAAACGGCTACACCCCCGCCTGGCAGACCGCATACGCAATGCCCTCTTCGAGATGGCAGAACGCGAAGCCATCACCGTTTTCGCCTCGAACCTGCGCGACCTTCTGCTTGCCGCGCCCGCCGGGCAAAAAGTCACCCTCGGGCTTGACCCGGGGCTGCGTAACGGCGTGAAATGCGCGGTTATTGACGGCACCGGGCACGTGCTGAAAACCTTCACGGTGTACCCGCACGCGCCTCGATACGATCATGCCGGTGCGCTCGCTGCCCTTGAGGATGCGGTTCTCACCCACGGCGTGGAACTTATCGCTATCGGCAACGGCACCGCCTCACGTGAGACGGATAAACTCGCCGCCGAACTGCTGGCGAAGCTGCGTTCTCAGGGGTATAAGGCGGCACAGAAGGTTACCGTCTCAGAGGCGGGGGCATCCGTATATTCGGCCTCTGAAATCGCCAGCGAAGAGCTGCCCGATCTTGATGTAACGGTACGCGGGGCGGTCTCGATCGCTCGGCGGCTGCAAGACCCGCTCGCCGAACTCGTCAAAATTGATCCCCAGTCTTTAGGCGTGGGGCAGTACCAGCATGACGTCAGCGTGACCGCTTTAAGACGCGCCCTCGATAATACGGTTGAGGACTGCGTAAACGCGGTGGGGGTTCACCTGAACAGCGCATCCGCCGCACTGCTTGCGCGTGTTGCCGGTTTTAACCGCACGATTGCCGAAAATATCGTGGCGTACCGGGGCGAACACGGGGCTTTCACCGCACGGGAAGAGCTTCTGAATGTGCCTCGGTTAGGGGCTAAGGCCTATGAACAGGCGGCGGGATTCGTGCGGATTCTGCACGGTACCGAACCGCTGGATGCCTCTGCCGTGCACCCCGAATCGTACCCTGTGGCGCGGCGTATTATCGCCGATGCGCAGCGGAATCACGGGGCACTCTGGCAAACCGGGCGGCTTATCGGCAGTGACGGGGAAGACCCGCTCACCGCGCTCGACCCCGCCGACTACGTGAACGGGAGCATCGGCGAATACACCGTGCGCGATATTTTTGAGGAATTGCGCCGCCCCGGGCGTGACCCGCGCCCCGAATTTCGTACCGCACACTTCTCTGAGGATATCTCTCGCTTTGAGGACGTAACCGTTGGGATGGTGCTTGAGGGAACCGTCTCGAACGTCGCGGCTTTCGGTGCCTTCGTCGATATCGGAGTGCACCAAGATGGGCTGATTCATATCTCGCAGATGAGCCGCGAGTATGTTGCGAACCCGCACGATATTGTGCGAAGCGGCGATATCGTGACTGTGAGAGTTGTTGAGGTGGATGCGTCTCGCCGCCGTATTTCGCTCTCGCTGCTGGTAGATGAGGGTGGCTCGGAGCGCTCGGAGACGGAGCATAAGAAAACGAATAAACGTTCTTGATAGGATTGAACCCAGAATGCGCGTCGCAGGAACGGGCATCCGGTAGCGCGTATGACTAAGAGAGTATTTCGGATGCGGCACCCGACGACACCTTAGCGCATGTCCGTCCTTCGGTCGTAGGGCGACCTCAAGTCCTCTTTTAATGCGCTTTCGGTGCGTCTGGAACCGCATCCATCTTCTTAGAATCTCCGTGTACTTACCCAGCGCGAGTTATTGCGGATGTGCCCGTTTGTTCCTCGCTGCGCTTCCGCAACAACTCACGGCAGAGCTTCGCGGTACGTTGCGCCTAGAATTTAGGATTCTCAGGGTCCGGACCTATGCGACCATCCTTCCGCGTAAGCCCATCAATCGCCGCAATATCTGCTGTATCCAGGGTGACATTAGCGGCCGCAAAGTTCTCGGCAATGCGCGCAGGAGTAACCGACTTCGGGATCGCCACGATCCCCTTCGCCAGATGCCAGGCGAGCACAGCCTGCGCCGGAGAGATACCGTGCTTACCCGCAATCTCAACGATCACCGGGTCTTTCAGAATCTCGCCACCCTGACCGAGCGGCGACCAAGCCTCAGTCACAATACCAAACTCACTGTGCACCGCGCGCATATCTTCCTGTGAGAAATACGGGTGCAGCTCAATCTGGTGAATCGCCGGGGTCACGCTGGTATCGGCGATAATTTCGCGCAGCTGAGCCTGCGGAAAGTTAGAGACGCCAATCGAACGCACCTTACCCTGCTTTTTCAACTCAATGAGCGCCCGCCACGACTCCAGATAGGTGCCCTGCTGCGGCATAGCCCAGTGAATCAGATACAGATCCACGTAATCGGTGCCGAGCCGCTCTAGCGATGCATCAAGCGCGGCAATAGCCTTCTCAAAACCCTGATCCGAGTTCCACAGCTTGGTGGTGAGAAAAATATCCTCGCGCGGCACGGAGCTGGCGGCAATACCGCGACCTACCCCAACCTCGTTCCCATAGATGGATGCAGTATCGATGTGGCGGTAACCTGCTTCGAGAGCCGTACCGACAGCATCGGCGGCACCATTATCCTCAATCTGCCACACGCCATACCCGAGCTGAGGAATGCTGTTGCCGTCGTTGAACGTGATGTTTTTGACCATTACTTCTCCTGAAATTTGATGGGGACTGACGCTTTCAACGGTACCCCTGGATGCGCTTGCACGCTAGGGTGACGGGCGCATCCAGCCCAGCGCGAAACCGGTAAGCCCCTCCCAGGCACGGAAAAGAGCCCTTATTTTATATAAAGCGTGAAAAATCCCGCTTTATTCGCTATCAAGAGCCTTTTCAGCAGGGAAAGTTAGGAATCAGTCGGGGTGAAAAGCTCACGAATCTGTTCCGCATCCACCCGGGACGAGGCGAAGGAGCCGTCGTTGACGACCGCATCAAACAGTGCCGCTTTCGATGCCTTCAAATCCATGACCTTCTCTTCAATGGTGCCCTCAGCCACCAGCCGGTACACGTGCACATCGCGTTCCTGCCCCAGCCTGTGGATGCGGTCCACCGCCTGCTGTTCAGCCGCCGGGTTCCACCACGGATCCATAATGAAACAGTGATCTGCCTCCGTCAGGTTCAGTCCGAACCCGCCCGCCTTGAGCGAAATCAGGAACACCGGCGCCGCACCCTCGGCGAAATCTTTCAAAACCTGCGGGCGGTTACGGGTTGTGCCGTCCAGGTACAGGTAGTCGATGCCTTCAGCCTGCAGCCGTTTAGCAATTGTGCGCAGATACCCCGTGAACTGGCTGAACACCAGCACCCGGTGCCCGTCGCTTAAGAGTGAGGGCAGATGTTCCACCAAATATTCGAGCTTGGCGGAAGCCACCCCGGCGTATTCGTCTGGATCGATAAGCGTGGCGTCAAGCGCCAGCCGCCGCAGAAGCGTGAGCGACTGGAAAATCGTGAACCGGTTCTTATCCATATCTTCTAAAAGCCCGAGTACCTTCTGCCGCTCACGCTGCAGATGCATATCGTAAATATGCCGATGCGCCGTCGTGAGCGGCACGTTTACCCGCACATCGTTCTTTTCGGGGAGATCGGCGGCGACCACATCCTTCGTGCGGCGCAGCATCAGAGGGCGAACCCGGCGGCGTAGCTTCTCGATAACCTGCGGGTCCTCACCGGACTCGGCGGGGCGCGCATATAGGTCGCGGAATATGCGCGCTGACGGGAACAGCCCGTCCGCCACAATCGCCAAGAGCGCCCAAAGCTCCATGAGGTTGTTCTCCATTGGGGTGCCCGTGATGGCGAGTTTCACCTGCGCGTTTAGGGCACGTGCTACCTTCCATGCGCGAGTTTTCGTGTTCTTCACGAACTGCGCCTCGTCCAAAATCAACGCACCCCACCCTGCACGTGGTGAAGCACCGTTCTCTGTATTTTTGGGAACATGGTTACCGAATTCAGTGTATCCGTCCTCGTCGAGGCGAAACAGCGCATAGCTCGTGAGCACCAGATGCGCACCCTGCACTAGCTCGGCGATGCTCTTGCCGCTTTTGCTCGTAGACTCGGTGATAGTCACCACCTTTGCCCCCGGCACGAATCGCGCGGCCTCCTGCGCCCAGTTACCCACCACGGATGTTGGGGCAACCACGAGGAACGGCGCAAAGTCGGTGTTATCGGCGTGTTGCTCATGCTCGGCGAGTGCTTGGGCAAGCAGAGCGAGTACCTGCACGGTTTTGCCCAAGCCCATATCGTCGGCAAGAATCCCGCCCAGCCGGTGCTGCCTCAAGAACGCGAGCCAGCGGAAACCCTCAAGCTGATAAGGTCGCAGAACTGCTGTAAGACCTAAGGGAGAGGGCAGATGATTCGCTGAAAATACGCCGGAAGAAACAGATAAAGAATCGGAATGTTCGTTCTCTAAAACTTCTTCGGAATCGGCGGTCTCACCCGCACGGTCGGCGGCCTCCACAAGGGCGAGAAGACTCTTGACCTGCGCATCCCAAGAAGCCACGGTTTCCACACTCGAAGCGAGCGATTCCAGCTCAGAGAACAGCCCCGCCTGATGCCGGTTAATACGCAGCTCACCGCCGGTTTCGTTGAGCGTGCGGGCCTCCTCAATGAGGGTTCGCAGCGCCGAAAACTCCGGGCGATTGAGCGAAAAATAGGTGCCGTTGCCCAGCAGAATACGGTCTTGATTCCGATCGAGCGCCTCAAAAACCTGGGCGAAAGGCACAGTCCAGTTATTGACCTTAATAGCGATACCCAGCCCGAACCAGTCACGCGAATTACCCTCGGTTACCTTGACCTCAATCATGGCGTCGGTTGCCTCGGTAAACTCGGGCACGGAACCGAGCAGCCGCACGCGAACCCCGGGAATGCGTCGCAGGGTGGGTAGCACATGGGCGAGAATATCGCGGGTTTCCCATCCCTGAGAGCGGCGTTCCCCGAACCCGCCCGCCAACACCGGGTTGGATGCAGTCGCTGACCGTACCGCGCGCAGCACCCGCGCCTCAAAACGTTCGTCGCGTTCCGTGCCCAAGCCCAGCGCCGGCAGGCGGCGAACCCCTGAGTCTGTGCCTTCTTCATCGAGTGGGTTCTTCGGGTACTCCCAATACCAATTTAGGAGTGCATCATGCGAAATCTCATCATCAAAATGCGCTTCAAACACCAAATATGGTGAATGAACCTTTGGCAGAGCCAAGGCCGGGTCTGGGGTAAAGAACGGGACGGCCCGCGTGAGGGTGGGCAAGAACTCGCGGTGAAAAGCTTCGCGTTCGTCTGCCGGAATACGCATTTCGCCGCGAGATACCAACGATTCTGCGGCTGCGTCCAAGGGCTCGGCAAGCGGAATAAACGCCAGGTTAAGACCCTCCGGCAGATCCGGAATAGTCGGCGTCGCAACGTTCTCGGGCGATAGCTCGGGAATGAGCCCACCCGTTTGTGTCTCAGAATTTTCGCTCTCGTCCGAGCTCTCCTCCGCCTGCTGCGAAGATTGAGTCTGAAAAACATCACGATGCGGCGCGTCTAAGGCGCCTTTGCGCGTGCTTTTCCAATGCACCCGATGCGCCTGTTCCTCGTAAATACGCTGCACAAGAGAACCGAGCGCGAAAAATCCTGAGCGTGGCGAGCCGATGGGGTGGCAGTGCGCGGCATCAAACCAGAGCTGCCGCACCCGGTTATCTTCGCGGGTTTCCCATCCCAAGGCGGCATGAAGAGCCAGGTCAGGAGCGGAATCTTCACTCACGGCAGCCTCTGCGTTCTGTCGGGATTCGGCCTCAACGGCTCCGGCGTGTACCCTCACCTGGGCGGGCGGCAGAACCGCCGTAGTCACCTCAAACCCTTCGAGAAGAATCGGCAGGCCAATCTGCTCTGTGCGCGCTAGAACATCCCACAGTAGTGTGGAGTTCGTGGCGGTGAGCGAAATCCAGTCCCGATGCGAAGAGTACATATTCTGCCACGGGCGTGCGATAGCGTATATCTCGGCGAAGAATCGTTCGTGCTCAGGGTACACTTCGTGACGACCGACCGGCCCACCAACGCTTGACGCGAAGGTCTCCCAGCTGAGCCCGCCCTTGATCCAGCGCCCGGTTTTGGACTGCATCAGCGGTCGCGCCAGCAAATTGATAGGCGGGGTTGCACCGGGAATATTGCGCCCGCGCGCATACGAACCCGAAATGCTGAAGGAAAGGTCGAGCGCCCCCGGAACCCGTGCCGAATCAATACCGGATGCTTCACCCCGGGCAGCGAGAACCTGCGCCATATCGCGCCGCCACACCGAAATTTTCGAGGGCGAAGAATGCGTATTCTCGTGGTCGTTCAGGGAGAGAGATTCGGGTTCGGTGGTGAGCGAGCTTGCCGAACGAATCGCCCCCGATGCGCGCAACGCCGCCAGAGGATTGTCGGCTGTCTCCGCAACCTGTTGCGCGGTATCTTCTGGGCTCTCTTGATTCATAGACTGGCGGATGCGGCCACCGGGCGCATTGTCGAGGGCTTTCCGCGCGGTTTTGGCACGGTCGAGTGCGGTGAGCATGAGGGCGACGGCGTGCTTGCAGTCGGCGGCGACCGGGCATGTGCATCGAGCGTTGAAAAGATTGGAATCGGCGTCAGAACCCGGGAAGAAGCGAATATCTACCTCATAGGGAATAGGGGTGCTCCCATTCACCAGACCTTCCAGCGTGTTTTCATCTTCATCGTAGGTGTAGCGCACCACTTCACGCTGACGGGCATAAGCAAGCCCGCGCTGGTATGCCTTATGCCCCGCCTGCCGAATAATCTGCGCAACGGTGACGGGGATATCGGGGAAAGGGTTTGGCGTGCTCACCGTTCCATTATCTCAACGGTGTCAAAGAAGCGCGCGGTAATTCGTTATGAGGTCTGTCCAAGATGGGCTGAGCGTTTCTTACGTGCATTTTTGATGACTATTGTGAAGAACATAATAAAAGTGATGATGGTGGTCAGGAAGCCAACGCATAAGACACTCACGGCAAGGGTAGCGGCTGCCTGTGTGAGAGGACTCGACCCCTTGGGCTGGATGCCCCTCCACTCGAAGGCATGGTACTCAACGACTGCTCCCCAACCTGCTAGGATGAACAATCCAATACCGAGAATGAGGAATAGTGCAGCTATTGCCCCAACCATACGTGCAGTTTTCATGCTTTCCCCTTGAGTAACTGACTTTATGGATTCATCTGGTCCCGGTCTTCTGCCGAGGGTGTTTTATTCTGCTCAGCATGCTTATTTTGTGCCTTGCGTGCCTTCTTGGTCGCCGTTGTGAAGAGCAGAATAAAGGTGATAATGCCGGTGAGGAAACCAATGCCTAGGAACCATAGGCTCAGATTATTAGTCGCCATGACGAGCGGACTTGCTCCTGCGGGATCGACACCCCTCCATT
>NZ_KV817381.1:75881-202187 GCF_001814655.1 Rothia sp. HMSC069C01
CCCTCCATTCGAAGGCGTGGTATTCCACGAGTGAACCCCAGCCGGCTAGGATGAGCAATCCAAACCCGATAACCAGAAGTACTGCGGCTACTGCTCCAACGGTGTATATAGCTTTTTTCATGAGCGCTCCTTAGATGCTGACTCTATGAATCAACCTGGTTCTGACCTTCTTCCAAGAGGTCTTGAGCCTGTTTAGGATGCTTTTTGTGCGTCTTGCGGGAGTTCCTGATCGCCGTGGTGAAGAGCAGAATAAAGGTGAAGAGCCCGGCGAGAAAACCGATACCTAAGAGTCGGAAACTTATATTCAAAGTTGCGCGTGTGAGCGGACTAGCTCCCTCGAATTGAATACCCCTCCATTCAGAGGCGTGATACTCCACGAGAGCGCCCCATTCTCCTAAAATAAACAGGACTATGCCACAAAAGAAGACCACCGCAGTTGTTGCTCCAACTATGTAGATAGCTTTTTTCATGGGCGCTCCTTAGATACTGGCTCTATGAATCAACCTGGTTCTGACCTTCTTCCAAGAGGTCTTGAGCCTGTTTAGGATGCTTTTTGTGCGTCTTGCGGGAGTTCCTGATCGCCGTGGTGAAGAGCGGAATCAGGACGATAAGCCCAGCGAAAAGACCAGTACCGAGAATCCAGAGACTTATCGTGAGAGTTGATCGAGTGAGAGGACTCGCTCCTTTATGCTGTACACCCCTCCACTCGAGGGCATGATACTCCACGAGTGAACCCCAGCTTCCTAGAATAAATAGTGCAGCACCAAGAACCAGAAAGATGGCAGCTAATATGCCAACCACGCGTACTATTTTCATACCCACCCCTCGGAAACGGAAACTTGTTGCGGGCTAATGGACGTTCTTCAGCATTCAGCCTGGTCTTTGATAATCATCGATCGAGAATAATCAGTTGAGCTGGCTCTTTTGGGTTTGTCGTACCTCTTGAGAACCCTTGACAGCGTTTAAAACTATGGCGGTTATACCAAAGATGAGACCGATAGCTGCGCACAGAATGCTCAGGTCGTTAGTCGCCATGACGAGGGGACTTGCTCCTGCGGGATCGACACCCCTCCATTCGAAGGCGTGGTATTCCACGAGTGAGCCCCAACCGGCCAGGATGAACAAGCCAAACCCAATGATCAGAAAAATTGCGGCCACTATCCCCATGATCTGTACAGTCTTTTTCACAGTTATCACTCTTTCTTTCCGGAAGCGTAAAGTGGGCGTGACATGGTGATATATCAGAGGCAAGATAAATTTCTGTACATTACCCAGTGTGCCGTGATTTTTCTCGAATGTGTAGGCCTGTCCTGAATGTCCAAAACTTCACACTACGCCGCCATAAGGCGGTTATATACAGATACGCACCCATAATCACGTTATGTAAATCACAAGAATTTGACGGGTTCGCACGTTTACAGATTCCTGAAAGCTGTTGTAACCTGGATTCAGCTTCAAGAGTTTCGACTGATAAGCTCCGACTATGGTCGAACGCCAACCCCATGTTCACGGGTGGCTCGGATGACGAAGCGGTTTGTATTCGCCGCCTCAGGTGGCACTTGGTACAGGCAAGAGCAACGCGAAAGGAACGCGCATTCGGCGCATGGTTGTCAATGTACAACAGCTCTTCATCTCCAGCATCCCCCCTTACTCCTGCACGCTCTTATCAGGAAAATCTGCGTGCCGCATCCGTGCCCGCACGCGGCGGTTACCAGGCAGTAAGCATTCAGGATTACGCACGTATTTCTTCTAAGCGCGACGAATTCCTCAATTTTCTGCTTCTTCCCAACCCCGAGGGTATTCCTGCCGTCGAATATGCCGGTTTGCGCGTAGCATAGGGGTATGAGCGCCTCAGGACTGCTTCTCGACTCGGATGTTCTCGCCGAGATCCGCAAAGCCACACCAGATCCCAAAGTTGTTGCCTTTCTGCGCCGCCGCGCCTATAAACACCTCTACATTTCGGTGCTGAGCGTGGGCGAACTCAAAGGACTCTACCCCTACCCAGAGACCGACCGATGGATTGCCGAACTTCTCGACAGATTCGCCGACCATATCATCAACGTGGATGCGCGCGTAAGCCTCGAATGGGCGGGACGCAGCGCCCCGCGCGGCACCCACAGTCACGGACGTAAAGATGCCGAGCCCCTGCCCACCGCCGCCCTCGAAGGTCTGATGGCGGCGAGCGCCCAAGCTCATAACCTCGAAATTGTTTCTTCAAAGGCTGAGGTGTACCGGTCCTGGGGCGTACCCGCGGTGAATCCGTGGATTGAAGACTAATCTTCCGCACAGTATTTTCACCGTAAGCGCCGGGGAAGTACCTGCGTGTTCGAGAAAGCCGTGAGAAATGCTCGGCACAGTTAGCTGTACGCGCTGCCGCATCGGTGAGAGCGCATCAGTAACGTTCGTGTAACCCCTATGTTCACGGTGAGCGGTTAACGAAGGTTAGCCGCCATTTAACCGGAACTATTTCCCCGAAAGCCCAGCAGGCTCGCACGCGCTGGCAGGTTTCATGGCATGATGGAAGAACGATGAAAAGTAGCTCTTCTACATCCCGGTATTCTGCCCCTATGCCACTCTGGCTGCAGGGCATCGTTGAATTAGTTTTTACCGCCGCGCTTTCTTTCGGGCTTGTGCTCGTTCTGCTCATGGCGGTGTGGTTTACCAACGGTTTTAACCGCATGGATTTTCCCGCACTCGCAACTCTTGCCTCCCACCTGTGGCTGCTCATGCACGGTGTGCCGCTGAATATTCCGAATGCGTTCGGTATTATCCTGCCGCACGGCATGCTCACGCTGGTGCCCATGGGGCTGAGTATTATTCCGGTGCTCTTATGCTTTAGGTCTGGGCGAAAACTGGCGCGCGCATCCTATGAGGGGGAATTCTTCAAGCCCGTACTATTAGGGTGCGCTGCCTATGGTATTTTTGCTGCCGTCGCCTTTGCGTGGGCGAGTACCGAACGGCATCTGCTGGGTATTGTTGGTGCGGCGTTGATTCCGCAGATCGTGGTGCTGGTCGGGTTGATCTGGGGCGGCTACTATGAATCGCGTTCGCTTGCCCGTATGGTGGGCGTGAACACCGCTGAACAGATTTCGCAGATGAGCCAGTACTCGCGGTGGGCGAGTTCTTATGTGTGGTCGATTGTGCGTGCCTCCATGGTGGCGATTTTCTCGCTCATTATGGGCGGTGCTCTGGTGCTGGTGATCGCCATGATGATGCGCTGGTCGCAAATCGCAACAATCTACCAGGAACTTCACGCCGGGCCGGTGGGGGCGCTCGCGGTGACCCTGCTGCAGCTGGGTTACCTTCCGAACTTGGTGATCTACGCGATGTCGTGGACTACCGGCGCCGGGTTCGCGTTCGGTGTTGACACGCATGTGGGCTGGTCGCAGACGACGATGGGCGATCTTCCGCTCTTTCCGGTGCTGGGCGCTATCCCTGAGAGCCTGGGCTGGATAGGGTATGCGAGCCTGGCGGTTTCGCTGGGCGCCGGGGCCGTTGCCGGTTGGTGGTTCTTGCGTGAAGGTGAAGACCACGTGGACGAGTGGATCACCATGAAGGTACGTTACCGGGTGATTGCGCTGCCGCTTTCTTCGCTCGTGTTGGGTTCGCTGGTGGGTGTGCTCTGTGGCGTATGGGCTTATATTTTGGGTTGGATATCCAGCGGATCGTTAGGCGTGGGGCGTTTTACTGAGGTAGGCGCATCGCCCGCAGCTTTCGCCGTGGCGACCGCAATAACTTTGGGCGCGGGTACCGCGTTGGGTAACCTGCTGTGCCATGTGCTTCTGCCCGACAGCAGTCGTGAGCTGCCGCGTTTTGCCGATGAACGTCCCAACCTGGGCAGTCGCATGAGCGAGATGCTGCAGCAGCGCCGCGCGGCGCGGGCAGAGCGTGAACAGCTCAGGAACGATGAGCAGGAACGCGAGGTACAAGAACGTGAAGAGCAGGCGCGTGAGCGGGCTCAGCAGCGGCGTGAACGCGTCAAACAGGTGCACGCCCGCCGTGCAGAACTCAATAAATTTGCCGAACAGGAAGAAGCGCAGCGAGCGCATAGTTTAGGTATCAAAACGGAGCAAGAATCCTTGCGTGAAGATAGTTCTGCCGAAGCTGCAGACTCGAAGGATACGGCATCTGACGAACAAACCATCGAGCTGACGGGAGCGGATGAACCCACCGTGGAACTTGATACCTCTGAGAAATCCGGTGGGGGTACCGAGGATGCGCCGCGCACGGTCAAGCCCGGCAAGCGTGAGAAAGCCCCGGGGAAGCCGGTCTTTAACCGTGTTCCGCGCCCCGAAACCTCCGGTAATGGCGGTGATACTAAGGGCGAGCGGGAAACACGAGAGCAGAGCGCTCGTACAGGGGAGTCTGGGTCGCAGAAGGCCTCCTCGTCAGCGGAGTTTCACGAGTCCGGGTATAAGCGCTTTGCCGTGCCGCGCCCGGTTGCCGCATCACCCGCATCCGATCAGGAGAGTGCAGAAGGTTCGGCGCAGTCGCACGAGACTACCGTTCAGGAGAAACGTCAGCTCACGCCCACTCAGGCAATGGCTGTTATCTTCGGAACCCCTGAGTCCACCGAGGATGAATCTTCGGAAGAAGAACCCACCACGGGGCAGGGCTCATCGCAGAAGAAGAGGAAGAAATAACTTTCGCGCCTGATATGTCGATATATCGGGAACACCTAGAGGGCTGGGAGTACAGCGGAATATAGCAATTGTGCCGAGTGAATCCTTAAGATTCACTCGGCACAATTGTTTGAAAAGCTTCCCCCCAAGAAGAACTTAAGGAGCAGGTTCGCCAATCGATACAGAAGTATTGGCGCGCACTGCACGGTCGAAGGATTCTTGACACTGCTTCATATCGGTATCCGTCAGTGCGTGGGAGTAACACTGCCGATAGTTTTGTGCATCCGGGCTCAACGCCATGACAAGCCCCGAAAGAAGCGTCCATCCCGCAAAAAGAAGGCTTAGCCCCGCGGCAACGTAGAGAATCCACGGTCCCCGCCCTTGGGCATTGCGCACTATCGCCATAATGGTCAGCCCAATCCCCAGAAATACCAAGACAAAAAGCAGAAGAAACAGGGGGAAGGGGCTCAGCAAGAAGGGGGTTCCCGATAGGGTCAGCATAGAACCCGCAAGCAATAGCCATAAACTGCGCATCAGCTTGCGGCGGCGCTCTTCGGGAGTGAGCTGCGGACGCTTCGGCGCAGGCGGCATCGGTTGCTGCGGCGGCACTTGGGGGTACGACGGGGGCATATTTGACATAGGTTAAGGGTACCTCCCTGCGGCGGTCTGCGGTCACGAGAATCACCGTGAAACCCTGAAAATCTGGACTGGGGGAGGGGCGTTAGCTTATCGTTTCGGAATTGGCTTAACTGCAGAATTTCTGGTGCGGTGCCCGTGGCATAGGTGCTACCCAGCCGCTATGTGATGCGCTAAACTATTGCTGTGCGAATTGTGATAATGGTCTCCGGGTCCGGTACTAACCTGCAAGCTATTCTCGACGCCGTGAAGGCTGACGAGCTGAACGCAGAGATCGCCGCCGTAGGCGCAGATAAGCCCTGTACTGGCCTTGACCGAGCCGCCGCAGCCGGGGTTGAAACCTTTCTGATCGAACCGACAGACTATGCTGACCGCGAGCAATGGAACCGCGCTCTCGAAGAGAAAATCGCTTCCTACACCCCCGATTACGTTGTATTCGCCGGGTTCATGCGCATTGTGGATGCGCAGCTGGTCGCCCGCTTCGAGAACCGGATTATCAACACTCACCCCGCGTTGCTGCCCTCATTCCCCGGGGCACACGGTGTGCGGGATGCGCTCGCCCACGGCGTTAAAATCACTGGGCTGACGGTTCATTTCGTGGATTCCGGGGTTGATACCGGCACGATTATCGCCCAGGCTGCGGTGCCCGTCGAGGACTGTGACACCGAAGAAAGCCTGCATGAGCGCATCAAGGTGCAGGAACGTCAGCTCTTGGTGCGGACCCTTGCAGAATTCGCTGCCCTCCCCAAAACTCAAAACCCCTAGAACTTCCTGCCCGCATGGTGCCGCATCCCGGCGTATGCGGGCAGTATTGAAACCCCGCCACGGGGTACCACCCATTCACCGAGCAAGAAGCAACGGAGTAATTAGTGTCTATGAAGAAGCTCGATCGTCTGCCCCTGCGCCGCGCCCTCATTTCCGTGTACGACAAGACTAATCTGGCGGAGTTCGCCCGCGGTCTGCACGAGGTAGGCGTGAAGCTGGTGTCTACCGGTTCGACCGCATCCACGATCGCCGCCGCCGGTGTGCCCGTCACCGAAGTTACCGAGGTTACCGAGTTCCCCGAGTGCCTGGAGGGCCGCGTGAAGACCCTGCACCCGCGCATCCACGCCGGTATTTTGGCCGACCGCCGCAAGCAGGAGCATATCGACACCCTTAACGAGCTCGACGTTGAGCCCTTCGACCTGGTGGTCGTGAACCTATACCCCTTCGCAGAGACCGTGGCATCCGGTGCCGACCAAGACGCTATTATCGAGAAAATCGATATCGGCGGCCCCTCGATGGTGCGTGCCGCCGCGAAGAATCACGATGCGGTCGCCGTCGTGGTAGACCCCAAAGACTACGAGCGTACCGTGACCGCCGCTCAAAACGGCGGGTTCTCCCTGGAGGAGCGCCGCCGCCTGGCTGCTGGCGCCTTCGCACATACTGCCGCCTACGATACCGCCGTCGCTACCTGGACCGCCGCGCAGTTCCAGCAGGATGAAGACGCTAACTTCTGGCCCCCGTACGCTGGTTTGGGCTTTGAACGCAGCGAGACCCTGCGTTACGGCGAGAATCCGCATCAGCGTGCGGCTCTGTATGTGGATCCCGCGGCAGCCCCCGGTATCGCCCAGGCTGAGCAGATTCACGGCAAGGCGATGAGCTACAACAACTATGTGGATGCCGATGCCGCCCTGCGCGCATCCTATGATTTTGATGAGCCTGCGGTCGCCATCATCAAGCACAACAACCCCTGCGGTATTGCAATTGCAAGCCCTGACGCCGCAGACCCGATTGCCGATGCGTACGCTAAGGCTCATGCCTGCGATCCGCTGTCCGCCTATGGTGGCGTGATTGCGGCAAACCGCCCGGTCACCAAGGATATGGCGCAGGCCGTTAAAGATATTTTCACCGAGGTTATTGTGGCGCCCGGATACGAGCCGGAAGCCCTCGAAATTCTGGAAACCAAGAAAAACCTGCGTCTGCTGGTGCTTCCCGAGGGATTTGGGCGTGAGGCTATCGAGTACCGCTCGATTTCTGGCGGTGCGCTCTTTCAGGAAGCCGACCGCCTTAACGCCAAGGGTGATAACCCGAAGAATTGGCAGTTGGTCGCCGGTGAACCTGCCGACGAAGCCACTCTGCGCGATCTTGAATTCGCGTGGCGTGCCCTGCGTGCCCCTAAATCGAATGCGATTATGCTCGCCGATAACGGTGCCGCCGTGGGTATCGGTATGGGGCAGGTTAACCGCGTGGATTCGTGCAAACTCTCGGTTGAGCGTGCCAATACGCTCGGCAGAGAAGGCCATGAGCGTGCCCGCGGTGCGGTTGCTGCATCCGATGCTTTCTTCCCCTTTGCGGACGGCCTGCAGGTTCTTCTCGACGCCGGTATTCGCGCGGTCGTGCACCCCGGCGGCTCGATCCGTGATGACGAAGTTATTCAGGCTGCGAAGGATGCGGGCGTCACCATGTACCTGACCGGAACTCGCCACTTCTTCCACTAAATTTCGGCATTGTCTCAACAACCGAATGCGCCAGCTGGGTAGGCTGATGCACGGTGAATATTGCCAACCCAATCCGGCTGCAAAAGTTATAGTGTGCACGGGTTGGGTTGGCACGCATCCGGGGTAAATATTCGATAGGATTAAGACGTGCCTAAAGTCAGTGAAGAATACAAAAAGAACAGGCGTATACAGATTATCGATGTCGCCCGTGAATGCTTTATTAAAGGCGGGTATCAAAAGACCTCGATGAACGAGATTATTGCCGCCACCGGGCTCTCTGCAGGAGCTATCTACAACCACTTTTCCTCGAAAGAAGAGATCATGGTAGAGGCCGCACGCCTTGACATGGCTCCCTTCGAGAAAGTGCGTGCGGATTCTCCGTGGGATTATGTTCTGGGGTTCTTGAAGATTCTTGATACGGCAAAAACCCGTCGCTTTCTGCTCGCCACCTGGGGCGAGGCCGTCTCAATGCCTGCTATCAATGCCGTAGTGGGGGAGCAAATGCATCAACTGCGTGCCATGGCGATGGAACGTTACCGCGCCTGGGGCGAACGTGAACTCGATGTAACCGCTGAAGAGCTTGAGCAGTGGCTTAATGTCATGGGTGCGGCGGTGCTTTCGGTGCTTAGCGGGTATGTGGTGCAGACTCAGCTTCTCGGAAAAGAAAACCGTGAAGCCTATTTCGCATATGCAACCGCTATTTTGACTCAGGAATAACCCGGTGTAGATGCGCCGCCTGCGCGCGTCTGCCTCCTTCGGGGCAACAATACTCATGGTTCGGCATGGAAAACTCGCCCGCAAGGATCGCCGCGAACATGCCAAAGAGCCCTTGGTATGGCGTCTCATACGGTGGGCTTCATATCTGTGCAGGCACTAACCTATACGGTAAGATGAGAGTCACATCATAAACTCTCATCACATTTTATGAAGAATCACACTTTGAGGAGTGGTATGACCGAGCAGACTCGAACCGTGCTTGAGGCTCCCCTCGCGGAGCTTGACCCTGAGGTCGCCGAAGCACTCGATCTGGAACGTAAGCGCCAGCAAAACACCCTGGAAATGATCGCTTCCGAAAACTTCGTGCCGCGTGCCGTACTCCAGGGGCAGGGGTCAGTGCTGACCAACAAATATGCGGAAGGCTACCCGGGTCGCCGCTACTATGGTGGCTGCGAATTCGTCGATATCGTTGAAGACCTGGCTATTAAACGGGTTAAAGAGCTCTTCGGCGCCGAACACGCCAACGTACAGCCTCACTCCGGTGCCCAGGCGAATAACGCCGTCATGCACGCCCTGCTGACCCCCGGTGAGAAGATCATGGGTCTTTCACTGGCTCACGGTGGGCACCTCTCGCACGGTATGAAGCTGAACGTCTCGGGTAAGCTCTACGAGGTTGTTGCCTACGAGGTAGGCGAAGACGGTCGGATCGATATGGAACAGGTTCGGCAGCTCGCGCTCGCGGAACGTCCCAAGGTTATTATTGCCGGATGGTCGGCATACCCCCGTCAACTGGATTTCGCGAAATTCCGTGAGATTGCCGATGAAGTTGGTGCCTACCTGTGGGTTGATATGGCTCATTTTGCCGGTCTGGTAGCGGCGGGTCTGCACCCCAACCCGGTACCGCACGCCCACGTGGTTTCGTCAACCGTGCACAAGACCTTAGGCGGACCCCGCTCCGGGTTTATCCTGTGCACCGAAGAGCTCAAGAAAAAGATCGACTCAGCGGTATTCCCCGGGCAGCAGGGCGGACCGCTCATGCACGTGATTGCCGCGAAAGCGACCGCGTTCAAGGTTGCCGCAACTGAAGAGTTCAAAGACCGTCAGAAGCGCACAATCGAGGGGGCGCGCATCCTAGCAGAGCGCCTGACCCGCCAGGATATGCGCGATGCGGGCGTTTCCATCGCCACCGATGGCACCGACGTTCACCTGGTACTGGTCGATCTGCGCCACCACGAGCTCACCGGTAAAGAGGCTGAAGACCTGCTGCACGATGCGGGTATTACCGTTAACCGCAACGCGGTGCCGAACGACCCCCGCCCGCCGATGGTGACTTCCGGGCTGCGTATCGGTACCTCGGCCCTGGCGACCCGCGGTTTCGATGCTGAAGGCTTTACCGAGGTCGCCGATATTATCGCTTCGGTACTGTTGCCGCAGCACGATATCGCCGCCCTGCGTGAGCGCGTGAATAAGCTCTGCGATAAGTACCCGCTCTATGTGGGAAGTGAGAGCTGGTAAAACTTATGAAGACCCCGTTGTACGCTTCGTAAAGCGTCTGCGGGGTCTTTTGCTTAGCGTAAACCTCTCACGGATGAATCCGTGACATGAATAGAAAGGAAAACTGCTATGCCGCAGATTCTCGATGGTAAGGCAACCGCAGCCGCCATTAAATCCGAGCTGACTGAGCGCGTTGAGGCGCTCAAGGCACGGGGCATTACCCCCGGTTTGGGGACGGTACTCGTGGGGGATGACCCCGCCTCACACTCCTATGTAGGCGCTAAACACCGCGACTGCGCGGAAATCGGCATTAACTCGATCCGTGTGGATCTGCCTGCCGAGATCACCCAGGAAGAGCTTGAAGCCGAGATTGATAAGCTCAATCACGACCCTGCCTGCACGAGCTATATTGTGCAGCTTCCCTTGCCCAAGCACCTGGATACTAACCGTATTTTGGAGAAGATCGCCCCTGAGAAGGACGCTGACGGCCTGCACCCCACTAACCTTGGCAAGCTGGTGCTGAACGTTTCGGAGCCGTTGGATTCGCCCCTGCCGTGCACCCCGAACGGCGTGATTGAGCTGGTGAAACGCCACGGTATCGACTGGAACGGTAAGAATGTGGTGGTGCTCGGCCGCGGTATTACCGTGGGCCGTCCTCTAGGGCTGCTGCTGACCCGCCGTGAGATCAACGCAACCGCAACATTAGCGCATACCGGTACCCAGAACCTTGACGAGGTTCTGCGCCAGGCGGATGTGATTGTCGCCGCCGTGGGTGTGCCGCATGTGCTCAAAGCGGATCAGGTGAAGGACGGCGCAATTCTGCTGGATGTGGGAGTCTCCCGTGCCGAAGACCCCGAAACCGGCAAGAAGAAACTCTTCGGCGACGTTTCCCCCGAAGCGGCCGCGAAGGCATCTTGGGTGTCCCCGAATCCCGGCGGTGTGGGTCCCATGACCCGCGCGGAGCTGCTGGTGAATGTTGTGGAGACCGCAGAACGTCAGGCAGCGAAGAACTAGTCTGGCCGTCAGCTCGACGTTCCGTGCCGCAGCACGTGGGCCGGCTCTGAGAATAGCCTCGCGCCGTTTTGAGATGAGCTAGGTACGACAATGCCCGGGTGCATATTGTTGTTGCACTCGGGCACTGTTATCGCACGTCTTATGCCTGCTGTGGAGTTTTTTACAGCAGCATCTCGTAAAAATAGGCATCCCCTTTATAGAGCGTCACGCTGTGCTCAACGGGTGAACCCTGCGAGGTATAGCTGGTGGTGGTCACCTTGAAAGCAGCGGCACCTACGGTTGGCAGATGATTGAAGGCTTCCGCATCCGCCTCGGTCATCAGGGTTGCTTCCATGCGCATCATGCCGTGTTCGATTGTGTACTCGCAATGGTCGTGAGGATCTTTGCGTGAACCGCCAGAGGCCATCGTTTCAAGCAGGCATGTTGCAACCTCAGGTGCCAAATAGGCGAGCTCAAAACCGATAGGCTCACCCTCAGCCAAGCGCAGACGCTTAACCAAAAGCACCGAAGAATCTATGGTGACACTCAAATAACGTGAAATTTCTTCTGTCACCTCAACCCACTGGGTTGAAAGCATTCTGGTTGAAGCCTGCAGCCCGCGCCGCTCCATATCTTCGGCGAACGAGCATACCCGCGGAATATAGCTTCCCTGAGAACGATCGGCAACGTATGTTCCAGAACCCTGAACGTTATAGATAAGACCGCGCTCCAGTAGAGCCTTGATAGCGTTGCGCACCGTCTGACGGCTTACCTTGAACTTCTCCTGAATAGCACGTTCAGTCGGGAGTTTATCTCCGGGAGAACCCGGAATCACATATTTTTGTTCCAGGTAGCGAATAACCTGCTCATATTTAGGGCCAGGAACCGGCGGGAGCATGGTTGGATCGTCGTGAAGTTCCTCAGCGTTCTCCGTCATAGAACCACGTGCAGAAGCCTCGGGTGCCTCGTGGGAACCCGAGTTAGAGACAGAACCTGAAAAGTTGAGTGAATGAGTCATCACAGATAGTTTACGCCTATCCGGCCCTAAAAGCGGTGCACTACGTGTATGTCGAGGCATTTATCCTGGCATAATTGATGTTATGCACACACGCGAGCAAAATTCTGTGACCACCGCCGACTCCGATAACGCCTCCGTGCGTAAAGCCATTATTGGGTCCTGCATCGGCGTTGGGCTCCTTGTACTTCTTCTCGTTCTGGCAATTTTCAACGCCAACAGCGTGCTCGGTTGGATCCTGGCCGGACTTATTCTTGGATGGCTGGCGCTCGCCGTCTACTTAGTGCGTATCGTGCTGGTATCCATCAAACAGGATCGTGCCGAACTTAGCCGCATCCACCGCGAAGAATCGGATGCGATGCTTGCCGATAAACTTGCCCACAGCTTTCAGATCGTGCTTGTGCAGTCCCGCGAAATTGCCAACTACCTCACGGACGACAGCGAAGAATCTCGCGCCATGATCGAGCGGGCTTTAGATACTATTAACACCACAGCGTCCAATGGGATGGGAATGGTCAACGACGAAATGAGGGGTGAAGAATGAGCCGCGCCGCTAAAACTCTGCGCGTCGCCAGCGTGAACGTCAACGGTATTCGTGCCGCCTACAGGAAAGATATGGCCACGTGGCTCGCTGGCCGCGACGTTGATATTCTCTGCCTGCAGGAGGTTCGCGCCCCCGATAAGATCGTGCGCGAACTTCTCAACGAAGACGACTGGAATATTCTGCACGCCGAAGCCGCCGCCAAAGGACGCGCCGGGGTACTGGTGGCAACCCGCAAGCACCCCAATGCGAACGGTGAGCTTCTGAAAAACCAGCCTGTCGCTACCCGCTCCACGATCGGCGAAGACTATTTCGCGGACGCTGGCCGCTGGGTTGAGGCGGACTACACCCTGCCCACTGGCGAAACCCTGACCGTCGTAAGCGCCTACGTGCACTCCGGCGAGGTTGGAACGCCCCGCCAGGATGACAAATACCGCTTTCTCGACCGTATGCTCGTGCGCCTGCCCGAACTCGCTCAGCACTCAGATCACGTGCTCATTGTGGGAGACCTCAACGTGGGGCACACCGAGCTCGACATTAAAAACTGGAAGGCAAACCAGAAACGCGCCGGTTTCCTGCCCGAAGAACGCGCATACTTCGATAAATTCTTCGGCGAAATCGGCTATGAAGACGTGGCGCGTAAACTCGCAGGTGAGGTACCCGGGCCCTATACCTGGTGGTCCTACCGCGGCAAAGCTTTCGATAACGACGCCGGGTGGCGCATCGACTACCATATGGCTACCCCCGCGCTCGCCGCGAAAGCCGTGGAAGCAACGGTCGATCGTGCCGCCTCCTATGATGAACGGTTCAGCGATCACGCGCCGCTCGTCGTCGATTATCAGTTCTAGAATTCACCCGCCGATAAGATGCCGGATGCGCTGGCTAACCGGCCGTTCGCATCGTGCGCCCCTTGAAGAAAGTATCTATCATGTCTGACGAAAAGAAACAGGATAAATCACTCATTCCCAATGCGTCTTTGGATCGTGTGCGTGTCTACTCCGGTGCGCAGCCTTCCGCGGATTCGATGCATTTGGGCAACTATATTGGCGCGGTGAACAACTGGGTTGCCCTGCAGGAGGACCCCGCCAACGAGTGCCTGTTCTTTATCCCCGATATGCACGCTATTACCGTGCCCCAAGACCCACAGTCCCTGCGCGAACGCACCCGCCTGACCGCCGCCCAGTATATTGCCGCCGGTATTGACCCTGCGCGTTCCCCGTTCTTTGTGCAGTCGCAGGTGCCTGAACACGCGCAGCTTGCCTGGGTACTGAACTGCTTCACGGGTTTTGGTGAGGCATCACGCATGACCCAGTTCAAGGACAAATCGCAGAAGCAGGGTGCCGATAACGCCTCGGTGGGGTTATTCACCTACCCGGTGCTGATGGCGGCGGATATTCTGCTGTACCAGGTCGATGGCGTACCGGTGGGCGAGGATCAGCGCCAGCACCTAGAGCTTACCCGCAACCTGGCGCAACGGTTCAACTCGCGCTTTGGCGAAACCTTCGTGGTGCCCGAACCCATTATTATGAAGGAAACCGCCAAGATTTATGATTTGCAGGAGCCGACCTCGAAGATGTCGAAATCTGCCACCTCCGATAAGGGGCTTATCAAACTTTTGGATGAGCCGAAGGCGACTGTGAAGAAGATTAAATCTGCCGTGACTGACGACGGCTCCGTTATTGCTTATGATCGTGAGGCGAAACCTGGCGTCTCTAATCTGCTCTCGATCTATTCCGCGATGACTGGCGAGAGCATCGACTCTCTCGTCAAACGTTATGAGGGTAAGATGTACGGTCATCTCAAGGTTGATTTGGCGGATGTTGTGGTCGAGAAACTTTCGCCCCTGCGTGAGCGTACCCTAGAGCTTATGGCGGACCCCGCCGAGCTTGACCGCTTGCTGGCATTGGGCGCTCAGAAAGCTCGTGAAATAGCGACTGTTACTATCGAGAATGTCTACGATAAAGTGGGTTTTTTGCCCGCACAGCGCGGCTAGACCGAAGGAGGTACGCTGTGACTGTTAAGAACACCTGCGAGAATCTATCACATACTGAGGCATCGCCCACTCTTCACCCCGGGCAGCGTTATTTGAGTCTGATCGCCCACGTGAACGGACCGTTGGGGCAGCGTCTTGTGGACTGGAAGAAGAGAACCGGCATGACTCTTCCCACTGATTTAAGTAATCATGTGACTGTGTATGTTAGTGAGCTGACCGAGCAGAACGAGAACGACTGGCGTTCGGATGCGCTGGCGCATTCACTCGCCGCAATTGGCGCGGTGCAGGCTCGCGCTGGGGGAGTGTGCACCTTCCGCCCAAACTCTGAGATCGAGTATCTGGACGTTATCTTAGGCGCCGATACTTTTGCCGAACTTCATGGCGCGTGCGTGCAGGAGTTAGGGCAGTGGGCATCGCCTTTCCCTTACGTTCCGCATATCACCTTGGGGCGTTCTTTGACGCCGGGTCAGGTGCGGCAGGCGCATCGGATTTTCGATGATTTACCAGAACAAGAACGCTCGTTCACGGTAGATACTCTGCACGTATATGCCTATGATGGCGCGGATTGGGAACCTCTGGGAGCACTATCTCTTCAGTCTTAGCTGCGCCCCACAATCTTGATATATATACCTACAGCGCAAGCCCCGATACCTAAACCGGTATCGGGGCTTGGGTTCTCTAACTTCTTCCTAGTGGGAGTCCGCAGTTACGGGTGCCGCATTCGCTGAAGAGACACCGCTGAGTTCATTGGGAACCTGTGGCAGGTCAATGCTCATGAGGATCTTTGGATGAGAAGCATCCGAGAGTGATACCGCGTGAAGCTTCTTAGTCTCGGGGTCGGTCACGTAGGCGGTTTTACCGTCCACCCACAATGCCGGGCGAGGATCCTGCCAAGTTTCTGACTCGGTCCACGTATCCATTAGCTGTACCGACCCAAGCTCGGTGCCGTTCGCCGGGTCGTAGATACGCAGCTTACCATCTGTGGTAAGCAACAGAGCCTCGCCGTTAGGTCCGCGGCCCATGGAACGGAAGGTGTAGCTGACTCCTTTGGGGAGTGAGTATACCTCTCGCGTGCGGTTGACCGTATCAATGATGGCAAACTTCTCGGGACGCTCAAGTTTGGCGTCCTTATCCGTCTTATAATCCGCCAGAACGTAAGGGGAGTCTGCCGTTCCTGCCTGGTTGCCCGAGCGTGAATAGGGATCTTGAGGGTTTGTCACCTTCGTGAAAGCGCCGTCCCGGTAGATGAGTACGCCGTCGGTGCATCCGATCGTGAAGGTATTATCCCGCGCGATAGCTTCGCCGTGTACACCGGGGCATTCCTTGTTCTCCGTTATGGTCTTACCGTTAGCGTCTACCACGGCTGCGCCCGTGCGGGTTTTGGAATCCCCGACTGCTACGAGGTACTGGTCATTAGGTAGGGGAATAGCGAATCCGTGGTGAGGATTGGGGAGCTTAACCTGCTTGGTTTCAAGGTTAGTTGCCGTGCGTTTATTGGATACCAGGTTTGCGGGGTCGTATACGTCGAAGGTACCGGTGCCGTCTGCGAATGCCGCAACCTTACCGTTATCGGCAATAACATGCCCGGTATGGTCGGCCTGAAGTGAGAGTGTCGAGAGGCTGGGAGCGGTGGTGTAGTAGTGCGAGTGGTCACCATGTGCTACCGACCATGCGCCGGTGTCGAGGAAGGTGTAGCTGGATCCGTCGGCTACGATCAGATGGCGGTTATCACCCGCATCGTTCAGGCGCAGGAAACCATCTTTGTGAATATCCTGCAGAAGCTTCATATCTTTACCGTCGTACACCATCACTCCGCCGTCATAAGTGATGGCGAGGCGGGTTGACGGGCCTTTACCTTCAACGATGGGAGACTGCGAGGCGCTTGCGTTTGAATCCCCTGAGGAGGCTCCTGCGGAAGGCTCTGAGGAGCCTGCAGAGGATGTGCCGCCCGCGCATCCTGCAAGGAGCAGGGAAGATACGAGACCGAGTGAACTTAGTGACATCAAAAATGATTTTCGTGTGTTGGACATACACAGAGACTATCACACATGAGAATCATTATTGAATAAGTAAGAGCCGGGATATAAATAATGGGTGGATCAGCATGAATATCATGCCGATCCACCCGATGAGTGAGTGTTGAGAATGTTATAAACGCCATACGGCGTGGTTATTTAAACGATGGCCGCTTTTAGAGAAGATCAGCCAAGCCGCGATCTTTGAGCTCGGCAACTGTGTCTTTCACGGCCTGAGCCCGCTCACGCGGTGCGACGAGGAGCGCATCGGGGGTATCAACCACCACGATATCGTCAAGGCCAATCACCGAGATCTTGCGGTTGCTGTTCGCGACAACAATGCCGCTGCAGCCTTGATTGATCACATTGTCTTCGTCACCGAGAATTGTGAGGCCTTCACCATGCTTCTCTTGGTTAAGACGGGCGACGGCATCAAAATCTCCCACATCGTCCCAGCTGAAGGAGCCGGGGACCATCGCAACATCGCCAGCAGCAGCGGCAGGTTCAGCAACGGCGTAGTCGATTGCGGTCTTGGGAAGAGTTCCCCAAGTCTGTTCCATAATGCTCTCACGCTCGGGAGTGTCCCAAGCCTTGGCGATCTTCATAACCCCGGCGTAAAGCTCGGGCTCGTTCTTTTCAAGATGCTGCAGCATCAGGGATACGGGTGCCACGAACATGCCTGCATTCCAGGTGTAATCCCCGGATTCTAGGTATTTTTGAGCGGTTTCGCTATCGGGTTTTTCAACAAAAGACTCGACCGCGAGGGCATTCGGTGCGTGAGCAAGCCCCAATGGAGTGCACGCTCTAATATATCCGAACGCACTCGACGGCTCGGTGGGGGTAATGCCGATAGTGACAATCTTTCCTGAAGCTGCCGTGATAACCGCCTCGGTCACCACGCGCTGAAATTCATCAACGGGGTTGATGACGTGATCAGCGGCAAAGGAGCCAATAATCGCATCCGGTTCACGCTCGTAAATAATAGCGCACGCTAAACCAATAGCGGCTGCAGAATCCTTCGGGGAGGGCTCCAAGACGAGGTCGGAGGCTCGTAATTCGGGAATCTGCTGAGTTACAGCGTTGGCATGAGAAGTGCCGGTCACGACCATCACGGAGCCGTTGCTCAAATCAATGAGACGGTCGTAAGTATCACGCAAGAGCGATTTACCTGAGTCTGTGAGGTCGAGAAGGAACTTCGGCGCCTGAGCACGCGAAAGCGGCCACAAACGCGAACCAACACCGCCAGCTGGAATAAGCGGGCGGAAACGGGTTAATGCAGTATTCATCAGTTCCAGAATACCGGGGGCTTTTGTAATATGCCGAATTCTTAGAGTGATTTCCAGGAAAGTCTCAGATAAAAAATATCAAGAGATGCATCACATTAGGTAAAGATTAGTTCCGCATGAACTCAGCCCACGGAGGGGTATCGCAAAATAACTATTTCGTAATTAACCTTGTAGTTTCCTGTAAATAGAGCGACGAGGTGTCAATAAGCCTGTGAATTACCTGGTATCTTGAAACTAACAATATGAAATCACAGGAGTTGCTGAGCGCGCTTCCCGCCGAGGTTAAACACACAGACCCCGACGTCGTCTCAGCGGCGACAGGAGGTTATTCAGTGCTGAATAGTTCAAAGGGGACCCTGTACCGCGGCCGATGGGGCATGTGGTCTTGGGTCGCTCATCGTGTGACAGGTATAGCTATATTCTTCTTCCTACTGGTTCACGTACTTGATACCGCCGTGGTCCGTATCTCTCCCGAGGCATACAACAGCGTTCTCGGTCTCTACAAAAACCCCGTGATGGGTCTGGGAGAGACCGCGCTCGTGGCTGCCATCGTGTACCACGCCTTCAACGGTATTCGCATTATTCTTATCGACTTCTGGGGAACAGCTACTAACGCCAAAGTCGAGCACGTGATGAGCAAAGGCAAAGACGGTTCCCCCGAAATCAACCAGAAGGCTACCTATGCGCACATTAAGATTCTGTGGGTTGTTCTGTTCCTGTGGGCAATTACTGTTGCAGGATTCGCGGCTCGCCACCTGCCGATCGTCTTCTCACACCTTGGAGGTCACTAAGCCATGTCTACTCCACTCAAATCACGCGTTTCGGTTCCTCGCCTGCGCGATAACAAGATTGATGGTGTGAAATACAACCGCTCCTCCAGCAAGCGCAACAACTTTGAAATGTTCGCCTGGCTGGGGATGCGCCTCTCCGGTGTCGTGTTGGTTGTGCTGATTTTTGGGCACCTCTTCGTGAACCTTATGGTGGGGGACGGCATTCACGCGATCGACTTCGGTTTCGTGGGCGGTAAATGGGCAAACCCCTTCTGGCAAATCTGGGATCTGCTGCTGCTGTGGCTGGCTATGCTCCACGGCACCAACGGCATCCGCGTGGTCATTGACGATTACGCCGAAAAGGATCGTGTGCGTGTGTGGCTGAAGATTATCCTCTTCGCAGCATCAGCTTTTGTGCTGCTGGTCGGAACTCTCACGATCTTCGCTTTCGATCCCTGCCCCTCGGGTGCGGCGGCTAATCTGCTGCCTAGTTTCTGCCCGGCCCCCTAAGGGTAAAACACTAAAGATTTTTGACATACGAGAGAGAGCATCATGCAGGTACATAAGTACGATGTAGTGATTGTTGGCGCTGGCGGCGCAGGTATGCGTGCCGCTATTGAGGCGGGGCAGCGCGTACGAACCGCGGTGCTGACGAAGCTATACCCCACCCGCTCGCACACCGGTGCGGCACAGGGCGGTATGTGCGCCGCTTTAGCCAACGTTGAGGAAGACAACTGGGAATGGCATACCTTTGACACCGTCAAGGGCGGCGACTACCTTGTCGATCAGGATGCGGCAGAGATTATGGCGAAAGAAGCCATTGACGCCGTGCTCGACCTTGAAAAAATGGGTCTTCCCTTCAACCGTACCCCCGAGGGGCGCATCGACCAGCGTCGTTTTGGCGGGCATACCCGCGATCACGGTAAAGCCGCCGTGCGTCGCGCATGCTACGCTGCCGACCGCACGGGTCACATGATTCTGCAGACCCTCTACCAGAACTGTGTGCGTCACAATGTCGAGTTCTACAACGAGTTCTACGTGCTTGACCTCATTATGTCAGAAGACGAAAACGGCAACCCCCGACCTGCAGGTGTTGTCTCCTACGACCTGGCAACCGGCGAAGTACACGTTTTCCAATCGAAATCCGTGATTTTCGCATCCGGCGGATGCGGCAAGATTTTCAAAACTACCTCAAACGCGCACACCCTTACGGGTGATGGCATGGCAATCGCCTTGCGTGCAGGTCTTCCCCTAGAGGATATGGAATTCGTGCAGTTCCACCCGACCGGCCTTGCGGGCCTGGGTATTCTCGTGACCGAGGGTGCCCGCGGTGAGGGCGGTATTCTGCGTAACTCCGAGGGCGAGCGTTTCATGGAACGTTACGCACCGACCATTAAGGATCTAGCCCCCCGCGATATCGTGGCTCGTGCAATGGCGAACGAGGTGCGTGAAGGTCGCGGCTGCGGACCGCATAAAGACTATGTGCTCCTAGACCTCACTCACCTCGAACCCGCACATATCGACGAGAAACTGCCGGATATTACCGAATTCGCGCGTACCTACCTGGCAGTTGAGCCGCACCACCAGCCTATTCCGGTGTTCCCCACCGCGCACTATGCGATGGGCGGTATTCCCACGAACAACGATACCGAGGTGTACCGCAACAGCGAAGAGACTATTCCAGGACTATACGCAGCCGGTGAGGTAGCCTGCGTGTCGGTACACGGTGCAAACCGTTTGGGAACCAACTCGCTCCTGGACATTAACGTGTTTGGTAAGCGTGCTGGCCGCCGCGCCGCAGAATACGCCGCATCCGCAGATTTCGTGCCTGTTCCGGATGACGCTGCCGATCGCACTCTCGCGATGCTCAGCAGTATTCGTGACGGGCAGGGCACCGAAAAGGTTGGCGCTATCCGCACCGAGCTGCAGCGTGTGATGGAAGCTGATATGCAGGTGTTCCGTACCGAAGAAACCATTCGCAAGGCTCTCGCCGCCATTGACGAGCTCGAAAAGCGCTACGCAAATATCTCGATTCAGGATAAAGGCAAGCGCTTCAACCTTGACCTGTTGGAGGCCGTTGAGCTCGGCTTCCTGCTACAGCTTGCCAAGGTAATGTCGGTGGGCGCACTGCACCGCCAGGAATCCCGAGGCGGTCACTACCGCGAGGACTTCCCGAAGCGCGACGACGTGAACTTCATGAAGCACTCGATGGTTTATCTAGATCCCGAGTCTGAGTTTGAGGGTGTGCAGGGTCTGCGTTTTGATACCAAGCCCGTTGTCTACACTCGCTACGAGCCCAAGGAGCGTAAGTACTAAAATGGCTGAACACGAAACTCCCGAACCGGAATCGGTCAAGCTCTTTGAAGGTATGTCCGGTTCAGACTCCGGGAACATCCCCACCTATGACGTGACGATTCGCGTGCGCCGTTACAACCCCGAAGTATCGGATAAAGCATACTGGGATGACTTCAATCTGACCATGTACCGCACCGACCGCGTGCTGGATGCATTGCATAAGATCAAGTGGGAGCTCGACGGCTCGGTCTCATTCCGTCGTTCCTGCGCGCACGGTATCTGCGGGTCGGATGCGATGCGCATCAACGGACGTAACCGCCTAGCGTGCAAGACCCTGCTCAAGGATCTGGACATTACCAAGCCCATTATCGTTGAACCAATTAAGGGTCTTCCCTGCGAGAAGGATCTGATTGTCGATATGGAGCCTTTCTTCCAGGCGTACCGCGAGATCATGCCCTTCTTCATCAATGACTCGAATGAACCAGAACGTGAGCGTCTGCAGTCTGCGGAAGAACGCGCCCGATTCGACGACACCACAAAGTGCATTCTGTGCGCGGCTTGTACCTCCTCTTGCCCCGTTTTCTGGACGGACGGTCAGTACTTCGGTCCTTCTGCCATCGTGAATGCGCATCGTTTTATCTTCGATTCACGTGATGACGCTGGGGATCTGCGATTGGAAATCCTCAACGATAAAGAAGGTGTGTGGCGCTGCCGCACAACCTTCAACTGCACTGAGGCTTGCCCGCGTGGCATTCAGATCACTAAGGCTATTGCCGAGGTCAAGCAGGCTATTTTGGCGCGAGCCCTCTAAGCCTGGCGACTGGAGAACTCGTAGAGACACAAAATATGCGGTGTGGGCGCAAGATTGGTGACGCCCACACCGCATTTTTGTTTGCGATATTAGTGCGAACTGGTACCCGCTAGTTAATTTCCGCGTCTGCAGGCGGCGGTTTCAGCCTCGTCACAATCAGTCACAATGTCATAAACCCGCCACACAACGCGATGATTCGTCACGTCTCGTACAAAAACTTCAACGAACGTAAGAAGGCAGCCAGAAGGTGTGTACTGACTGCGGATTCGCGCTATTCTCGAACTATGGTTTTTGCAAACTCACGTTACGATCTTTCGACCCCTGTCTTCGACGACTGGGTGGCTCGCATGATGCCTACCCTTGTGGAATTTCGCCGCGAGGTGCACCGTACCCCGGAGCTCTCATTCCGCGAGGTGAAAACGACTGAACGCATTATGACGACGCTGCGTGAGGCAGGGCTGAACCCTATTGCCTGCGAAGGCACCGGTTGCTACGTCGATATCGGAAACGGACCGTTTGCTTTAGCTCTTCGCGCCGATATTGATGCGCTTCCCATCGTCGAACAGACGGATCTGCCTTATTCATCGACCATACCCGGGGTGATGCACGCCTGCGGGCACGATATTCACCAGACCGTCATGCTTGGGGTTGCTTTAGCGCTTCACGAGCTGAACGAGAAGACTCCGCTGGGGCGTAGCGTGCGTATCCTGTTCCAGCCCGCCGAGGAACAGTTGCCGGGTGGGGCTGTACAGATGATTGAGCAAGGTCTTTTACGCAATATCCCACGTGCTTTTGCTCTGCATTGCGATCCGAAGGTTGAACTGGGGAAAATTGGCACGCGCATCGGGGCGATTACGAGTGCTTCAGACACGATTAAGATTCACCTGAGTGGTCACGGTGGTCATACCTCTCGACCGCATCTGACTGAGGACCTTATATACGCGATGAGTCAGATTGCCGTGCAGGTTCCTTCCGTGCTCACACGCCGTACCGATGTGCGTTCCGGCGTGCTGGTCGCGTGGGGGCAGGTGAGCGCCGGGGTTGCCCCGAACGCTATTCCCGCTGAAGGCTATTTGGCGGGCACTATGAGATGTCTGGATGTTGAGGTGTGGCGTCAGGCGGGCAACCTGCTGGACGAGGTAATCGAGCAAGTCGCGGTTCCCTTCGGTGTACAGGCAAGGGTCGAACATATCCGCGGCGTGCCCCCGGTCGTCAATACCGACGCGGAAACCACCATGTTGGAAAACGCGGCGCGCGCCGAATTAGGCGAAGAGTCCATCGTGTTGGTTGAGCAATCAATGGGTGGAGAAGACTTCGCGTGGATTCTGCAGGAGGTTCCAGGCTCGATGTTCCGCCTAGGAACTCGCGCCCCGGAAGATCCTGTCTACGACTTACATCAGGGGGACTACGCTCCTAATGAGCAGGCGATTGGCGTGGGTGTGCGCGTGATGGCGGCGACTGCGTTGCGTGCCGTGCGTTTTGAGCTCGCGAAGGCTGCGAAGGCCGCGAACCCGGTGCGGGATGAGGCGCGTTAATATTACGGACAACCTGTAATAGAGGATATTCCGGGCACTGGCGCCGAAGCACGCAGCACCGAGAAATATTTATGGGGGTCTCCGCCAAATCTTTACGAAAACTTTATGAAAGAACGGGTTTCGTCACAGGAGGAATACGTCAAGTGCGGGTGCATCGCCGAAATAGCGGGCATCTGCTGGGGGAGTGGGGTTGCGTCTGAAAAACCAAAATAGTGATGTCTACACTAGAAAAAACGGTGTTAAGCCGCGCATGAACGTCAAAACCTGCGTCATACCCACTCATGAATAACATTTGCAGGATAAACTATAGGGGATGACCGAACCGCGCCGCGTCATTGCGGGGCGCCGAACAGCTGACGAGTGGGAGAACTCTGTGGGATTCTTTGGAATCGGTAAGAAGAAGTGGGAAGAGCAGGCGAAAGCCGCCCAGGCTGAGGCAGAAGCACAGGCTGACGACGTAAAATCCGCCCTCCCTAACTCCGATGCAGAGGCATCGGATCGTACCCTCGCGGAACGTGTGAATGAACAGCAGCGTTGGGAGAATTCCCTGCGCCGGTTTGTGCAGGCTGAGAGCACTCGCATGCAACAGGAAGAGCAGAAGAGCAAAGATACTTCTGACCTTAACGTCGATGCTTTGAAACAGTCCGCGCAGCACAGCGGCTCTTCTGCTGAGCCTTCGGCATCCATAGCAGGCGAAGCGAAGACTTCCGGGTCAGCAGAAGGCAAGAAAACCGTGGGTGCTTCCTCACAGGCTGCGAACGCAGATGCCGCCCAGACGGGTTCTTTCACACAAGAAGCAGCCCAGACACCCGATACTTCCGCCCCGAAACGTGCACCCCAGATTTCTGAGTACCGCGCAACGAGTATGCCTGCGGATGCATTTGAGACTAACTCTTCCGCCACTGCGGTTCCCTCATCAGATGCGGCATCTGTTTCGGGTACCGCATCGGTACAGAGCGAAGCAGGCTCCCAGAAACAAAACGTGCAGGACGCACTTAAAGAATTTAACGAGACGAAATACGGCACCGAGCACGAGGGGAATACCTCCTCAGTATCCTCACATGCCGATGCGGCTGCCGCCCCGTCTTCTTCTGCAGAGAAAGACTCTGCGGACATCAAGACCCCGAATGTTGAGGATCGTGAGCGGGAGAAACTTGCCGCAGGAGTCGTGCCTACCGATGCCGAAGAGAAGCCTGCTTTTGTTCCCGCGCCCGGTGTTGAGTCTAAGAACTCAAACGATAAGAAGACAGCGAACGCCGACTCGAAGTCTACGCTTGAGTCCACACCCCAAGAATCCGAATCTGTTTCGGATGTAAAAGCCTCTGCACACGAGAAAAAGTCACCTAGCCCTGAGGCTCAGGCGACGAGCGGGTTGGAGTCTTCGGGCACCCCGTCAGCCTCGAAGAAGTCCGACAAGATCGAGTTTGTCGGCTCGGGGGCAACGGGTTCCGCCAAACATCTTGATGACCGTAACGATCCTGAAACCTTGGCTCCCGAGAAGAATCGCAGCGTCGAAACTTCGGCTGAGAAGACCTCTGCCGAGAAGATGGCTGTACAGCACGAGAAGACCGTGGCAGATGAGGTCTCAGCCCACTCTTTCACAGATAAAGACTCCAAGAAACAGGACGTTGAAAATACTGCGCGCGATGAAAAAGCTTCTCAGAACGGCGCCGCAGCCGCATCATCACATGCAGCAGCATCCGTTGAAGGGAACGAAAAAGCGGAGGTTCTCACCCCCGAGAATCCGCTGCACGACCTCGTAACTGCGATGCGCGGATACGGCTCCGGGAAGGTGTCCTACGAACTGCGTCAGCTGGGCGACGATATGCACTACCGGATTTTCCATCGCGGCAGCGAAGTCGAACAGGGTGTTGTGGTTCCGACCGATGCGTGGTTCTCGTCGATTGCCTCGCTCTACGTGCGAGCACAGGACGCGGGCAGGGTGTGGAACCGTGCCCTCGTGGTAGCAAACCCCAGCGAGAACGGGCTAGTAGCGGTACAGGCTTCGTACACGAACACCGCCGATGCATCGAGCTACACCACGGATTACATTCTCGAAACGAGCGAGAAAGACTCGGCTTCACAGAAAGACTCATCAGCGAAAAGCGCCGAATCGGCAAAGTCCTCCGCCGACCAGAGCACCGCATCCACCGAAGCTGCAGCTCAGAAAACGTCGACCGCGAAGACCTCAGTGCTGGCTGATTCCGCCGATGATACCTCTTCGCAGAAGGAATCTGAGGCAAAGCTCGCTCAGGATAAGAGCGATGAACAGGCTAAGACCGCTGAGTCTCAGAAGGCGAAAGATCTTGATGACCACGCCCAGGACGTCAAGTCCGCTGATGCCGACAAAGCCAATACTCAAGATTCACAGAAGTCTGAGAAATCCGAACATACCGTAGATTCCGAGAAGAAGCCCTCTGGCGCTCACGAAAAGGAGCAGGAAGTTTCTGCTAAGGCTAAAGCAGATACTGCAAAGTCTGATTCTGCTACAGCAGAATCGACCAAGAGCAGTTCAAGCGCGCTCGCTGCAGGTACCCTTGGCGCCGCAGGCGTGACGGCTGCCGGGATCACGTCATCGTCGAAGAGCGACCGCGAGGATTCGCGCTACGAATACGATTACGATGCGGATCCGCAGAATGTCACCGGTCGTCACGATGCTCAAGCTGCTGAGCAGAGCAAGACCGAGACTGACAGCGCTAAAGCCGGTGCTGTCTCCGAGAAATCCGAGAAATCGGCGGTGTCTGACGCATCCGAATCCAAGGATTCTTCCGGCCTCTCCACCCCCGAAGCTGAGGTAGAGAAAACCAAGGTTGAGAAATCTTCTGAAGACGAAGAAGAACTCAACAGCATGCAGGCGGCTTTGGCGACTATCGTGGCATCCTCCGAAGCAAAGAAGACTGCATCGAACGCGAAGGAAGACGTTGCGGATACTTCCGCTGCGGTGAAGACCTCGGGCACCGACTCGAAGTCCGCTGCTGATAAGACGAGCGAGGACTCACAGAAGGCGGCTGATTCCGAGAGCACCGTCAAGGCTGAGAGTGATGCCAAGACTACTGCGGGTTACACCTCAGAGAATCAGAGTGCGAATGTAACTCAGGCTGTGGTGGAGGAATCCCAGGCTGGCACCACCAGTACCCACAGTTCCTCTGCACTGCCCAAGCATGTGGATGACCTCGCTCTCGTCCCCGAAGTCGAGAAGGACTCGCTGACAGGCTCGACCGTCACAAAGCATCAGGAATCGGCGTCGAATAAGCAGGATGCTCTCGCCGGGCAGTCTGCAACCGCTGTTGCTGCTCAGTCTGAAACCTCAACTGCAGACGGTAAGACCGCGCAGCACGAATCCGCAGATCTGCCTCCCGCAGAGGCCGAGCCGGATACCCCCGCGCATCAGGCACATTCCTCCGTGCTCGCTGGCGATGCGCTTGCCGAGGGTAACCTAGTACTTACCGATGCTAAGGTGATTGAGCATCTGGCACCGGTGACCGAAGCTCTTTTCGGCGAGAATGGTAGCGCTAAGGATGCAACGACCGTGTTGATCCGGGTACGTTCGGTGGGCTCTTACTACGATGTGCTCACCCACGTGCGCCGCAACGGATTCTGGGAGCAGGTACGAACCTTCGAGTTAGTTTCGGAAGAAGATTTGGGTATTCCCACGCTCAAGGCCGATTCCTACAGCGAAGGTGAAGGGTCGCCACTCGCCATGAGCCTGACCTTCACCCCGGGCGTGCCCGTGCAGTCTGCATTCGATTACTCGAATGAGCAAGCTTTCGTACGGTACCCCCGCCAGCTTGAGGCCGATCGCTATGTAGAGGAACTGCGCATGTTCCCGCGTCTGGGGGCTAAGATTCCGGCGCATATGGCGAATGCTCTGACTCACTGGAGCATGTAGGAGAAGCCTGCCCGTGAATGAAGATAGAGTTTCTGAGAAAACGGTAGCTGAAGTTGCCGCACGCGCGGGGAAAGCCTTCGAGCGTCTGGTGCAGACGATGGCAGCCCTGCGCGCCCCCGATGGGTGCCCCTGGGATGCCGAACAGACTCATCAGTCCCTCATTCGATACCTCATTGAGGAATCCTATGAGGTCGTGGAGGCTGTCGAGGCACCCGAGGGTACAAACCTGCAGCTTCTACGCGAAGAGTTGGGCGATGTTCTGCTTCAGGTTCTCTTCCATGCCGATATTGCGGCGGCAGAACCGGGCGGCTTTACGATCGAGCAGGTGATCGAGGGTCTGTACGCAAAACTTCACGATCGGCACCCGAATGTTTTCAGCGATTCTTCGGACGAGTCTCGGATGACCGCCGCCGAACAACAGGTTTTCTGGGATGAGCTTAAGAAGACGGAGAAATCCGATCGAGGTCCGCTTGACGGCATTCCCCCTCATCTTCCTGCACTGGCCCTAGCGGAGAAGACGATTGCTAAGGCCCGCAAGGCCGACATTGTGCTTCCGCCGGAGCCTACCTCCTTGGACGATGATCTTCCTTTTACTTATAGTGAGGAAGAATTCGGTGAGCTACTTTTTTCGCTTGTGTGCCGCGCGCGTCAGAATGGGCTGGATGCGGAACGTGCCCTACGTACTTACACCCGCAAGTTTATTGAGTACAACCAATAGCCTCGTGGCCGCGTAGGCTGAAGAGTATCTATCAGACACCTTTAGATGCGATAGTTTTTCGCATCTAAAGGTGTCTGTTTTATGCCCTGAAATAGAGCTCCACTGGTTACATTCGTGGGTGGGACATAAAGCACTGCACACCTGTGTTGCGCGATGTAGAAACCGGCTCTAAAGATGTTCAATCGTTTTAGTAGAGTGTGATAAAGAACTTTGTCGTTATCGGTTGGGGTTCGAATTGGTGCCTGCGGTGCGAGGACATGCTGCGTCCACAGGGGGAATGACTTTTGAGAGGCGAGTTTACAAGGGACTAAAGGTGTTGGATACCCTCAGGAATCGCAAAAAATCCCGTGGTAACTAGTGTGTTTGTGTGGGAGTTTTGGTAAAATTTAGGGCAACGGGACTCGCCCAACATCACAGGAGCGAGCCGTCATATCCTGTACTCTCTAAGGAGCAATTTCATGGCTGTTATTACCGCAGTTCACGCCCGTCAGATTTTGGATTCCCGCGGCAACCCGACCGTTGAGGTTGAGGTTCTGCTCGAAGATGGTGCTTTCGCACGTGCCGCTGTGCCTTCGGGCGCATCCACCGGCGAGTGGGAGGCAGTCGAGCGTCGCGATGGCGACAAGTCCGTATACCTAGGCAAAGGCGTTCTGGGTGCCGTTAAATCTGTTATTGAAGAGATTTCGGAAGAAATTATCGGTATCGACGCCGCTGATCAGCGTACTGTTGATGCAACCATGATTGCTCTGGACGGCACCAACAACAAGGGCAAACTCGGCGCTAACGCAATTCTGGGTGTTTCTCTGGCCGTCGCTAAGGCAGCCGCAGAGTCCGCAGACCTTCCCCTCTACAAGTACCTGGGTGGCCCCAACGCCCACGTGCTTCCCGTTCCCATGATGAACATCCTCAACGGTGGCTCTCACGCAGACTCCAACGTTGATATTCAGGAGTTCATGATTGCTCCCATCGGTTTTGAGAACTACTCGGATGCTCTGCGCGCCGGTGTCGAGGTCTACCACTCGCTCAAGTCTGTGCTGCACGACCGTGGCCTCTCCACCGGTTTGGGCGATGAGGGCGGCTTCGCACCGAACCTTGAATCCAACGCTGCGGCTCTTGACCTCATTATCGAGGCAATCGAGAAGGCTGGTTACAAGCCCGGCGAGCAGGTTGCTCTCGCACTGGATGTTGCGTCCTCCGAGTTCTACAACGACGGTGCCTACGACTTCGAGGGTCAGAAGAAGTCCGCCGAAGAGATGAGCGCATACTATGCTGATCTTGTGGCGAAGTACCCGCTGGTTTCCATTGAGGATCCGCTGGACGAGAACGACTGGGCAGGCTACAAGACCCTGACCGAGCAGATTGGTGACAAGGTTCAGATCGTCGGTGACGACCTATTCGTGACCAACCCCGAGCGCCTTGAGAAGGGCATCAACGAGGGTGCGGCAAACGCTCTGCTGGTGAAGGTAAACCAGATCGGTTCGCTCACCGAGACCCTGGATGCTATGGAACTGGCACAGCGCAATGAATACCGCTGCATGGTTTCTCACCGTTCCGGTGAGACCGAAGACGTCACCATTGCTGACCTCGCTGTGGCAACTAACGCGGGTCAGATCAAGACCGGTGCACCCGCACGTTCCGAGCGCGTGGCAAAGTACAACCAGCTGTTGCGCATTGAGGAAGAACTGGGCGATGCCGCTGTTTACGCTGGTAAGTCAGCATTCCCCCGCTTCAAGAAGGCGTAACGCGATAATATACGGACGGCTAGAACCGTATACATCATAATCTGGTGCTCTCGACTGGTACATTACCTGCGAGAGCACCAGATTTTTTATCTCCTGTTTTTCTTCGTAGACTTCTCTCTAGAAGGGCGCATACGACGATGGCGCGCTTTATGGTTCTTGAACATGTATCCCTCCGAATCTAACAGCTCAGTTTTCCCTAGGGGTTAGGGGAACGCACTCGCAATAGTTCGGGTATATCACTTTTTCGGGGGATAACTCCGTCTGAACGTTTACGGTAGCTTAGAATGGTAATCAAAGACTTAGGGGCAGGGAAGGAAAGCACTACATGATGGCTCAGCGCGACGGACGTGAACGACGCAAAAGCCCGGCGGGGCAGGAACCGCGTCGAGGTCGCACATCACGTGGCAGCCAGTCCGCCGCCGCGCGCGAAAGTCTTTCCGATGCTCCAGCATCTGCCCGTAAATCCCGTGCCCGCAAGCAGAAGGCGCATAAACCCGGTTCATCCCGCACGACCAACACCGCAGATAAGCGGGCTCAGCAGAAGCCAACTGCGCGGCGCTCGAAGGCCACCCTGCCGCCCCCGCAGCCAGCGCATCGTGAATCGCACAATCAACAGGTTAAGTCCGCGAGCGTCAAATCTTCTGCACCTGCGGCGAAGGAACCCCACATCACCGCAACCCATCGAACCGTTGAAGAACGCTCGTATTTGCAGCGCCCCGCTTGGATGCGCGCCGCTAACAGCTTCTTCGGCGCCCGTACCCGCGCACACCGCACCGATAGGGAACGCGATGCACGTGAACGCCGCATTCACCGCGAACACGATGAGGATGAGAATTACGAGACTCCCGTCGCGGCGCATCGCTTTAGCGGAAAATTTTTGGGAATTCTTATTATGATAGCGGTGCTCCTGCTGGGTACCGCATACCCGCTGACTAACTATGTTGATCAGCAGCGGGAAATTAACACTACCCGGGCTCGCATTGCTGAGCTCAAACAGGAAAACGTGCAGCTTCAAGCTGAGAAAACCTGGTGGCAAGACGATGACTATGTGCGCCAGCAGGCGCGCAGCCGCCTATTCTATGTGGCGCCGGGCGATACCCCGTATACAGTCACCGGTATAGATTCGGATGACGGCCGGGCTGACAGCACCTCTGCCTCCGGGAAAAATGCTCCCGAAGATTCGTGGACGAACAAACTTTGGGGGTCCCTGAATGATGGTAAGGCTCCTTCGCCTAAACCTGCTGATAAGTAACGCCGGTACGGCTGTACACGTGAACTGTACTGTACGATAAAACCTGACGTACCGATTCTTCAAGAAAGATCTATGAGCACTGTAGAAGACCTCAAAAACCGCACCCCGCAGGGTTTCGGCGTTACCGTAGAAACCTTGACGCCCACCGACCAAGATATCCGAGTGCTCTCAGCACAGTTGGGCCGTACCGTGCGGGATGTTATTGAGATTCCCGCACGCTGCGTATGCGGTAACCCGCTCGTTGCCGCTACAGCGCCGAGGCTATCGAACGGGAGCCCGTTCCCAACCGTGTTTTACCTGGCGCATCCGGCGATTACTGCGGCCGCATCCCGCCTGGAAGCGGGGGGCCTCATGTACGAGATGACCGATGCGCTCGCGGACGATACCGAACTTGCGAGCCGGTACACCTTAGCACACGAGAACTACCTGGCCGAGCGTGAGCGCATTCGTCTGATCAGCGGAACCGATGAGGTGCCCGAGATTGAGAATATTTCGGCGGGCGGGATGCCCACACGCGTCAAATGCCTGCATGCCGTGATCGGTCACACCCTGGCGGTGGGTCGCGGCATTAACCCTATGGGGGACTGGGGTTTGGATGAAATCACCGATTGGTGGACCCCGCAGGTTTGCGTATGTGAACCATCGTGGCGGGACGCCTAATTTCAGCCATTTTTAAGAACTTTGCCCGTGCCGTTCCCTGTAACCGGTACGGGCACCTAATATGTAAGTAGCTCGACGCATTAATCTGCGGCAGGCTAGATAACCTTAAGAACCTCACGCCTTGCGTGGATTGGAGCCCATTATGCGTGTTGGCGCAATTGACTGCGGTACCAACTCTATCCGTCTTCTGATCGCTGACGCCAGCACCGAAACCGTTAACGGTCGCACGGTAACCCGCCTCAACGATGTGGTACGACAGATGCGTATTGTCCGCCTGGGGCAGGGGGTTGATGCGACCGGATGGCTTGCTCAAGAGGCCTTGGATCGCACTTTTGAAGCAACGCGGGAATACGCAAAACTTTTGCGTAAACACAAAGTCAAGAAGCTTCGTTTCGTGGCGACGAGTGCCACCCGCGATGCCGGAAACCGTCAGGTTTTTATGGATGGTATTCGTGACATTCTGGGTATTGAGCCCGAGGTGATTACTGGCGACGAAGAGGCGGAACTGTCGTTTGCGGGCGCTGTACTGGCGGTCGGTGCTGATGCGTCTAAGACCGTAGTTTTTGACCTGGGCGGCGGGTCTACCGAATTCGTGCTTGGGACCGAAGAAGGTGTGCAGGCGGCAAGAAGCGTGAATATTGGATGCGTGCGCCTGACCGAACGGCATATGGCATCTGCTCCCGCAACCTCGGATCAGATTCAACGTGTTGAAGCTGACACCGATGCGGCAATCGACACCGTATTGCAGAGCGTTCCTCTCGAAAAGGCTACCCGAGCCGTTGCCGTTGCCGGTACTGCAACCACGATCGCCGCCGCGGCATTGGGGCTAAAGACCTATGATTCCGAGGCTATTAACGGTTCTTCCATCTCTATAGATACGGTGCAGAAAACGGCAGAGATGCTGCGCTCTATGACCCGCGAGGAGCGCGCCGCACTGGGGTATATGCACCCCGGTCGAGTTGATGTTATTGGCGCCGGCGCTACCATTTACGCCCGTATCATGACTCGTCTGCGTGAGATCACCGAAGGAAACATCGATTCTGTGACGGTGAGCGAACATGACATTCTGGACGGCATAGCACTATCCCAGGTACGTTAAGCATGTACAACTAACACCCAACGACGGTAGGTACACAGGTATGACGCGTTCCAACCACATCGCCATGATGACGCGCACAAGCATACGTCGGGTCGTAGCGCTTCTCGGATGCGGGGCGCTCGCGACCGGTTTAGCCCTGTCCGGAGCTCCTGCATCTGCCGCTCCGACGGCCTCACCAACCCCTATAACGCTCACTCCCGCTGAAGCCGCCGTTCTAGGTAAGGACGACGTTCGTCAGCACGAATATTGGCTTACCGACTACAGGATTGTGGATGCGTGGAAACAATCTACGGGATCGGGCGTGACGGTTGCCGTCATTGACACCGGCGTCGACGGCACCCACCCGGATCTTGTAGATAACGTGCTGGAGGGTTATGACGCCTCCGGTGAAGGCTCTCCTAACGGTTGGCAGGGGCTGGGCGTAGAACCCATGCACGGCACCGAAGTTGCATCCCTGATTGCCGGTCACGGTCATAATGTTTCCGGTATTCCTAAGATTGCCGGTCAGCCTGGTAAACCTGCGGGTGTTATCGGCGTGGCACCGGACGCCAAGATTCTGCCTATCTCCCTTAACATGGTCTCAAATGCTGAGAAAAGTATTGATGAGCAGATTCCCGCCGCCGTGCGTTATGCGGTAGATCATGGCGCGCAGGTAATCAATCTTTCTATTGGCTCGAATAAGACGACCTGGCCCAAGAGCTGGGACGATGCTTTTGCCTACGCCGAAGAGAAGGGCGTGGTCGTCGTAGCATCCGCCGGTAACCGTGGCAGCGGTATTACCCAGGTGGGCGCCCCGGCGACTATTCCGGGGGTACTGACGGTTGGCGGTGTGGATCGTCAGCGTGAGGCTTCCAAGGGCTCTTCGACTCAGGGTATTTCTATTGGTGTGACGGCGCCGAGCAACGATATGATTGCTGCCGCACCGGGGAATAAGTACATGATATGGTCGGGGTCTTCGGCGTCCGCTCCGCTGGTTTCTGGCCTTGCTGCGTTGATTAAGTCTAAGTACCCCAATCTGAGCGCGGCTCAGATTATTCAGCGTATTACTGAAAGTGCCGACGACACCGGTGCTGCCGGGCGTGACCCGGTGTACGGGTTTGGCATCATAAATCCGCTGATGGCTCTGGACCCTTCAACCCCGCAGGATGCTACGGAGAATCCGCTAGGGTCGCTGAAGGCATGGATCGCAGTGCATCGCCGTCAAGAGGTACCTGCGCCAACCCCTGCCGATGCTTCGGCCACTCCGGTGCATGAAGAAGGCGAGACTATCGTTAAGGCGAAGATCCCAGAGCCCAGCCGCCCGGTTGAGGACCGCGGATTTTTGCCGTTTATCATCGTGGGTGCTCTCTTCGTGATTTTGGGGCTGCTCACGGTACGCAGCGTTCGTCGTCTGCATCGCTTGCACGTTAATGTGCGCGATGTAGTGCCGCATCCTCATCTGCACGGGCACGGTGAGCCAAAGCAAGCTTCACATTCCAAGCCCTCCGCAGCTTCGGTTGCTGTTCCGGATGCTCCTGCTCCAGTCGCTCCTGCCATTCAGTCGCCCGCTGCCAGCGCGCCCCAGAGCCCCGAACCTGAGACTGCTGCGCAGGCACAAACACAGGTTGCACCTGTCTCTATTCCCTCCCCGGCACCAGACGCCGCAGTCGCGATGCCGTCGGCGCCCTCCACCCTCGAACCCCACCCTGCGGCGGATCAGAGCCTAGATAAACAACAGGATGCAGTTGCGGGTCAAAAGAGCGCAGCCGCAGCGGGTACCGAGCAGAGTGCCGTGCCCACGCAGCCTCCTGCCATCGTGCAGAACGTTGGCACAACGGAGCACAATGTTGACTCGGCACAGAACGTCGGCGCAGTACAACCTGCGGCATCAGCATCAAGCGTGGCTGAACAGGCCCCGGTGTATCCAGAACAGCCATTACCGCAGACGCAGAAACCGGCAGAGTCTCAGCAGACCGACCAGCACAATACGGTAGCGCAGGTTCCTGCTGTCCCCATGAAGGCGACACAACCGGCAGATCCGGGGAGTACACCCGAACAAAAACCCGTCGCACCTGAACCTCAGGAATCAGAAAAACCTGCCCTGGCTCAGACTGTAGCTCAGAGCGAGGGCGTATCTCGCACCCCGCAGAGTCCCGCCGAGCCGGTTAAGGACTCGACCGTAGGGCAGGAATCCTCCGATCCTGAAGCGTCACAGGTATCGGCAGATACGATCGGGAAAGCTTCGCACCGACCCGCTCAGAAGAACGGTATGGCACAGCATCGAGCCCATCACTTCGGCAGGGGTCCGATACCCCCGCATCGGAAACCTCGTCTGCCACATATTTCCGGGATTAAGCGCCAAGTTCCGGAAACAGGTGTTCCAGATGTTCCTGACGAGGCAGCGAGTTCAGCATCCGTACAGAATCCTACGGGGCAGGACAGTCGCCCGGCTTCAGCACCGCGAAAGGTCGCTTCCGCCCAGAAGAAACATAATACTCGCACGCCGCGCAAGAAGACGGCTAACTCGTCGCGCCTACGTCCGCAGGGTGCCGCTTCGGGGCGTTCCTCAATACCCGCCGCGCCGGAATCTGGTATTCCAGAGCCTTCATCGGCTCACGAACCTGAGCCACGGAATCCTAGCTCCTCCTAGTGATAGTGAAAAGCACGCAGTTAATAAACATTTCCGATAAAAATGTGGAAGAAAACTTCGTGACTCCTAACACCTGGTCTGTGGGTAGAGCAAAGGTTTAAAACACCCTAAGGACGCGCTACATGATGCGGAACGCAACCCTACTGGCGGGGCAAAACCTCGGCGCATAAACGCGAAACGTTATCATCCAAGGGCGGTTTTCCTTACTTCGTATGCCTACATAAATGTGTTTTCCTCGGGATAAACGCGTAAAATAGTGGTATACAACATGCAGGAAAAATAGTGTTTTCGCGTTTGCGGCACCGAACATCGGGGCTTACGGAGAAAGCTTAAGAGTTTCTGTTCGTTCACATGTCCATGTATCCTGCACCCTGGGAAGCGCATGTGAACGTATCATTGAATGCTCGCGCACTAAAGCGCAGCGGGTAAACAAAATCTAGGAAGTAGCAATATATGTCGTTTCATAAGGCACAGGATCGTCCCCGTATTCTTATTGTCGGTGGTGGCTACGTAGGCTTTACCGTCGCCAAGAAAATCCAGAAGGCTATCAAACAAACCGGTGGCGTGGTAACCATCGTAGAGCCCAACCCCTATATGACTTACCAGCCGTTCCTGCCCGAAGTCGCTGCGGGTTCGATGGAAGGCCGTAACGCTACCGTTCCGCTCCGCCAGCACCTGCGCGATACCGAGTTGATTCCCGGGCATGTTGTCTCCGTTAACCATGCAGAGCGTACCGCTACGGTTGAACCCATCGACAATGGCGAACCCTTCGATCTGAAATATGATGAGATCATTCTCGGCGCTGGTGCCGTGACCCGTGCGTTCCCAATCCCCGGTCTTGCCGAAGTTGCTATCGGCATGAAGACTGTCGAAGAAGCCGTCTCCGTGCGTAACTGGGTGCTGGAACGTATTGAGGTTGCATCCGTACTGGATGACCCCGATGCTCGCCGCCGCGCCCTGACCGTCGTCGTCGTAGGCGGCGGTTTCGCCGGTGTTGAGACCATCTCCGAACTGGAAGACATGGCTCGCGAAGCTGTTAATCGTAACGACCGTTTGAGCGTATCCGACCTGCGCTTCGTGATGATCGAAGCTGCACCGCGCATCATGCCAGAGGTCCCAGAAGACCGTGCCGAGAAGGTTGTGGCTGAGCTTCGCGCTCGCGGCATTGAGGTTCTGCTCAATACCTCCCTCTCGGACGCTACCGACGGTCACCTGCAGCTCATCAACATGACAGATAAGTCGCCCGCTGGTGAGATGGATACCGATACGCTCATTTGGACTGCTGGTGTTGCTGCATCGCCGATGCTCAAGAACACTGACTTCCCGATCGACGAACGCGGTCGCGTTCGCGTGAACGCAGATTTGCGTGTGGCTGGCGATAATGGTGTGGTTGAAGGCGCTTGGGCGGCTGGCGATAACGCTGCCGTTCCCGACCTTTCCGGAGGCGGCGTTGGCGGCTTCTGCGTACCAAACGCACAGCACGCATCTCGTCAGGCTTTGGTTCTCGCCAAGAATATTCTGGCATCACGCCGCGGCGAGCCTCTGACCGACTACTACCATGAGACCATCGGTGTGGTTGCCGGTCTAGGTCTGTGGAAGGGTGTTGCAAACTTCAAAGGCAAGACCTTTGCAGGTCCGCTCGCGTGGATCATGCACCGCGGCTACCACGGTTCTGCAATTCCTACGACCGAGCGTACTGTGCGCGTTATGACGACCTGGGCACTCAACCAGCTCTTTGGTCGTGACACCACGACAATTCGCCACCAACGTTCCCCGCGTCTCGCTTTCCAAGAGGCCACCGGAACGGCACCGGCGAAGACTAAGGCAAAGCTCTAAACGAGCCTAATGGCGTCGAAACCCGCAAACTAATGCTATTCTTAGTAATGGTCTTGCGGGTTTAGACTTTGCCCCTATAGCCCAATTGGCAGAGGCAGCGGACTTAAAATCCGTCCAGTGTGGGTTCGAGTCCCACTGGGGGCACACTATAATAGCCCGTCGCATCCAATGTGTATTCGGATGCGACGGGCTATTTGTATGCCTTGGGAGGCGAGTGTATCTCTACCTTATGAGAATCATGGGATCGCTGGGTAGGGGAGAATCCACGGTATATAAAGAAGGCACCGTCGCGACGACGGTGCCTTCCGGGTGGGTAGACGAATGAGTGGTAGATACGTTCTGGAAGAATGCTCAGGCGGTTAAGCCTTATTGCGACTGAAGAACGAATCTAGTGAGTACCTGCCTCCACCGGTCAGAATGAACATGATAGCTGCCATGCCCAAGATGAAAACGTACTCGAAGCCTGCGCCGGTCTTCTGATCGGTGATGAAGGGGTCGTTGATGTGAACAAAAATAAAAGCACCTGCCATAGCGATTGCGATGGCGGCGGCCGCAAAACGAGTTCCTAAACCAAGGATCAAGAGAGCTCCGCCAATAAGCTCGGCACCAATGGTAAAGTACGCCGAAAGCTCGGGTGCAGGAATACCCATTTTGGCGAACGCTGCACCTTCTGCTGCGGGACCGATCAGGAATGCCTTCTGGAAACCGTGCATGACAAAGGTGAAGCCCAGTGCTACGCGGAAAATTAGGGTGCCAATAGATTTAGTTATTTCATTCTTCATGACTACAAGGTTGTCAGGTAAAGTTTTATCAAGCAAAGGTAAATATGTATAAATCTTTTTTACATAGGTTCTACACAGCTTAAACACAGGTTCGGCGTGATGCTGCACTCTTAAAGAGTCTATATGGGCCTTAAGATGAAGAATTGTGACAGTAAACCCCCGCCCTTACTGCTTGTCAGGGCGGGGGGGGGGAGGGGGTATGTGTATCTGTAGGGGAGTGCAGACGGAGGTAAGTCTCAGAGACTTAGCGTGACTCGCATGCTATGCCGTCACCGTCACGATCAAGATGCTCGGAATATCCCGGTGCACCGCGGTGCATATTACGATATCCCGCAGCATGGGCATCAGCGCAGGTTTGAAATGCCAAAGCCGGGGCGGGGTTCTGTGCGGGAGGCGCATCCGCCTGGGGCACAGGAGCGGGGGCATCAGGCGCAGGCTTCGGAGCTGGTGGTGCTTCTGCGGCTCCTGCGCAGGGTGTAAGAACGTTGATCATAGCCTCTTTTTCGGCTGGTTTGACCCACAGGTGGTACTTAGCTTTCACCCGAATCTGACGTGCCACATAAGAGCAGCGGAATGATGCGTTTGCTGGCAGCCAGGTGGCGGCATCCGAATCGCTTTTCTGCTGATTCGCAGGACCATCAACTGCCAGAAGGTTTTCGGGATCATTGGCGAGTTGTAAGCGTTCTTGAGCTGAAATCTCCTGAGCACCCGACTGCCAGGCGTCGGAAAGCGCCACAACGTGGTCGATCTGAACCTGCTCCGAGGTATCTTTCCCACGCATGAAATTAATGACCTTCCCGGTGTAAGGATCGTTAAGAATGCCCGAGATCACCACGCATCCGCGAGAGTTTTTATGCTGTTTTGCGGTGAGATCCCGGTTGAGAATGTCATTGCGGGTATCGCATCCGTTATGGTCGATATCGCTCCAGGCATCTCCGAACTGGGCACGGGAGTACCCGGTCTTAGGGGCGCGGCCTTTAACGGGAAGGGTATTGAGGATGCGCAGGGCCTCACTAGCCTCGTCAGATCCTATAGGCGCCGTTCCTTGAGGCTCAACGGAGCTGGTATCAGGATTGACGATAGTGACGGTTCCGGGGCGAATTTGGGAACCCGGATGAGCCGTCGAAGTATCGGCATTATTCTCTTCAGGTGATTCACCTACCTCAGTCACGGTGGGTGTTTGTTCCGATTCCTGCGCGGAAACCGTGGGTTGCTGTGAGGCCTCTGCGCTTTGTGAAGAAGTAGAAGAATGTTCAGCTGCCGAGTTCGCTGAGGGGGTGCTGGGCGCAGAGACGGTTGACTCAGAAATTGTGATAGTTTCAGAAGAGCATCCGCTCAGCGCAAGTCCTAGGGCTAGAAAAGCTGCGGAAAATCTTGTGCCGAGTTTCAAGGAATGCCCTTGACCTGATGCAGAGGGCCAAAAGACATGCGCGCCAGAGCGCGATGACAGTATTTTTAACATCAATGATTCCTAGAGATTGTATGTGTGCATAGAGTGAATGCTTTTCACAGTATAGAAAGAAAACGCCCGTAAAGGGGGAATTTTAGTGATGTCACACGATTTGTGTATATAAAGAAACTAAAATGAATGGAGAAATGTGCGGAGCAGAACGATAATCTCTCCCGCGTACAGTCAGCTTGTGTTTATAAACGTAGCCTTTGTACATGCCGATTATTAGAGGAACCCCAATGCCCACAAAGCAGGAAAACCGCAGCAACAAGCCCGTGCGTATGGTTGCCGTAGACATGGATGGTACTTTCCTGAATGATGATAAGACGTTCGATGTTGAGCGTTTTGAGAGAATCCTAACCCGCTTGTCTCGGCATGGAATTTATTTTGTGGTGGCAAGCGGAAATACCTACACGAAATTATGCCAGTATATGCATGGTTTTGAACATCGAGACATTATTTATATCGCAGAAAATGGTGCCTATGTAGCGGATGATTCCGGGGAACTTGCGGTGCATCATTTTGCTGCCGAGGATCTGCCGCGTGTGTACGAGATACTGAACGGTATGCCTCAGCTTGGGATCGTTGTGTGTACGGCAGAGAGCAGCTTTATACTGGAAAACCGCGAAAAAACGGTTATGAACATTATCCGGGACTATTTTGAGGTGCAGGGTAAGCCATTGCCGCAGAATATTGATCCCTTCGCTTTTGCCAGTATGTTTTATCCCGGAACCGAGCGTATCAGCTCTTACGAGCAGGTGCGTGGTGTTCCTATCAAATTTTCTCTGCAAGTAACGCATCGGGATCTACCGGATGCTACAGCACAGTTACGGCGTACCCTGCCGCAGACGGTAACCCCGCTCGTTAGTGGTTTCGGTGCAATCGACCTGGTGCGTGCCGGTGTGAATAAGGCAACGGGGCTGAAAGACCTGTGTGATCGTTTGCGGATAACCCCTACTCAGATAGTAGCCTTTGGCGATAGCGATAACGATCTTGAGATGCTCTCGTTCGCCGGTACCGGTGTGGCAATGGCCCACGCTTCAGACGAGCTCAAGACTGTGTCTCAGCGGGTGATCGGCTCGCATAATGACGGTGCGGTGCTCGACTATTTAGAGAGCATGCTCGACGAATTAGACGGGTAAGCCCCCGTACCAATAAAGGAGTTTAGCTCTTATCCGACTTGCAATGTGGGCGCCCTAGCCTCCGCGCTGCCTCCACTACGGCGGCGCGACGTTTGCGGTGTTCCTCTTCGGTCGGTTCGCCGCAGAGCATGCGAGATACCTGCGGCATAGCCGACCACCACCCCACGATAGCGAGAATAAAAAGTACAAGATAGGCGGCGTCTATATCGTCCGTGACGGAACCTGCCTCTTGCCCAGCGCGCACCGCATTCGCTTTGAAGGTGTAGTGACCGCGCCTGTATTTCTCATGGGGGACTTCACCATCAATTGTGAGGGATTCCCAGCGCAGCAGACGCATTAGATCGGGATGTTCACGGTGGTAGTCGTACATGCGTCCGGCGTAATCACCAATATCTTCTGAGGCAAATGACGTGAGACCAACGGTTTGGGCGATTTGTTCGAGCTCTTCGCGCAGAATGCCCCTGAAGAGCTCTTGTTTGTTCCCGAAATAGTTGTAGATACGCTCCTTATTGACCTTCGCCCTCTTGGCGATACGCTCCACGGTCGTCCCATCGGGGCCGTACGCGGTAAATTCGGTCAGAGCAGCCCCTTTGATCTTTTGTTTCGTACTTTCGGTATCCCAAGCCATCATCTGTAATACTCGCTTTCGACACTTCCAACGTTATGGTTGCAATTTACGTCTTAATGGTACTAGGGTTAATTCCAACGCTTTCGTTGGATTGGAGTTTACTCATGTATCACCATGCAGAGAACACGACAACAAGCACCACTACATCGGCCTCTTCAACCTCCGAAGAATATCCTGCTACACGAACTGCGGTGGTAATTCTGGTATCCACGGCACTGTTCGTCTTAGCACAGTTATACGCTTCCATACCGCTGCTCGCCCCGGTCTCGTCTGCCTTTCGAGCTAACGCAACGTTCGCCCTGTCGCTGTGCTTCAGCCTTGCTTACGCCGTGGGATTTCTTATATGGGGACCGGTTTCGGATCGTTACGGACGAAAAAGGGTTATAGTGATCTCCCTGAGCGTGCTTACCCTAGCCACTTTTGGATGCGCCTTCGCTCCTACGCTCGGTATGCTCGCTATTCTGCGGGCCTGCCAGGGAATGGCCGCCGCCGGATTCGCACCTGTCGCCCTAGCGTATCTCACGGAATCTGTACTGCCTGCCGGGCGAGCACGAGCTATCGGTGCAATGTCCACTGCGTTCTTGGCGGCTGGAATTTTCGGGCAAGTACTCGCCTCTATTATTGCCCTGAGCCTTGGCTGGCGATGGTTCTTCGGGGTGTGCGGTCTTATCTTTATCGGAACCGTTTCTCTGGTTCTGTGTACGATGCTTGAGCGCCCCCGCACTGGACAAACGACATCGTTGTGGAAACAATACGTGACCCTCGGTTCCCTCTGTATCAAGCCTATTTTCTTCTTCTACGGTCTTGCCCACATTACCCTGCTCCTCGCCTTTGTGGCCTTATATACGGGGCTGGGGCGGCATCTTGAAACCCTAGGCGTCGCGGCATCCGGTATCATCTGGGTGCGTCTTGCTGCCTTTCCGGCAATGCTGATAAGCCTTTATGCGGGTTCTTATTCGAAAAAATACGGGGTACTTCGCGTGGCGCAGCTTGGGTACAGTTTATCTATTCTTGGGCTGCTGGGCGAGATACTGTGCTCACAGGTACTTGCTGGCATCGTCATATGCAGCCTCATCTATGTTGCGGGTGTTGCTTTAGCGATTCCCTCGATGATTACTCTCTACGGCGATGCGGCGGCACCGCATCGTGCCAGCGGCATGGCTCTTAACGGCTTTGTTCTGTTTGTGGGAGCAAGCCTGGGGCCTGTTATCGGCGCGTTACCCTTAGCGTTCACCACTCTCATACTTTTGCTGGTGGGCTTCCTAATTCTGGCTCTGCTTTCACTCGCGGCCGCTTCGCGAATAAACAACCGGCTAGTTTGAGGAGGATCATGATTTTGAGACCCTGCAGAAGTCTTAAACTGTGGGGGAGTACAGCTTAGGGTGAAAAAGACATGATGGCACCTCAAAATTACCCTGAATATGAGCTTTTATGGAGGAATAATCCCCGGAATTTCTCAGAATTCGATAGAATATTGAGAAACTCTTTGTAAATCTCACCGAAGGAGAGAATGATGGCGGGTAACCCGTTTATTAATTCAATCGCCAAGCAAAATAGGCAAGGCGATCCCCGTTTCGGGCGTTTTGGTGCGGGTGGTTCCTCGTCGCAGGGTCAGTATCAGGCACAGCCGAACTACTCCAGTGAACCGCAGCAGTACGGTCAGCAGACCTACGGTTATGGTCAGCCGCAGCCGAACCAGTATGCTCAGTACGAGCAGCCTTATGCTCAGCCGCAGCAAGCGAACTATGACCAGTACCAGCAGGCGCAGTACGATCCGTATGCACAGCCCGGCTATGCTCCCGTTGCCGAGGGCGACCGCCTCACCATGAACGATGTGATCATGAAGACCGGTCTGAACCTGGCTCTTGTGGTGCTCGGTGCCGCAGTTTCCTGGTATCTGCCCTACCTCATGTTCGTGGGACTTATCGCAGGTCTGATCCTGGGTATCGTTAACGCCGTCAAACGTAAGGTTTCCCCGGCTCTGGTTATGCTGTACTCCGTGTCCGAGGGCCTGCTTTTGGGTGGTATATCCGGTCTGCTCAATAAGAGCTACCCGGGCATCGCTATTCAGGCTTTGCTGGCAAGCGTGATTGTCGCCGGTCTTACCTTGGCTCTCTTCGCAAACGGTAAGATCCGTGCTACCCCGAAGATGACCAAGATCTTCATGATCGGCATGTTCGCTTACCTGATCTACGGCATTGTTTCCTGGCTTGGTGCGGGTCTGTTTGGTTCGCCCCTGGGCAGCCTGAGCATCGGCGGTATTCCGCTGGGTCTGATTGTGGGGCTGTTTACTGTTGCTATGGCAACCTACTCGCTTCTGCTGGACTTCACCAACACTGCCGAGGCGGTGGAAGCAGGTCTTCCCGAGCGCGAGTCATGGCGTTTGGCATTCGGCCTGACCGCATCGCTGGTCTGGCTGTACATTGAGATTCTGCGTATTCTCATGTACATCAACGAAATGGTCAACAGGGACTAACAGCATTGAGGATACGGCGGTACTCACAACCGGTGGGTGCCGCCGATTCTTTGTTTTGAGCCTGCTAGACTTGCGGAATAACTATATGCCGCAGCAACGGCATGGGCGAGAGACGATTTCTATAGCACCGACTTTTCAGGAGATTTGAGTGAGCGAATCCGTAGCCGGACAGAACACCGGCAGCACGCATCAAAACCTAACGGCAGGGGAGAGTGAACAGGATGCGCGGGCACAGAAATTAGCCCGTACCGGCGTACCCTACGCTCTTAATACCGCAGCGGCCTGGTCGTGGCGTCTGATCGTAGTGGTCGGTGCCGTGTGGCTTGTATGGCAGGGGCTTTCAAAGGTGTCTCTGCTGATTATTTCGGCGATGGTAGCTGCGCTTTTGGCTGCGCTTCTAAGCCCCGCCGTCTACGCTATGCGTAAGCACGGTATTCGTGCTGGCGGTGCGACCGCTATCGCCGAACTCGGCATGATTTTAGGAATTGCCGCTTTACTGGCCCTTACCGGGCAGCAGCTTGTGCGGGGGTTTGTCTCGCTTACCAACAACGCCATTCAAGGGTATCAGCAGCTCGTGGACTGGCTTAAGGGCATGGGGTATGAGCTGGGCGCTGATCAGCTTAACCAGATTCTTAATCAGATAGAACAGGCGGTGAGCAATAACCCCTCAACCGTTTTGCGGAGCGTATCAGAGGTTGGTTCTACCGCTGCAGAGTTTGCCACCGGCGTGCTTATTACTCTTTTTACCCTCGTCTTCTTCCTGATGGAGGGAGAGCGCATCTGGCTGTTTATCGTCAAGCTCTTCCCGAAGCAGGCACGTGATGCGGTGAACGGTGCGGGTCGTGCAGGGTGGAAGTCCTTGGGCGCTTATGTGCGGGTACAGATCTTGGTAGCCGCTATTGACGCTGTGGGCATTGGTGTTGGCGCCGCCATTTTGGGGGTTCCGCTGGCGATTCCGCTGGGGGTTCTGGTTTTCTTAGGGTCTTTTATCCCGGTTATTGGCGCCCTTATTTCTGGGGCGGTCGCTGTCCTGCTGGCACTGGTAGCTTTGGGGCCGGTTCAGGCGCTCATTATGATCGGCATTGTACTTTTGGTGCAGCAGCTCGAATCGCATATTCTGCAGCCGCTCATCATGGGTAAAGCGGTCTCTCTGCATCCGCTCGCCGTGATTTTTGCGGTGGCAGGCGGATCCATGATTTTCGGTGCAGCGGGTGCACTATTTGCGGTTCCCGTGCTCGCCGTCGTGAACTCGGTTGTGCGCTACTTGGCTGCACGGCAGTGGGAGGATGATCCGGAGCTGCGCCGTGAAGAGTTCCTCTTCCCGCATGAGGTTGAGCGCCGTAAGAAATCAAAAAAGCGTGAAGAAAAAGCACAGAAGGTTGTTGCGCAGGCGCGGGAAGCGATTCGTGGTGAAGACGATTCCGAAGGCACCGCACCTGAGCCTAGCTCTGCACAAGTGACTAAAACCGTCTCGTCTTCCAAGGACGATACATAATTGTGTGGTTCCCCTCCAGAAAAGCCCGCGTTATTCATCTCACGCGGGCTTTTCTGTTCTGTATTAGGCTTCTTCATCGCCTAAAATAGAGGGCAGAAGCTGATGAGAGCGTACAGAACGGATCCGATGTGAACGCACCCCTAACCGACCTACCCGTAACCCTGGAGAATATCGAGACAGCAGCATCGCTCCTCGACGGGGTTATCGAGCGAACCCCTGTGGCGCATTCTCGTGCCCTGAGCCTCAAACTGGGGTCGGAAGTTTTCTTCAAATGTGAGAATTTGCAGCGTGCGGGCTCCTTCAAAGTGCGTGGCGCCTATGTGCGCATGGCAAAACTCAGCGATGCAGAAAAGAAGCGTGGCGTGGTGGCCGCATCTGCGGGTAACCACGCGCAGGGTGTTGCTCTCGCAGCGGCAAAACTGGGTATCAAGGCGCGTATTTACATGCCCCTAGGTGCAGCCCTTCCGAAGGTGACCGCAACCCGCGACCACGGCGCCGAGGTCGAACTGCACGGTACGACCGTGGACGAGGCGCTGGCTGAAGCAAAACGCTATGCCGAAGAGACCGGCGCGGTGTTTGTGCATCCCTTCGATAACGAAGATATTATTGCGGGTCAGGGAACGATCGGATTAGAAATCCTGGAACAGGTGCCTGAGGTCGATACCATCATTGTGGGTGTTGGCGGAGGTGGCCTGCTTGCTGGTCTTTCGGCGGCGGTCCGTGCGAAGGAAGAACAGTTGGGTAAAAAGATCCGCATCATTGGTGTGCAGGCTGAGCATGCGGCGGCATATCCGCTTTCCTTGGCTGCGGATGCGCTTGTCCCGCTGAAGAAGGTCTCGACGATTGCAGATGGCATTGCGGTGGGACGCCCCGGTCAGTTGCCGTTTTCCATTATCAAGAAGCTTGTCGACGATGTAGCGACGGTGAGTGAAGACGATATCGCCAGGGCCCTTATCTTCTTGATGGAACGCAATAAGCTGGTGGTTGAACCCGCCGGATCGGTTCCGGTGGCGGCGCTCATGAACGGCAAACTCAAGGAAACATACGGCGATCTGGGAACTGTCGTATGTGTGCTCTCGGGCGGCAATATTGACCCGATGCTCATGCTGAAGGTAATTCAGCGTGGTCTTTCGGCGGCGGGTCGGTATATGACGATTAAGATGATGCTCTCAGACCGTCCGGGTGAGTTGGCGACGATCTCGCGCATCATTTCGGAGAATGACGCGAATGTTACCGGCGTGGATCACACGCGCGTAGGCGGTTCCCTGTCGATGGGCGATGTCTCCATTACGATCGATATGGAAACCAAAGGCGTGGAACACTGCCGTCAGGTTATCTCGGCCTTGGAGGAAGAAGGCTTCAAACCCATCGTGGTGTACTAATTTTGAGAGGTCATCTGGCATAAAACCGCAGGATATAAAGGTGGGGTTCGGTCATATAACCGAACCCCACCGTGCGTTTAAAGCTTCGTGATTCTAACCCTGGAAAGGCTTGACTGAAACAATCTTCGCGGTTAATTCCTTACCGTTGGGAGCAAGGTAGGTGACTTCATCGCCTTCTTTGGCCCCCAGAATCGCCGCACCCATCGGAGACTTTTCCGAGAAGACCTTCAAATCGGAGTTGGCGGGCAGAGTCTCCTCAATTTCGCGAGAGCCCAGCAGGAATTTCATGGAACGGGAAGCTACTTCGGCCTCAATAACCATGCCGAGGGCAACCACACCGTCATCGCTGGGGGCGTCTCCTACCTGGGCGTTTTCCAGAAGATGCTTAAGCTGGTTGATGCGAGCTTCGTTTTTACCCTGCTCATCGCGTGCCGCATGGTATCCGCCGTTCTCACGCAAGTCTCCCTCGTCGCGAGCGGCGGCGATGCGGTCAACGATTTCTTGACGATACGGACCTGAGAGATATTCAAGCTCCTGAGTCAGCCGATCGTATGCGTCCTGAGTGAGCCATGCGCCGTTGCTTTCAGCCATGCTTCTCCTTTGGTTATGCTCCGGTATAAACCGGCGCGTTGGTCTGGGGGTTCTCCCCTGGAAAGTATCACCCTATTCTAGGGCAGAAAGTACACATGACCTAAATATCTGGGTGTTAGGGCGTGTATCATTTCGCTGAGCGCTCACCGAATCGTGGGTGTGATACGCCTATTTAAGCCGACAGGAATCCACGGTAACCGTGGTTGCTTCCGAGAGTATGCGCAGGTTCGCGCTGTGTTGTGTGACTCGGGTGTTGCCCTGCTCTGCGCTGTTAGGACCAATTTCGACGTCGGCCCATCCCACCGCAACACGGGAAGAATTAAGCGCCTTAAGCGAACAAACCGCGGTGTCTTGTGGGTTTTTAGAGAGTTCGAAACGCCCCTGTGCCTCGTCATTGCTGATGAGGGTAAACCCGGTATCGCGTGCACTTGGGCGGGACTGAGAATCCATCTGCACCCACACCACAAAAGCGCCCGCCACAACCGTAACACAGGCAGCAAGAAGCACCCACATTCGCGTGGAGAGGGCACGCTGCCGAACAGGTTTAGCGCCGTAGCGCTGCGCCAGGGCATTAGCATGAGAATTGGCAGCTGCCGATTCGCTCGCCTGCGTGTGTGAAGGATCTGTCATAGCTTTCTTCTCATGGTGTCTAATGGACGATGCGGTACAGAAGATGGTCTGCACCACGATACTTTACACCGTCATAATGCTTCATTTAGAGTGGCTTTCTTGCGCTATTTCTGTATGATTACACTTTTAGGAGATGCTCTTAATCTCTACCATTTTAAACCCCACAGCATAAGCCCTTTGTCATCATAAGGATTAACGTGAGCGACGCGCTAGAAAAAATTAAAGCAATTCTGCCTGAACATCCCGCAGTGCAGGATCTTAAACCTCTTGATGAGGAATACGCAGGGCTGCGCATCCTAGCCGTCCACGCTCACCCGGACGACGAATCCTCTAAAGGTTCCGCGACCGCTGCCGCTTATACCTCCCGCGGCGCCCGCTATATGGTTGCCACCATGACAGGCGGTGAACGCGGGGACATCCTCAACGAAGAAATTCGTAACGCTCCCAGAGCACACCGTGACCTGCCCGGATTACGCCGCACCGAAATGGCCCGTGCTGCTGAGATTTTAGGCATCGAACATCGGTGGATAGGGTTCATGGATTCCGACCTGCCCGAAGGCGACCCTCTTCCGCCGCTTTCTTTCGGCAGCTTCGGTACACTGCCTCTCGAACAGGCCGCCGCACCGTTGGTAAGACTCGTACGCGAGTACAGGCCTCATATTATTCTCAGCTATGACGAGGTGGGAGGATACCCGCACCCCGACCACATCATGACTCATAAGGTTGCCGTCGAGGCCTACGAAAAGGCTGGTGACCCCGAAGCATACGTGGGGGAAGGCGAGCCCTGGAAACCCCTAAAGCTTTACTATGATCGTGCCTTCAACCCCGAACGCACCGTCGCTCTGCACGAGTACCTGCTCGATCAGCGGGGCGAGAGCGTCTTTGAAGGTTTCATCGAACATATGGCGCACCGTTTCAATGATGCACAAGACGGCACCAGGCACGAAACCACCACGCGAATTCTCTGCAGTGACTACTTCATCCATCGCGATCAGGCGCTTTTATCGCACTCCTCACAGGTGGATCCGCAAGGTATTTTCTTTGCGATCTCTACCGATGAGCAGAAGCATATTTGGCCTTGGGAGGACTATACACTTATCGACTCGCGGGTGCCGGTAACTCTGCCGGAGCATTCCCTGAGTGACGGTATATTTTTCTAGCCTATAGCCTCCGTAGGCGATCATGCGGTGCCCCTTGGCGATGCAGAGGTCTGCGGGCCTTGAGTACTGTGAACATAGTTAAACTCTTGGCGCATTCCCAGCTGAAACATGAACCTCAGGCGGGAATATACAAGATGTCACGCGGTAGAATGAAGACTTAGACAATCACACATGACCGGCTTACCGCTAGAAACCGGAATGTTCAGAAGGATAGTCATGAGCCACCTCATTCTTGATACGCTCGCCACAGTCCCCGACCTTGTGGCATTTGCTGCTCACGGTGTTGCGCTTGCAGCAGATAACACCCCAGCCGCCAACCCCGATGGGTCTGTTGCAGGTTCGCCCGGTATTGGCGGTTTCTTTGCGACTGCGGCGCTATCCCTCCTTGTTATTATTCTTGGCATCGACATGACCAGGCGCACTCGCCGTCTACGATACCGCGCACAATACGCGGCTGCTCAAGAGGCCGAGCAAGCCCAGCAGGATACAGAGTCCGAGGACGATCAGCATGGCACCCGCTGATACTCTGGCGCTGCCCGTTATTACCGTGCACGGGGTTCCCTCTGAACCGGGAACCTCCCCAGAGCCAAGCGTCTATGAACGCTCTATGGCAACTTCTTTAACCCCGCAGATGCTTCCCACACATATCGGTGTGCTGGTGGACGGCAACCGGCGTTGGGCCGCACAGCGGGGGCTGAGCACCCGTGAGGGGCACGCGGCGGGAGCCGAGCGCATTATTGACTTTCTGGGCTGGTGTGCCGACTTGGGCATACCTCAGGTCACGTTATATATGCTCTCGACCGAAAATCTCAAGCGACCCGCCGATGAACTTACCGGGCTTATTGCCGTTATCGACGAATTTTTGCGGCGGCTGCATACCGCGCAGCAGGGACCCGTGCACGCGGTTGGTAACGTTTCCCTTATTCCCCATGAGCTTCGCAACACCCTGGAGCGGGTTATAGCAGAGACCGCGCCCTTGCCGGGGGTGCGCGTGAATATCGCGGTTGGCTATGGTGGACGCCAAGAAATTGTGGATGCGGTGCGTGAACTTATTCTTGACGCCGAGGCTCAGGGTCGATCGATGCGCGATCTGGCAGATACCCTGAACGTCGAGGACATTTCGCGTCGCTTGTACACCCGCGATATGCCCGATCCTGACCTGCTGATTCGTACATCTGGTGAGCAGCGCCTCTCGGGATTTCTGACCTGGCAAAGCGCCTACTCGGAATTCTATTTCTGCCAGGCTCTCTGGCCTGATTTTACGCGGGTAGATTTCTTGCGTGCCCTGCGGGATTATGCGGGTCGCACCCGCCGCTTTGGATCTTAGCCACTCATGCTTCAAGAACTCTCGAAACTCTTTACACAGGGAGTATCCGGCTGGATCGCCGGTATTCTGCTGATTCTTTACCTGCTGTACGCAGCCGGGTGCACGGTAAAACTGTGGGGCTGGGATCTGCGGAAACACAGGCTGCCGAACCGCATTGTATTTCCTTTCATGTTTGCCACCCACACTGCTTTACCGGTTGTTGCCGCCCTGAGCGGACAGTGGGGAACTATCCTGCGTGTATGGGGGAGTGGTCTTGTACTTTGGGCCTTCTACGTCCTGATGAGAATGCTCTCCTTCGGGGCGCTGGGCCGAGGGGACGTGAAACTTGCTCTCGCGCTGGGCGGACTCATCGGCTACTTCTCGTGGGCTAACCTGTTGTGGGCAACATTGGTGACCTTTATTGTGGGCGGATTATGCGCCGTGGTTTTGGTACTGAGCAGGTCCGTTACACGGCGCACCCGCATAGCCTTCGGACCGTTTATGCTGATAGGAATGATGGCGGCGGTTCTGGTGCCAAGCTACTCATTCCTATCGTTCTAACGGTCTCTAACCGAAACCACTGATCGACGAAAGGATCTTCGATGCCTACCCCCGAGTACATCGTGAATTTACGCAAGAAAATTGGTCACGAGTATTTATGGCTTTCAGGCGCTACCGCAGTGATCCGTCGCGATGAGGATGGCAAGGTACTGCTGGTTAAACGCAGCGATAACGGCAGGTGGACTCCCGTGACGGGTATTGTCGATCCTGGCGAGAACCCGGCGCTTACCTGCATACGTGAAGCCTATGAGGAGGCTGGCGTGCGTATTGAGGTTCTAGAGCTTGCTCAGGTCAAGGCTGACCCCGCGATGCGCTTTAGCAACGGGGATCGCTGCCAGTTTTTAGATCACACGTTTTTGTGCCGGTGGGTATCCGGGCAGGCACGAGTGAATGATGAGGAATCTTCCCAGGTGCGATGGGTAGATGTGACGGATCCTCAGGAGCGTTCTATGCTCTCTGAGCGGATGCTTGACCGCATTGATGCGGCGCTGAACTATGACGGACATTGTCGTTTTGACTATGTATCTCACGCTCCCAAAGATGGACCTGAATCCTCTCGGTAACCGTCAATACTCCCTCTAATACACCCTTAAGCCGATAGCCGCGCGCCCGCATAATACCTGTTTGCTATGCGTTGAAGACCGTGTGTACTCCCAAGATCGTATCTGAGTATTTTTCTCGTACTTACCGTTGTTCATATCTGAGAAAAATAAAAATGGGGGTTTTATGCATTAATTTCGGTTTCTTGTAAAAATCTAAAATCTGTAAATTATAGAAGATTACCACCGAAAATATCTATGTATTTTTCAGATGTAACACACCGTTAAAAAATAAACCTGTGCATAATATTGTGACAATAAACATGTGGCGTCTTTATGAAAAGTATATGTTGCTTCATGGGTATTTAGCGTTGATATATCAGCGAAGTAGGTTGGATGGGTGGGTAATATTTATAGTGTGTGCATTGCTAGGATAAGAATTAAATTATGTGTCAGAAGAAATTTTTAAATAGGAAAACCCTGTATTTTGAGTTAAAGCTTTGATAAGGTGAATATGAGTGTTGAGAGATTTAACTTGCTCACTCCCAACCACATCTATACAAATGGAGAATAATAATGTCTCTTATCTACCCTACAAACAATTCACCTAACGAATCGCCCGGAAGAGCCAGAAATGCTCTCGGACGTAGCGCCTGTGCCCTCGTGGTGGCAGGCGCTTTAGTGCTTCCTCTGACCCCAGCGGGAGCTGTCACCGATCCTGGTGCTTCAACCCCTGCATCCACCGCTACGGTGACCCCGCAGGTTGTGGCCGATCAGGAACCTCAAGCAACTCCGCAGCTCGTGGTCGAAACCCCCGATGAAGTCAACCCCTACTACGGGAAGACGCTCAAAATCAAAGGAACCGGTTTCTACGGTGTGGCGGCAGATCAGCAGGTCAGCCTCAAAGTTACCCCTTCAGATACACCAGCCGATTCCCCATATTTCACTACGGAATACGGCGTATATAACCTGGGGTATGTGAATGTTCCCGCATCGCAGATTCATGACGGAACCTTTGAGGTCTATTTGAATACCCAGCCGCTGCCGCTGAACGATTTCCATCCGGAACTCGATTACGTCGTCAGCAGTACCCTGACCTCGACAACGCAGCAGGCGCAAGGATATGAAATCTTGCCCACCACGGCATACAACACCCAGGCACCGGTGCTGGTTGCACGCCAGAACACCAATCTGGAAGTCGAGGGTAAGCCTAACTCGTTGGTGGAAGACTCCGTGAAGGTGCGCGGTACCGGCTATGACCCAAAGTTTATTCCTCAAGGCGGATACTTGCAGGTTTCTCTTATTGAGGGTGATTGGCCCAGAGGTCAGGTTGTTACTCAGGAAAGAACCGTGTCATCGGTGAAAATTTCTGCCGAGGAGCTCTCGCAGAGCGGCCTCTTTGAAACTGCGCTTCCCTATCCGGCAGGTCTGGATGCACGCCGCAGCTACCGCATCGGAACCCAGGTCATCAATCCCGACGGAACGTTGGCAAACAACGCTTTGACTGAATACCTGGATGTTGAGTTTTCCTCGGAGAGTAAAGCACCGCAGCTGAACGTGAGCGTTCCCGCTGTGAACCCGACCGCCGATACCGAGATTACTGTGACCGGTACTGGATATTATGGCTCTGGAAATGCCGAGATACAGGGTCAGAGCATGAACCTCGTTATTAACGAGATAGACCAGAAGACCGGCAAACCAACGGGCGCGGTTCTCACTCATCCAGTGGATTATACCTACCGGGTGGAAGAGAAAGACCTCTACGATGGCTTTACCGACGGTACCTTCCAGACCACCTTCACCATTCCCGCGAATACCCTCAAAACCGGGCACGTATACGAGCTTAGTACGGGGGTATATCCAAAGGACCCGAAGGACGATGTTATCTTCGAAGCCCACCAAAAGCTCCCGTTAACGACTGCGGATCAACCGGTTCCAAATCCCAAACCGGCAGAGCCCCAGCCGGGCCCCGAACCCGCACCAAACCCCAAACCCGCACCCGGTGAGAAACCTACACCCGAATCGGATTTCAAGGATGTGCGCGATCGTACCGCACATCGCGATGCGATTCTTTGGGCTTCGCAGCGGCAGCTTGTCGATAGCGCGGACGACTATTACCGCCCCTACGATGCTATAACCCGCGAACAGTCCGTTGTGGCCCTCTACCGCCTGGCAGGAAGCCCTCAGGTTACTCTTCCGCAGGAGTCTCCCTATGTGGATGTTACCCCGGAACACCCGCACTACCGGGAGATTATTTGGGCACGCGAACGTGGTATCAGCTTCGGTTGGAGTGACGGTCATTTCCGCCCCGAGGCGGCTGCATCTCACGCCAGTATGGCTGCGTTTTTGTACCGTTACGCTGGGGAACCTAGCGTGAACCTACCGGAACAATCCCTGTATGCCGATATGACGGCTGATTCCCCGTTCTACCGGGAGAGTACCTGGCTGAAGAAGAGGGGTCTTGTTTTCTGGTCCGAAAACTGGTTCCAGCCCGATAGTGCCGTTACTCGCGCCGACTTTGCGGAACTTATCTATCAGTACGAACAAGGCAAATAGACCGAGCAAAATTCTGAGATAGAGATTTATCTATCCGCCCGCACCGCGCGGGTCTTAGCTCAAACGTTGAGGGGCTTCTACACATCGTGTAGAAGCCCCTCAACTATGTTCTAGGAGTGTCTGTTCACATGAAAACGATATGCGGACTAGAAGTTGCCCAGCATCTTAGTGACGTCTAGGGCTTCATCGAGCTGAGCCTCAGTGACCTCACCGCGTTCAACGTAACCTAAAGCCACCACGGCATCACGCACAGTGACCTTGTTTGCCACGGAATACTTGGCAATCTTCGCGGCGGCCTCGTACCCGATGAGCTTATTCAGCGGGGTTACGGTCGAGGGGGATGCCTCCGCCAGGAAGCGGCAACGCTCTACGTTGGCGCTCAGGCCGTCGATCATCTTCTCAGCCGCCACGCGAGAAACGTTGGCGAGCAGACGGATGGACTGGAGCAGGTTAGCCGCCATTACTGGAATACCCACGTTCAGCTCGAAGGCTCCGTTGGTGGAGGAAAGCGCGATGGTCGCATCATTACCAATTACCTGTGCCGCAACCTGAATAGTAGCCTCACAAATCACCGGGTTTACCTTGCCGGGCATGATGGACGAGCCGGGCTGCAGATCGGGGATGTGCAGCTCGCCTAAACCAGTGTTCGGGCCTGAACCCATCCAACGGATATCGTTGCTGATTTTCATCAGACCGTATGCAAGGGTGCGCAGCTGACCGGAAACCTCAACCAGACCGTCGCGGTTTGCCTGCGCCTCGAAATGGTTACGTGCCTCGGTCAGGGGTAGACCGGTTTCTTCAGCAAGCAGCTCAATCACACGTGCCGAAAAGCCCGCTGGGGTATTGATACCGGTACCCACTGCGGTGCCGCCTAGGGGAACCTCAGCCACGCGGGGCAGGGAAGCGTTCACACGTTCGATGCCGTAACGCACGGTAGCGGCGTAGCCAGAGAATTCTTGGCCTAGGGTAATGGGGGTTGCATCCATCAGGTGGGTGCGTCCGGACTTGACGACGTCCTTGAACTCTGCGGACTTCTTTTCCAGCGAAGCAGCGAGAACCTCAAGGGAAGGGATCAGCTCTTTGACCAGTGCCTCAGTCACGGCAACGTGCACGGAAGTGGGGAAAACATCGTTGGAAGACTGGGACGCATTCACGTGGTCATTGGGGTGAACTTCAATGCCCCGTGATTCCAGGGAACGGGTTGCCAAAGTCGCCAGAACCTCGTTGGTGTTCATATTCGACGAGGTGCCCGAACCGGTCTGGAAGACGTCAATGGGGAAATGCTCGTCGTACTCACCGGTTGCTACCAGATCCGCCGCCTCGCGGATAGCCTGGGCGCGCTCAGCATCGAGCACCTGAAGTTCCTCATTGGCGGTCGCGGCTGCCTTCTTAACGAGGGCAAGAGCGCGAATATGGGCTGATTCGAGGGTTTGCCCCGAAATCGGGAAGTTATCGACCGCGCGCTGAGTCTGTGCACGGTAGAGTGCGTTGGCGGGCACGCGAACTTCGCCCATGGTGTCATGTTCAATGCGGTATTCAATATTTTCAGCCATAACTCTAGTTTAGGGCTCAAAATGGCGGGTTTTCATACCCTTCGTGTAAAAATCGGAACATTTGGGGAATACCGTGCATGATGATACTCACCACGCTGTGGGGTTGTGTGGCGGTACCGTATGAACTCAAGTAAAGCCTGTTGGAGCTTCTGGGGTTATGTTGGTTTTCTCGGGTGGATAACACGAAGGAGGCAGCGACCACCGATAAAACGCGTGGGAATTACTTCATCTCGCGCGAGTCAAAGACAATATCGACCGCGCCGGAATCCAAATGATAGAAGTAGCCCAGCACAATGGTCTCGCCGCGAGCAACTGCGTCGGCAATAATGCGCGATTCCTGAAGCAGACGGGAAGCCGTCGCAGACGTATGAGCCCGTACCATCTCGTTCACATGCTGGCTTGGCTTCTCGCCGTGGGGAAGTTCTTGGGCCAGCACCGTAGGCTGAATAGTCTCAACTACTCGCGTAATAAATCCGCCCGGAAGCTGCCCCGATTCCACCGACGAGCAGGTAGCCTGAACAGCCCCGCAAGATTGATGTCCCATAATGATCAGCACCGGCGTCTTGAACTGGGTAATGGAATATTCCAGCGAACCAAGGGCACCATCATCAAGAACCTGTCCTGCGGTGCGTACCACAAAGGCATCGCCAAGACCCAGGTCAAAGATATGTTCCGGTGGCGTACGCGAATCCGCACACCCAAAAATCGTAGTGAAAGGAAACTGTCCGCCTGTGAGTTCGTCGCGACGTGCCACATCCTGGTGCGGATGCGAAAGCTCGCCCCGTACAAAGCGTGCGTTACCCTCTTGCAGGCGTTCCAGCACATACTCAGCGGTGGGTTGAACCGGACGAGAACCCATGAGCAGGCTCCTTAAAGTGAGAGGTATCTTCCCTCTATTTTACCGAAAACAGACCGTACATTTTGCTAGAGAAGATCACGAAATATTAGAAGTATTGGATGCACCCGGGGAGACCGTCATCGTCGGCGCTTTCATATAGGCGACCGTCGCATCCGCCAACTGGGCGAACTCCGCCGGGTCTGCCGTGCCGGTGAGTATCACGGTTGTCGTTTCACCGTTACCGTGAGGCACCTGCGCCACGTAGGAGTACACTTTTTCGTTGTTCTTCTTCGAGGTGGCTGAACGTACTTCCCACTCCACGCCGCCGATAGATTCGGTGCCCTGTTTCGCGGCGTTATCGACCTGTTGAGCCACCCAGGTAGGGTTTGTATCCTTTGCTTGGATCAACTCAATAAAATGATTTTTACTGGTCACCTGTCCGCTCTTAAAATACGGGATATTATCGGGAGTATTACCCGTCCACCGCGCGTAGTTATAGTGCCAACTCTCAAGCTGCGGCACCGCCACCGGGAAGCCCGCCTGCTGGGTAGATTCAGCCGCTACCTGCGATAAATTCACCTGTGGGCGGTACGGATTCTTATCCGGCTGCGGCATGAGCCAGAGCACCGGAATGAGAATAGCCACCATCGCCAGCATCGAAATAATCATATTGCGCGCCGGAGCATTAATGCGTTTCGCTTGTTTTTGTGTAATTTGTGGCACAACAGATGAATCGGTAGAAGCATCTGCGTGAGCCTTCGGCGCATGAGCGTTCTGACCATCGCTCTCAGCCGGTGTATGCGCGTGATTCTGAGAGTTTTCCACTCACACATTCTCTCATACGCTCTAAGACATACCGTTTCCCACACCCACCTGGGCGGATGTTCACCACGGTACATGCGTCCACGCAAACCCGTTCAATACACGCGAACATTCCGCCGGGCGCGTTATGCTAGTAAACAGGAGGTGCCGGTTCAAAGCGCTGGAACGAACCAGCCAGCCGGCCATGACAACGACCTCGAAGGTGAGCAATGACTGAAAACAATAACCACGCCGACCGCAACCTAGCTATGGAATTGGTGCGCGCCACCGAGGCCGCAGCCATCGCATCCGGTCCCTGGGTGGGCGCAGGCGATAAGAACCGCGCGGACGGTGCCGCCGTGGACGCGATGCGCTACCGTCTCTCGACCGTGCACTTCAACGGAACCGTTGTGATCGGCGAGGGCGAAAAAGATAAGGCTCCCATGCTATTCAACGGCGAAGTTGTTGGCGATGGCATCGGCCCCAATCTCGATATTGCGGTAGATCCCATCGACGGAACTCGTCTGACCGCATTGGGCATGGACAACGCCCTCTCCGTAATCGCGGTAGCAGACGGCGGTTCTATGTTCGACCCCTCCGCCGTGTTTTACATGGAAAAACTGGTGACTGGGCCCGAAGCCGCAGAGTTCGTAGATCTTCGCCTGCCCGTCAAACAGAACCTTCACTTGGTCGCTAAGGCACAGGGTAAGAACGTAAGCGAACTGACCGTGTGCGTTCTGGATCGTCCGCGTCACGCTAAGCTCATTGAAGAGATTCGTAATGCCGGTGCACGTACCCGCATTATCCTTGACGGCGATGTTGCCGGGGCTATCGCGGCCTGCCGTGAAGGAACCGGTGTTGACGTGATGCTCGGTACCGGCGGAACCCCCGAAGGCATCGTCGCCGCGTGCGCTATCAAGGCCACCGGAGGCGTAATTCAGGGCCGCTTAGCACCCACTGACGATGCCGAGCGTGAGAAGGCGCTCGCTGCGGGGCACGATCTTGACCGCATCCTCACAACTGACGATTTGGTCACCAGCGATAACTGCTTCTTCGCCGCAACCGGTATTACCGACGGCAAGCTGCTGCGCGGGGTGCGCTACGGCAAGAATATTGTGACCACCCAGTCGCTCGTCATGCGTTCCTCCTCGGGAACCGTGCGCATTGTGGAGGCTGAGCATCGCCTTTCTCGCCTGCGCGAGATTCTGTCGCATACAAAGTAACGTCTTGATATAAAGCCTGTGCCGCGCTCTTAATCATTGAGAGCGCGGCACAAGCTTTATTGTATGAGCGTGGTCTGCCTGGGAACCTAGGCTGCCGAAGTAGCGTTATTTTTTCAGGCGTGCGCGAACCTTAGCTACTGTAGATTTCGCGGTTTCCTGAGCGGTTCCCAGTGCTTTCTTGAGTGCGGGACGCGCGCGGTATGCGTAGCCGTAGGCGCGGTAGCCTAGCGCATTTACCGGAATGTCCCAGGTGCCGGGGTACTCAACCGAACGCCCGCCGAAAGACTTCTTAAATTTGGTGAACCCCGCCCATTCGTGATCAGGCTGATCTTCGGGTGCGATGCCGAAAAGATCCACATATTTCAGACCCTTTGCTTTAGCGTCCAAGATGAAATTGGTCACTACCGGAATGCCTGCTGAGAGCTTACGATGCGCAAAAGACGCCGCCGCGTGGGCGTAGGTGCGCGTATCGTCAGAATCGTAGACAAACGCCGCCGCGATAGGTTCCTTGGAACCATCCTCGCCGGTCAGCTGAGCAATATAGAGGGATGCGGCATCGGCAGGCATGAGGGTCTTTGCCACCTGCATCAGATAGTCGTCCTGCTGACGGTTGAACCCGTTGCGGTCGGCGGTCTCAGAGAGGAACGTGAAGAGCACCTTCATATCCTCGGGGTTCTGAGACACTTCAATGCTGACACCTTTTTTGTGGATATTACGGTGCAGATTGCGGTTATTGGACTTCATATCCTTCAAAATTGCAGCTTCGTCGCCGGAAAGATCAATAATCTGCGTGTGTGAAGGCTGAACCTGGCGCGGTGCCAACGCAGCGCCGCGTGCCTTCAGGAACTCTGCCGCATCCTGCGAACCCCAGATAGCGGAGTCAATTGGTTCGATGCGCACAAACAGGCACCCATGAGCCTTTGCTTCTTCTTTCAGCGAGTCGAGCGCGGCATCGAAAGCCTGCGCACTCTGTGCCACCGGGCCGTAGGGGCTGTAAAGATACTTGCCGGTGCGCCCGCCCTCAACGGTAGCGAGATAGGACCAGCCTTCGCCTTCGTGGCGAATGACGGTATGACCAAGAGATTGCTGAAAACGTGCCCAAATATCGGATTGAAGAATATTGCTCATTCAACTATTTTAGCCTCAACCGCAGGTTACGCTGAGCGACGGCGACCTTGGGAGTAGATAAAATACGAGCCGTTCCGTATCTTCACGGAACGGCTCGATAAGACCGAGAAACGACCATACATTAGGGCACGTAAGCCTGCGGTTCGTCCCCTTCATCACGTGTAGAGTCGGTGGTTGGAGCGGGTTTTGGAGCCGCCGGTGCCTGTACTTTTTCTTCTTCGGCAACTTGGGCGCGATGCTCGGCGAGCTTAGCACGCAGAGCCGTTCCCTTATCTACCGCGCTCTGGCGCAGATCCTTCGAGAAATCGAGAAGATCGGAGTGCACCTGCTGCGCGAAATCGTCGGTGGCGCATCCTAGGATGCGCAGCGCCAGAAGTCCCGCATTACGTGCGCCGTTGATAGACACGGTCGCCACCGGAACCCCCGCGGGCATCTGCACGATAGAAAGCAGGGAATCCATGCCTTCGAGATTCTTCAGCCGCACCGGGACACCAATAACGGGCAACGCGGTAACCGAGGCGAGCATGCCGGGAAGGTGCGCTGCCCCTCCGGCACCGGCGACGATTACGCGAATACCGCGCTGATGAGCCTGCTGGCCGTAGGCGATCATATCTTCAGGCATACGGTGTGCTGAGACGACATCCGCTTCATAGGGGATACCGAATTCTTCAAGAACCGTAGCGGCTTCTTCCATGATGGACCAGTCGGAATCTGACCCCATCACAACGCCAACAACGGGCTTATCTGAATCGTACGGGGAGCTCATGAACAATCCTTCCTGTGAGCTAATAAGACACTACGGACACGAAATATACCGGCAAACTCTTAGAGCGGGCGACCGTCGCGCAAAATAGATGCCACATTCGCGGCGGCATCGCGTAGCGCCCGAGTCTCAGCTGCCCGACCGGTAATATTCACATGACCAATTTTACGTCCTGGGCGGGTTTCTTTACCGTAAAAATGAATTTTGGCGCGTGGCTCGGCACTGAGCGCAAGCGGGTACACACCGAAAATATCTTCATTCTCGCCGCCCAGGTAATTCTTCATAATGGCAACTTCGTCGCGCATAGTAGTTGCGCCCAACGGCATATCGAGTACCGCACGCAGATGCTGCTCAAACTGACTGGTTACCGAACCTTCCTGGGTCCAGTGTCCGGTATTGTGCGGGCGCATCGCGAGTTCATTAATGTAGAAGCCTGCTGAAGAGCCCGGAACCTCGAAGAGCTCCGCCGCCATTACGCCGGTAACCCCAAGTTCGGTGGCTAGGGTAACGGCTGCATCGGATGCCGCCCGGGCGATCGCGGGGGAGAGGTTCGGTGCGGGTGCAATAACTTCATCACAGACCGAATTCACCTGAATTGTCTCTACGACAGGCCAGGGGAGAACCTGCCCACTCTCCCGGCGCGCCACGAGAGCGGAAAGCTCGCGGGTGAACGGAACCTTTTCCTCCGCCAAAAGCGCCGAAAAATCGGTGCGGTGAGGAAGCTCATCAAACCAGGCAGCGGCCTGCTCACGGGCGTGCTGAGGAGAATCCAGCACCATCACGCCCTTGCCGTCATAGCCGCCGCGCGGGGTCTTCAAAACCACGGGCCAGCCGATCTCATCGCCAAAGGCGAGAAGCTCATCCAAAGTTTCAACGCGTGCCCAGCGCGGGTTCGGTAGTCCAAGATCTTCTACAGCCTGGCGCATCATGAGCTTATCCTGGGCATATTGCAGCGCATCCGGATGCGGCTGCACATTTACCCCCTCAGCAATAAGCGTGTGCAAAAATTCGGTAGGAACATGCTCGTGATCGAATGTAATAACATCTTTGCCACGAGCGAACTCCCGCAAAGTCTCTAAATCCTTATAATCTCCCACGGGTGCGCTGCGCACCGCTGCCACGGCGCCCACTGTAGGGCTTTCAGCGAGAATATGAAGGTCAAATCCAAGGTTCGTTGCTGCGGGAGCCATCATGCGTGCCAGCTGGCCGCCTCCGATAACACCAAGTACAGGTCCAGTTACAGGGTAAGTCACATCACTCAAGTGTACTCTTATGCCCCCAAATACCGGTAGTATTCCGCGCCGCAGACTTGAAAATAACCTGGGAAGTGCATGATAAAACTCAATAAAATAAGGTAAAACGGGATCGGCTGTACTAGTATTTTAGGGATGCTATCAAAATTTAACTCACAGACGCCCAGGTCATCTTAACGGGCAGAAAAGATGGAGAATATGGCTTCAGACTCTCGCTCTACACTGGGTGATCGTCTTAAATCACTGTGGAATACCTACGGTCTAGAGGTACTTAAATTCGGTACCGTTGGCGGTGCCGCATTCTTGGTAAACGCTGCCGTGGTGTGGGCGCTGATGCTTGGTCCTTTCGAGAACGCACATACCAAGGCAAAAGTAATTGCCAGCGTTGTGGCTACCATCTTTGCATGGATTATGAACCGCCTGTGGACCTTCCGCGAAGACCGATCCGAGAACTGGAAACGTGAGGGCATCGAATTTGCCTTTGTGAATATTCTTGGCATTTTGGTTGAGGCCGGATGCGTGTTCTTCACTAACTACGTATTGGGGCTGCGTTCGCCGGAAGCATCGTTTATCTCCGGTACGATCATCGGCACCGCGCTGGGAACAATTCTGCGGTACTTCCTCTACCGTTTCTGGGTTTACGGCAAGCACCGTAAACAGGTGGATGAAGGGGACGCTACCGAGCACGAAGAATTGGGGTACATTCTGAACCAGGCGACGGGTGTGCTGACCGGCTCGGTTCCCGTGGTAGACCCTGCGGCACAGGCCCAGCGTTCGCAACAGAATGTTGAAATTACCGATGTTGATAAGCCCTCTACCGGTAAACGTTCATAAATAAATAGACTGTATACAGCGGCGGATTCTTTTTATGAGAATCCGCCGCAGTGTTTTTACCCTCTGAGCGAACTACGCTGCCGTTTTCTAGGAGTGGCTCAAGGTTAGATCTAGAGCTCGCTCAGAACGCAGGAGCGGGTCTAACTCGGTAGCGGTAAAATCAGCCAGCGGATCGGGTAGGAATACGGCATAACCCGCGATGAGGCAGGCAAGCGCCTCTGTCACGATCGTGAGGGCTGAGGGTGCCCAGTCGAACTCTGAGGGAAGGTGAAGACGAAGCGCTAATGCTCGTTCCCCTGAAGGAAGACGGTAATCGTGACCAGCATGTTCATGTGCCCGAGAGAGCACTCGTGCCGTTAGCTCTGCCGATGTTAAGTTATTGCCCACGGGCGCTGAGGTCGAAGCTGGCAAGCCGATGAACTGGTCAGCCTCGCTGCGCACGAGCGCGCAGAAGTCGAGAACTTCGGCATCAGTCATTGAGTCGACCTCGTGAAGGTCTCCAAGGTAGCGCATCGAGAGAGGCCCGCGATCAACAAGAAGAAGATAGTCGGGGTTATTGAGGTTCTGAGCATGATCGGTGGTATCTGAGGCGCCTACAAGCGGTTCTTCATCGTCGAAGTAGGTGCCAGCGTAGAGAGTCGCGCAGGCGAGAACCAGAAAACGCCAGTGCAGGGGACCCGTAATCTGCACCCCAGATTCCTCGGTAACTTCGCACTCATTCACCAGAAGATTTGCGCTCTTTGCTACCCAATTCATGAAGACGCGACCGGAGAGCTCGATGCGTTCACCCCCGCGAGCATGCCAGATAAGGGCGGGAGTCTGCACACGCGCGAGAGCATCGAAAATACGCGTGAATGAGCGGGCATTTGCCACGGTCGAGAGTAAATTTTCAGCCATAGAATAACTTTACCGTGTGTAAACTCCCAAAAATTTCGATGCATGATATTACTTTCGGCAGTACACGCGACCACATCATGAGATATTTTTCCTGACGTCATAACAGTTGAAGAAGAAAGTATTTGTAGTCATAAATTTGCGTATGATGCAAATATACTCTTAAGGACGTTGAAGTTATATTACGGGTGCATTACGGGTGTGAAGTTCATAAAATATCTTGCAGACGGGTTATTAAAATGTAATAAGTGACACGATTAGGTTTTGAATAGGATATAAAAAACCTGTTTTGACTAGGTGCTTAGGAGTTTGAAAGAGCTTCGTTCGAGGCGTAATCTCGGGGGTTTTGGAGGGGGTGTGGAGGAACATATATATACAGAAGATAACGCCCAAAACTTTCATGATGAAGTAATTATTTTGTGGTCTAACACCGTATAAACATTGAAATATTTGACGGTGATCTGCACATACACGGATAAAAGTTGTAAGTCCAGTTTGACGAATGGGCGTGTCGCCCTTCTAATAGTTATGTAGGTTTATTTGCAGAAACATCTTTCATGCCCAAAAACTATAAATCTACAGAGCCAAAAAGATTCGTTTGCACACCAACGAATCACCGCAGACTCATCTAGCCAATGAGAACACGGAAGGAAAAACTATGGGTTCATACACCTGTGCTGGGTATTCACGCCTGAGCACCGGTATTGCCGGTGAACGCACAGGCGGAACCCGTCAACATACTATGCAAACCGCGCAATCCCTAGAAGAACAAGCAAATATGTTCCTGAGCGTTGCCGACGCAACCACTGAGGAAGGCAGCTTTGCGGCTTCCACAGTTGAGGTAGGCAACATGTTTACCTGCGTCGAAGGCCTCGATATGTGGGCCGCCGCCGCAGGCATGTACGGAACTGAAGGTGATGACGGAGAGCTCGCCTGGCAAACTGATGCGCTGTGTGCCCAAACCGACCCAGAAGCCTTTTTTCCTGAAAAAGGAGGGTCTACTCGTGACGCTAAACGCGTCTGCGAATCGTGCCCCGTTCGTGAAGAGTGTCTAAAATATGCAATGGACAATGATGAGCGCTTCGGAATATGGGGCGGTCTCTCAGAACGCGAGCGTCGTCGGCTACGTAAGCAGGCAAGCTAAGGCGCTAGGAAGGCACAACAGTACCAATGCAGAAAGTTAGACACTGCTCCCGGCAGACCTGTCAACATGAAGCCACGGTGACCCTCAGCTACTCATACGCTGACTCTACGGCGACAATCGGACCGCTGTCCGAGTACCGCGAGCCACACGCTTACGATCTTTGCGATTATCATGCGGCACGATTAACCGCACCGCAAGGATGGCGAGTCGTCTACACGGTGGAGCTTAGAGCTGAACGAACCTGAGGTACTGCCAGCCTCTCACAACCTTCATAGGAACCTTCCGCCGCTCAGCGGAAGGTTCTTCTCCTATGAAAATAGGACAAACACCCTATCTATACCACTCTATTCAGAAAAGACACCTATGGCACAGGAAAGTCACAGCGGTACCGCATCCTCAGGGCAGAGAGCCTGGGACGCGCTGCGCTCCGCGATCGGCACCGAAACCGTTGAAGAAGCGGCGGCGCGTGCTTCCGCCCCCGCAACACAAAGAACACCCGAATCACTGCTGGGAGCATCGGCACAGATGTACACCGAAGCTCCGGATTTTGCAGACAACCCCGATATTCCCAGCGATCGAGCATCCGGCGCACATGACACGAGTCAGCAGGAAGGGGAAAGCGTAGGGCAGCGGGTACGTACCTATACCAGCGTCTCAACCGGGTTTGTTCCTCTTATCCGTGAGGCAAAGGGATCTCCGAAACACCCCACGCTCAGTACTTTAGTGCAGAAGTTTGACGAGAAAAAGAACGAAGAAGCGGCTCCGGCTGAAAAGGCAGCTGCGCCGGATACACCCGCCTCAGAACCCAGTCAAGATGCCGATAACAAACCCCAAAAATCCACCCTAGTGACCGTGGAGAAGGGAACAAAAATCTCAACCGGCTCGCTGAGTTCACGCCCTAAATACCGCACGCAAACAACTCGTACCGTTGAAACCTCAAATACGTGGGAAGAAGATGCAGCACAAGAAGCCGCCGCCGAACGCCCACGCCTGCTCAAGCTCCGTGCCGCCCTCATCACGGCAGCGGTACCGCTCCTCTCGTTTATGGTCGCTATTCGGGCTGTCGCATCCGCACCATTCCTCTGGCTGGAATACCGCAGGCCCGGATTTCCCGAAGACAGCTACGGATTCGACCTCGCCGAACGCATGCGGTTAGGCTCCTACGGGCTGGACTACGTGACCAACCTAGCCCCCGAAGACTACCTGGCGAAAGCCACCACCGGACCGGCAAACACCCCGGCATTCCTCCAGAGTGAAATTCAGCATATGCACGACGTCAAACGAGTCTTGCTCTTCGCAACCATCGCCGTGGCGGTATTCTGCGTGCTGGCCTTAATCGGCAGTATTTCGCTGAAGGAGCGCGCCCCCGGCACTATTCGCCGCAGCCTGTACACTGGCGCTTGGGCTACCGTTATTATGCTCGTGGTGCTAGGTATCATAGGCGCTACCAGCTGGGAATGGCTCTTTACCACCTTCCACACGACCTTCTTCCCGCAGGGCAACTGGCAGTTCCGCATGAGTGATACGCTCATTCGCCTATACCCGCCGCAATTCTGGATTGATGCTGCGCTCGCCATTGTGGTGATAACCTTGCTGATAATCGGTGTGCTGCTGGCGTTCACCTGGCCCACACGGTACCGCCTCGTGAAGGAAAATCGGTACTACAAAGAGCGCTACCAGATTCGCCAGAAAATCAAGGCGATGCGCGCCGAACGTGACGGCGACATCGAGGCTTAGCGGGTACCCGGCACACGTCCCTACGGCATAAAAAGGCTCTTGAGGTGAACAAATCGTTGTTTCTAACGCCTGTTCACCTCAAGAGCCTTTTTCGTACGGCATCCTGATTGGACCCGGGTTATTGGGGAATGCCGCCGCTAAATCCAGGTCGGAATCCACATATGCCCGTACCACTGCTCATACGGGATAACCTGCCCAGTCCACAGAGGCCAGAAGTATGCGCTCACCAGTAGAACCGCCGTCAGGTATACACCTACGCACAAAACGCCCACGCGCACGCGTCTGACGGAACTGGTACGATTCCCCAAAAGTACGCCCAAACAACCCGCCAAGAGGATGAGGAGGAAAGGCTCAAAGGAGAGAGCGTAGAAGAAGAACATGGTGCGGTTCGGGTAGAGGAACCACGGCAGATAGCCTGCGGCGAAAACCAGCAAAAGAGCCCCAAAACGCCAGTCGCGCTTCAGGATAAAAATGACTAGGGCGAGAATTATCGCCGGAATAAACACCCACCAGATCAGCGGGTTACCAATATTGAGGATCGCTTGCGAACAGTTGAGCGCCGTGCATCCTTTTTCCCCAAACTTTGGCGCCTCATAGTAGTACGACGTCGGGTGCCCCAGAATAAGCCACTGCCAAGCCTGCGAAGCGTAGCGATGTTCACTGCTGAGCCCCGAATGGAACTTAAACGCGGATGTATGATACTCCCAGAGTAGGCGCAAATCCTCGGGAAGCCACTTCACAGCACCCGAATCGGGGAACTGATTACTCCAGTGGCGGTAGAAAGCGTTTGACGACTTAAACCAACCAATCCAGGTGGTCAGATAGACGATAAGACCCACGCCAATCATCTGAATAAACGCAGGAATACCCTCTCGAATCAGAGCGACAAGACCCCAATTTTTCAACCCTAGAATGCGCCGCGCATTCATATCCCAAAACACCGTCAGCACACCCATCGCGGCAATAAAGAACAGAGAGTTCCACTTCACCGCTACGGCGGCACCGGCGCATATACCGGCGGCAAACCGCCACAGGTGCAGACCAGAGCCGGGGCCGAAAACAACCTTCTGCAAGCCCGACTCGCCGTGCGCATCCACAATCTTCATAACATTCGCCGCGAGCCTTCTACGCGCTGTTTGTCGGTCAAGAAGCAGACAGACAAAAGTCGCTAAAATCCAGAACATCTGGAAAATATCGAGAAGCGCCAGACGGGATTCCACAAACATCAAACCATCAACGGCGCCCAACAGCGCAGCGATAGAGGCCACAGTGACAGAACGGAACATGAGCCACCCGGCAACCGCCAGAAGCGCCACCGCGAGCGTACCAATAATCGCGGCACTCACACGCCAACCGAAGGCGTTCTCACCAAAAATCGCCATTCCCCAGGCAATCATCCACTTACCCAGGGGCGGGTGCACCACATACTCGGGGCTATCCGGCAAGATACCGCTAAAATCCCCCGAAGCGAATGCGTGATCCACGCCGCTCGACCACGAAACTTCATATCCGTAGTGCAGGTACGAATAGGCGTCCTTGGCATAGTAGGTTTCGTCAAAGACAATTGCATTTGGGTGTGCCAGGTTATAAAAACGCAGCACACCCGCTAAGAGTACAATCAGGGTCGGTGCAAGCCAGCCCCAACGGGGCAGCGAAACACGGGCGACGCCCAGAGCCTCGAAAAGATTCGACAGAGAGTACTGCACTCTGGACTTCGTAAAAGAAAGACTAGCGGTTAACATCACCTATCAATCCTATAGGGTGTAAGCCTCCACGTCTTCTTGACAATACCTGAAACCACAAAAACCTGGCTCACACCATATATAAAATCTATAAAACTACCCCGACATCATGCGGAACTAAGCGCTATGGCGGCATAGAGCACCTCCGAGATGAAAAGCACACACGATACACTGGGGGAGTGAGCGAAAACGAAATGTATGAGCGCGATACACAAAGTACCACCTCCGCCGATAGAACAACGCAGCCCCTAGCGTCTGATGAGCGTGAGGAAGGTATTCTCATCCTCGGCGGGACCCCCATCGGCAACCTCTCAGACGCCAGCGACCGGTTACGGCAGACGCTCACTACCGCCGACGTGATCGCCGTCGAAGACACTCGAAAGCTCCGCACCCTTGCCTCCGGGCTGGGGGTGCGCACCACGGGACGAATTATCGTAAATCACGACCATAACGAGGCGGAACGCAGTGCCCAGCTCGTGCAAGCGGTCAGCGACGGGAACACAGTTCTGCTGCTCTCGGATGCCGGTATGCCAACCATCTCAGACCCCGGCTATGTTGCTGCATCCGCCGTTGCCGCCGCCGACCTGTCGGTGACCGTGATCCCCGGTCCCTCGGCGGCACTGACCGCGCTCGCGCTCTCGGGACTGCCCACCGGACGGTTCACCTTTGAGGGGTTTCTGGCGCGTAAAGGCTCAGAACGTACAAGAAGGCTGAACTCCCTGGCGGCGGAAGAGCGCACCATGATTTTCTATGAATCGCCGCATCGTGTAGACGCCACACTCACAGATTTTGCCCGGGTTTTCGGGGGAGAACGGCGTGCCGTCGTATGCCGCGAACTCACCAAATTGCATGAAGAAACCCTGCGTGGCACCCTGAACGAACTCGCTGACTGGGCACACGCAACCCAGGTGCGCGGCGAAATCGTGATTGTGGTTGCTGGCGCCGAGCCTCCCGAAACTCCGCAGGCGCAAGACGTAGTAAGTCTCGTCCTCGAACGGGTGGATGCGGGGGAACGCCTCAAAAATGCGTGCGCCGCAGTCGCCGCCGAAACGGGTGCCTCCAAACGAGAACTCTATGAAGCCGCCCTCGCCGCTCGAAATGCAAACGTATAAACACACCTCAACACAGCCCACAGGAGAATACCGTGTGCCATAGCCACTCCGAGCAAACCGAACTCACCCAGGAATATTTAGACTCCCTTGCAACCTTGGCACACTATAAGATGCCGAGCGAAGAAGAACTGACGGCGAGCGTGCTTCCGCATGGCTGGCAGATCGAAGAAGGGCAAACTCCCGCGCCCTACCGAGCCGAGCTTTACCGGGACGAGACCGGGGGAGGCATAGCACAGGAACCTTCGGGTGAAGGCACCCGACGCCGCTCCACGAAGGGCGATGACGGACGGTCCCGCAACCTTGTGTTCCCGCCTGCACCCGAGCCTCTGCCGTACGCCATCGTCGATAACCACACTCATATGGACCTGCTTGATGGCGAAGTAGAAATTACTGCCCGGGATGCCCTCGATACCGGAGAAAAACTCGGCATAGGTGCCATTGTGCAGGTCGGCTGCGATATTCCCTCCTCGCTGTATGCGGTTGCCGCCGCCCGCGCCGACCGGCGGGTTTTGGCGGCGGTTGCCGTTCACCCCAACACCGCCCCCGAACTGGAATCCTCCGGTACCCTTGATGAGGCTCTGGAGACCTTGGATGTGCTCGCCGCCGAACCGCGTGTGCGAGCTATCGGAGAGACCGGGCTCGACTATTTTCGCACCGGGGAAGAGGGCACCGAGGCCCAGCAGCGCAGCTTTCGCGAGCATATTCGCCTGGCGAAGAAGCACGATCTGGCGCTTCAGATTCATGACCGGCAGGCGCACGATGATGTAGTGCGCATCCTCCTTGAGGAGGGCGCCCCCGAGCGTACTGTATTTCACTGCTACTCGGGCGGGGCTGAACTGGCTCGCATGTGCAATGAGCAGGGCTGGTACATGAGCTTCGCCGGAACCGTGACCTTCAAAAACTCGAAGGATATTCAGGAGTCGTTGCGTATGGCACGCCCTGAGCTGATTCTTGCCGAGACGGATGCGCCTTTTTTGACCCCGCACCCGTTTAGGGGCCGCCCGAATGCCTCGTACATGACGAACTATACGGTGCGGTTCATGGCGGCGCACCGCGAGCAGAACCTAGAAGACCTGTGCCGAATTATCCGCGCGAACTCGATGCGTGTCTACGGCAGCTGGGGACTTGAGGGGGTCTAGACGATGGTAACGATCAGTGCATAAGGTATAAGTATTTTTTGTGCCACCTTTATCGAAGCCTGCATGAACTATCACGCGTATATGCTATTATGGTAGATGCTATATCTCACCTTTTAAGGCTTTACCTCATAATTTCTGGAGTAAATTCTGTATTTGTGTGATATGGCATCCCGATAAATAGTTTTCTATCCCGTAACGTATCAATAGCATGTTAATGTGAGAGAACTAGGGTAAAGCCGTGTCAATCATTTCTTTTTCAAAAAGAATAAAACATTATATATGGATTAATTATGTCAAAGATGGCGCGGGGATAGATAAGATGCGCAGTTGGTATTCGCAGAAAAACCCATATTCTTATGACCTTGAGAAATACACTCATCGTATTGGTGATGTTGTTGTGCCAAACTCTAGTACCTTCTCTGTTAATCACTTATTCTACGATTCCCAACTTCCTAAAGATAATCTTCGAGATGCCCCTAACCAGATATTTGTAGTGTGGACAGGAGATAACGAAATAACGCCTGCCCGTCGGAAATCACTTAATCTTATTCGCTCCACTAACCCTGAGAGTAAAGTTATTCTGGTGACTCCAGATAATCTGGATGACTATATAGTTCCTGGGTATCCTTTACACCCTTCATACGTGAAGTTGAGCTACATTCAGCGTTCCGACTATATGCGTGCCTACCTGATGCACCATCACGGTGGTGTCTATATGGATATAAAACCTATGGATAAGCCCTGGTTACCTCTTCTTGAGGAGCTTAATGCTACCCCAGATATGTGGGTGATCGCGCCGCATGAAAAAAATTCCCGGAATTCGTCACCAGCAAGTGGGGTATTGGGGAAAGACCAGCGTAACTACTATAGGTCGATTGTGAATATGTCTGCTTATGCGTGCAAACCATACAGCAGGTTTACCGATGAGTGGATTTCTGAAATACATCGCCGTATGGATTACTTTTCAACCCTTTTAGAGGGGCGTTATAACTCTCAAGCATTTGAATATATGCCAGAGTATCCTGTCCCCTGGTCTGATTTATCAGGGAATATTGTGAGTCCATTAAGCTTGAAGTATAAAGATAATATAAAAACTATTGCAGGTATGCAATTTGAAATATATTCCGGTGGATACCGGTAAATCATTGTCACATCAAATATAAAGAGGGAAAATGAAAAAATATGTTGTTGCTCTTAAAGACGAAAATCGTCTTGAGTATTTCTTCAGTGCTCCAGGGGGCACTGGTTTTGATATATTTTGGGGAGTAGATGGGCGTGCTTTACCTATTCCTGGGGAAAGCCCTGAATTTGATAACATCTATTTTGAGAAGAGAGCAGGCCGTCTAGCCCGTCCCGGGGAAGTAGGATGCGCCTTGAGCCATACTTACGTGTGGCGTGATTTTCTAAAAAGCGGGGAAGAATGGGCACTTGTTGCTGAGGACGATGCATTGATACACGCCTCCATTGATGAAATTGTTTCTCGGGTTATTGAAAAATCTCTCAGTATTGGCGTGGTGAATTTTGCGGATGGCTGGTCCACCCAGATGGGTCGTATGAATGCCCGTACCCCTTACCCCCGGTTGTCATTGTTTTCTCCGTTTATTTGGGGTCGTCACCGTTTAGGGTACTGCGCTAACGACTGGACTGCCTGTACAGGACTGTATCTGATCTCTCGGTCGGCGGCGCAGAAAATTATTGAGCAGATTGATGCGCGCGGCTCACAATACTGGCTAGCAGATGATTGGCCCCTTTTCGCCGCTGATTTTGGGGTGGATATTAAGGTTGTGCAGCCAGGACTGTGCGGTTGGACAGGAAATAGTCTTATCGAGGAAGACGGGACGCATTTTGTGTACCATAAAGCAAACCAGACAAAAAAACAGCCGCTCCTCAATAAGCTGCGGATTTACGCCGCGCCCAAGGCCCGGCTGAAGAACGCCCAAAACATCGTCAAATCTACTCTCTGGCAGATACGGAAGAAACGCAGAGTTCTCAAGTAACTACCCGCACCAGTGAGCGGCGTCCTTCGACCTAGACCTGCAACCTTCCGTAGAATAGATAGGGTGAGAGAAAATCTGAGCGATAAACCCCTGCTGGGTCCTCAAGAAATCCGTGACCTTGCCGCGCAGCTGGGCATTCGCCCTACAAAGACCCTGGGGCAGAACTTCGTGATTGACCCGAATACTATTCGTCGCATCGTTGCCGCAGCGGATATTACCGACGACGAAACCGTGCTCGAAGTCGGCCCCGGACTTGGCTCTCTCACTCTGGGGCTAGCAGATGCCGCGCGCCAGGTTGTAGCGGTTGAAATCGATCCGCCATTGGCGCAGCAGCTACCGCATACTATCGCCAAATTCCGCCCCGACAAGGCACAAAACGTTAATGTGGTGCTTATGGACGCCCTCAAGGTGACTGAGCTTCCCCACACGCCGGATGCGCTGGTCGCTAACCTGCCCTATAACGTGGCGGTTCCGGTGCTTCTGCACCTCTTCGCGCAGTTCCCGAGTATCCGCCATGCCTTGGTGATGGTGCAGGATGAAGTTGCCGATCGTCTGGCGGCGAAACCCGGCTCTAAGATTTATGGGGTTCCTTCGGTGAAGGCAAGCTGGTATGCTGAGGTCTTTAAAGCGGGGGTTATTGGTAAAAACGTATTCTGGCCCGCCCCGAAAATTAACTCCGGGCTTGTGGGATTCAGGATGCGCCCGCAGCCGCTCGCCGATATTGACCGCGACGAAGTCTTTACCGTGATTGACGCGGCCTTCGCCCAACGGCGGAAGACCCTGCGGGCCGCGCTTGCTTCGTGGGCTGGTTCCGGTGCTCGTGCCGAAGCGATCCTGACCGAGGCGGGTATTACTCCTACTGAGCGTGGCGAAAAGTTAGATATTCATGGGTATATTCGGATTGCCCAGGCGGCGCATCGGGTGCCAGCTTTAGTGGCGGATGAAAGTTAAGACCGGGAAACCGGAGATGGATAAAGAATGCATGTTCTAGAAACTCGGGCAAAAGCGCCCGGCAAAGTAAATCTCTATCTTGCCGTGGGGAACCCCCGCGAGGACGGCTACCATCCGCTCGCCACGCTCTTTTCTTCGGTCAATATCTACGAAACCGTAACCGCACGCGATGGTCAGAAACCGGGAATTACCCTGAGCCTGGATATTGTGTCCGAATCCCTGGTCGATCAGCAGCACCGCTCCGGAGAATTTGATCTAGCCGAGGTGCCGTTGGACGAGTCGAACCTGGCGCATCGTGCAGCCGTCTCTATGGTGCAGGCGCACGGGCTTACCGTGAACGATCTGAACCTGCACCTGCATATCGATAAGGCCGTTCCCGTGGCCGGGGGCATGGCAGGTGGCTCGGCAGATGCCGCCGCCGCGCTTCTTGCCGTCGATCAGTATCTCTATGAGAAGCGGCTTACCGAACGTACCCTCGGACTCGAAGAGCTGCTTGCCCTGGCTGCGCCTTTGGGTGCCGACGTGCCTTTTGTGGTGCGTGCCGCGTTCCCGCTGGGCGGGTTAGCCGTGGGGGAGGGCACCGGAACCGAGCTGCACATCGTGGAGTTGCCCGAAGACATGATTCCACTCGATATTGTGTTGGTCGCCGCCTCAGAAGGACTCTCGACCCCGCAGGTATTTAGCGAGCTTGATGAGGGACGCGCCGCCGGGCGTTACCCCGAAGCTGGCGAGCTGCAGGTTCCTTCGGGGCTGCTGCACGCGCTAACCCAGACGGAGGCGCCGATTGCACGCATCCACGAAATTGGCAGGCAGCTTCGCAACGATTTGCAGGGACCAGCCGTGACCCTAGCTCCCGATCTTGAAACTATTTTGACCATGGATAATGAGAGCATGGTTGAGGCGTTTGTCTCTGGGTCAGGGCCTACCGTGGCTATTCTTGCGGAGGACGCGACCGCAGCTGATGAACTCGCCGCAGCACTTCGCCGCCGAGGCCGTCACGCGATAGCCACACAAACCCCCGCGATGCTCTAATTCCTTATGAATAGTCCCTTATTCCTCTGTAATAGGCGCAGTATCCAGCCGCAGCGGCTTCGGAATACGCTTGAGAATGCGGTACTGAAGAATACCCTCCAGCGCCCCAAGGTTACCGCCCGCCAGATACGCCGCCCGAAAACGGGTTGCAGGGTTTATAAGCTTAGGGGCCTGCCGCAGAACCTCCAGGATAGACGCCTTCGTGCTGGGACCGCGCATTCCATGCTGCCGATAGTGCACCCACAGCAGTACCTTGTATTTTTGGTAGGCGCGCTGCTGATGAAAAATGCGTTTAGGTTTATCCCGCAGAATATAGTGCAGAAGCGGCCCATGCGTAAGCGCCGCCGGAACGCCTGCAAGCTGCACACGCCAGGCAAAATCGGTCTCTTCGGAACTCTTATATGAAGAATCCATACCCCCAGCCTCAAGATATACGCGGCGAGGAATCGAAAAATTACCCCCGGCAACCGTCGGCAGAAAACCAGCATAGGGGGTGAGCTCATCGTCGTAGAAAATCCTGGTGCGTGTGCTCAGAGTCTTCTGATCATCGCCGGGTTCAAGACCGTAAGCCCGCAGAACTTCGGGAGTATTGACCCGATCATGAAGCAGAGACCCGCTTGCTATGACAGGGGAATATAGGTTTTGCACGTACAGATGCGAAACCACCCAGTCAGGTTCTACAAGATCATCGCCATCGCAGAAGATAAGGACATCACCTGCGGCTTGTACCGCCCCCATATTGCGGGCGTGGCTGGCTCCGCCACGCTGGGATGCATCTATTACCCGCAGGGGATAGGGGGCACTGTAGCTTTCGACCACGGTGCTGGTACTGTCGGTACTGCCGTTATCGCAAATGAGCACCTCAAAACTAGGGTTACCGGTTTGGGCTGCGAGTGCATCAAGCTGCTGCGTAATGTAGTTGGCGCCGTTATACACCGGAATGATGACGGATGCCGCTACGGGCTCGGGATGAGTCACGACCGGTCTCCTTTCACCTGCTCGGCTACCGGGTACGAGTTCCCTTCGGTATCAAGGTCACGGATGCGCCGCGCCGGAACGCCCGCATACACGCCATGAGGCGCACAATCGTGCACCACCACGGCACCGGCGGCAATCACGCATCCTTCGCCGATCGTAACCCCGGCGGTAATGACAGCGTTTTGCCCCACCCACGTGCCGTTTTTGATGTGTACGGGACGAGTAATATTTGCTCCCGCGCGCTGAGCGGCAGAACCAAATTCATGGGTGTCGGCAAAAATGGTGACGCGCGGCCCCAGAAAAACATTATTTCCCAGAGTCGTATGCGCGCCCACCAAAGTTTCTTTATTGACAAAACAATTCGTGCCCATTACGACCTTAGGCATAATAGTGGAACTAGGATCGCAATATGTTCCGGCACCAAAAACAATGCCATTTTTGGTGAGTTCACGTCGTTTTTGCGCATTTGTGCGTTCTCGCCGCATAAGATGCAGGCGGTATTTCAAATCTTTGAGTTTCTGAATCATGAGAATTCGTGTGAGTGAGTGTGACCTATGCGGCTCTACCACCGTGGCAAGCCCGTCTGAAGATATTGTAGCCTACCTGCAGGCGGCGGTCAGCGGAGTGTTTTTTGGTAGGGAGCAATGCGAGAGTGTTTTCTTTATACGGGATCAGTTTATGCACATCCACATGAAGAAAACGCTCCCGGAATTTATGGTGCACTGAGTATTGCCTCCGTGTCTCTCAATAATCTGTGATATAAAACCCACTCCGTCATGGTGATTACCAAGTATCCCGGACGATACCTAAAAACGTATATACTAAGTGGTATATCGCGCGGTGTGATGACGCACATTTTGCATAGTTCAGGTCAAAATTACGCGCGACCTATTCCCGCTCGAACTCGCACGAAATGAATACCCCATGCCCCACGACGTAGATATTATCGTAGGCGTTCCCGAAGGCGCCGGGTGGGCGCCCATCCATGAGATGGCGCGCCTGATGGCATCGTACTTGGACGCGCGCATCGTCACCCCTGACCCGAGCGCATCGCTTACACCCGCCACCAAAATTCTGGGGCGCCTGCCGCGTATTCCCGGCGGAAGACGTACCGCCCTTGTTATCGCCAGCGACCCCGGACAGCTTTACGCTATCGCGCAGCCACGCCTCGCCGCACGACGCTATGCTGGGGTTTACGGGTGGGTTATCGATAGTTTCTGGGATGACCGCATTCCCGCCATCGCCACCAACGGAACCTATAACACCGTTTTTGTCGCGGACCGCGACGACGTGCACGATTGGCGCAGCGCCGGGGTTAAAAACGTGCGGGTGCTTCCCTGGGGTGCAGACGTGTGGAGTAGATTCGATGAGCATCTGGAGCATCCGAAAACCACCGATGTACTTCGCGTGGGGCGCCAACCCTCCGCCTATGACGATGATGAACACACCGCAGAGCTTGCCCGGCAGGCTGGAATAACCTTCGCTGGGCGCCCGCCGTTCGGTACAACCGATCGTGAATCCGTCGAGTCTTTGCAGAGAGCGCTCGCGGACGCCAAGTTTGTACTGGCTTTTAGTACTTTGGTGAGCCCCGCATCGTACACGCACCCAAACAAGGAGTACATTACCGGGCGTTGGACGGACGCGCTCGCCCACGGGGTGACCGTGGTGGGGCAGGTGCCTAAAACCGAAAGTACGCGCGAGATATTGTGGGATGGAGCGACCGTCGATATTGACCCGCAGGATGCTCGCGCCGGGCTGAATGCGGTGGCGCAGCTTATGAGCGAATGGACACCTGAGCAGAGTCGAAACCAGGTGCGTATGGCGCTGCAAAGACTGGATTGGCGGCACCGTTTCACCGAGCTATTTCAGGCTGCGGGTTTGCGCAGCCCCCGGCTGGATGCGGACCTAAAGGCTATGGCTGCGGAACTTGCGGATGCTTCCCCGAGTTTATAAAAAGAGCCTTGATAGTGAATGCAACGTTGAGGAACCCGTTTGATTCGCTATCAAGACTCTTTTAGCAGGGGAGCGGGCTATCCGAGGAGTTCCGAGAGCTCCAGCCAGCGCATCTCTAGCTCGTCGATCTCATCCTGAAGCGCCTGCTGTTTTTGCCCTAGGTCGGCAAGCCCGGCGTAATCGGCGGGGTCATGCATGCTCATCTGTTCGGAGAGCTTACTCTGTTCCTCGCCCAATTTCCCGAGGCGACGCTCAATCGCGGCGGATTCCTTCTGCGCCGCGCGTGCCTGCGCCCCCGATACTTTCGGCGTGCTCTTGGGGCCAGAGTCCGTTGGTTCAGCCTGGCCGCCAGAAACCGAAGAATCGTTCTTTTTTATTGGGACGGATGCAGCGCCTGTAACACCGGCGGCAGAACCGCCTCGACCTGCTGCAGAAAGTGCCAAATACTCGTCCACCCCACCGGGCAGATGCCGGAACGCCCCGTCAATCACCGCATACTGCTGATCGGTCACACGCTCCATGAGGTAACGGTCGTGAGAAACCACCAGCAGGGTGCCGGGCCAGGTATCGAGCAGATCCTCCATTGCCGCCAGCATATCGGTATCCAGGTCGTTTGAAGGCTCGTCCAGAATCAGCACATTGGGCTCGTCCAAGAGAATGAGCATGAGCTGCAGTCGTCGCTTCTGCCCACCCGACAGATCTTTCACCGGAGTAGAAAGCTGCGCGCTCGTAAAACCTAGCCGTTCCAACATCTGCGAGGGCGACATCTCTTTGCCGTCGGCAATATAGCTGCGCTTCTTGCGGCCGATCACATCAGATACGCGGTCGTTCTCAACCTCTTTCAGCTCATCCAGCTGCTGGGTGAGGGTGGCAACCTTGACGGTCTTACCGCGTTTCACACGCCCCTCGGTCGGTTCCAGAGAGCCGGTGACCAAGGCAAGCAGGGTTGATTTTCCGGCACCGTTCACGCCCAAAATACCGGTGCGCTCACCCGGCGCAATCCGCCAAGTTACGCGACGCAGCACCTCACGTTTACCGTCGGGCAGCGAAGAATCCTCAAAGGTGACCGAGACGTTCTCAAGATCCACCACATCCTTACCCAAACGGGAAACCGCCATCTGCTTGAGTTCCACGGTATTACGCACCGGCGGCACATCGGCAATCAGCGCATTCGCCGCATCAATGCGAAACTTCGGCTTTGAGGTGCGCGCCGGGGCGCCGCGACGCAGCCATGCCAACTCTTTGCGCATCAGGTTCTGGCGCTTTGCCTCCGCGGCGGCCGCCTGCCGATCGCGCTCCACGCGCTGCAGAACGTAAGCCGCATACCCGCCCTCAAATGGTTCCACGATATTATCGTGGACTTCCCAGGTGTCGGTACTGACTTCATCGAGAAACCAGCGGTCGTGAGTGACCACGAGTAAGCCGCCCGCGTTCTTGCTCCAGCGGTTTTTCAGATGATGCGCAAGCCATGTAATTGCTTGCACATCCAGGTGGTTAGTGGGCTCATCCAGCATGAGCACATCCCATTCCTGTATCAGCAGAGCAGCCAGCGCCACGCGGCGACGCTGCCCACCCGAGAGTGAAGAAACCGGCGCATCCCAGGGCAGATCAGACACCAAACCCGCAATAACATCACGAATACGCGGCTGCGAGGCCCACTCATACTCTGGAGTATCACCCACCAGAGCATAACCGACCGTGTGAGAATCGTTGAGAACATCGGACTGATCCAGATACCCGATGCGCGTGCCACCGCGCGCCGTCACGCGCCCGGAGTCCGGTTCAAGACGCCCCGCCAGAATCTTCATGAGCGTGGATTTACCGTCGCCGTTGCGACCCACAATGCCGATGCGGTCGCCCTCATTAATGCCAACGGTCACCCCCTCAAAAATAGTGCGGGTAGGGAACTGAAGGTGCAGCGCTTCGCCGCCAAGTAAATGTGCCACATATCCAGGGTAACGCCTGACTCCCACACGCCTGGAAGTCTTCGTATAAATCCGGCGAAAACCACGCCGGTGAGAGATAAATCCCAGGGCATCTGAGGCACCACAGGCACCGTGTTAATGCAAAAATTAGGGCTTCCCGATGGCACAGAGTGGCGTGTGTGAGAACGCTGCTATTTTTGCTACACTATGGAGTATCCGTTTCTTTGTCCGTCAATCCGACGGGTGTTCATGCGGATAATCCGCCATGGTGTAATGGCAGCACAGCGGCCTTTGAAGCCGTTTGTCTAGGTTCGAATCCTGGTGGCGGAGCGAATAGTTCGGGGGTAGACTTCCGGCTATATCCCACACCTAACAAGGAGACATCTAGGTGAACGCAGAAAATCGGAAGGCACCTTCGGCTGTTATTGTTTTGGCTGCGGGAGCTGGCACTCGTATGAAATCTGCTACCCCCAAAGTTATGCACGCGATAGGCGGTCGTTCCATGGTGGAACACGCCGTAGCTGCTGCCCGAGACCTAGACCCTCAGCGCCTAGCCGTTGTGGTGCGGCACCAGCGTGATAAGGTAGCCCAGCATATTCTTGACTTTGATGCCCAGGTCACCATCGTTGATCAGGACGACATTCCCGGCACCGGTCGAGCCGTTGAAGTCGGTCTCAACGCCCTCGATAATTCCGATCTCGTTGATGGTACCGTGTTGGTCACCTACGGCGACGTACCCCTGCTTCGCGCCGAAACTCTGCGCGAACTGATGGACTTCCATGAAGAGGGACGCAACGCCGTTACCGTGCTCACTACTAATATCGAAGAGCCCGGTGCCTACGGGCGCATCGTGCGCGATCAAGCAGGCGAAGTTACCGCCATTGTGGAGGCCAAAGATGCAACCCCCCAAGAGCTGGCGATTACCGAAATCAACTCGGGTATCTACGCTTTTGATGCTAAGGTTCTGCGCGAAGCCCTGCTAGAGGTCACGACCGACAACGCACAGGGTGAGAAATACATTACCGATGTGCTGGCTATAGCCCGCGATAAGGGGCATCGCACCGCCGCCCTCGCTATTGAGGATCGCTGGGAGGTTGAAGGTGCGAACGACCGCGTGCAGCTTGCGCAGCTTGGGCGTAAACTCAACGAACGTATCCTGGAAAAACATATGCGTAACGGTGTAACTATCGTGGATCCGCACAACACCTGGATCGATGTAACCGTTACCCTTGAAAACGATACAACTCTGCTGCCCGGCGTGCAGCTGCACGGGACAACATCGGTCGCCACCGGTGCAACTATTGGTCCGGACACAACCCTGACCGATATGACGATCGAAACCGGCGCAACCGTTATCCGCAGCCACGGTTTCGGTGCAACCATCGCCGAAAACGCCACCGTAGGCCCCTTCTCATACCTGCGCCCCGGTACCGTTTTGGGCGCGAATTCAAAACTCGGGGCCTTCTGCGAAGCCAAGAACTCACAGATCGGACAGGACGCCAAGGTACCCCACCTCACCTACGTAGGGGATGCCGAAATCGGCGAAGGCGCCAATATTGGTGCGGGATCCATTTTTGCCAATTATAACGGGGTTACTAAGAACCGAACCGTTATCGGCGCGCATACCCGCATGGGCTCGGGCGGCATCTACGTGGCACCTGTCACCGTTGGAGACGGCGCATATTCCGGTGCGGGAGCCCTGATCCGCAAGGATGTTCCGGCGGGCGCGCTCGCTATTTCTGAGACTTCCCAGCGCAATATTGACGACTGGGTTCTAAAAAATCGTGAAGGAACCGAGTCTGCACAGGCTGCTGAGGCCGCGCAGGAGTAGTTTTCACACACCGAGTTCACAAGGAAAGCGAACACAATCATGTCTAGCGAGATTACCAATCCTGGGATGCGTAAAATGGCAGTGGTGTCCGGGCGGGCGCATCCGGAACTAGCCGAAGAAATCGCTGCTGAACTGGGGCATGACCTGCTGCCGACCTCTGCGTATACCTTCGCCAACGGTGAGACCTATGTGCGCTTCGAGGAATCTGTGCGCGGCGCCGATGCTTTCGTAATTCAGTCGCACCCGGCGCCCATCAACGAATGGCTGATGGAACAGATCATCATGATCGATGCGCTCAAGCGTGCCTCCGCCCGCTCGATTACCGTAGTTTCGCCTTTCTACCCTTATGCCCGTCAGGATAAGAAGCATAAGGGACGTGAACCTATTTCGGCTCGTCTGATTGCCGATCTGTACAAGACTGCTGGCGCGGACCGCCTGATGTGCGTCGATCTGCATACTTCGCAGATTCAGGGTTTCTTTGACGGTCCGCTCGACCACCTCTTCGCTATTCCAGTTCTAGCGAATTATATTCGCGGGCGCGTTGAGAACCCCGAGAACGTGACCGTCGTTTCCCCGGATACCGGTCGTGTGCGCGTGGCTGAGCATTGGGCTGCCCTGCTCGGCGGTGCCCCTTTGGCCTTCGTGCATAAGACACGCGATATTAACGTGCCGAATCACGCCGTCTCGAAGACTGTCGTGGGCGACGTTGAAGGGCGTTCCTGCGTACTGATCGACGATATGATCGATACCGGTGGAACCATTGCTGGCGCGGTCAAGGTTCTGAAGGATAAGGGCGCGAAAGAAGTCATTATCGCGGCAACCCACCCCGTATTTTCTGGTGCAGCCGTCGATATTCTTTCCGGATGCGGTGCCTCCGAAGTGGTTGTCACTAACACTCTGCCCGTGCCTGCCGAGAAGTCTTTCGATAATCTGACGGTTCTGTCGATTGCTCCGCTGATTGCACGTGCTATCCGTGAGGTTTTCGACGAAGGGTCTGTGACCAACATCTTCAACGATCACGCCTAAATCGTATATATCGCATTCACCCCGTGGCCGAGCTTCGACAGTTCGGCGCGGGGTGATGTTATTGGACCGAGAAAAATACCCCCGTCTGAGAACGCTAGCGCTCAGACGGGGATATTAACTACTTAGAGGCTATAACCCCTCATAATCTGCTGTTTTAGCTCTGCACCTGTGCCTGCGAGAGCCACGGCAGAATCTCGAAGAGCGAGTTTTCAATCTCATCGACCGCGATGCGTGCCGCCTCTTTACCCTGACGGTACGGATCACCAATGTTATCGCTTGAGCGCGGTGCTTGATTATGGCTGTACAGGTATGAGATCGGTTCTGCCTCGGAACCGATTTCTTGCTTCAGATTAGCTACCTGCTTGATGAGATGAACCTTGTGGTGGTACTGTGGCCATTCGCGGATAATCCAATCGGCGTGTTCCGCCTCCGCCACCAGGATCAGGGTAGCGCGTTCCACCATGTCTTCGGTGAGCTGCTTGGCGCGGTACCCGGAAATATCGTAGCCGCGCTCGTCAAGCTGTTTACCCACATGACGGTATACGCGCGAGCCCGAAAGTGCCGAAGTTCCGGCGCTGGTGAAAATCCAGTCGTCGGTCAGACCGTATTCTTCGGAGAGCTGGCTTGCGATAATCTCTGCCGCCGCACTGCGTGCTACGTTCCCTGTGCACACGAAGACTGCTTCCATAGGCCCCTGGAGCCTGGGAGCGAGCCTGCGCCTGCGCACCACGCCCGAGCGAACTTCGCCCGGCGCGAGCTTAAACGGAGAAGCATGGGATGCTGCGCGTTTTACGGGACGCACGGAAGCTGTCGGATGCACAGATGCCTGAGCAGGAGCCGAACGGAAACCCGTCGACTGAGCTGCTGGCTGGGTACCACCCTGCGTATCCGTATCCTGCGCATCCTGGGCGGAAGTAGAGAGCGTGTTGTTTACGCCATCACGCACCTTCAAGGTCTGGTGAGCGGGCCGCGAGGGCTCTGTGCGGGTGTTCTCGTTAGACGTGGGACGAGCATTATCACGCTGAGCAAGTTTTCGCACCAGCTGAGCCTGATTCTGCTCGCGCTGCTCTCGTTCAGACTGAGTCTGCTCGTTCTGCTGCCCGGCATTGGATTCTTCAGCGCGCGTGCGCTGAGCCTGTTCTTCTCGGCGACGGCGAGCCTCTAGACGTTGACGGTGAACTTCCGCGCGTTCACGTTCGCGCCGGGCCGCTTCATCTTCCTGGCGCTGCGTGTCCTCTGTCTGAGAGCGCTGATTTTCTCCACTGTTAAGATTCAGTTCTTCCTGTGCGCGGCGAATAGCGATTGCCTCTTTACGGGTCTGCGGCTTATACCCGGGCTGCAGAAGCTTCTCCATATCGAAGCCCGCGAACTCGGGCTTGTTCGCAAGTTTCTCGCTGATAGAGGGTTCGCTCTGCTTTTGCCTCGTTGGAATATCCTCCGGGGTCTGCTTGGATGTTGCCGGAATGCTATTCCACGGATTAGCGGCAGCAGACTTTTTCTGGGGTGTGGGAATGCTGTTCCACGGGTTATGGGTTGCTGCTGTAGATGCCGTTGCCGTGCTCCGTTGTTGAGTCTGTTGCTGGGGAGTTTCAGGCTTTTTATGAGTCTGAGCATCTTGACGTGCGCGAGCCTGCGCTGCGGCAACAATTTTGGCGGGGGAGTAGCCAGGGTCGGACTGCGCAAGATGCGACTGAACCGGCTTAGACTGCACCGAGGAACGCGAAGCTACTTCAGCGGGCCTTGGCTGTTGGTGGGTCCTTCGCTGCGGTTGATGTGCCTGGGCGCGCTGCTGGGTGTGCTGGCTCTGGTTCTGCTGCGCCGATGAAGGACTCTGCTGGCGCTGCGCCATTTGCTCATTTGCTTGACGCGCAAGGTTGGTGCGCACCGTATTCTTCAAGGCAGCATTCCGAGCCGCAGGGTTCTTGGCAATCGAATTCTTGGGGCGTACCTTTTTTGCGCCGGTTGTTTTTGCGGATGCGGTGCGCGCCTGAGCTGACCTCTGCGGCGCTGTGCCAGACTTGGGGCGCTTGTTCTGCGCCGCAGCTGCACCGGGTGCTTGTGAACGAGACGCGGTGGAACGCTGGGTTATGGGTATCCGCGCGGTCTTCGGGCGCGGAGAATTCGTGCGCGCAGCAGTATTTTCCACGCGAGGAGTCTGCTGCTGAGATTTATGCTGTTTGGCGTAACGCTGTGCCGCAGCCTGCACATCGTTGGTATCCATGAGAACCGTTTGATCCAGCTCTGCGCTGTTCGTCGTCGGCTTGGTAATCTGCTGATCTGGCTTCTTTTTACGCTTTGAAATCTTGCCGTGGAATTCGCCGATGTTAATCGACCTGGTTTTCCGAACCATCGGGCTTGACTGCGTCTGTGGTGCCGCCTGAGAATTTTTACGGTTGCCGCCCACGGAACGCTGTGCCCCCGTGGCGGAAGAAAGTATGCTTGCGGCACGGCGGCGAGCATCAGCTGCCTGCTGCGCCCGCCTCTCTGCGGCCTGTTTTTCAGCTGCAGCACGTTCTGCAGCACGCCGTTCTTCTGCTTCGGCGACCGCAATATCGCGTGCCGCGCGTATGTTAATGCTGGATGTTACCGGCCCAGTGTGATGCAAGCCCTGGGAACGGGATTCGTCCTCTCGCGCTTTCCTCTTTTGGGCTGCGAGTGAGCGTACCTCCTGTGGAAGGTCCTGTGACCTACGGGAGGTGCTGCGTGCGGAACGTTGGGGCAGGTCGTGTCGCGCGCTCAAACGTGCGACCCCGTCCTGAAGGGAAGACCTTGAGGATCCCCCTGCTCGGCGGCGTCCGGAAGCGGTATCGGCGGAGGGGGACTCACGGTTATCCTGCCCGGCAGGTACACCAGAGTCAGACAGATATTTGTCCCTGAGGGACTGAATATTAAAAATTCCCATGGATACCTTTCAGAGTCTCGGACGCTCCAGAAGCGCATTGCATTGCCTCCAGGGCAGGGCTACTCACCTATTATTTTACCTGTAGAACACAATTTGTCAGTCTTTGGAGGGTTCCTAGCGTGTATCTCGATGTTGTGTTAGGCACGAGCAGAGTACACGACGGTGGTGTTTATGCGGATAAATTTTCGCGAAAAAACTATGTATCATAATACGTCTTATACGCCGCAAAGATTAAGTAGAAATATGCATAGTCTGAAAATAATCCTGATCTGCATGCTAAAATCTACATACGTATTTTACGTGTATTTTTATCGGCGCCTGCCGTTTCACGAAAGCACAATTCATGAAATTCCTCACCGCACTGCGGACTGAACTGGGGCAGCTAAGCTATTCACTCAAAGCTCGTAAAACCCCTCAACAATGGCGAGATCAATACGCCGCAATTCGTGGTATCCGCATTTTTAACACGCCATCTATACACTATCGAGGCCCCCGTACAGAAGTATGGGGTATTGCGATGGTTAAAGATGAAATAGATATTTTGCCTTCTGTTATTGACCATATGTTTCAACAGGGAGTACATCGGCTGCTTATTGCGGATAATCTTTCGCATGATGGTACCCGGGAATATATTCGTGAAAGATCAACTCACGACTCTAGAATTATCTATGCTGAAGATAATTACATTCCGTATGTACAATCCGAGAAAATGACGTGGTTAGCGCATCTGGCCTGGCGATACGGTGCACGATGGGTTATTCCTTTCGATGCAGACGAATTTTGGTATGCGCCTTCAGATACGCTCGCAAAATTTTTACAGACCTGCCAAAGCTCGGTAATTTATGCCGGATTCCATCATTCGGTACCTGTCACGGAGAACCCGAGTGATGTTATCAACACGGAACTTGTGATGGATACGGCAGATTCCTTCCCCGGGAAGGTGGCCTTTCGTGCCCATCCTTTTGCTGTTGTGGTACGTGGTAACCACGAAGTATGCCGTTTAGGCGCTCATGAACGTTCCTTTGAGATCGTGCATGTGCAGTATCGGGGGGCTGCTCAGATTACGCGAAAAGTTCGGCAAGGGGCCGCTAGTGCTGTGAGCACAGGCCGAGACGCCACAGTGGTTACTCCGCATTGGCTTGCTGGCAGTAAGCTCAGCGATAGCGAGATTCAAGAGGTATGGACCAATATCTCTCACGGTCTGCCGGATGATCGCATCCAGTTCAAAGCTGAAGGTCCTATGGCGCGCGGAAAATTTTTGCGGTGGAAAAGCTGGAACGAAGACGGTTCCTTGAACAAATTCTCTTCTGATGCCTCAGGTAATGCTGGGGGCTCATCATGAGTAAAGAATCTGCACCCGTTATGGCAGGAGTACCCAGTACTAGGTACGTTATGCTGGATAGCCTGACAATTTTGCGGGGTCCGGCTGCGCTATTCGTCTTTTTCTACCATACGAGGTGGGCGCATGTGGTTCCTAGCGCATCCGTGGGATATGTAGGAGTCGCATTGTTCTTCGTGCTTTCGGGCTTTGTGCTGACCTGGTCGTATAAGCCCGCCGACGGAGCCAAGAAATTCTACCTGCGCCGATTTGCGCGTGTATACCCGCTGCACCTTTTCTTTTTTGCACTTGCCTTGGCAATTCTCGTCCTGACTCAGGAAGCCCCATCTGCAGGTGCTACATTAAGCAACCTGGTTCTGCTCCACACCTGGGTGCCGAATTGGGACTATATTTTTTCGGTCAATGGGGTGAGCTGGTCTTTAGGCTGCGAGGCTTTTTTCTATGCCTGTACTCCGCTCGTGTTGGGGTGGCTCAGCCACCGCTCCCCGAAGGCGGGATATACCGTTTTGGCGGGTTGGTTCCTGCTGACGGCGGCGGTGGCGAGCGCTATAGCACTTACCTCTAATTACGCCGATGTTGTGGTGTACGCTAACCCGTTGCTTCGTTCGGGTGAGTTCGCCTTAGGCATGCTCTTAGGGCTGCTGGCGCTTAAAGTTCGTGACGGCGATTTAGCGATGCCACGGATACGTACCTGGCAACTGTGTGCGGTAACAGCACTTGCTTTAGCCGGGATTTCTGGTGTTTCTAAAGTTAGTTTGCCGCAGACTATCAACGGGTTTGTGCTTGACCCGGTATGGTTCTTGCTGATTGGGATGTTTGCGCTTCACGATATACAGCGCGCGCAATCGCATCATCAGGTTGGTGAGCCGGTGCCGGGGAATTGGATACGCCGCTCTCTCGTGTATTTCGGTGAGGTGAGTTTTGCCTTCTATCTGGTCCATGAAATTGTTATTTTCCGATTCATCAAGACCTCTTTAGGTCGCGATATGATTCGCGTGGATGCACGGGGAATTTTGATGATGCTCATAATCTTGGTGATTTCTATACTTGCAGCGATTATTGCGCATCATGCGATCGAACGTCCCGCACGTATTATGATTCTCAAGGCTTCCACCCGTACCCTGTGAGGTTTGATGAAAAATATTTATCGTAAACTCAGAATCTTCTTCCCCGGCCGAAAATTTTATATTTTAATCCTCAATATTCTGGGGCTTTTCGTGGTGTCTCTTTTCGAGATGCTGGGTGTGGCGGCTATTCTTCCTATCGTTAACCTGGCGATGGGCGCCCCTATTACCGGGTATTTGCAGTCCGTCGCTGATCTTTTTGGTAATCCCAATCGCACACAGCTTATCGTGATTTTTGGTGTTGCGCTGGTTCTTGCCTTTGTCTTTAAGGGCGTACTTTCGCTGGTTATTAAACGCTGGAGCCTAGGTTTTATCGCTACTCAGCAGAGCGCGACTTCGGTGAATCTGCTTAACCGCTATATGCGTGAGCCTTATCTGGTTCACCGTAAGCGCGGTACAGCGGCGGTGCTGAACTCGGTTACTGATATTGTTGGGCAGGCATACAGCGCTTTCGTGAATGGCGTCATGAGCTTTATTGGGGATTTGCTCTCTATCGTGGTGCTCATGGTGATGCTGCTGGTTCTTATGCCGCTTCCTGCGCTTTTCGCATTCGCCTATTTTGGTGTGACTGCCTTTGTGCTTCAATACGTTTTGCGGAGGAAAAATACGGAGCAGGGCGAGATTATCCTGGAAGCTACGCGCGGCTCTATGAACGCGGCGCTTGATGCTGTGATTGGGTTCCGCGAGATTCGTATGCACGGTGTGACCGAACGGTACCTACACCGATACCAGAGCAAGCGCATGGACTCGGTAAATGCGAATATGCGGAACGTTTTCCTTCAAGAACTTCCAAAGTATACCCTTGAAATTATTTTTATTCTCGGAATCGCTGCACTTCTAGCGATCATGAGCATGACTCAGGGCGCCGACAGTGCACCCTATCTGCTCCTATTCGCTGGTGCCTGCATCCGTATTCTGCCGAACTACACGCGCATTGTGGCCTCCCTGGGCAATATTCGTGCCGGTGAGAAACCCAGTGATGAGCTTGTCCGCGAAATTGGGATGCTTGATGAACAGGGGATGAAGCTCGATCTTCCGCATGCTCCCGCCGCTGATGCTCAGGCAGAGTATGTAAACCGTGAGATTGAGCCCATCACTATTACGGTGGAGAACCTTTCCTTTACCTACCCCGACGGCGATCAGCCGGTGCTTAAGAACATTAACCTGCAGATTCCTATGGGTACGTCGATCGCCTTCGTGGGCGGCTCGGGTTCGGGAAAGACCACCTTGGTTGATTTGATTTTGGGGCTTTTCAGTACCGAACAGGGGCGTGTGTTGTGCAATGGAGTGCCGATCGAGCAGGATCTACCCGCATGGTTTCAGCGTATTGGGTATGTGCCTCAAGATGTCTTCATCGCCGATTCTACGGTGCTGGAGGCGGTTGCCTTCGGGCTTGAACCTCATGAGATTGATGAGGCGCGGGTGCGTGAATGCTTGGCTGTCGCTGAGCTTACCGAGGTTGTGGATTCCCTGGAGAACGGGCTGATGACGATGATCGGGCACAATGCGGTTCGGCTCTCGGGCGGTCAGCGCCAGCGTCTAGGCATTGCCCGCGCGCTCTACCGCAACCCCAGCGTGCTCATAATGGACGAGGCCACCAGCGCCCTGGATAACGAGACCGAGCATAAGATTACCCAGGCGATCGAGCGTATCTCGCGGAATATTACCGTGATTATCGTGGCGCATCGTCTCTCGACGGTGCGCAATGTGGATCAGCTGATTTACCTTTCGCAGGGTGAAATCGCTGCGCGGGGTACTTTCACACAGGTTCAGCAGCAGAACGAAGAGTTCGCCAATCTGGTGCGTTTAGGGCAGCTTCCCGAATAGTCGGGCGAATCGAGCTGAAAAACATTAAGATTGTGCCCGCCTCCCAATCTTGGGGAGGCGGGCACAATCTATGCGGATGCTGGTTCTAGACGGTCTCTGACCGGGCTTCAAGGAACGGTTTAATGCTGTGCGCATTCTGCGGTATATCACTGCCTAGGGGGTAGAGGCTTCCGCGCGGCTGCCACGCAAGATTTACGGGAATGGGTCTGCCTGCGATAAGATCCAACCAAATATCGGCAAGCTGTTTCTCGCTCAGCTCGCCATTTTTGCGCCAGTGATACCCCAAATCTTCCGGCAAATCGGTGAGCTCAAGCGCCTTTGCCCCCTGCATGAGCTTGCGCTGCAGCTGCTGCCGCGAACGCCAAGGCAAATGTAAGATAATCACCCTGTTAGTGCCCTGTGCCCCAGGTCGAAGCACCCGATGATTGCCCATAGTGACGACCGATGACCGCCAGGATTTAAAGCACACCTTCGGGTCAAAATGCGCGGTTGTATCGAGCACCAAGTCTCCCGAAGCCGTAGGAAACAGGTTGTAGAGCTGCGAGATTTCCACGGTATTTTTGCTGGTGGTCAGAACTTCGGCAAGCATACCCTCAACGCCGAACCAAAACTCGTCCGCATCGAAAGGTACCACCCAGGTGGCACCGGCTCGCTGGGCCCGATGGGCCAGATAGGTCATTTTCTCGGACTGATAGTAGGCGGGCTCCCGATCGCGCCCAACACTTAGCGGAAGCTCGCGGCTAAGCCGTTGAAGAAGCTCAAAAGTACCGTCATCTGAACCGTTATCGACCACCAGGATGCGCGCCACTCCCTGGGTATGCAGGTGCCGCAGGGAACGTTCGAGCACATCCGCCTCATTCTTGACCATCGCGACCGCCCACACGCCCTTGGTCGTGGGCAGGGGAGGGAGCTCGAAGGTCTTCTCTAACGCCCGATAACGGTTTTTGAAATCTCCTGTGTTCAGCAGGGCACGCGCCTCACGCCGGGTACGAAGATCGCGCTGCGCCAGAAAAAGCCGATGTTTTCCAGTGCGAAGCCCGCGAACCGTCGGGTCTATAAAACTGGGCTTAAAGCGCGAGTTTTCAAGGCGTCCAGAGAAAAAACTACGGGAGTTAGATACGATTCGCTGCGAAAATTTAAACGGCGCGAGAAATTTGATGTTCATGGGTTATCTTCCGTGCTTGAGTATGAGTGAGTTGTGAAAGAGTGAAGTACAGGGTTTTACGCGATATCGCCTTCTTCAGGCAGAAGCCAGGTTCCCCCATGCGGCGGCTTAACCGCATGCCAGCGGGAGAAATGCGGATGAGGACGCACAGTTCCGGGCACCACGATAGGCTGGCGGGTTTTCGCATCGTACTCGTGGGCATTCGGTACGTACACTTCAGCAGGGTGATCAGCCTGCGCCATATAAGCACCCCAGTACCCGAACGTGGTGTTCGTAAGAATAAGCCAGCGCGCCTTCGCAAGAACCGCTAAATCCGCGAACATACCCTCGCCGGTCTTATCGTAGAGCACCGGGGCAATATCTTCGAGAAAACTCAGGTTTTCGCGGCACCACTGCGGATCATCACTCGTGACCACGAAATTACTGGGGCTCATGCGCTTAAGAACCTGATCCAGGGCTTCACGTACATAGGCTACGGTATCAATACCGTAACGCTGCCGAATTGCGGGAACAGAATAATAATCACCGCGCCGAATACTGAGCACCACCGTATTGTTTCCTACAATATTGCCTACTGTAAGAATGCGCTGCTTAAAATGCTCAGAAGAAAGTAATCGTTCACGGGCAAAAATTTCAAGAGACCCGGGAGCAAAACTATCTTCTACATTGGTATCAAGACCAGAATAACGCCGGTGTAAAAACTTAAAATCTTTTGGATCCATCATGAGTTCCTGCAAAGCGGGAAATTCTGTAAGCCAAGGTTCTAAACCGGCAGTATCGAGCATATATGAAAAATCCCCGGCATCGGCGCGACGGTCAGCATCAACGGCCGCCAACAGATAAAGCCAATTACCGCCGCGAGAAAAAGGAGGCGCAATATACACTTTCTCGCGAGAGTGGCGAACCGTATCCAAAACCCGTGCAATACCGGGGCGTAGAAACCCCATCACGCGAAAATAAGCTTCAACATGCGGCGGGCGCATACCCTCAAGTTCTGTTAACCGGGTTTTATCTTCAGACTCAGAACGACGATTCACACATAACTCCCTGGGATTTACACACGCAATACCTTTATTATGAGGCAAAATACGCTGTGTAGTCACCTGATATGTCGATACTATATTAGAATTATAAAGTAATACTCACTCACGAGGATATGACGGCAACAACTATGTACAGTATGCCGAGAGTTTCCTCACGAATAAACACATACGTTTACAGACAATGTTTGATGACCGGAACATAGATGTAAACCGCAACAGAAAGCATTTTTGTGACTTCGTCAGCAGAAACTATCTCCGCCATTATTCCCTTTTATGGCGAACCTGCTCCCGTGCTGGATTTAATTGCCAGCCTGCGCGCGCAGCGGGGAATAACCCCCGAAAATCTTGAGATTATCGTTTCTGATGACCGCTCACCCATACCCTTTCCTGACACCGAAGGCGTGAGCATCGTGCGCCGCGAGCGCAACGGTGGATTTGGCAGCGCCGTAAACTCCGGGGCTGCACGCGCACGTGGAGACTGGCTGATAATCCTCAACAGCGACCTTGAACTCGGCGAAAACTTCATCAGCTCAATGCTCACGGCGCTCGCCGCCTATCCGCAGGCACTCGCCAGCCCCCAAGTAGTCGGTCACGACGGAAAACACCAGTGGGTAGCCCGCAAATTCCCCACCGTGGGGCATATCGCGTGGGAATGGTTCACACCCCTGGCACGCTTCAAGCCTACACGCCTGTGGCATCGCGGGGCAGGGCACGATATAAGTGCCTGCACCGCCTTGAGGCCCCACGAAACAGACTGGGTTATGGGTGCCTGCATGATGGTGCCCCGCACGGTATACGAACGGGTACAAGGCATGGACGAACGCTTCTACATGAACAGCGAAGAAGTAGACTTTCAGCGTCGTCTTGCCGAGATTGGGGTGCCGCGCATCCTAGTGCCCGAGGTAACGGTCACCCACGAAGGAGGCGCATCCAGTCCCTCAGCCCGGCGCCGCCAATGGCTTACCACCGCACGATTTATCTACGCCGAAAAATGGGGTTTCGAGAAGAACCTGCGCCGCGCCCTAACCCTCACCAGCTACGCCAACTACGGTTTCAACCTGATGCGGTCCCTGCGAAACCACCGAGTGAACCCGCGCGAGATTCTGAACCACGAACTAGAGCTGATCCGGCGGGGAACGCGGCACGAAAACTAGTTGGGTAACCGCGCCGAACCTGACTTTCCCGCTTGAAGGACCACAGGACAGAGAAGAACCACAAAGGATACACGAGATGAGAGCCCCCACGATTCTGCTGGTTTCGCCAGCGTTCCACGGGTATTGGAAGGCTATTGAGGCTTCGCTAAACGTTGCCGGATACGAGGTTCGCACCCATATTTACGATGCTCCCGGCACAGTTGCCGACCGTATCCGCAATAAACTCGCGCACGAACTGCCCGAAAAATATCGGCCCGCATCCGCTGAAGCCCAGGCGACCGCCCGTGCTATCGCCGCGTTTGAGGAGTATCACCCCGATATTGTGCTCGTCATCAAAGGCGACCTGCTGGGGGATACCTGGTGGCAAAAACTTGAAGAATCCGGGGTTCGCTACGGAACCTGGCTCTACGACGAGCTGCGTCGCATGTCATACACCCTGGAAGATTTACCGCGCCTCGGAGCGCTCGCAAGCTATAGCCCGCAGGATGCCGAATACCTGCGTTCCCTAGGGTACGCCGTCTTGGATATGCCCAACGCCTACGATTCGCACTGCGCGATCGCGCCGGTTACCGAAGACGCCATCAGTTTCGTCGGGGCGAATTACCCCAATCGTGAGCATACGCTGCGGGCCCTGCACGAGGCGGGAATACCCGTGCGCGCCTACGGGCGAGACTGGTCGCGCCACCCCTGGGATATAGCTAGAACCCGCAGATTCAAGGGCACTGGAATTCCTGCGCACCGCGATATCGACCGATCCGCCGCCTACGGGGTCATGGCATCATCACCGGCGACCCTGAATATCCACCATAACCAAGACGGCTTCACGATGCGCACCTTCGAAGCCCCCGGAGTGGGCGCACTTCACCTGATCGACCGGGCCGATGTGGCGCGCTACTACGAACCCGGACGCGAAGTACTGGTCTACGAGAGTACCGAAGAACTTATTGACCTGTGCGCCCGTATCTTCCGTGAACCCCGCTGGGCGCATACAATCCGTGAGGCCGGGCAGCGACGCACCCTCGCCGAGCACACCTTCGATGATCGCGTCAAAATTTTGGAGAAACTATGGGCCTAAACTACCCCGTCGATCTCGAAGCCTGGCATGCCTGGCAGCAGCGCCAAAACACCCTGCGCTGGGTGAAAGGACGCGCCCAGAACATGGTGCGCGCCCGCAGAGGTGACCAACAGGACATGGTCTCCGGCATGCTCTATACGCGCGGGGCAATACCGCGGGTACTGATTGTGCTCGACTCGTTCTCACCCACAAGCCGCAACGCCCTGCTGGAACCGCTCAAACACCTCGAAGGGGTGGGGGTCGCGCTCTGGTGCCCAAGCGAGGCTTCAGAATATCTCAACGGACAATACGCCAGCACACGCTATAGCCGCAAAGACTGGGCCGCAACCCCGATATGCGCCGATGAGCTCGCCGAAAAACTACCCGGCGTGCGCCTCGTGCTGTCCTTAGGGCACTACCTGCCGCGCGGCCACGCGGCCTACCGATTCGCCCGCGAACGCGGCATAGCCTACTGGGTAGTACAGCACGGGCTGCTGGTTCCGCACGCCCCGCCGCTGCCCATCGGTTCAACTCTGCTCGCCTTCAGCGACGAGGACGCCCAATTTTGGGCTTCCGGACGCCGCGACGTGCAGACGCATACCGTCGGCTCACAGCTGCTCTACCGCGCTATCCAAAATACGCACGGCGAAACCACCAAATCCCTGGGCAAAATCCTGTTTCTGGGGCAGATGCACGGCGCGGAGTTACCGCGCGCATCCTTCGCCCGCGCCGCGCACAGCTTTTTGAAACGTCACGACGGCATCTACCGGCCGCACCCGAGCGAAACCGATAAACTCTCCCGCGCCACCCACGCGCTCTGGGAGATAGAAGGCATAGCCATAGATCGCTCTTCCACGCCCCTGAACGAGGTGCCGAACCCGGTGGTCTCAGTCTTTTCAACCGGCGTGCTTGAGGCCGCAATCCGCGGTATTCCGGCGTGGGTGTACCACCCGAACCCGCCCGCTTGGCTCGAAGAATTCTGGGCACGCTACGGCATGAACCGCTGGGGTGAAGACCCCACGCTGGCGCCCGAACAACCCGCAGTCGAGCCCGCCCACACTATCGCTCAGCTCATCATCGACTACCTGGAGGCATACTAATGCGCGTTCTCTGCGTTATTCCCGTGCGCGGCGGATCCAAAGGCATACCGCGTAAAAACCTGCGCGAGATCGCAGGAAAACCCCTGGTGGCGTGGACTATTTTGCAGGCGCTCGCCGCCCGCGACGAACTGGCGGGGGAGCACGAGGTGCGGGTTGCGGTCTCAACAGAAGACCAAGAACTCGCCGCTATCGCCCGCCACTACGGAGCCGAGGTTCCGTTCATGCGCCCCGCACATCTTGCCGAAGATACCACAGCCACCGAACCGGTGATCGAGCACGCCATCGACTTCTACACGGGTGAGGGCTGGGCGCCGGATGCGGTCATGCTGCTGCAGGCCACCAGCCCGGTACGTCTGCCCGGCACCTTGGCCCGTGCGGTACGTCAATTTGCCGAGAACGGCAAGGATTCATTGGTTGGGGTTATCCCGATTGGCCCGTTTATTTGGCGGTGGCACCCGGATGCCGAGCCCACCGCAGAGTTCGAGATTATGGCGCGCCCGCGCCGCCAGGAACTCACACAGGAGACCTTCCGGTACCGGGAGAACGGTTCGCTCTATATCACCAAAACTCACGTGTATACCGAGCACCACAACCGTTTGGCGGGGTATCCTGGAGGAACTATTGATCTTTTCACGCTTCATGAGGTCGAGGGTGTCGATATTGATGCCCCTATTGATTTTGCGGTCGCCGAGCATCAGCTCAAGCAGATTCTTGAGGGCCAACCCGGCGTAAGAAGCTAAGCCTCAGCGTCAAAAGATCCAACACTCACTCTCACTAAACACAAGTTTTCTTGAAGAAAGCATCATAAACCGTGATCATTGAACGTAATATCGCGCCCTATGTGGTCTTCGCCGAAGACCCGATTCTGACTGCGCTTCACAAAATTTCTGCCAACGGTCAGCGCATTATCTTTTTAGTCAACGAATCCGGCATCTTGCGCGGTTCACTTTCGGACGGGGACTTCAGACGCTGGCTGATCGCCAACCCCACCGCATCCCTAGAGACCAGCGCACTGGCGGCGGCGAATACGAACCCGCAGACCGCCCCCGCCGATAGCGACCCCGAATCTTTGCGCGGCTACTTTGCGCGCGGTATCGAGCACATTCCGCTCATTGACGAACGCGGCCATCTGGTGGCGTTGGCAATGGACGAGCAGAACGTGCTGCGCATCGGAAAGCACACCATCAGCGAGGATGCGCCCGCCTTCATCATCGCCGAGATCGGTAATAACCACCAGGGGAGTGTGGACTTCGCGAAAGAGCTGGTGGACCTCGCGGTGGAATCCGGTGCGGACGCCGTGAAATTCCAGCTGCGCGATCTGGATGCGCTCTACCGCCAGCGCGGCGGTGCAACTGCGGGCGAAGACTTGGGCGTGCAGTACACCCTGGATTTGCTCTCACGGTTCTCGCTTAGTGTTGAGCAGATGTACGAGGTATTCGATCACGTTAAGGAGCATGGTCTGGATATTTTGTGCACCCCCTGGGATGCGCCTTCCGTGCAGGCGCTCGTCGATTACGGTATTGCGGGCATGAAGATTGCCTCCGCAGACCTGACGAACCACGAACTGCTGCGCGATGTTGCATCGCGCGGGCTGCCCATGCTGGTATCCACCGGTATGAGCCGCGAAGAAGAAATCCTGGACTCGGTGAACCTGCTGCGTAAAGCGGGCGCATCCTATGTCCTGCTGCAATGCCAATCCACCTATCCGGCGCCCTTCAAAGACGTGAACCTGGCGTATATGGACCGCCTCGCCGAGATCGGCCAGTGCCTGGTCGGCTATTCCGGGCATGAACGCGGCTACCATGTGCCCGTGGCCGCTGTTGCGCGCGGTGCGAAGATTATCGAGAAGCATTTCACGACCGATAAAACCCTGGAAGGCAACGATCACACTGTATCGCTGCTGCCCGAAGAGTTCGCGGCTATGGTGCAGCAGATTCGTGACATTGAGGAATCCATCGGCACGGCCGCGCCCCGCGAAGTCTCCACCGGTGAACTGATGAACCGCGTGAACCTGGCCAAATCGCTGGTTGCGACCCGCAGCATAGCCAAAGGTGAGGTAATCACCGAGGCGGATGTGACCGTCAAGTCACCCGGCCGCGGCTTGCAGCCGAACTACCTGCCGCAGCTGCTCGGGCGTACCATCCAACGCGACGTTGAAGAAGGGTCGTTCTTTTTTGAGGGCGATCTGAAGGACGACCTCGTAACCCGCCGCGACTTCACCTTCGAACGCCCCTGGGGCCTGCCGGTACGCTACCACGACTACAGACCCCTGATTGAAGAGGCAACACCGGATTTCCTCGAATTCCACTTCTCCTACAAAGACCTTGATATCAATATTGACGAGGTCTTTGAGAAGAAACTGCCCATGAGCTTCACGACCCACCTGCCCGACCTCTTCGCCGGGGACTTTCTGGTCGATCTGGCCTCCCGCGACCCCGAAGTCTGGGAACGTTCCATCGCTGAGGTGCAGCGCACCATCGACATTACCCGCGATTTGACCCGCTACTTTACGGTGGACGAAGACCCCGTCATGGTCGTCACGATGGGAGGCTTCACCAAAGACAAACACATCCCGGCGAGCGCCCGTACCGCAAAGTACGAGCGCATCGGCGAAGCCCTGGGACGGCTAGATACCATCGGAGTTCGCCTAGCGGCACAGACTCTGCCGCCCTACCCCTGGCTGATGGGCGGTCAGCAATACCATAACCTCTTCCTTGACCCGCAGGACACCGCCGAATTCGCGCGCGCCTACGACAGCGCTCTCTGCCTGGACATTTCACACACCATGCTCGCATGCAACTTCCTCAAAATTCCTCTGTCGGAGGCGGTAGCACAGCTGGCGCCGCACTCCATCCACCTGCACCTCGTCGACGGTATCGGCGTAGACGGCGAAGGCGTGCAGGTAGGCGAAGGCGATGTCGATTGGGCTGCACTGGGCAAGCAGCTGCGTGAGCTGGCGCCGAAAGCATCGTTTATCCCCGAAATCTGGCAGGGGCATATCAACAACGGCGAAGGCTTCTTCACCGCCCTAGACCGCCTCGAAAAGTGGCTGTAGGTCGGTTTCGTGACACCACCAAGAACCGTTCAACACACCCGAAAACCCGGCGAAGTACTCGATAACAGCTTTATCACCCCCGGACGATTTAGCGAACTCGACGGGCTGCGCGGAATAGCGGCACTGGCCGTTGTGGCCTACCATTTCGGATACCCCGCCGTGCAGAACTACCCGCGCATCGCCCCCGAACCGTACTCTATTCCGCTCGGAGAACTAGGGGTGCAGCTTTTCTTCATCATCTCGGGGTACGTGATTTTGCTGAGCGCTATCAAAAGCGGTTCCGCCCTAAAATTTGGTATTTCGCGTTTCGCCCGCCTGTACCCAACCTACTGGTTGGCGCTTGCGGTTGCCGCGGCTGTGTATTTTCTCTACGGTAATCCCGGCCGGGATATTACGGTGGCGCAAACCCTGGTTAATGCGACGATGATGCAGCGTTTTATGCTGGTCGATAATGTCGATCAGGTGTATTGGACGCTCGCCATCGAGTTACAGTTCTATCTGCTCATGGGGCTCTATCTGGCTTTACGGCGTGGAAAAATATATCGCCGTGATATCACGATCGGTATTTTTTGTTGGACAACCTTAGGGCTGCTCATCTGCTGCATATCTCACCCGGAGGCGTCCCTGACGGGTGCCCCTAAAATGCTGGTGTGGGGCGTGGTTGCCGAGCATTCGGCTCTGTTTAGTCTGGGCATGGTGTTCTTTATGTACAGCCACGACCGCAGGTTTACCTGGCTGATGCCGTATTGCGCTGCGGCGGCCTCTATCAATGCCTTCCTGATGCACGATAGCGCCCACGGGGTGGGAGTCGCCATCATATGTGCGGTGTTTTTCGCCGTTATCTATGTGCGCCACGTGCCGTTTTTGGCGCGCGGACCCTTGCACGCGCTCGGCACAATATCGTACCCCCTGTATCTGGGGCACGCGATGCTTGGCTATATGCTGATCGATATGTTCTACCCCTGGGCGGGGGCGTGGGGCGCGCGCATATTGGCTCTCGCGCTGGTTCTACTCTGGGCGTGGTGCGTGCATAGTACGGTTGAGACACGAGTTTCTGCCGCCCTGCGTAACGTTCTGACACGAAAGCTGGTGAGGGCATGAGTACAGCCACAACTTTGACCGTGCTCTGGGTTGTTCCGGTTCCCGACTTCGGGGGAGTGGCGCGACATGTTCTTGACGTCGCCCGAACCGGTATTCCCGGGTATCGCCTGGTTGTCTGCGCGCCCGAGGGAAAACTCACCGAGCGCCTTCGCGAGCTTAATATTCCCGTTCACACCGTACCCTTCGGACCGAGCCGCGGTTTTAGAACCTCGTTCGCCTCGCTCGCACACGTGATTGAACGAGAGAAGCCCACTATCGTGCACAGTCACCTTGCCTATGCGGATGTTATCGCCGCCGCCGTCATCAACTCCCTCAAGATGCGGCGGCTTGCCAACCGTTCACTGACCGTTCCCACGCTCATCACTACCGAGCACGGAATCGCGGGGGATGATGCCGTCTACCACGGCACCTCCTGGCGTTCTAAACTCATGGAACAGGTGCACCGGGTGCGTCTGTGGGGCACCAATGCGGCTATTGCCGTCTCGCGCTCTACCGCCGAGCAGATGCGCCGTAAATGGGGCGCTCGCAGGGTGAGCATCATCTATAACGGGGTGGATGCGCCCCGGCTGCGCGCCGCCGTACACAAGCATCGCGTGCCGACCGAATCGGATGCGCCGCGCATCCTCTCGCTCTCACGGCTCTCGCCCGAAAAAGGTATTGACGTGCTGATAGAAGCATTCGCCCAGCTGCGCACCGTGTACCCCAAGGCGCACCTTGAAATCGCGGGGGAAGGTGACCTTGCCGATACCCTAGCGCAGCAGGTGCGGGAGCTGCATATCAGCGATGCCGTAACCTTCAGCGGGTTCGTCGATCCCCTAGAGGCGATGGGCCGCAGCGATATGGTGGTTCAGCTATCCATCTGGGAGAACTGTTCTTATACGCTCTTGGACGCTAAAGCCGCCGGATTAAAAACCGTGGCAACCAACGTGGGCGGAAACCCCGAAATTCTTGCCCCCAACGAGCTTGTTAACCGCCGCCAGAACGCATTCTGTGATAGCGTTTTAGAAGCTCTTATGCGGAACTGTGAAGCCTCGGCCCCTTCAGCATGGACGTGGGTAACCAACGCCGAGATGACGGCGCAGATCGCAGAACTCTACACTCAAACACAAAAGCATCAAGGACTAGCATGAGCACTCACCTAGGAACATCGCTATCGCCTAGCTCGCAGCACCGGAACGATAGCGCAAACCTCTCCGCGCGCGTTAGTCACGGGCTCAAAAAGAGCGGTGACTACGTGCGGGACAACAGCAATCAGCTGCGCATACCCGAATTCGTAATTTTCGGTGCCATGGTGTTCGCTACCGTGCTGCCGGTCATTAACCAGCCCCTCAGCCAGATTGCCGTGGTTATCGGCGCACTCTACGGGCTTACCAAGCCTGTACAGTACGAACTTGGCAGGTTTAAATCTCTGAAAACTATTATGTGGCTGGGCTTGGTCTACATGATGTTCGTATCGCTTTTGCATACCGCCAGTGCTGATGCTTTCGACTGGCGACAACGCTTAGTTCGCATGATCTTCACCACCATTCTGATGTGGAATCTTGCTGAGGGGCGGCTGCATTTTAGGTCCGCCATCGCCGGATATCTCACGGCGCTTCTGATCAACGTTCCTGCCTTCTATCTGGGAATCACCGAGCGTTCGGACGGCAACGTCCTGGTGGGTCTCCTCCACGATAAAAACTATGCGGGCCTGGCGTACGCTATCTTCGGTGTACTCGCTTTCGCCATTATGCGCACTATGCCCGAGCGTATTTTCGCCTTCGTGCTGGGAACTTCGGTGGTGTGGCTGACGAACTCGCGTACCTCCATCACGGCGTACCTGGTAGGCGTGCTGTGGGTACTGCTTGCTTCCCGATTCAACTTTATGGTGAGGATGTTCCTGTTGGGCGGGGTCTGGGCGCTTGTGCAGACGCTCGCCACAGACTATGCCCAGGTAGGGCAGTTTGCCTCGCGCGTGGGCTCCGATATGCTCCGTGAACGTATTGATGCGGTGGCACAGGAGAAAGCCGAAACTGCGGGGTTCTTTGGAAGCGGACTCGGAGAAGCCTACGCGCCCCTGCAGGATAGGAACTGGGTGTATCACAACTCCTACCTAGTGCTTCGTACCGAGGGCGGCTGGGTCTGGACAGTCTTCGTTATCGCTATCACGATTATCGTGGGGATGCGCATCTTCGTCTCAAAAACCTCCTGGACCGTCGAAGAAAGAGTGGGACAGGGCGCAGCGATAGCCCTGCTCGTCTGTGGTTTGAGTCTGGGCGAGGTCTTCTACACCTTTACCTGGGCAATTGTCATTGCTTATGCGGTTCGCGCGGGCGCTATAGCCCGGAACAGAGAACTTGGCATGCCGGGGTATGAGGCGGAAAACTTCGTGGGGGTAGACCGGCGTATCGAAATGCCAAAATCACCCGAAAAAATCACCGCCTATATTGCGAACCGGATCAAAAAATCCTAGAACCATCGCCAAATGTTTGACTATTCACTTATGATAATTGGCATATCGGTACCGAAAACCTAGAAAGATACACCCGAGATGAGTAAAGAACTCTACCTAGCCACCAATAACGGCGATATAGGCGGGGGCGAAGTCATGCTCCTGAATATCGCGCGGGCGGCGCGAGGGCTCGGTTACCAGGTTGTCATCATCGGTCCGGCAAACCCGCCGGATCTCATTGAAGCGGCCGCCGACGAAGGGTTCACTCGCATCGTACTGCCCGCCAAAACGCGCATACAGTATATGGTTCAGCTGCGGCTCTGGCACCGGGCGCACCGGGATGCGCTCCTGTGGTGTAACGGGCTGGTACCTGCCGCCGCTACCGGGGGACGGGCAGGGCGCATCGTGCACCTACATCAGCTGCCGACGGGTACCAACGCTAAATTAGTACCTTTTGCCCGCAAAAAGGCCCTTCAAACCCTCGTTCCCAGCGAGTATGTTGCGGCATCCGTACCCGGTGCGACCGTCTTCCCCAATTGGGTGCAGGAAGTCCCCCTCTCACTGGCGAAATCCACCGTCCCCGGGGTGGTGCGCATCGGTTATCTTGGCAGATTAACACCTTCCAAAGGGATTGGCGTCCTCTGCCAGGCGATTGAGTTCCTTAACAGTACTGTTACCCTCCCCGAATACCGCCTCGTGGTTGCCGGAGCGCCCGTCTTCACCTCCGCGGAGGAAGAACGCGAAGTGTCCCATGCCCTTGAGAACATTGAACGCTACACCGACCGTCTCGGTTGGAGCACCCCGCAAAAGCTCTTCGACACGGTCGATATGCTGGTAGTGCCTTCGCAAGCCCCGGAATCCTTTGGGCTGGTCGCTGCGGAAGCGATGAGTGCCCGCGTGCCGGTAATCGTCAGCGATGCGGGTGCCCTTCCCGAAGTCGTGGGGGAGGACTACCCGTATATTTACCCTGCCCAGGATCACTCGGCCCTCGTTGAAAAGATTCGACATTTAACTCAGGCTTTCTATCAAGAATCTGATAACCTTAATGACATTATTTCTGCGGCATTTTGGCGTTGGCAGGAATTATATTCACCCGATTCAGGCAGAGAACGAGTTCGCCACCTTTTAGAGAAATATCTCTAGAGGATTCATCATGCTCACGCTTGTTCCCGCCAATTACTCACTCTCACAACTACAGGACAGTTTATGGCTCACTATCAAGCAGCCGTCATCATCCCATCGCGGGGTGGAGCAGGGGTTTTACACTATCCCTTAGACGCGCTTTCTGCTCAGACGGAACGAGACTTTCAAGTTATCGTTGTCCTCGATGGTGACATCGACCAGAGCGAAAAAGTTGTTGACGACTATATCGCCCGCGGAACCTTGAACCTCACTAAGATTGTGTTCCCCGAAAATCTTGGGCGTGTGGCGGCTCTTAACGCCGGGCATAATACGGCGGATGCGGATATTTTGATTCGCTGCGACGACGACTTGGAACCCGATCCCGACTATGTGGCGAACCATCTTCGCTTACACCGCGACTATGACGGGGTGATCGGCACCCTGAACAATATTTTCCCCAAGACCGCTTACTCTCAGGTGTACGGAACCTACCGCGATGCAAAGTTTAAGGAAGCGGCGCTGGGCACCCCCGAATCCGAGCGTTGGCACTATTGGAATGGAAACTCGTCCGTCTCTGCAGAGCTGTACCGAACTATCGGTGGCTTCGATCCCGCCTATCGTCTTTACGGCTGGGAAGACGTCGATCTGGGTAAGATGATCGCTGATGCTGGCGGGAAAATTATAATTTCCGATGCGGTTGAAACGAAGCATTATGCCGAGGCGACCACGACCGCCGTGCGAGCCCTTCGTGCCCTGCACGCGGGCAGTGCGCGCACCATTTTCGTGCGTAAACACGGCGAAGATGCGCATGCGGCTCCCAACCCTGCCGGGCTCTGGGGTGCCGCGGTGAAGGCCCTCGCGGCGGTCAGTACCGAGGCAAATATCCGGCGAATAGGCAATACTCTCGATGCGGTACTCCTGAAACTTCCCGCGAAGATCGCTGAGAAGCTGGTGGCGCTGCAGGTGGAGGCGGCATCCTACGCAGGCGTGAAGTACCCGCAGCGCGCACGGAAGGTGTTCTAATGCTGAATCGAGTAGCACAATCCTGGCGCGGCGCATCCGCTCACATTCGTTCTTTGGCCTCGAAAAAAATCCCGACATCGGCGGAATCTCGGTCTGCAGGTTCGGTAGATACGGGTTCTGTCACCGCCCCTCGGCTCGCTATCGCTCACGACTATTTGACGCAGCGCGGTGGGGCGGAACGGGTTGTTCTGGCCCTACACCGGGCGTTCCCTGAGGCCCCTATCTACACGACCCTCTACAATCCTGAAGGTACTTTCCCCGAGTTTGAGGATGCGACTATCATCACCAGTCCGCTCAATCGGGTGGGCTTGCTGCGGCGCTACCACCGGTTGGCGCTGCCGTTGCTGCCGCTGACCGCATCCTGCCTGAAAGTTCCGGCGCACGTTGCGGTGGTTTCGACCACGGGATGGGCGCACGGATTCAAATTCACCGGCGAGAAACTGGTGTACTGCCATTCCCCAGCGCGTTGGCTGTACCTGCGCGACCAATACCTGGGCGACGAGAAAAAGAACAGTGTGATTGGGGTGGGGTTACGGGTGATAAACCCGCTGCTGCGGTTCTGGGATCAGCGCGCGGCGGCACGGTCGGAACATTACGTGGCGAACTCGACCGCCATTCAGGAACGTATTTCGCGGGTGTACGGCAAAGACGTACCCATTATTTTCCCGCCTTACTCCGGGGGTGCAACCCGCGTGGAAGAACCGATCGCAGGTCTGCAGGAATTCACGGCTGCGGGAGACTACTTTCTGCTGGTGTCGCGCCTGATGTCCTATAAGAACGTGGATGAGGCGATTAAGGCGTGCAATCGAGCGGGTAAGAAGCTGCTGATTATCGGGCATGGACCCGAAAAAGATAAGCTCCTCAAACTCTCGGGGCCCAATGTGCGCATTATTTCCGGGATTTCCGATGAGCAGCTGTGTTCTGCCTACCGGCATTGTCTGGCACTTCTTGCGGTATCTCATGAGGACTTCGGGATTACTCCGCTGGAGGCTGGTGCCAGTGGAAAACCGGTGATCGCATACCGCGCGGGCGGGTACCTCGATACCATCCGCGAAGGCCTCAACGGCGTGTTTATTGAACAGCCGACCTCGGAACAGATTGAGGCGGCGATACAGAAGTTCAACCCCGAAGAGTGGGATAAGCAGGCGATTAAGAACTACATCGCGCGTTTTAGCGAGGAACGTTTTATCGACGAAATCCGCCAGGCGGTTGATGAACTTACCGCATCCTCGTCCTCGGGCGCGTAGCCTCGGTTCGCCGGGGCTATATGAAGAGCCTTGAGAGTAAATATCTTTACTCTCAAGGCTCTTCATATAGTGGGGCAGGGCGGGTTTAGACAGCTTCCAGCAGCTCGTCTTCGACGAGTTGATACACAAACCCCTCAACCTCCCCGCGAATATCCTCGGGGTTCTGCTCGGTAAGCTCGGCGATCAGCTCAAGGGCCTCGGGCAGGGAAAACGGCTCCTCAAAAATACCCCAAATAATGGATGCTGACCCCTCCAACACCGAAACCTGCGCGGCCCGTGTGTCGGCAAGATACGTCGTGACGGAAGCATATTCGGAGATCTCCTCAGCGTGTACGAAGGCAACATACTCTGGGATGCGGTACCTCACCGGCGCGGTAGTAGTACTCATCGGGAACCGCCTCCCAACCCAAAACGCTCAAAGAACCTAGTGCGAATCTCGGCACGCGTGGGTTTATGCCCCAGTTCCATCGCCAAATGATCCTGATTGACCATAAAAATATTCTTGAGCGTGCGCATTTTCTCAGCGAATCCGCGTGCCGACCGCAGCCTGCCCACCCATTGAATATAGCTCGGCACCCGCGTGGAAACCGACTTCCATAGCAGGTAGTCGCGTTCGTGACGGTACGCCTCTAAGCCACCCATTGCGGCGGCGTAGGCGAGAGAAGAATCCAACTCGGCGGCGCGTTCGCGCAGTTTAGCCCAGTCGTAGGAGTCGAGAATATCGCGCAGATACTCAAGATCCGGGTCATAAGTGGAACTAGCCCTAGCGCGGTGCAGCACTACAATCAGCCGGGAATCGAGCACCGAGGGTACGGCACAGGAACGGTGCGCTATCTCACGCTGCATATGTGCCGCCCAGAGCTGCTGAAAAACACGTTCGGGATCTTTTCCGAGCCCCGGAAAGAAACGGTGAATATCGGTGAGACCCCAAGATTCGTGATAAAGCGTCATTGCATGTTCAAAAACGGATCCGGTGTCAAAATGCGCCTGAATACTCCAGCCGTCAGCTAAAAGTATGTGAACAAAAGTATTTACGTGAGAAGGCCGTACTAAAAGATCTGCATCGGTGCTATGTCTATCGGGTTTAAAAATTTCGGAATTAAACGCATATCCTTTGATATGTAAAATATCTATTCCGTGAAGATTCGCGAGCCTTTGAAAGTAGGCGTGCGCCAGCATAATACGCGCCTTGAGCGGCGTACCAGGTTTGTGCTGTGGTGTAGTGTGCACGATATCCTTTCACACAACGAATATCTTTGAATATAAGGGCGGGAAAAATAGTCCACCTATTTTCCCGCCCTTTATACTCAAGAATCTGATTCAGAAATTTTCTTAAGCTCCGTGCGCACCGGAAGAAACTTTCTTTTTACCATCCTTGGAATAACCGTAGTAGCTGGCATAACCTACATAACTATTGGCGTAACCAAATCCATAGTAGGAATTGCCCAGGCCCTTACGCGGAGCCTTATTGAGTACCACACCGAAGAGGTGTGAATTCACACGCTCCAGCACGGCAACCGCCTCGGTCATCTGCTCGCGGTGGCTCTTGCCCACGGTACCGACCATAATCACACCGTCCACGGCGTGGGAGAGAAGCGATGCGTCGGTCACCGGCAGCAGCGGGGGAGCGTCCACGATCACCAGGAATTCCTTGGAGAGCTCTTCAATAAGCTGGCGCATCTTGTCGGAACCCAACAATTCGGAAGGGTTCGGGGGAATACGCCCAGCGGGAAGCACAAAGAGCTTGGAATCCTCTACCTGGTGCACGGCCTCAGCAATATCGACCTGACCGGCAAGAACCTGCGTCAAACCAATTTTGGCGTTAATGTGTAGTTTCTTCGCGACGGTGGGACGGCGCAGGTCGGCGTCGATCAGGATGACCGGCTGCCCCGAGCTTGCCATAGAGCGCGCCACCGCCAGCGAGACCGTAGACTTGCCCTCGCCAGGAACTGCGGAGGTCACAATGAAGGAGCTCGGCGGGTTATCAATATTCACAAAGCGCAGGTTCGTGCGCAGCTGACGGATAGATTCGTGGGCAATATGGTCATCGTTGCTGGCATGCACGATGTTTTCTTCCGCCAGATCGTCGCTAACGGGCAGCACACCCAGAATATTGCTGTTTGTCGCTTTAATAGCGTCGTCACGGGTGCGGATGCGCTGGTCCACGGAACGGCGCAGGAAGATCGCCAGGTACACGAGCACTAGCCCGGCACCGGCACCGATGAGGCCGTTCTGCATGTAGTTGGGCGATACGAGAGGCGGGTTCACGCTGGCGTTATCCAGCGGGATCACACGGATCAGGGTATTGGTGGTATCGGACGGGTTGGTTGAAGAAACCTTGTTCTGAGCGCTTTCTTGGTTTTCCTCCCCAGCAGGCGTGGGGGTAGCGGTACTGTTGTTCCCCGAACCGTTCTTCTCAATATTTTCGATGTACTGAGCGGTGGCGTGAAGCGCCGAATTCGCCAAAACCCGCGCCTGTTCTGGGCTGGAAGCGGTCGCCCGCACCTTAATGAGTGAGCTGTTTTCTTCGGTAGTTGCGCTCAGGCTGCCGCGAATCGTCCCGATGCTCAGGTCAGAGTTCTGCTCCTGAATGATCTTGGCGACGGCTTCTGATGAGACGATTGCCGAGTATGAGCGGGCACGTTCTTTTGCGGCGTTTGAGCCGGATAGTACGTCAATAGTGCCACTCTGACCGACGGTCACGTACCCGGAGGCGCTGGCGGCATAAACTTTAGGCTGCAGCAGGGAATAGCCGAGCCCTGCGATGGCACCGATCACGATACCAGCAATGAGCAACAAGAGATTGGCTCTTGTGGTGCGCACAAAATCTAAAATTGTCATTTCTGAAATTGCTCCAGAGTGTTGAGTTTGAGTGGTGAACCCCGTGCGGGGCAGTAATTTTTTTGTGACTATTTGAGCAGGTGCATCAGATAGTCCCCATAACCGCTTTTGGCGAATTTGGTGGCGATACTGTGAAGATCATCATTGCTTAACCAACCTGCGCGCCATGCAATTTCTTCAGGGCATCCGATAGAAAGTCCCTGACGTTTTTGGACGGTGCGAATAAAGTTGCTGGCATCTGCGAGTGAATCGAAGGTGCCGGTATCAAGCCATGCTGTACCTCGTGGCAGTACCTCAACCTTTAGTTTACCCTGTTTTAGATATACACGATTGAGGTCGGTAATTTCTAGTTCACCACGCTGAGAAGGTTTAATGTTTTGCGCATATTCCACAACATGTTTGTCATAGAAATATAGTCCCGGAATAGCATAATCGCTTTTAGGTACCTGCGGTTTTTCTTCAATGGAGACGGCGTGAAAATTCTCGTCGAACTCCACCACCCCGTAGGCGCGCGGGTCTGCAACTTGGTAAGCAAAAACGGTTGCACCGTCTTTTTGCTCATATTTTCCAAGCTGGGTTCCTAAACCGGGACCATAGAAAATATTATCACCTAGAACGAGTGCAACGGGATTATCGCCTATGAAATCTGCACCTAAAATAAATGCTTGAGCTAAACCATCAGGTGAAGGTTGCACTTTATAGTCGAAATGTACACCAAAACGAGTTCCATCCCCTAAAAGACGTCTAAATTGTTCTTGATCTTCGGGGGTCGTGATAATAAGAATGTCACGAATTCCCGCCAGCATAAGAGTGGAAAGCGGGTAATAAATCATTGGTTTATCGTAAACCGGAGTGAGTTGTTTACTAATACCCTGAGTGATGGGGTGTAAACGACTGCCGGTACCACCGGCAAGAATAATTCCCTTCATAATATCTATTGTGTCATGTTTATCTCGTAACCTGTGTATAAATTACTCGGTTTTGACCGCTAAAATCTAAAGTATGTCTCACTTACTCGTTACCGGCGGTGCCGGATTCATTGGCTCTAACTTTGTTCATTATCTATTGGATAATACTGAACACACTGTTACAGTGCTCGATAAAATGACCTATGCCGCCAATAAAGCCTCGCTTGATGGTCTTGATGTCACCAGATTTAATCTTATGGTTGGCGATATTGCAGACCGTGAACTCACAGACGAGCTCGTAGCGCAGGCGGATGCAGTCATCCATTACGCCGCAGAATCCCATAACGATAACTCCCTGGCGAACCCAGAACCTTTTATTCACACCAACCTAGTCGGCACGTTTACTTTGCTGGAGGCGGTACGCAGGCACGGAACTCGCTATCACCACATCTCGACCGATGAAGTCTTCGGCGATTTGGCACTGGATGACCCCGCAAAGTTCACCGAAACTACGCCCTATAACCCGTCATCCCCGTACTCTTCCACCAAGGCGGGGTCGGATCTGCTGGTGCGCGCCTGGGTGCGTTCTTTCGGGATTGAGGCGACCATCTCGAACTGCTCGAATAACTACGGGCCGTATCAGCACATCGAAAAATTTATTCCCCGGCAGATTACGAATATCCTCTCGGGGCTGACCCCTAAGCTCTACGGCGAGGGCCTGAACGTGCGCGACTGGATTCACGCATCCGATCATTCTTCGGCGGTGCTGCGCATCCTTGAATCCGGCAAAATTGGCGAGACCTACCTTATCGGTGCAGACGGTGAGGAGAATAATATTACCGTGCTGCGCACTATTCTTCGCCTCATGGGTAAAGACGAGAACGACTTTGAACATGTGATAGACCGGCCCGGGCACGATATGCGGTATGCCATTGACGGCACCCGTCTGCGCGAAGAACTCGGGTGGGAACCGCAGTTCACCGACTTTGAGGCGGGTCTTGCCGATACCATCGCGTGGTATACCGATAACCGTTCTTGGTGGGAACCGCTCAAGGCAGAAGTTGAGGCTAAATACGCGAAGGCGGGGCAGTAAATGACGAAAGAACTGAACGTAAGGGCAACCGATATACCGGGGCTGCTCGTCATCGATCTGCCCGTGCACGGCGATAATCGCGGCTGGTTTAAGGAAAACTGGCAGCGTGAGAAAATGCGTGCCGCAGGTCTGCCCGATTTTGACCCGGTGCAGAATAATATTTCTTTTAACACCTCGGTAGGAACCACACGCGGTATTCACGCCGAACCCTGGGACAAATACGTTTCGGTGGCGAGCGGTCGAATTTTCGGCGCCTGGGTAGACTTGCGTGCGGGGGAGAGCTTCGGACGGGTCGTGACCGTCGAACTCGGCCCCGACACCGCTATCTTCGTTCCGCGCGGGGTTGGCAACGCCTTCCAAACCCTGCAGGAAAACACCGCCTACACCTACCTGGTGAACGACCACTGGTCGGCGGATGCTCTCACCGCCTACAGCTTCCTAAACCTCGCGGACGAAAGCGTCGCCATCGACTGGCCTATCGACCTGGCGCAGGCTGAGCTTTCCGAGAAGGACCGCAAACACCCGCGCTTACATGAGATCACCCCGCTTACCCCCGACCCTCTTCTGATTGTGGGTGCAAGCGGGCAGCTCGGGCGTGAACTCGTGCGCCAGCTGACCGCGCAGAATATCCCCTTTGAGGCGGTGGATCGTGATCAGCTCGATCTCGGTACCCCCGAAAAATGGCGAAACGCCTTCCGCTGGCGGTCATACCGCGCGGTCATCAATGCTGCCGCCTACACCGCAGTGGATAACGCCGAAACCCCCGAGGGGCGCCGCGAAGCCTGGGCCGCCAACGCTCACGGAGTCGCCGCCCTAGCGAGCGTCTGCGAAGAAGCGAATCTTCCTCTCGTGCACGTTTCCACTGACTACGTCTTCGACGGAACTCTGCCAGTAGGGCAGGAATACTCGGTGGAGCATCCCATCTCCCCGCTGAGCGTATATGGCGCCTCTAAGGCAGCGGGGGAGAGCGCCGCAACCGCGTGGCGCAAACACTACCTGCTGCGCACCAGCTGGGTGGTTGGCGAGGGCAAAAATTTTGTGGCAACTATGGCATCGCTGGCCGAACGCGGCGTGAATCCTGCCGTTGTGGCGGATCAGTGGGGGCGCCCCACCTTCACCCAAGACTTGGCGGGGGCGGCACTGCATCTGCTGTTTACCGGCGCACCCTACGGCACCTACCATGTGTCAAATAGTGGCGAGGTTATCACCTGGGCAGACCTGGCCCGCGCCGTATACACCGGCACCGGTCACGATGCCGCCCGAGTAAGCAACACCACCACTGCGGAATACTTCGCCAACGCCCAGGTCTTCGCCCCGCGCCCCGCCAACTCTGCCCTGGATCTTTCAAAACTTATTGCTGCCGGATTCACCCCTCGCGATCACCGCGATGCGCTCGCCGAGTATCTGCACCAGCTAGGCGGGAAACGTGAAGACTAAAATCCGTGACCTTCTCGCGCGCCAAGGTATACAGGTTGCACTCCTTGTAATCGCACTTGAGGTCATTACCTACTGGTCATACTTCATGCGTCTGACGGTGGTTAACGGCGATGCGAATGCCCACTACCTCTCAGATTCTTACTATTGGTGGAATAACGGCGGGATTTTCAACCCGCCCGAATGGGTTGCCTACACCTGGATGGGCCGCCCCGCCGGGAGCAATATTCAGGGCGGATCGTATGTGCTGCCGCAGGGCATCGCAAACGGTATTTCTCCGTGGAGTCCTACGGTATCGTCTATCACGTCGGCGGTGCTCGCGGGTCTTGGCGCGGTGGGCATGTACCTGTTGGTCCGTCAGCTGACCGGGCACCACCTTGTTTCGCTGATCGCCCTCGTAGGGCAATTCTTCGCCCCGGCAATCTTTGCAAACGCCCAATTCCTGGATTTTCACCGTGCCGCCGCCTACTGGCCCTGGGTCCTGCTCGTCATCTCCCCGTTATGGGCGTGGCATAAACGCTACGGAATTCCGCTTGCGGTCTTAATCCTGTGGCAGAGTTTCGTCGGCATATACCCGGGGCAGCTTATCGCCGCCGCAGTGTGCATTGGCGGGTGGGGTTTCGGGTGGATGATCGTCTCTCGAAACCGCGCCTGGATATGGCGTGTCATCGTCAGCATCCTCATTGCGGTACCGTTGAGCGTCGTCAAATATGTTCCGGCGCTATTATCAGGAACCGGGCAGCGCGACTGGAGTCCGCAGCGCATTCACTTGACTTTCCCAAACCTGGCCTCACTCATTTACCCGTACGATAACCCGGCCATGAGCTCGGATATTGCGATGCGCCCCTTCTTTATCGTGATTCCGCTTCTGCTCGCCCTCACCTTCGTGCAGTGGCGTTCACGGCGTAATCTGCCGCTCTATCTGCTGGGTGGGCTGTCAATTCTGCTGTTGGGGCTGGCGACCTTCGCCCCTAAGCTTCTATGGAATATTCCGGGTATGAGCCTGAGCCGTTTCTGGATTAACGATTTCAAAAACTTCGTTCCGCTCACCATGATTATTCTGGGCAGCCTGGGGCTTAAACGGCTTTTTGAGGGTAACGTGTCGCGCCGTCGCATCCTGGTGGGATGCTCGATCGTTGCTGCCGCCATCGTGATTTTCGGTCTGTCGCTATCGTGGAATCTAAGCCTTCCTCGCCTCGTGCTGATGCTCGTGCCGGTGGTACTTTTTGCTCTAACGGCGGTTGCTGTAACGAACTATACACACGGTTTATGGCGCTTTGCACGGCAGAGTTCAGCCCGAACCTTGGGCATCCTGCTGCTTTGCCTGTCGGTAGCCTCCGGGCTGAATTTCGCCTACTCGGTCACAAGCACGTGGGCTTCGGCACGTGAACGGCTTGAGGTCGGGCACTACGGGGCTGAGATTTCGCAGCTTATGCACCAAAAACAGGCGTGCGAACAGAACTACACGCGTCGCCCTGAACGTCGCGTTTCCGATCAGCCCGTCAAAGATTGGGACCACGATAATATTGCCCTGGGAGGTGCCTTCACCTGCACCGATTCCCTGAGCGGATACGCCAATGTTCAAGGAAGCTCGGCACTGCGCGAACAGCATAAGGCGTTCAAAGGCGAAAAGGGCAATGACTTTATTCGGTTCTATGCCGCTGCCGGTGCCGTGGTGCCGCTTTCGGGCGGGTCCTTCGCGGATCTTTCCGATGCATGTCTCAAGGAAGGCCGCTGCGCAGGGTTAGAGTACACCCCACTCTCGTACAGCAGGTTCGGCAAGATGTCGTACCGGGTTGAGGTTGAGCATCAAACCGAAGTTGCTCTGAATGAATCGTATTACACTGGCTGGACGGGCAAACTCTGCGACGCTGAAAACACCCAGAAATGCCACGCGATGGCGCTGTCTGCCGGTCCAGGGCGATACATCAAGACGGTTCTGCCCGCAGGAACATATGAGGTGAATTTGACCTATGATGCACCCTATAAGAATCAGCTGCAGGTCATCTTCTGGGTTTGTGTGCTTTTGATGCTCGCCTCGGCGGCGCTGCCGGTAAAGCGGCGCGCGGCAAGCGCAGAGGAGCAAAAAAGAAATCCTTGGGATTCCTTGCGCACCCGCCTCAAATCTGGAAAATCTGTAAGAATGTAGTGTTGGCCAAAGCGACGGCAAACTGTATCTCTCACCGGTAGTGGACCTGTTCAACCGCGAAATCGTCGCCTACGTCGTGAGCCGCAGGGCCAACAGTGACATGGTGGAGACAATGCTGCACAAAGCCTGCCAACAAAGGAACGATGCTGCACTCCGACCAAGGCGTACTATATCGTACGCCAGGGTATAGGAACTTACTTTCCGACCATTTCATGGTTCAAAGCATGTAGCGCAGGGGGACTGCGGGAGCGCTGCAGTTTGAAATTGAAAAAGCTGGGTTCTGTTGCATACAGAACCCAGCTTATGCGGAGCGCCTGAAGAGGTTTTTATGAGTGTCCAAGATGGGGGCAGTTCAACCCGAATCCGGATTTTCAGACGACCTCTTCTCTCTATATCAATCAGCGTTCAGCAGGCAATTAATATAACCCTTCGCGCTCTTCGCGGGTGGAAATGTAGATGTTTTTCACCTGCGTGTAGGCGGCGAGCATCATTTTGTGGGTTTCGCGGCCGATGCCTGAAGTTTTGTAGCCGCCGAACGGTGCGCCTGCGGGCAGACGGTTGTAGCAGTTCACCCAGACACGACCGGTTTCCAGTGCGTTGGAGACGCGCAGGCAGCGGTTGATGTCTTTGCTCCAAACTGCGCCGCCCAAGCCGTATTCGCTGTCGTTGGCCATTTTGACGACTTCTTCTTCGGTTTTGAATTTAATCACGGTGGCAACCGGACCGAAGATTTCTTCTTGGGCAACGCGGGCGTTGTTGTTGTCAGCCTCGATCAAGGTCGGCTCGACAAATTCGCCTTTGCCCAATTCGCCTTCGAGTTTTTTGCCGCCGGTGATGATGCGGCAGCCTTCCTGCTCACCGATTTTGACATATTTCAAAATGGTTTCAAGCTGGCCGGCGTTGACTTGCGAACCCATTTGGGTATCGTCTTCCCAAGGCAGTCCGACTTTGATTTTCTTGAACTCTTCCGCCAAGGCGTTGACGAATTTGTCGTAAATGCCTTCTTGTACGAAGATGCGCGAGCCGGCGCTGCACACTTGGCCTTGGTTGAACAAAATGCCTTTTTGCGCGCCTTCGAGGGCTTTGTCGAACGGCATGTCGTCAAAGAAGATGTTGGCGGATTTGCCGCCCAGCTCCAAGGTGGAGGGAATGAGCATTTCGGCGGCAGCGATGCCGATGCGGCGGCCGATTTCGGTCGAGCCGGTGAAGGCGAGTTTGTTGAAGCCTTTGTGGTGCAGCATGTATTCGCCGGATTTCGAACCGCGTCCGGTAATGATGTTCAGCACGCCTTTAGGCAGCAGGTGGTTAATTTTTTGAGCGAGCGACAACAGGCTCAGCGAAGTGCTGGAAGACGGGTGGATGACGATGGTACAGCCTGCGGCGAGCGCGGGTGCGATTTTCCAAGCCGCCATCAGGAAGGGGAAGTTCCACGGAATAATCTGACCGACTACGCCGATAGGTTCGCGCAATACGATGGACAGGTCTTCGGAGTCAAGCTGGGTTGCGGTGCCTTCTTCGCCGCGGATGACGCTGGCGAAATAACGGAAATGGTCGGAAGCCAGTGGGATGTCGGCGGCGCGGGTTTCGCGGATGGGTTTGCCGTTGTCCAGCGTTTCCTGCAAGGCGAACAATTCCAAGTTTTCGTCAATCACATCGGCGATTTTGTTGAGTATGGCGGCGCGTTCGGTTGTGGTGGTCTTGCGCCATGTTTTGAACGCTTCCTGTGCGGCGGCGACGGCGGCATCGACATCGGCGTCGGACGCGTCGGTAAATTTTGCCAGTGTTTCGCCGTTGGCGGGATTGTAGGAATCCAAAAGCGTGCCGGGGCTCGTCCACGCGCCGTTAATCAAAAGACCGTACTCTTTATCGAAAATATTCAAATCTTTTGCCATGATGCTGTCTCCTTAAAGTTGTCTTTATTGGGTTTTAGTTGTTTTTATTGGGTTTTAGTCGTTTATTCAACGTCATTTGAAAACAGGGTAGTATTTTTTCTCTTTCAGTTCAAGCTCTAAAAATGAGAGTGTTCTCGAAATTCCAAATATGTAATTTTGTGAAACGGAAAAAGCAGTCAAGTCACATCTTGATGATGTGTGGGGGTGAGGGCGGTTTGTTAATACATTTTAATTTTTCAGACGACCTTGCGATCACCGCGATACGCTCGCCAAGTATCTGGAACCTTCTGAAGCGCTTGATGGGGTGCGAGCCTGGAACTAGGAAAAACTATCCTTGCTCGTATCTGGAAAATCTGTAAAAATATAGTGTTAGCCAAGGCGAGGGCAGGTTCTGCCGTTATCGACGAGGTGGCGCATGGAATCCCATGATTTGCGCCATTATTCTCTTGGCGCATCACCCATCATCAAAGAATGGAGATTACCATGTCTGAAATTAAAATTGCTGCCGAGCCCCGCACCGATTTCGGTAAGGGCTATGCACGCCGCATCCGCGCTGTTGGCGATATCCCCGCCGTTATCTACGGCAATGGCAAAGAGCCTAAGCACGTGATCCTCCCCGGCCACGCGACCACCATGGCTGTTCGCAACAAGGACGTCGTTCTGGTGATCGAGGTTGATGGTGAGCAGTTCAAGACTCGCGTGCAGGATATTCAGCGTCACCCGATCCGCCCCGAACTGCAGCACATCGACCTGCTGTTCGTCGACTAAGGTTAGGTAGACGAAGGAGCGCGCGGCGCATCAACGTTTACGCCGGAACCTGCTTTAGAGGTTTTTAGGCAACGGTACGGCTCGTATCTGCTTCTGGCGGGTGCGAGCCGCTTCCATATTCCCCGCCAACTTACGGCGTACACCCATCTTTACCGTTTGGCTCAGGTGCGAGATAGCCGATCAGTAACCGCCTAATCCGCCCATAGTTTTATCCGGTTTACCGAGTAATCTCTACTGAGCATTTTTTATTTCTCACCCTATAACCCGCAGGAAGGTACACGAGAACATGTCTGATGCGTGGCTCATCGTCGGCCTGGGCAACCCCGGACCGCAATACGCGAAAACCCGCCATAACATCGGGCAGATGGTGCTCGATAAAATCGCCCGTGAAATGGGCAGTACCTTCAAGAAGCATTCCAAAGCATCCGCTGTAGTCGTCGAAGGTCGCCTAGGTATAGGCGGTCCCAAGGTTGTACTCATGAAATCCCTCGGGTACATGAACACCTCGGGCGGGCCCGTATCTGCGGTCGCAAAATTCTATGGCATCGACCCCGATCACATAATCGTGGTGCACGACGAGCTTGATATTCCCTTCGACACCATCAAACTCAAAATTGGTGGGGGAGAAGGCGGCCACAACGGCCTGCGCGATATTACCAAGGCGCTGGGCACCAAAGACTATTACCGTGTGCGCGCTGGCATCGGTCGCCCACCCGGGCGCATGAACACCGCCGACTATGTGCTCAAACCCTTCACGGCAGCCGAAGCCAAAGACCTGCCGTTCCTGATCGACAACTCCGTCGATGCGGTCGCCATGCTTATCACCGACGGGTTGACGGCGGCGCAGCAGCGCTTTCACAGCGCATCCTAAATATGTGCAGGGCACGGACGCTCGAAAAACCGCACAATTCGGTGCCTCTACATTACATCTGTCGGATAAGCCCAGCAGCAAACATGACGTCCCGTTACGCCCGTAGCTATGGTTAGGCAGATTTCCTAGGCTATTGCACACACCTAACTAGGTTTTGCTCGCGCCAAGGAATAAGCTAGAAAAGCATGACGTTATAGCTCCACAGACACTAAGCTCGGGCGCACAGCCCCGACCTAACGTGCCACACAGCAGGGGTCTCAACGCCATGCGGCGCGCCTGAAACCGGTCAAGAGAAAAGGAACAACCGTGGCAGAATACTCAGTCCCCGCCAACACGCCGCTCAACGATGACACCGTGCGAGCGTTGCGCGCAGACTTCCCTATTCTCAACACCATCGTCAACGGCAACCCGCTCGTCTACCTCGATTCCGGCGCCACCAGCCAAAAACCACTCCAAGTTCTCAATGCCGAACGAAACTTCTACCTGCACGCCAACTCTGCGGTACACCGCGGCGCGCACACCCTTGCCGTTGAAGCCACCGAACTCTTCGAACAGGCCCGCACCACCGTTGCCGCCTTCGTAGGAGCCCGCGACGAAAACATCGTCTGGACCTCCAACGCCACCGAAGCGCTCAACCTTGTCGCCTACTCAATAGGCAACGCCTCCCAAGGACTCGGCGGCGAAAAAGCCCAACGTTTTGCCCTGAAACCCGGCGACGAAATTCTCACCACCGAAATCGAACACCACGCCAACCTCATACCCTGGCAGATCCTCGCCCAACGCACCGGTGCAACCCTCAAACACATCCCCTCCACCGACGACGGACAGATCGACTACGAAGCCGCCGCCCAACTCGTTACCGAGAAAACCCGCATCCTCGCCTTCACCCACGTCTCCAACGTCACCGGCGCTATCGCGGATGTGCCGCGCTTCGTCTCACTCGCCCAAAAAGTCGGTGCCCTCACCGTCCTGGACGCCTGCCAATCCGTACCTCACATGCCGGTAGACTTCCCCGCGCTCGGTGTCGATTTCGCCGCATTCTCGGGGCACAAAATGCTCGCCCCCACCGGCATCGGTGCGCTCTACGGCCGCGCCGAGCTTCTTGACGCGCTGCCCCCATTCCTCACCGGCGGCTCTATGATTACCCGCGTCGAACTCCAAGACGCCGACTATATGCCCGCCCCCATCAAATTTGAGGCGGGAACCCAGCGCGTCTCCCAAGCCGTCGCCTTTGCCGAGGCAGTACGCTACCTGCAGCACCTCGGCATGGATAACGTACACGCTTGGGAACAAGAACTCGGCGCGCGGCTCGTTGCCGGGGTGCAGAACATTGAGGGCGTGCGCCTGCTAGGACCCACCGACCCGAACAAACGCGCCGGGCTCGTCTCCCTCGGCATCGATGGGGTACACCCGCACGACGCCGGGCAGCTGCTCGATACGAAAGGTATCGCCGTGCGCGTAGGTCACCACTGCGCCCAGCCGCTGCACCGCGGCGCCGGACTGACGGCCTCGACCCGCGCCTCCGCATACCTCTACAACACCACCGAAGACATAGATGCATTCCTTGCCGCGCTCGCCGAGGTACGCCCCTACTTCGGGCTGTAAAGAAGCCGTTACTCATATACACAGGATTGGATAATTCATGTCCCTAGAATCGCTCTACCAAGACATTATTCTGGAACACTCAAAGCAGCGCACCGGCGAACACCTGGTGGAGGTACCCGCCGGGCACGCCAGCGCCGACAACCACCAGTACAACCCCACCTGCGGAGACGAAATCAACCTGCGCCTCGTGCTTTCTGATGAGCAGAAAAACGGCGAAAAGGTCGTTGAATCGGTCTCGTGGGAAGGCGACGGCTGTTCCATTTCGATGGCGGCGGCATCGGTGCTCTCCGAGATGGCACCGGGTATGACCCTGGGGGAGCTGCAGAACCATGTGGATGCGTTTCGTGAGATGCTGCGCTCGCGCGGTCAGATTACCCTGGATGAGGAAGAATACGGCGATATGGCGGCATTTTCCGGGGTTTCAAAGTTTATGGCCCGCGTCAAATGTGCGATGCTCTCATGGGTGGCAGTCGAAGAGGCAGCCCGCGAGGCAAGCACGAAATAAACGCATCTATGGGTAGGCTTCTGTGCTGACCCTAAAACATAGCTTCACCCATCGAGCGGCTCTCCGGTCACCATGACCGAAGGGCCGCTCTTCTATGTGCATGCACATATGGCATATAGGGTTTTGAACTCCAAAGAAGGAGGACTTCAAGAACATGAAATCGTAGTAAAAAAAATTTTTGAACATTTTTATAACCCTCTACCGAAAGTACAGATTATTTTCAAGAATCCTTGTAAGATGAAAAGGTACTTTCACTATTAAGCCTTCCCGAGAAAGACGACTTAGCTATGCGAGATACTGACAAGCTTCATGTAAACCACAACGATGTTGTTTATAGTCAGGAAGATGCGGCTGCGCTTGCTCGTGCTTTTGATGATGCGGCCCGTAAGCTGGGAGACTTCCATGGCAAGATTCGCTCCGAGGGTATGCATGCTGCCCAAGAGTTCCGTGGTCGGTACGCCACATTATTTGTGCTCAATTATGGTCAGTGTATGGATGATGCCCACAGGCTGGCAGATGCATGTCATCGTGCGGCTGAGGCTGTGAGGAAGATCGCTCGGGCGGCTGAAGCTGAGCAGGATAACCGCCGTCGGGCGCGTCAGGCTGAACTGTCTCGTGACACTGCACGCTCAGTGAATGGAGATAAGGCTGCAGCTTTTGGTGCGCATGAAAAACGTGATCCTTTTCGTCCTGCCTACCAGGCTCAGCCGGGACCTGAGATCGAAGTTAACCCAGGGGTTAGCCCTAACGCTAATACTAAACCTACTTTGGGGCGTTTGGGAGAGGTGCCTCATGAACCTGCGCCGCCTGCGAGTATTGCTGAACCAAAAAGTTCGAACAGCGAGAAATATGCTGAAGGTTTAGCTTCTTCTGGTGGTACTTCTTCTGCAGATCCTGACGCTTTGGAAAAATACACGAACTTTGTCCTGAACACGCTCAATATTGAGATGAATGCTGCGTTCACCGCAGTTAGCAACGCCTATGATACGTACTTGAAAACATGTCAGTGGGGTGTGCTGATTATCGATACGTTGTTGCTCTCAACGCAAAATTGGATTTTGGATAATGATAATGATGCTGCCTGGATTAATGCGGTAGCTCAGGCGTTTCGTAATGCTGGTGCCGGAGTGAAATTCACGGTTTCAGATGCTGCGTTAGCGTCTTCAATTCAGCAAGCCGGTGTAAATCCTGGGCGTAAATGGTTAGAGGTCGCTGACGTTCAGGTTTTCGGCACACAAATTTCGAGTGGTTATGCAAACGATCCCGTGAATGTGGCGACGGGTAACTTCATTGAGGAAGAGCGGGATCTTTCTGTCGGATCTGTTTCGTTGGTGCGGATGTATAACAGTATCGCTGCTGCTGGGGCGGCGTCTACGCATGAGGGATATGCGGCTCCGGTAGGCGCGTTTGGGCCTGGGTGGTCTTCTACGGTGGATACGCATTTGGGGTTTACGGCTTCGGGTGTGGTGTGGGCTGATGTTGATGGGCGGCAGGTCTTCTTTGCTCGTGCTGGGGCTGGGTTTGCTCGGGCTGCTGGGGAGGCGTGGTGGCTGCATCGGTATACGGTGAACCCAGCGGATTCGTCTGCGTCTCAGGCTTCTGATTCTGAGAATGGTGCTACTCATGATGAGGCTAACGATGGCGTGTGTGTGCAGGCTGCGCGTGCTGGGTTTGCTGCTGTGATTTCTTTGGCCGCTGAGCATTCTGACCAAGTGGTCTCTGACGGTGAGTTCTATGCGGTGTCGAATAATACCGGGCAGTACCATTACTATACGCGGGGTGGTGCCTGGCTGGGCTCTTGGGGTTCGGAGCCTGGTTCTGCGGTTGCCGCTATCTATGAGGACGCTTTCAATGGTGGTTCTTCCTCTCGTGTGCGGGCTATGGTGGGTGCTTTCGGTAAGGCTATTCGCCTCTCGTATGATGATGTTTCTGGGCGTGCGGTGGCTGTTACTGGGGCTGGATCTCGGGTGGAGTATGCCTATAGTGAAACGGGGCATCTGGTAGAGGTGACAACCTACGCTCTAGCCTCGCAGTCAGCATCTGATCCCGTGGATGAGCCTGAGAGTGCTGTCAAGGGTGGTACTGCTGCGGCTTGCGGCGTTATGGTTGCCTCGCGCGTGTATACGCATACCGAGGATGGTTTGGTGCAGACGGTCACGGGCACTGGCGGCGTGCGTGAGGTGACTAATGTGTATGGGGATCCGGATAATCCGGGGCGTGTTACCCAGCAGGTCAGTGAGCATGGTCGTGTGATTGACTATACGTATTTGCCGGGTGGGATTACGCAGATTACCACCGGTACCCATGAGAACACTCTAGCGGCTGACTCTGATGGCTCTGATGCTGCGGATACTGTTGAGCGTGCGCTGCATCCGAATACGTGGGTGTCTGATAGTAAAGGGCGTTTAGTCTCGGTTACGTCGGCGGAAGGGTCTACGGTTCGGTTTATTTATGACGCGTTTGGGAACCGGATTCAGGTGACCGATCTTGAAGGGTCGCGGACGGTGCGGTCTGCGAATACTCGTGGGCTTGTGGTGAAGGAGCTTGCTTCTACAGGTTCGATGAGTATTACCGAGTATGACAACCTGGACCGACCGGTTCACAAGCGGACATATGGCTCGAAGGATGAGTGGATTCGTAAAGATGCTCCGGTAAAGGTTATTTCATATGAGTATGCTGAGGAGGGTTTTTCGCGTCAGCCGGTTGCGGTGACGACTGATGGTGCCACCAGCCGGTATACCTATACATCGACGGGACAGATGTCGTCGGTGACGGATCCGACAGGGGTCGTGACGCGGCTTTCCTATGACGCTCGGGGGAATCTGACCGGGGTGCTCAATGCTGTGGGCGACATGCTCAAGGTTGAGTATGATGCCCAGGATCGACCGGTGGCGGTGATCTCTCCATCGGGGGCAACTATGCGGGTTGAGTATAACGTTACCTCGCGTCCTGTTCGGGTGATTGACCCGGCGGGGAACGCAACTGTGTATACATATACTCCTGCGGGTAAAGTCGCCAGTATCACGGATGCGGTTGGGGGTGTGCGCCGGTTTGAGTACAACGCCGCTGGGGAACTGGTTGCGCAGGTGGCACCTGATGGCGCCCGTACCGTGCGTGAGATCAACGAGCTGGGATACACGGTTGCTGAGACTGATCCGTTAGGGCATGTGACGAAGTTTGTCCATGATGGTATGGGCAGGGTTACAGAAAAGATTGACCCAGCCGGGAATGTGTGGGCGAGCCGGTATAACGCTGCTGATACCTTGGTGGAGCATACCGATCCGACGGGTGTGCTCACACGGGTAAGTCGAGATAGTGCTGCCGGTGAGATCACGCATCAGGACGGTGTTGGGAACACCGCGACGGTGGGATTTGATGCGCTGGGCCGGGTGATGAGCAGTATTGACCCGTCCGGGGCAGTCACGTCGTGGGCGTACCAGTTTTTGACTAACACCACGGCTGCCTCCGCGGGTGAAGGGGATCGGGAGCCCGCGCATCGTCAGGGTGCTTCAGAGCCTGTTCGCGTGCAGGATCCGACCGAGAATCTGGTGAGGGTTCCCGGTGCCCATGCGTTGCGGACGTGTACTGATGCTGCTGGTCAGGTTTCGGGTGAGGTGTGTGATGCTGCTGGGCGGGTGCTCAGGCAGGTGAGTGCCTCGGGGGCTGTGACGGAGTATTCGTATGATGCGTGTGGTCGGGTTGCCTCAGTGACAGATGCTGATGGGGTGATGACTGAGTACCGGTATGATGCGGATTCGCGTTTGGTGGCGAAGACTCGTGCTGGCGTGGTAGTGGAGTCTTTTGCGTATGACCTGTGTGGGCGTGTGTTGGAGCGTCGTGCTGGGACTAAGCTGGTGGGCAGGTATGCCTATGATGCTGCCGGGCGTGTGGTGCGGTGTGTGGATGCTGCTTGGGGCACCCGGTCGTTCTCCTATGATGCGTGTGGGCGTGTGGTTAAGGCTGTTTCCGGCGTAGGTGGAACATGCTTTTTTGATTATGACGGCGCGGGGCGCTTATTAGCGCGGCGTGTGGCTACGTCTGAGGGTTTTGCGACAACCTCGTATGCCTATGACGCGGTGGGGAACGTGGTGTCGGTGACGGACCCATTCGGGGCGGTGACCAAGTATGCGTATGATGGCGCGCACCGGTGCACTGAAGTCATGAATCCGGATGGTTCGCGGGTGTCGTATGCGTACGATAGCGCCGGCGAGGTGGCGAGTATGCATGTGGCTAAGCCAGGTGAACGCTTGGGTCGGTTGGCTTGTGAGTGGGTGCGGGATCGAGCCGGTCGGTGCCTGACGGTGAAGGACTATCTGGCGGGGGAGAACCTGGCACGGCTGGGCGCTCAGTGGTCTGCAGCTGCTACGGTCGCTACAGCAACAACCACCGTTGGTTCTGCTAACGCGAGTGCAACAACGGCTGCTGGTAGGTCTTCTATCGGTGTCTCGGATGGCGCGGAATCCGAAGCTGATGTGTATGTTCAGACGACCTACGTCTCAGATGCTTTGGGACGTTTGGTGAGGGTGGATTCTGCCCCGAAACTCGGGGATGAGGTTTCTGATACGGCGTTCTTTGCAGCGGGTAATCGAGTATCCGCTGCCGAGGATGCTTCTGCGGCTGAGGTGTTTGCATCTACGGGTGCGTGGAGTCTAGCGTACTCCTATGATGCTGATGGGAATGTGGTTCAGCGTACTACTCCGTATGGTTCTACCGTGTATGGGTATTCTCCGGGTGGGCGTGTTAGGTCTACGCAGCAGGTCCCTGCCGGTGTCGGGGTAGAGGACTCATCGAGTGTTGGTGATAAGCCTGGGGTGGCTGAGTTTGCTTATGATGCGCTGGGGTATTTGGAACGTGTTCAGGTTGGGGAGTGTGTCTCTTCGTGGGTGCGTGATACGTCCGGGGCCGTTATGGGGTACACCGAGGAAGTTCTCGGTGGAGCCGACGAGCCTAGTGGTTCATCGTCGGGTGTGGTGCAGGGCGTGCGGGTACGCCGGAATCCTGCGGGGAAGATTACTCGGGTGGAAGACACCGTTAAGGGTTCCTGGTGTGAGTACGCCTATGATGCTTCCGGCAGGTTGATCCGTGCGGTGAGCTCGGATGATGTGTCGGTGGTGTGGGTGTATGATCCGGTCGGATTGCTTATGAGGGAAGAAACCCATCAGGAAGGTTCCCTGGTTCGGGTGCGTGCGTTTTCCTATGCGGGGGAGCGGGTACAGACGGTACGCCTGTATGAGGCACTAGAGGATGGTGGTTCTTCCGTTGCACCTGTTGCGGGTGTGGTGGAGGATCTAGCCGGGTTAGATGCGTCATCTTTGGTGTGTACGGGATCGATTCAGTATTCCTATGATGTGCGGGGTTTCCGTACCGGGGCGGTTGATCATGCTGGTTCTGCTGTGAGGTGGGGCTGGGATGCTCTGGGCTCTTTAGAGCTGGTGGAGCGCATCAACCACACCCCTGAGTCTTTGCTGGGCAGTCATGTGGCTGCTGGTGGTGAGGATTCTCTGACGGGTAACTCGGCGGTGTGTTTTGCGGCATCGTCGGTTCGGAATATGCCGGTGGCTGTTGGGAGTCAGCAGGATGGGCAGGGGGCTGTTGTCTCGCCGCTGATCTGGGATACGACGGTACCTGATGCTGCTTCGTTGGTGGGTGTTGGTGTTACCGAGGCGGTTTCGGCGGGGTCTGTGCTTGGCGGGCGCGATAGTATCCTCACTGACACAGGTGCGGGAGCATATGGTTTTGGCACGGATATCTTCGGTGTCGCATCCCCGGTAACTTGGGGAAGCAACACCACTGCAGCTGCTGGTAATGGGTTGCCGGGTTTGCCTGCTGATGCGGGTTTGACGGCTCAGGGTGCGTTAGCAACCGTTGGCGGTGAGTTGATGGGTGCGCGTTTGTATGATCCTGTGACGGCTGGGTTTTTGTCGCCGGACCCTATGGAGCCTGTGGCCGGGGCGGGGTATATGGGTGCGTCGTATCTGTTTGCATCGGGTGATCCGGTGAATTTGCACGACCCCACAGGATTGCAACCAATCCCTGCTGAAGCTATGCGGAAGTATACCGAATATATTGAATCAGATGATTTTATTCGGGATTTTGACCGTGCTATGGCAGAGGAAACGAAACGTCACTGGGACGGTTTTTGGTCAGTGGATGGTTGGAAGAAATCTCTTGAAGAGCTCCAAAAAGATCCAGGACGATGGTTTAACGATCATGGCAAGGATGTTCTCGCGGGAGTCGTTTTTGTCGGTGGTTTATTGTTGATGATTCCCCAGGCTACTCGTGGTGTGGGTGGCACCATAGTTACTTCCATGTTATTTTCAGCTGTATTACAGAAGTGGGAGTACGGAGACCTTAACCCTGACCAACTCACGCTTGACGGTCTTCTTGGTGGTATTACTGCTGCTGCTGTCGTATTGTACCTGCAGCGCTTGGAAAGGCTTCAGAGTATGAGTGGCATGACCCTGCGTCTTGAGGCTACTCAGTTGAGTGTGAATGCTCCTCGTTTGGCTAGTAAGGGCCCGAAGAAGTTTGGCTTTCAGGATTTTTTTGCTGGTGGTTTCTTCAAATCTCAAGAAGCGGCTCCTTTGACAGGGTTGTATCGTGATGGCGCTGAGGGTGCTAGGACTGTCAATGAGTTGCGTCGTTTGCGCTATCCGAAGGTGGAGATCGAGGTTAAGCCTGTTGCTGGTGGTGCTCGTTCTGCGACGGAGGTTCCGCCGGTTGCGGTGTCGCGTGTTGATGTTCCGCAGGTTGCTCCGGTGGAGGGTTCTGGTGCTTCTCGTGGTGCTTCGCAGGTTCCGGTGAAGCCTGTGGAGGCTCCGCAGGTGGGCGAGGTTCCGCCTGCTTCGGGTGCTGGGTCTGGTGCTGCTGGTATGCAGGCTGTTAAGCCTGGTGGTGTGGCTGATGATGCTGTGGCGGCTCGTGGTTCTGCTGGTGTGCGTGAGCCTGAGGTGCAGCTGAGGCCTGTTGAGGAACCGAAGGTTGAGAACCTGCCTCCGGCAAAGGGGGCTGGTGCCGCTGAGGGGCCGACGGTTTCGATGCGGGATGTGCAGACTCATCTGGACGAGAAGCTGGAGGGTGTTCGTCGTAAAGAGTGGAGGGGGAAGGATAAGAAAGGACGCCCACGTACTGACTACTATGATTACGATAAATATATTGAAGAAGATAATAAATACCTTGATCTGAAAAGGAAAATAAAAGAGTATGAGGTAGATAAAAAACAAGCCGAACTTGAGGGCAGAAAATTTACCGAGGCACCCCCGGAGGATCCGGGGCCTCGTCCTCAGCATGCGTTGTGGAAGGGTGCTGAGGAACGGTTTGCGCCGGATTTGCAGACTGCAATGCAGCTTGATGAGGAGGGTTTGAAGCATCACCGGGTGGTAAGGAGCGAGGACTATCAAGGTCAGATTCCTCAAGAAACTGCTGAACACCTCCAGCAGGCTACGCAGAAGATCATGAAGGATGGAGCTCCTCCGCACTATCCTGGCGCTAATGAGGGCAGGAAATTTGAAAACCATCCTATGGATGGTGAGGGTGTAGGCGATATTTTGCCCACTACCGACGTTGAGGGGAATCCTATTACGTATACGGAGATGGATTTCATGGCTCCTCAACCGAAGATTGGTGAAAACGGTAGAGTTGAGTTGAAGCCTAACGGGAAGCCTGAGACGACTCGTGGTGATGACCGGTTGATAGTGGGGAGTAATGGCAGTATCTATTACAGTCCGGATCATTATCACACGTTTATCTTGATAGTAGAGTAAGGGAGAAAATAGAAATGGTTTATCAACATATACGTTCAAAGCCTTTTACCGCCCCTTTGTTTATCCGTGAGGGTGGGTACTGGGAGAACCATATGCTGCCTTACCTGGAAGCGGAGGGGTGGAAGGTTATTGTTGTTGACTGTGCCGGGGTAAAAACCACACTAGATTTTGCCTATCGTCTGGTTGAGAGTATTGAGAGTGTCTATGCTA